>NZ_KE387070.1:37681-46064 GCF_000430445.1 Saccharomonospora iraqiensis subsp. iraqiensis
CGCGGCCCTGCGGCACACCGGCGGCACGGACGGGGCCGTATCCGGCGCGGACGACGAGGACGACGAGGACGACGGGGACGACGGTGCCGGGCCCGCGGACGCGGACGCGGAGCGGCCGCACGTCCGTGAGCGCGACCTCCTCGACGCGGTGGACGCGATCCGGCCGATCTCGCTGTCCACGACGGACACCCTGGCCACGGGCGGGCTGACCCTCGACGACGTCGGGGACATGCGGGAGGTGAAACGGTCGCTGACGGAGACGCTGCTGTGGCCGCTGCGCTATCCCGACTCGTTCGCGCGGCTGGGGGTCACCCCCGCCCGCGGCGTGCTGCTCTACGGGCCGCCGGGCGGCGGCAAGACCTTCCTGGTGCGGGCGTTGGCGGGCACGGGGGCACTGAACGTGTTCTCGGTCAAGGGCGCCGAACTGATGGACAAGTGGGTGGGCGAGTCCGAGCGCGCCGTGCGCGAGTTGTTCCGCAGGGCGGCGGAGGCCGCCCCGTCGATGATCTTCCTCGACGAGGTGGACGCACTCGCGCCGCGACGGGGGCAGTCCGGTGACTCGGGGGTGGCCGACCGGGTGGTGGCGGCACTGCTCACCGAGCTGGACGGGGTGGAACCACTGCGCGACGTCGTCGTCGTGGGGGCGACCAACCGGCCGGAGCTGGTGGACCCGGCGCTGCTGCGGCCCGGCCGGTTGGAGCGGTCGTTGTCCGTACCGCCGCCGGACGCCGAGGCCCGCACCGAGATTCTGCGGGCGAGCGCCCGGAACACGCCGCTGGCCCCGGACGTCGACCTGTCCGCGCTGGCCGCGGAACTGGAGGGCTACTCGGCGGCCGACTGCGCGGCACTGGTCCGGGAGGCGGCCCTGGTCGCGCTGCGGGAGTCGCTGGAGGCGACCGAGGTCACCGCGGCGCACCTGACGGCGGCGCGGGAGGTGGTGCGGCCCTCCCTGGACGCGGAGCAGCTCGCCGCACTGGCCGCCTACACCGGGTCCCGCTGATCCCCGGGCCGACGCGACGTCCCGGGCACGGGCTCACTTCGGGTCGACGGGGCCGTCGTAGTCCCTGGTCACGATGACGACGAGGCCGGGGCTGGCGTCGGAGATGCCGTCGAAGCGGGGTTCGACCCGCAGATCGAAGTCGTCGCCCAGGGCGTGCGCGAGTCGTTCCTCGTCGGTGCCGGGGCGGAAGTACACGGTGCTGTTCGGGATGATCCCGTCCGAGTAGTTGGCGACCTCGACGACGTTCCAGCCCCGCGCTCGCAGGTCGTCGCCCGCGTCGGTGGCGAGACCGGAGATGTCGCTGTTGTTGTACACCCGCACGGCGGTCTCCTCAACCGAGGCCTGCCGGTCGTCGCCGCGGTCACCGTCGGTGCCGTCCCCGTCGGCGTCGCCGTCCTCGGCACCGGTCTTGTCCCCGCCCGTGTCCCGGCCGGGCTCGCCCCCGTCGGCGCCGTCGTTCCCGGAGGCCCCGTCGTCCCCGGAGGCACCGTCGTCGGTCCCGTCCCCGGAGTCGGGGCCGTCCTCCCCGCGCCCGGGGTCGTCGGGGGTGTCACCGTGGTCGCCCCCGCCCGGATCCGGTTCGGCACTCCCGGCGGCCGCGGTGTCGGCGGGATCCTCTCCGGTCACCACCGAGACCCCACCGAGCGCCGTCGCCACCACGGCGACCGCGATCAGCCCCAGTCCCGCGGCCCGCATCGGCCTGGACACTCCGTCGAAGACGCTCATGGCAGTTCAATCCCCAACCGCCGTGCCGCGCGGGTGCGCTGCCGGGACGCACGCACCTTCCGAAGCCGCTTGACCAGCATCGGGTCCGCACGCATGGCTTCCTGCTTGTCGATGAGCTTGTTCAGGATCTGGTAGTACCGGGTCGGCGAGACACCGAACCGGTCCCGGATCGCCTGTTCCTTGGCGCCCGCGTACCGCCACCACTGGTGTTCGAAGGCGAGAATGTCGACCTCACGCTCGGACAGACCGTCCGCGGACCCCGCCCGCGGGGGCTCGGTCTGCGCGGGCTCGGCCTGCCCGGACCCGGCCTGTGCGGGCCCCATCTGCGGGGGCGGCCGCTCGTCCGGGGCCGTCGACTCCGCGGCGGCGTCCATCTGGCTCCTCGTCGGCTCGGGCACGTCAGTATCCCGCGCGATCGTCGCGCACCGTCATTAGATCACGCCGGAAGGCCGAAAGCCCGGAGCATGCCCGGCGCGTCCGGGTGGTGACTCTCGCCTAGGATGACCCACCGTGACGATCCACCCCATCCGCATCGCGGGAGACCCGGTCCTGCACACGCGCACCCGCGAGGTCGAGACGTTCGACGCCGACCTCGCCACGCTCGTCGACGACATGTTCGAGACGATGTACGCGGCGGAGGGTGTCGGCCTCGCGGCCAACCAGATCGGCGTCGACCTGCGGCTGTTCGTCTACGACTGCCCGGACGACGAGGGTGTGCGGCACAAGGGACTGGTGGTCAACCCCCGGCTGGAGACCAGCGGGATCCCGGAGACCATGCCGGACCCGGACGACGACTGGGAGGGCTGCCTCTCGGTTCCGGGCGAGTCCTACCCGACCGGGCGGGCCTCCTGGGCGAAGGTCACCGGCTGTGACGTCGAGGGCACCCCGATCGAGGTGGAGGGCACCGGCTACTTCGCGCGCTGCCTCCAGCACGAGACCGACCACCTCGACGGCTACCTCTACCTGGACCGGCTCATCGGCCGCCACTCCCGAGCCGCGAAAAAGATGCTCAAATCCAACAGGTGGGGCGTACCGGGCAACTCCTGGCTCCCACCCGCCCCCTGACCCTCCGTAGTTGCCGTGAAGGGCACATTCGCTGCGTGTGGCGCAGTGAATGTGCCCCTCGCTGCGTGCAACGCAGGGAAGGTGCCCTTCACGACAAAACCCGTGCCGTGACCCGGGTGGCGGGTTGTCGGTGTGGGTGGGGCGTGGCTAGGGTCGCTCGGGTAGGAAGACAACAGCACATCGCGGGAGCTCGCGCCCTGGCGGGCTGAGAGGGCGGCTGGTGTCCGATTCGACCGGACCCGGCGCCGCCGACCGCACGAACCTGACCGGGTAATGCCGGCGTAGGGAGTGGATTCGTCGTGACGACGCTGAACAACGGCGCCACCGCAGAGCACAACGACACCGGTGACGGCACCGGTGACGGCGCTGCCGGACCGGGGGTCACCACCGGACCGATCACCGGCTCACGCAAGATCTACCACTCGACCGCCTCGGGCCTGCGCGTCCCGGCGCGGCGTATCGACCTCTCCGACGGGGAGCACTTCGACGTCTACGACACCTCGGGGCCCTACACCGACCCCGAAGCCACCATCGACGTCCACACCGGACTGGACCGCACGCGGGCGGCGTGGCACGAGGGCTCCGAGCACGACACCCAACTCGGCCGGGCGAAGGCCGGGGTGATCACCCCGGAGATGGAGTTCGTCGCCGCACGCGAGCGCGTCGATCCGGAGTTCGTCCGCGCGGAGGTGGCGCGCGGACGTGCGGTGATCCCCGCCAACCGCTGCCACCCCGAATCCGAACCGATGATCATCGGGAAGAACTTCCTGGTGAAGGTCAACGCCAACATGGGTAACTCGGCCGTGTGGTCGTCGGTCGAGCAGGAGGTGGACAAGCTGGTGTGGGCGACCCGCTGGGGCGCCGACACCGTGATGGATCTGTCCACCGGCAGCAACATCCACGCCACCCGCGAGCGGATCCTGCGCAACTCCCCCGTTCCGGTCGGTACCGTCCCGATCTACCAGGCGCTGGAGAAGGTCGGGGGCGAGCCGGAGAAGCTGTCCTGGGAGGTCTACCGGGACACCGTCGTCGAGCAGTGCGAGCAGGGCGTCGACTACATGACCGTGCACGCGGGCGTGCTGCTGCGCTACGTCCCGCTGACGGCCGAGCGGGTCACCGGGATCGTCTCCCGCGGCGGCTCGATCATGGCGGCGTGGTGCCTGGCCCACCACCGGGAGTCGTTCCTGTACACGCACTTCGCGGAACTGTGCGAGATCCTGCGCGCCTACGACGTCACCTTCTCCCTCGGGGACGGGCTGCGGCCGGGGTCGATCGCCGACGCCAACGACCGGGCCCAGTTCGCCGAGCTGGAGACCCTGGGCGAGCTCACCCACCTCGCGCGCGAGCACGACGTGCAGGTGATGATCGAGGGCCCCGGCCACGTGCCGATGCACAAGATCAAGAAGAACGTCGAGTTGGAGGAACAGCTCTGCGGGGAGGCGCCGTTCTACACGCTCGGTCCACTCGCGACGGATGTCGCCCCCGCCTACGACCACATCACCTCGGCGATCGGTGCGGCGCAGATCGGCTGGTACGGCACCGCGATGCTGTGCTACGTCACCCCGAAGGAGCACCTGGGCCTGCCGAACCGGGACGACGTGAAGACCGGCGTGATCAGCTACAAGATCGCCGCGCACAGTGCCGACCTCGCCAAGGAGCACCCGTACGCGCAGGAGTGGGACGACGCCGTGTCCCGGGCGCGGTTCGAGTTCCGCTGGCACGACCAGTTCAACCTCTCCCTCGACCCGGACACCGCGCGGGCGTTCCACGACGAGACCCTGCCCGCCGAACCCGCCAAGACCGCGCACTTCTGCTCGATGTGTGGGCCGAAGTTCTGCTCGATGCGCATCACCCACGACGTCCGCCGCTACGCCGAGGAGCACGGGCTGTCCAGTGTGGACGCGATCGAGGCCGGGATGCGGGACAAGGCGCGGGAGTTCGGCGAACGCGGTAACCAGGTCTACCTCCCGGTGGTCGAGCCGTGACCCGGGCCCCGCGCACACCGGCGACCGGGAGGGCACCGGAGACCCCGAGAACCGCGCTGACCGTCGCCGGGTCGGATTCCGGTGGTGGGGCGGGCATCCAGGCGGATCTGCGCACCTTCTTCGCCTGCGGGGTCCACGGGATGACCGCGGTCACCGCGGTCACCGTGCAGAACTCACTCGGGGTGGACGGCTTCACGGAGATCCCGCCGGACGTCGTGACCGCGCAGATGCGCACCGTCGCCGGGGACATGGGTGTCGACGCGGCGAAAACCGGCATGCTCGCCTCGGCCGACATCATCCGCACGGTCGCGACCACGGCCGACGACCTCGGCATCGGGCGTGGACCGGGGCGCACCCCGCTCGTCGTCGACCCGGTGGCCGCGTCCATGCACGGGGACCCCCTCCTACGGGACGAGGCGCTGGAGGCGATCCGCACCGAGCTGTTCCCCCGCGCCACGCTGGTCACCCCGAACCTGGACGAGGTCCGGCTGCTGACCGGCGTCCGGGTGACCGACGCCGACAGCAGGCGCGCCGCCGCCGACGCCCTGCTGGAGCTGGGGCCGCGGTGGGTCCTGGTGAAGGGGGGACATCTGGCCGAGGACCCGCGCTGTGTGGACCTTCTCGCGGACGGCACCGACTACGTCGACCTCGAAGGCCCGCGGTACGAGACCGAGCACACCCACGGCGGTGGGGACACGCTCGCCTCGGCGGTCACGGCCCACCTCGCGCGGGGCCTGGACGTGCCCGACGCCGTGGCGAAGGGCAAGCGGTTCATCGAACGCTGCGTCGCCGAGTCGTATCCGCTGGGTGCCGGGGTCGGGCCGGTGTCCCCGTTCTGGCGGCTGGCCCCGGAGGAGTGAGCCGGGCGGGGCCGTGGGCCACCTCCGCGGGGGCGGCCGGGCGTGGGTGAGACTGGGGGGATGAGCGACAACCAGCCTCCCGCGGCGTTGACCATCGCCGGGTCCGACTCCGGGGGCGCCGCCGGTCTGGAGGCGGACCTGCGGACGTTCCTCACGTGTGGTGTCCACGGCCTCGTCGCCGTCACGGCCGTGACGGTGCAGAACACCCTCGGCGTGCACGACCGTTCCGACGTCCCGGCCCGGATCGTGGCCGGGCAGATCGAGGCGGTCGCCGCCGACATGGGGCTGCAGGCGGCCAAGACCGGGATGCTCGCCTCCGCCGAGATCATCCACGCGGTCGCGGCGGCGTGCGACCGGGCGGGCATCGGGCGCACCGACGGCATCCCGTTCGTGGTCGACCCCGTGGCGGCCTCCATGCACGGGCACCCGCTGTTCGACGACGCCGGGCTGGCGGCGCTGCGCGACGAACTGCTCCCCCGCGCCACGGCGGTCACGCCGAACCTGGACGAGGTCCGGCTGCTCACCGGGATCGAGGTCACCCGGCGCGAGCACATGCCCGACGCCGCACTGGCACTGCGGGAGCTCGGCCCGCGCTACGTCCTGGTCAAGGGCGGGCACCTCGCCGACGACCCGGAGTGTGTGGACCTGCTGTACGACGGCGAGACGTTCACCGAGCTGCCGGGTCCCCGGTTGGACACCCCGCACACCCACGGCGCGGGGGACGCGATGGCCTCGGCGTTCACCGCCGGCTTGGCCCGTGGCGAGAGCGTGCCGGAGGCGGCCCGGCTGGCGAAGTGGTACGTGATCAACGCGGTGCGGAACTCGTACCCGATGGGCGCGAAGGTGGGCCCCGTCTCGGCGTTCTGGCGTGTCGCCGACGAGGACGCCCAGCGCTGATCCGCCGGCACAGGCGACGGATCACCGAAGCCCGCCGTGGCCACTCGGCAGCCTTGCGGTGTCAACTCGCGGGACTGGAGTGGCGACTCGCCGGCCTACGGCGTCAACTCGCGGTTCCGGGGTGTCAACTCGCGGGACTGGAGTGGCGACTCGCGGGGGTGGGGTGGCGACTCGCGGGGGTGGGGTCAGACGTCGTCGTCGGCGAGGAGGGCTTCCAGGGCGGGGACGGCGGCGGCGAGGGCGTCGCGGTGTTCCGGGGTGAGCCGGTCGATCCGCCTGCTCAGCTCGTTGATGCGGGTGGCGGTGACGCCGGAGAGCAGGCTCTGCCCCGCGTCGGTGACCGTGACCAGCCACGCCCTGCGGTCCACCGGGTCCGACTCCCGCCGCACGTAGCCCTGCTCGGCCAGGGCGGAGACGATGCGGGACATGGTCGCCGCCGCGACGCCCTCCTTGGCGGCCAGATCACCCAGCCGGAGCCGCCCGCACGCGGCCAGCGTCGCCAACGCCGAGATCGCCCCGTGCCCGGGTCCGGGCGCGCCCGCCTGACGCAACGACCGGGACAGCCTGCCGATCGTGAGGAACAGCCTGCCGGGAACGTCCTGTGCCGACGTGCTCACTTCTCGAAGGCTCCTTCGGTCCACGTGCTCTCCCGCTCCCGCGCACCCGGCTACGCACCGGATGTCCGGACGTGCGGGTCACTTTACGTGGTCGGGCGGCCGCCGCATCCGCGCTCCCCACATTCCCGCTCCCCCGTACCGCCCGCACACCCCGTGCGACGGGAGTGTCAGCGGGGCGGGCTCGACGCCTGGGCCCAGAACCGGCGCGGGATGCGCCCCGCCTCGCGCGCGAGACGTCCCGCGGTGACCGCCGAGGCCATCGCCCGCGCCATGCGTTCCGGTGCCTGTGCCCTGGTCACCGCCGTGGACAGCAACACGGCCTCGCAGCCGAGTTCCATGGCCAGGGCGGCGTCGGAGGCGGTCCCGACACCGGCGTCCAGGATGATCGGCACCCCGGCCCGGGACACGATCAGTTCGAGGTTGTGCGGGTTGCGGATGCCCAGTCCCGTACCGATCGGCGAGCCCAACGGCATCACCGCCGCGCACCCGGCCTCCTCCAGCCGCAGTGCCAGCACCGGGTCGTCGTTGGTGTAGGCCAGCACCGTGAAGCCGTCGGCGACGAGCTGTTCGGCCGCCTCCAGGGTCTCCACCGGGTCCGGCAACAGGGTCCGGTCGTCCGCGTGCACCTCCAGCTTCACCAGGTCGGTGTCCAGCGCCTCCCGCGCCAGCCGGGCGGTGAGGACGGCCTCGGCCGCGGTGCGGCAGCCCGCCGTGTTCGGCAGCACCGCGATGCCGAGCCGCCGCAGCAGGTCGAGCACGCCGGAGCCGCCCTCCGTGTCGGCCCGGCGCAGGGCGACGGTGGTCAGTCCGGTTCCGGAGGCCACGAGGGCCCGCTGGAGGACGTCGAGGTTGCCCGCGCCCCCCGTGCCGAGGATCAGCCGGGAGTCGAGCTTGTGGTCGCCGAGGACCAGCGGGTCCTCGGGGGTGGTCGTGTCGGCGGACGTCATCGTGCTGTGCTCAGCCTCCCTGCACCGCGGTCATGATCTCCATGCGCGCGCCGTCGCGCACGACGACGTCGCTCCAGCGCCCCCGCTGCACGACCTCCCCGTCGAGCGCCACGGCGATCCCCTTCGCGTCACCCCACGCGGCCGCGAGCACGTCGGCGACGGTGCTGCCGTCCGGCACGCGCCGGGTATCCCCGTTGACGTGAACGTCCATCACAGCGACTCCTCACTGTCGGTCCGGTCCGGGTGCGCGCCCGCCACGCCCCTCGGTGGCGCGGCGCCGGCGAGC
>NZ_KE387070.1:46164-51905 GCF_000430445.1 Saccharomonospora iraqiensis subsp. iraqiensis
GGCGGCGGTCGCGGACAGCCCGACGTCCGCCCGGATCTCCGGCAGTACCGGGGAGACCGCCGCGATCGCGCCGCGGAGGTTGAGCGCGACCAGCAGGACGGCGACGAGCGACACGCCCCCGCCCGCCGGGAGCCGCCGGGTCCGCGACGGCTGTCCGACCTTGCGGGTCACGGTCAGGTGTCCGGGCCGACCGCGGTGGTGACCTGGGTGTCCTCCGGGCTCCGCTCCCCGGCCTTGGCCTGCTGGATGAGCTCCCACACGTGGGTGCGCAGCTCGCCGAAGCGCGGTGTCGACCTGGTCGTGATCTGGTCCCGCTCGTCCGGCAGGTCGACCGGCACGTCGGCCAGCACCAGTGTCGGGGCCATCGACAGCACGAGCACCCGTTCGCCGAGGTAGACGGCCTCGTCGATGTCGTGGGTGACGAACAGGACGGTGACGCCGAGCCGGCGCCACAGGCTGCGCACGAGGTCCTCCAGGTCGGCGCGGGTCTGCGCGTCGACGGCGGCGAACGGCTCGTCCATCAGCAGCACGCGCGGCTCGTAGGCGACGGCACGCGCGATCGCGACCCGCTGTTGCATCCCGCCGGAGAGCTGCCACGGGTACGAGTCGGCCACGTGGTCGAGCTCGACGGCCTCCAGCGACTCGCGGACGAGGCGCCTGCGCTCACCGCGCGGGACCTTCTTCTCCTTCAACGGGAGTTCGACGTTGCCCCGCACGGTCATCCAGGGGAAGAGGCTGCGCCCGTACTCCTGGAACACCACGGCCATCCCCGGCGGCGGGGCGGTGACCCGCTCCCCCTCAAGGACGACCTCGCCGTCGGTCACCCCGAGCAGGCCGGCGACGCACTTGAGCAGCGTCGTCTTGCCCGCCCCGGACGGGCCGACGATGCAGGCGAGCTCCCCCGGGCGCACGGAGAACGTGAGCTCGCGGATCGCCTCGACGGTGCGGCTCTTGCCCTCGAAGACCTTGCGCACCCCGCGCACGTCGAGCATGGTCTCGGTCGTCACGTCAACCCTTTCCTCGCTGGGATTCGTGCAGCCCGCGGTACCAGGCCAGTGCCCGGTACTCCACGAGCCGGAGGAGCAGCGCCAGCGTGATCCCGATCAGTCCGAGCAGGATGATCCCGCTCCACATCTGCGGGATCGCGAAGCTGCGCTGGAACTGGATCACGGTGAAGCCGACGCCGTTGCTGGCGGCGAACATCTCGCTGATGACCATCAGGATGATGCCGATGGACAGTGCCTGGCGCGCGCCCGCCGCGATCTGCGGGCTGGCGCCCCGCAGCACCAGGTGCACCAGCCGGGACGAGCGGCGCATGCGGTAGCAGCGGGCGGTGTCCCGCAGGACCTCGTCGATGCCGCGCACGCCCTCGACCGTGTTGAGCAGGATCGGCCAGATGCAGCCGGACACGATCACCAGGACCTTCATCCAGTCCCCGATGCCGGCGAACAGGATGAGGATCGGCACCAGCACCGGCGGTGGGATCGCGCGGAAGAACTCCAGCACCGGTTCCACGACCGCGCGCAGCGTGGCCGAGGAGCCGATCGCCGTTCCCAGACCGACCCCGAGCGCCAGCGCGATCAGATAGCCGGCCAGCAACCGCAACAGACTGGGCAGCACGTCGGCGGCCAGCCTGCCGCTGAACCACGTCTCGCCGAAGGTGCCGAGGATCTCCGGCAGTGGCGGCCAGAAGAAGCTGGTGCTGTTCGCGGTGGCCACCCACCACAGCGTGACCAGCACGGCGGGCAGCCCGAGCGCGAGCAGCGCGCGACGGGCGATTGAGACGATCACTTCGGCACCTCCCCGCGCACGGACGGGTGCCAGGCGAGGACGCGACGCTCCGCGAACCGGGCCAGCAGGTTCACCAGCACCCCGAAAACCCCGGTGACGATCACCAGTGCGTACATCGTGTCCACCGCGCCCGAACTCTGCGCGACCTTGATCTGGGCGCCGAGCCCCGGCGATCCGATGATCAGCTCACCGGTGATCTCCAGGATCAGGGCGACCGCCGCGGCCAGCCGGAACCCGGTCATCACGTACGGCAGGGCGGTCGGCCAGATCACCGTGCGCACCTGCGTCCACCGGCGGAACCGGTACGAGCGGGCGGTCTCCCGGGCCACCGGGTCCACGTCGCGCACGCCGTAGAGCACCTGCACGAGCACCTGCCAGAAACTCGCGTACACCACCAGGATCAACGTCGCCCGCAGGTCACTGCCGTAGAGCAGCACCGCCAGCGGGATGAGCGCCACCGACGGGATCGGGCGCAGGAACTCGATCGTCGAGTTCGTCGCCGCGCGCAGCAACGGGATGCTGCCGATGAGGATGCCGAGCACCACGCCCGCGGCCACGGCGATCGCCAGACCGATCGCCCAGCCCCGGATCGTCGCGACCAACGCGACCCAGAACTCCGCGGAGGACATCTGCCCGGCCAGTGCGGCGATCATCTCGCTGAACGGCGGGAGGAACCGGCGATCGACCACGCCCAGTCGCGGCACCAGTTCGAGCAGTGCCATCAGTCCGAGCACCCCCGCCGCGCCGAGCACGGGGGTCGGCACCGGGCCGCGGCCCCGCGTGGTCCGCGGGGCGCGCGCCGGTGCGGTCGTCGCTGTCGCGGCCGTCACGGGAGCAGGGCCTCCGTGTCGACCTTCTCGTCCACCAGGCCGTCCTCCAGCGCCAGCTCGGCGAGCCGCTCCACGGTGCCGGTGTTGATCTCACTGGACCACTTCGGCAGCGTCATCTCCTCCGCGACGGCCGGGTCGATCTCGGTGTAGTCGAGGATGGCCTCCCGGGCCTGGTCGGGGTTGTTCTCCGCGTAGTCCAGCGACCGGTTCAGTGCGGTGGTGAACCGCTCGACCAGTTCCGGGTCGGACTGCCGCAACTGCTTGCTGGTGAAGTAGGACGAGATCATGAGGTCGTCCTGGGTGTCCACCAGGTTCGAGGCGATCTCCGTGCCGCCCTGGTTCATGGCGATCGTCCGGAACGGTTCGACCAGCCACGCCCCGTCGACCCGGCCCTCGGCCAGGGCCCCCGGCATCTCCGGGAACGGCAGCTCGACGAAGTTCACCTCGTCGGGGTTGCCGCCCGCCTTCTCCACCGACTGCCGCACGGTGGTGTCGCCGATGTTCTGCAGCGTGTTGACGGCGACGGTCTTGCCGGAGAGCCCGGAGGCGTCCGTGATGTCGCTGCCCTCCGGCACCACGACACCGCTGAAGTCGTCGCCCTGCTCGCCGGTGGAGTAGTTGCCCGCGCCGACGATCTCCAGCGGGAGTCCCTTCGCTCCGGCCAGCAGCAGCGAGGTCACGTTGCTGAACCCGAACTCGAACTCCTCGCTGACCACGCCGGGGACGATCGCCGCACCGCCCTGGCTGCTCTCCAGGGTGACGTCCAGCCCCTGATCGGCGAAGAAGCCCTGCTCCACGCCCAGGTAGACCGGGGCGACGTCGACGATCGGGATCACGCCGACCGTGACCGGGTCCGCACCGCCGGAATCGTCGGCGGAGCCGCCCGAACCGCACGCCGCGACGAGAAGCAGGCTCGCCATGCCGGCGCCGATGCCGGTAAAGCGTCGCATGAGAGGAGTCCTTCCGAAGACGTTCACTAAACGTACGAATGTTCTTATACCGCACACACCCGGGCAGTGGAAGACGCGCAGGGATAACTATTCGCCGGACCGAGCCGATATCGCCCCGCAATGTCCGGGCCGTGTCCGGGCGATTTCTTTCCGTCGTGACACACCGGGCCGCGGACACACGAAAACCGCCCCCGCCGCCGGAGCGACGGGGGCGGGGGCGGTTCCCGTGGCGGGGGCTCAGCGCCCGGAGGACGCCTTCGACCGTGCGGACCCGGATCTGCCCGACCCGGACCTGCTGCCCGACCCGGCCCTGCCCGACGTCGACCGGGTCGACGCCGCCGAGCGGGTCGAGGCGGGACGGGTCAGGGTCGTCACGAACTTGTACCGGTCGCCCCGGTAGATCGAGCGCACGTATTCGACGGGCCTGCCGTCCGATCCGAACGTCTGCCGGGACAGCAACAGCACGGGCATCCCGACGTCCGCCCCGAGCAGTTCGGCCTCCTGCGGCCCCGCGAGGGAGGTTTCGATGGTCTCCTCCGCACGCTCCAGTTCCACGCCGTGGCGCTCGCGCAACGCCTCGTACAGCGATCCGCCCGATTCGAGTTGTCTGCGCAGGCCCCGGAACCGCGCCAGCGGCAGGTGACTCGTCTCCACCGCCATCGGTTCGTCGTCGGCCAACCGCAGTCTGCGCACCCGCAGCACCTTGGCGCCGCTGCGGATACCCAGCATCTTCGGCAGCTCACCCTCGGCGACCTCTTCGTCGATCTCCAGCAGCCGGGACGAGGGTTCGCGCCCCTGCGCCCGGATGTCCTCGGTGTAGGAGGAGAGCTGGAGGCGCTGGGCGAGCTTCGGCTCGGCGGCGAACGTGCCCTTTCCCTGCACCCGGTGCAACCGCCCCTCGGCGGTCAGATCGGCCAACGCCTGGCGCACCGTCGTCCTGGAGACGGTGAACTCGTTCGCCAGGGCGCGCTCGGTCGGGATGGCCGACCCTGGTGGCATGGCTTCGAGCAGGTCGAGCAGGTGTTGTTTGAGCGCCCAGTACTTCGGCTCCCGCGTCCGCTGGGCGGGAAGCGTGTCAACCATGACCGACTCCCTCACTGCGAGTCCAACCCCCTCACCCTGGAACGTACCCTTCGGCCGGAAGGTTGAACGTGCGTGAAGTGGTCCGGACCGATTTTCTTCCCTCGGCGACTCCTCCCTCGGCGACTTCTCCCTCGGCGACTTCTCCCTCGGGGACGAGCCGTCCGGCACGGAACGGGGTGAGTACGTGAACGACGCGCCCGGCGACCACATGAGAACGGAGATCGACCAGCAACCCGGCGTGCTCGACGACCTGGCGGGGGACCACGCGGAGCTCGCCGCGGTGGCCCGCGGTGTCGCCGAACGTCCGCCGCGGTTCGTGCTGTTCGCCGCGCGTGGGTCCAGCCACCACGCCGCGCACTACGCCCGATACCTCGTCGAGGTCCTGCTCGGGCTGCCCACCGGGCTGGTCGCCCCGTCCACCACGACGCTGTACGGGGCCCGTCCGGACCTGCGGGACGTCCTGCTCGTCACGGTCAGCCAGAGCGGCGGCTCGGACGACCTGCTGGAGGTCACCGGGACGGCCCGCAGGCAGGGGGCCCGCACGCTCGCGGTGACGAACAGCCCCGGCTCCGCCCTGTCCGAGGCGGCCGAGCTGACCGTGGACGTCCGTGCCGGGCCGGAACAGGCGGTGGCCGCGACCAAGACCTACACCGCCACCCTGCTGGCGCTGTACCTGTTCGTCGACGCCGTCCGTGGTGGCACCGGCGAAGGCGCCCGCGGGCTCGGCGCGCTCGCGGCACGCACCCTCGACGAATCCGCGGACGCGGTCGCCCGTGCCGTGCACCGGTACCGGTTCGCCGACCGGGTGGTGACCACGGCACGCGGCTACTCGTACGCCACGGCGCTGGAGGCGGCGCTGAAGCTGGCCGAGACCAGCTACCTCCCCACCCGCGCCCACAGCGGTGCCGACCTGTTGCACGGCCCGGTCGCCGCCGTCGACACCGACACGGCCGTGCTGGCCGTCACCGGCGCGGGGGCGGGTGGCACCGCCCTGGGCGAGGTGCTGGACACCGTCGCCGGGCGGGGCGCGGACGTCCTCACGGTCGGATCCGCCCCGCCCACGGCGTCCACGGGGGCGTCGATCCCG
>NZ_KE387070.1:52005-59136 GCF_000430445.1 Saccharomonospora iraqiensis subsp. iraqiensis
GCACGGAGGCGGGCCGCGCGGACACCTCCTCCGCGCGGAACGAGACGAACGCGCCGGACGAGGGACGCCGGGAAGGGGTGCTGCCGCTCGGCCCCGCCGACTGGCACACCCGCAACGAGTGGCCCGACGAGCAGGACGTCGTCCGGGACGAGGAGCAGCGGCGGCGCGACCGGTGACGGGGCGGCTGATAAATTGCTTTCCGGTCCTCTTCCGGCAGTGGGTAAGGAATGTGCATGCCGCTTCCGTACTGGACGTCGGAGAACGTTCTCCCGCCCGGACGGCATCCGGCCGACCTCTCCGACATCTACGAACGTCTCGTGTGGGACGCCCCGCACCGCAATGAGCGGGAGCTGCTGTTCAGCGCGCTCAGCGGGTACCTCGGCGTGGTGTACCGGCTCATCCCGTCGGGGCGGGCCTGGATCGGCGGCGGGCTGCTGATCCGGACGACGGAGGTCCCCCGGGACGTGGACGTGGTGCTCATCCCGGACGAGTGGGGCGCGCTGAAACGGCTCGACGGCCGGGCGCGCTCGGCGCTGTACGGGCTGATGACCCTGCGCGGCGTGATCGCCGAACAACCGGTGACCTACCTCGACCAGGTGCAGCCGGTGAGCGGCCTGCTCGACGGGTTCCTGTGCCGCCCCGGCGACGAGGACACCTGGGAGGCCGTCTGGGCCCGGGGCCCCGTCCCGGGCACACTCAAGGGGTTCGCGGAGGTGGCCTGGTGAACTTCCGGCAGGTGGCGGACAACATCCCCGGCGGCACGTGGCTCGACGACCTGGCGCGGGCGTCGGCGTGGTCGGCACACGCCAAGTTCGAACGCAGCGCGCGGTCCCCGCTGCTGCGGGTGTCGATGCTGAACTCCTCGCGCCTGGACGCCTACACCTCCTCCGACATCAGCAGGGCGCTGCAGGACGCCACCGCGAAGATCGGCCACATCGTCCGCAACCCGCAGACCGAGATCACCTCGGTGCAGCCCGCCGACCGGGAGAAGGCCCCGCTCATCCAGCGCGGCCAGGCGGGCAACGCGATGTTCTTCGGCTTCCCGGAGACCACCGACCCGGACGCGCTGATCTCCGACGGGATCGAGACGCTGTCCGAGCGGGCGGTGAAGGAGCTGTGCGACTTCCTGCCCGCCAACGGTTCCGACGACGGCGCGCTGGACGCGGTGCTGCTGCAGCGGGACACCGTGCGCAACGCGGTCAGCGACGTGGTCAACGCGGTCATGAAGAACTCCAGCATCGGCCTGTCCCTGGTGCCGACCTCCGGCGAGGAGGTCATGCGCAGCATGACCACCGAACAGGCGAAGGTGCTGCAGGGCAGTCTGCGGGAGTCCCGCGAGGACGTCGGCTACGAGACGGTCACCGGCAGGCTGGACGGCGTGCGCACCCGGCGGCGCATCTTCTACCTGGAGCGTGACACCGGCGCCACCATCCAGGGTGCGGTCGCGCCCGACCTGCTCGACGAGATCAAGGAGAACCTGGACCGTCCGGTCACCACCCGGCTGCGGGTCGTGCGCACCACCACGATCGACGGCCGCCGGGGCAGGCCGGTCTACGAACTCCTGGAGATCCGCTCGGAAACCACCCTGTTCGACTGAACAGGCCCCATAATCCGCGGACTCGTCATTCAGGCCGAGTCGGCAGGCACGATGCTGAACGCGTCGAACTGTGCGGACAGCGGTGTGACGGCGCGAAAATCCCGGTGGTCGAGCGTGAAGATGCGGTTGGTGTTGTAACGGTGGGCGAGCACAACACCTACCGCATCGGCCATGTCCAAACGTAGGGCGTCGTACTTGAGACGCACCTCGTGTGCCGCGACCAGGTCAGCGTGACGCAACTCCGCGAGCTTGTACTGGCCTTCCCCGATGCGTTCGAGAAGCGACTCGGTCGCGCGCAGCGCAAGGTCGAAGTGAGCACGTCGGTGCACCAGAAAATCGAGTTCGGTCAGCACAAGCGGCGAGATCGCCAGTGTCTCGGTCTCCATGACGGTGAGTGCCTCGCCGTGCTCGGACTGGCCCGCGTCGAAGCCGGCGAACAACGCGGACGTGTCCGCGACCACGATCATCTCCGCGCCGCCCGCTGCTCGATGTGGCTCCGGATCTCCTCGTCCATCTCGTCCGACGTCATGGTGCTACCGCTGTTGAACACCGGAAGGGGGCGCTTCTTCCTGGGCCGCTCCGACGTCTCCAGAACCATGGTGATGCCCCGCCGAATGAGTTCCGCTTTGCTCGTGCCTGTAGCCGCAGCCTCCGCATCCAGGCGGACTTCGAGGTCATCCGGGATATAGACTGTCGTCTTCACCATGCCATATATGGTACCACCCAACCGACGCGGTGTAGCGCATCTCCAGGTAGGTCAGTGTGCCCGGGGCACGGGTACGGCCCCGTGCCACCAGTCCCGATCTGGCGGCGCGGGGCCGTACCCGTCGCGAATTCACACCGCCCTCCGGGTGCGGGCCTCACCCCGAGCAAGGAGTCACCCGCGCCGGACGGCGACGATCACCTCGTCAGCCGCGCCGTTGAGGTGCGCTCAAGGTAGCAGACCGCACCGGGGCGGCGGCATCCGGCCCGGTACGGTCCGTGTACCGGATGGTCACGCAGCGGAGGCGACGTCATCCGGGGCATTCAGCGCCGGACGGGCGTGAAGTCGCGGGCGCCGATGAAACCCGGCCGCGGTGCCTTCGCCGCGAACGGCTCCACCACCGTGTTCTCCACGCTGTTGAACACGAGGAAGATGTTCGACCGCGGATACGGGGTGATGTTGTTGCCCGACCCGTGCATGATGTTCGCGTCGAAGAACAACGCCGACCCCGCGGGTCCGGTGAACTGGTCGATGCCGTGTTCGGCGGCGAGCCTGGTGATGTCGTGCTCGGTCGGCACGCCGATCTCCTGCTCCTTCAGCGACGCCTTGTAGTGGTCGTCCGGGGTCTCGCCCGCACACTGCACGAAGGTGCGGTGCGAGCCCGGCATGACCATCAGGCCCCCGTTGAAGGGGTAGTTGTCGGTGAGCGCGACCGAGCAGCTGACCGCACGCGGCCGCGGCATCCCGTCCTCGGCGTGCCAGGTCTCGAAGTCGGAGTGCCAGTAGAACCCGTTACCCCGGAAGCCGGGCATGTAGTTGACCCGGCTCTGGTGGAGGTAGACCTCGGACCCCAGCAGCTGCCGCGCGCGGTCCAGCACCCGTGGGTCCCGCGCCAGCCGGGCGATCACCTCACTGATGCGGTGCACCTCGAAGACGGAGCGGACCTCGCCCGAGGCCTTCTCCGTGACCACCCGTTCGTCGGACTTGAGCGCCTCGTCCGACGAGAGCCGTTCGAGTTCCTGCCAGTACCCCTGCACCTCGGCGGGGGACAGCAGGCCCTCGATGATCGAATACCCCTTGTCGTCGTGGGCCGACAGTTCGGCCGCGTCGAACGGCCCGTCGTCCGCGCCGCCCCACACGGTCGGGTCCGGCCGCTGCAGCAGCTGCGGCTCGCCCGACGCGATGCGGGTGGGGTACTGGTCTCTGATCCGGCTCTCCGCGAGTGTCACGATGCTCGCCTCCTCCGAATACCGAGTTTCGTGGTGTTCCTACCGTGTAGTGATTCCCCGTTCTGTCGAGTGATACCCGGATGGGTGGATGTTTAGCGGACCACGTGGGTGGCGCAGGTCACGACGCGGCCTCGTCCTCCACCACCAGCGGGTAGACACCGTTCTCGTCGTGGACCTCCCGCCCGGTGATCGGCGGGTTGAACACGCACACCGTCCGCATGTCCGTCTTCGGCCGCACCTGGTGCTTGTCGTGCTGGTCCAGCAGGTACAGCGAACCCGAGCGGAGCTGGTGGGTCTCGCCGGTGGCCTTGTCGGTCACCTCGCCCTCACCCTCGACGATGAACACCGCCTCGATGTGGTTGGCGTACCAGAAGTCGTTCACGGTCCCCGCGTACAGCGTGGTCTCGTGCACCGAGAATCCTGCCCGGTCCTTGGCGAGCACGATGCGCTTGCTGCGCCAGTTCGGCTCCTGGATGTCGGCCTCGGTGTCGGTGATCTCGTCGAGGTTGCGGACGATCACGGGTGTCTCCTTCTGCGCGTGTTGCTCCCCGACCGCGGCCGGGGCGTGTCGGTGTGGTTCAGCGGCCCAGGACCGAGTCGACGGACTCGGAGATGATCTGCAGCCCCTGCTCGACCTCGGCTTCGGTGGTGGTGAGTGCGGGCAGCAGCTTCACCACCTCCCCGTCCGGCCCCGAGGTCTCCATGAGTAGACCACGGTCGAAGGCCGCGGCGCACACCTTGTCGGCGACCTCGCCGCTCTCGAACTCCAGCCCGCGGGCCATGCCCCGGCCCTTGGCGATCAGGTTCGCCTCGGGGTAGCGCTGCACCAGCTCGGTGAACACCTCGCCGATCCGCGCACCCTTGGCCCTGGTGCCCTTCTCCAGCTCGTCGTCGCGCCAGTAGGTGCGCAGCGCCTCGGCGGCGGTGACGAACGCCGGGCTGATGCCGCGGAACGTCCCGTTGTGCTCACCGGGCGACCACACGTCCAGGTCCGGGCGGATCAGCGTGATCGCCAGCGGGAGGCCGTAGCCACCGATCGACTTCGACATGCAGATCATGTCCGGCTCGATACCGGCGTCCTCGAAGCTGAAGAACGGCCCCGTACGCCCGCAGCCCATCTGCACGTCGTCCAGGATGAGCAGGATGCCGTGCTTCTTGCACAGGTCGGACAGGTTCTTCAGCCAGTCCAGCCGGGCCGCGTTGATGCCGCCCTCACCCTGCACCGTCTCCACGATCACGGCGGCGGGCTCGTTCAGGCCACTGCCGGAGTCCTCCAGCAGCTTCTCGAAGTAGAAGAAGTCGGGGTAGGCGCCGTCGAAGTACTTGTCGTACGGCATCGGCGTGGCGTGCACCAGCGGAATGCCCGCACCGCCCCGCTTCATGGAGTTGCCGGTGACCGACAGCGCGCCGAGCGTCATGCCGTGGAAGGCGTTGGTGAAGTTGATGACCGACTCCTTGCCGGTCACCTTGCGCGCCAGCTTCAGCGCGGCCTCGACGGCGTTCGCACCGCCGGGGCCGGGGAAGATGACCTTGTACTCCATCGAGCGGGGCTTGAGGATCACCTCGTCCAGGCTCTCCAGGAAGTCCCGCTTGGCGCTGGTGTACATGTCCAGGGAGTGGGTCACCCCGTCCCGGGAGATGTAGTCGATCAGCGCCTGCTTCAACGCCGGATTGTTGTGCCCGTAGTTCAGGGCGCCGGCTCCGGCGAAGAAGTCGAGATACGGCGTGCCGTCCTCGGTGTAGAGCCAGCTGCCCTGCGCCCGATCGAACACCACGGGCCAGCCACGACTGTAGCTGCGCACCTCGGACTCGAGCGTTTCGAAGATGCTCACGTTGTTTCGTCTCCTGCTTTCTCGGACGGTTCGCGCACGCGGGCACGGCAGGTCGCCGCGCGCATCCACGCCGTCACCGTCCTGCTGGTCGCTGCGCAGGCGAAAGGGGACCGATCCGGAACAGGTCCTCCCGCTCGTGCGCATCCGGGAAGTCATCCTCGGCGAACAACTCCGACCGCACGAGTTCGGCGTTCCACCGCTTGGCGAAGGACTCGAACAGCCGGATCGACGCCTCGTTGTCCGGCGTGATGGTGGTGTCCAGGTAGCGCACCCCCTCCTCGACGAGCCTGGCGTACAACTCGTCGAGCAGCGTGCCCGCGAGGCCGCGGCCCCGCTGGGACGAGTCGACGGCGACCTGCCACACCAGTGCGGTGTCGGCCGTGGTGGGCCTGCGGTAACCCATGACGAAGCCCACGACCTCGCCGTCGACCCGCGCCACCACCGATGTGTCGGCGAAATCGAGACACCACAACAGGTAGGCGTACGACGAGTTCAGATCCAGCTTCTGTGAATCACGTGCGATTCGCCAGAGGGCCGCGCCGTCACCCTTGTTCGGCGATTCGATCACGACGGGACCCGTCGCACGATTGTCACTGTCGGCACGCTCGGGGTGCTTTCCGGACATATTCATGCAACATAACAGAGCAGCACCCGCCACTCAGCCCACACGATCTCGATCAGCGCTCCGACCTGCGAAGACGCCGACACTCGTGTGACAACACCGACAGAACTGTACCGATCACGGGCAGCGGTGTGCTAGGAGCACAACACGACGTCCGTGCCCGTCTCCCGGGAGCCGTGTCTCGCGCACCGCGAGCGCTTCTCCCCGCGTGACGGTTCCTCCGCCGTACGGTAGTGGGGATCGGCACAGAACGCGAGAGGCTGTCCGGGTGAGCGTCCTACCGGGCCATTCTGTTACTCCATGTGTGCGACGGGAACGCCACCGCGGGCATTTCCGGCGGCCGGAACGTCACCCCGCGCCCGATCCACCCGCCCTAGCCCTGGCCTTGGCCGCCTTCTTGGACGCGCGCACCTCCTCCAGGGTGTGCCCGTCGACGACGTCGGCGATGGAATGCCGTGCGTCCGGCTCGCCGTAGGCGCCCGCAGCCTCCCGCCATCCGTGCGGCTCGACACCGAGCTGCTTACCGAGCAGGGCCAGGAAGATGCGTGCCTTCTGGTCGCCGTACCCGGGCAGCGCCTTGAGCCTGCGCAGCACCTCGCGCCCGTCCGGCTCGCCCTCGGTCCAGATCCGCTCGGGGTCGCCGTCGTAGTGCTCCACGACGTACTGCGCCAGCGTCCGGATACGCTTCGCCATCGACCCGGGGAACCGGTGCACGGCGGGCTGCCGGGCGCACACCTCCGCGAACTCCTCCGGGTCGGACTCGGCGATGCGGTGCACGTCGAACCCACCCAGCCGGTCGGCGATCTTGTTCGGCCCGGCGAAGGCGACCTCCATCGCCACCTGCTGATCCAGCAACATGCCGGTGAGCAGCGCCATCGGGTCCCGGCTGAGCAGCCCGTCGGCGTCGGGGTCCCCGGTGAGATGCAACGTCGCGCGCATGCCGACATCCTCGCACGCACCCGGCCCCCGGGCAGACGGAGTCGGGGCCGGTTCGCGGGAAGAAATGACCGGAAGTCGCTTCCGCGTCTCCCCCGTCGACCCTAGGCTCCCCGGATGGCGCGCTGGGGGTTGGCGACACCGTGGTCGCGGGCGCCGCTGCGGCTGCGCCGACACCCGGGGGTCGCGCTCGCCGTCGCCGCGGCCGCGTT
>NZ_KE387070.1:59236-66493 GCF_000430445.1 Saccharomonospora iraqiensis subsp. iraqiensis
GTGCGGTCGTGGCGCCGACCGCCGCCGGGTACGACGTCAACCCGGGCACCGCCCCCGACGCGCTGCTCGACCTGCCGTGGGGGCTCGCGGCCGGGCTCACCGCGGCCGTGACCGTCGTGGCGGTACTCGCCTCGCTGCTGGCCCAGCGTACGGTCTCCCGGGCCGATCCGGAGGAGGTGCTGCGTGACACCCGGTGACACCACACCCGACGACGTCGTTCTGCGCGGCACGGATCTGCGGCGCAGCCACCGTGCCGGTGACCGCCTCGTGCCCGTGCTGCACGGGGTCACGCTGTCCGCCCGGCGGGCCTCGGTCACGGTACTCGAAGGGCCGTCCGGCTCGGGCAAGTCGACCCTGCTGCGCCTCCTCGCCGGTCTGGACCGGCCCGACGACGGAACCGTGGAACTCGCCGGGACGGAGCTCACCCGGCTCTCCGCCCGGCGCAGGCGCGCCCTGCGCCGCACCCGGATCAGCTGGCTGCACCAGGAGCCGACGGCGAACCTGGTGGACTACCTGACCGCGGCGGAACACGTCGAACTGGCCGCCCGGCTGCGCCGGTGCGCGGTGGACGTGCCCGCCGTGCTCGACCTGGTCGATCTCGCGCACCGGGCCCGGCACCGGCCACGCGCCCTCTCCGGTGGCGAGCAGCAACGGGTGGCGCTGGCCGCGGCCGTGGTCGGTGCTCCCGACGTGGTGGTGGCCGACGAGCCCTCGGCACATCTCGACCCGGCCGCCACCGGGCACGTCGCCGAGGTGCTGAGACGCCTGGCCGGACGGGGAACCACGGTGCTGCTGGCCAGTCACGACCCCCGGATCACCCGGCTCGCCGATGCCACCGTCCGGCTGGTCGACGGCCGGAACGCGGAATCACCGGAAGATGAGGATCGGCCGTGACCGGGCCACTGCTGACGCTGTCCGGTGTGCGCCGATTCGACCGACCGGGTGCGGACGGGCGGGACGGAACCCCGTCCGGCGGGAAAGCACTGTCCGTGGTGGACTTGCGGCTGGACCCGGGCGAGCTGGTCGCGCTGACCGGACCGTCCGGCTCCGGGAAGAGCACGGTGCTCATGGTCGCGGGCGGCTGGGCCGTCCCGGACCGGGGCACCGTCACCGTCCACCCCCCGCTGCCGCCGGTCGACGTGCGTGAGCTCAGCTGGCGGCACCTCGCCTTCGTGCCGCAGTCACTGGGGTTGCTCGACGAACTCACCCTGGCCGAGAACATCACGCTCGGCCTGCCCGCCCGGGAACGCGGCGGGAACGAGGCCGTTTCCCGGGTGCTCGACGCGCTCAACCTCCGGGAACCGGCGCACCGTCCGGCCGCGCGCACCTCCCGGGGTGAACAGCAGCGCGCCGCGCTCGGCCGTGCGCTCGTGGGCGGGGCCGCCCTGCTGCTCGCCGACGAACCGACCTCCCACCAGGACCGCCGTCGTGCCGACCTCGTGTGCGCGGCGTTGCGCCGCGCCGCCGAGGCGGGCACCGGCGTCCTCGTCGCCACCCACGACCCGCTCGTGGTCGCACACGCCGATCGGGAGATCGCGCTGACGTGACCGGGCCGCCGCGGGCATGATCGGTGGATGAGCACCGGACCGACGGACCTGGCGGCGGCACTGTCCTCGTTCGACCAACTGTGGAGCCCGCGCGTGGTGACCACGGTCAACGACTACGACGTGCGGGTGGCAAAGGTGGCGGGCGAGCACGTCTGGCACGCCCACGACGACACCGACGAGTTCTTCCTCGTGATCGACGGCGAGCTGCGTATCGCTCTGCGCGAACCGGACGGCGAGCGGACCGTGGTACTGGGCAAGGGGTCGGTGTTCGTCGTCCCGCGCGGCGTCGAGCACAAGCCCTCGTCCGAGCACGGCGCAGCACTGCTGCTGTTCGAACCGTCCGGCACCTCCAGCGTCGGCGACCGGCACGACGAAGTCCCCGACCACGTCGACGCCACGACCGGCCACACGCTCGACCGACCGGTGAAACGTGCCTCGTCGGGAGAGGATCGTTGACCCAGCTCCTCCGAGCCCACGGCCATCCCCTGACGCTCACCCTCACACTGCTCGTGTGCCTCACGCTGTCGGCCACCCTCCTCGCGCTGAGACGGTCCCGGAACGGCCACCTACCCTCCCCGTCGACACGCACCGTGGCGAGCACGGCAGCGGCGACGGCGACCCTGTTCGTCTTTCACACCACCCTGGTCAGCGGTGGCGGTCCGAGGCGGTCCACCCTGTCCCTGATCCCGGGCGCGGACACGCTGCCGGGCCTGGCCGATCCGACGGTCTTCGCACACACGGTCGGTGGACTCCTGCTGAACGTCGCGTTGTTCGTGCCCCTCGGTATCGCCGTGTCGGCCCACCACATCGCGGGCGGCCTCGACGCGCGGGCCGCGGCACCCCTGGCCGGAGCGACGCTGTCGTTGATCGTCGAAAGCGCCCAGTACGCCCTGGCCCGCGGCGTGACCTCGGTCGACGATCTGGTCGCCAACACCCTCGGCGCGTGGCTGGGCTGGTTGATCGCCTGCCGGACACGACGTGCCGCGGTCCGGCCCCGGCCAGCCGAGGGCGAAGGGATCGCGGATGAGACCGAGGGCGTCGGGAACGCGTTCCCTCCCACGGTCAGCGGCGCAGCACGAGCCCGCGGAGGAAGGCGGCCTGGCCCGCGTGCTGGAGGTCGTCGGCGATCACGCTGACCAGCCGCACTCCGAGGGTGACCGGCGGGTCCCACATCGCGTCGATGACCACGTCGAGGTCGTCGTCATCCAGACGTTCGAGGTAGGCGACCGTCTGCTCGTACACCGCGTCGTGGTACTCGGTCAGCAGCGTGGGTGAGTCGACCCGCACGGCGGCGACCTGCTCGCTGCTGTGACCGAAGCCCGTGTCGTCGGTCGGCAGCGACAGTGCGAAGCGGTCGGCGAAGCCCTGCGCCGTCCAGACCTGCTCGGCGCCCGCGACGTCGGCGACGTGGTCGTCCTGCACCCGGGTGAGATGCCACAGCAACCACGCGATCGTGTTCGCGTCGCGGTCGAGACGGTGGTTCAGGGTGTCGGCGTCGAGTCCGTCCGCGGCCTGCGCCACGGCCTCCTGCACACGCCCGTACCCGTCGAGGAGGATGTCGATGGCGTTCATGCCGAAATTCTGGTCGCCCACGGCGGTTCCCGCTGGGATCATCACACCGTGGCACCACCGCAGACCCCGCCGACCCCGGGGGACTTCGCCGACCTGGCCCGCTCCACGCCGCTCCGGTGGACCACGCTGCGGTTCACCCTGATCCGGCGCGCGGGTGAACCGGCGCCCGCCGACCGGGGCACGGTCCCCGGGTCGGTGCCGGACTGGACCACCGACGGGGTGCGTGCCCGGCTGCGCCGCCCGGACGCGTTGCGGGTGGAGACACGGGACGGCACCCCGCTGCAGGTGACCCGCACCCCGGGAGACCCCGGGCGCGACGACGAGTTGATGTTTCAGGACTATCACTGGGTCGCGATGCTGAACCCGGTCGAGTTGGCCGACGGGGAACACGAGGACATGGGGGACGGAGACCCCCTGCGGTTCGACGATCTCCGCGTCGTGCGGCACCACGGCAGGCCCGCCTGGCAGGCCGACGTGCTCCCCACCGGCTTCTACGCCCCGCGCTGTCCGTGCTGCCCGCTGCTCTTCTCCGCCGAGAGCGAGGACGCCGGCGGCGACGACGACTCGGAGTGGTTGCTGCGCAACCGGTACCCGGAGTTGCGCTACCCCGAGGCGCACCGCGTGCGCCTGGATGTCGCCACCGGCGTGTGCGTGTCCACCGAGGAACTCGGCGGCTCCCGGCCCGGGAGGGGACACGACGTCCGGATCGAGGCGGTCGACGAGCCGATGCCGGATAGCCTCTTCAGTGACGCCGCCCGCCGCCCGCCCGGGCCGTGGGGGCGCGGGTGACGGGAGGGAAGGCGTGACGACGTTCGTTCTGCTGCCGGGGGCCGGGTCGGCCCCGTGGTACTGGCACCGCGTGACACCGCTGCTGCACGAACGCGGCCACGAGACCGTCACCCCCGCCCTGCCCTACGCCGACGACACGGCGGGGCTGCGCGAGTACGCCGACACCGTCGTGGGGGCGATGGCCGGCCTCGACGCACCCGTGCTGGTGGCGCACTCGATGAGCGCCTTCACCGCACCGCTGGTGTGCCGGCGCGTTCCGGTGGCACACCTGGTGCTGCTCGCCCCGATGATCCCGGCACCGGGCGAGACCCCGGGCGAGTGGTGGGACAACACCGGGCAGGCACGGGCGCAACGGGAACTGGCGGTGCGGCAGGGCCGCGATCCGGACGCCGCGTTCGACGTGACGGAGCTGTTCCTGCACGACGTCGACCCGGCGCTGGCGCGGCAGGCCCTCGACCTGGGTGAACGCGAGCAGTCGGCGACCCCGTTCGCCGAACCGTGGCCGCTGGACGCCTGGCCGGCCGTGCCGACCCGCGTCCTGCTGGGCACCGACGACCGGATCTTCCCCGCCGACTTCCTCCGCCGCCTGACCCGCGACCGCCTCGGCCTCACCCCCGAGGAGATCCCCGGCGGCCACACCGCGATGCTCAGCCACCCACACACCCTGGTCGAAACCCTCCTCACCCCGACCCCCGCGAGTTGACCCCCCATGCCCGCGAGTCGCCACTCCATACCCGCGAGTCGCCGTTTCCCGCCCGCGAGTCGCCGTTTCCCGCCCGCGAGTTGCCACTCCATGCCAGCGAGTTGACGCGCCATGCCCGCGAGTTGGCGCGCCATGCCTGCGGGTTGGCGTTCCATGCCCGCGAGTCGCGGTTCCACACTGCTGAGTCGGCGTACCGGGCGCGCTCACGACCGCGCCGCCGCTGTGCCCTGTCGGATGACGCGACGCTCGGCATCGTGAGGGCGGATCGCGCGAACTCACGGGTATGGAGTGTCAGATCGCGGAGGCGAAGCGACAACTCGCGGGTTTGAGGCGTCAACTCGCGGGCATGGGGCGGCGACTCGCGAGGGTGTCGGGGCGGGCCGACCGGACAGGCACCCGTGTGTCCTTTGCGGACAGAACGAACTTCTGTCAGGGGGTGTGCGTAGGTTCGGGGTGGTAGCGCACGGGCGACCGTTCAGGAGGTAGGGCGCATGTACGAGCAGACCCGATCCGGCCGGGGCTCCGGAGGTCCCCACGCGACATCCCCGCACTCCCCCGCCCCGCATCACTGGCACGCCTTGGACGACCTGCTCGCGGAGATGTGCGAACGGACCGGCGGGCGTCTGGAGGACCTGCACGACCGGGGCCGGGGCATTCTCGAACACTGCCGACCCGATCCCGCAGTCCCGATCGCCGACGTCCGGAGCCGGAACGCCACACCGGTGTGGACGCACGTCCACCGGGTCGTCGGCTCGCTCGCGCACCTGGAGGACGCCGCCCCGGACGACGCCAGGGCGATCCGGGCGATCAGCGCGGACGTGTACGCGCTCGCCGAACGACTCGCCGTCTTCCCGGCGGAGCCACCCACCTGAGCGGCACGCCCCGCACCCGGATGGCCTACACCGGACGACCCGACGTCGTGCCGTCGGCGTTGGCCGTCAGGACCATGCTGCCCACCATCGTCGGGACCACGCTCGGGGGACGGTGACCTTTCGGATTGCGGAACCCGGGTGTCCGCCGGAGGGTTGAAGGCAAACACGACCGTTCTCGCCCCTCGTGTCCATGCCGCGACCGTTCGGGGAGCCGGTCGATGGCCGGTACGGGAGAGTGTCCGAAACGGTCGCCGAGGCGCAGCGCAGGGCGAGGAAGCGACCGCCGGCCGACCCGACACCCCGACCGCAAGAGAACCACACGGACACCCCGACGAGGAGACGAGTATGGGTTCATTGGACGGCAAGGTCGCCTTCATCACCGGAGCGGCACGGGCACAGGGCCGCAACCACGCCGTGCGGATGGCCGAGGAGGGCGCCGACATCATCGCCGTCGACCTCTGCGACCAGATCGACACCGTGCCCTATCAGATGTCCACTCCGGACGATCTCGACGAGACGGTCGGGATGGTGGAAGCGCGGGGGCGGCGTATCGTCGCCCGCGAGGCGGACGTCCGCGACCCACTGGCACTGCAGGCGGCCTTCGACGCCGGGCTCACCGAGCTCGGTCGGGTCGACATCGTGGTCGCCAACGCGGGGATCGCCGCGCTCGCGCCCGAGGAGACCGACCCGGTCCAGGCGTTCAACGACACCATCGCCACCAACCTCGCCGGCGTCCGGCACACCGTACACGCGGCCGCACCCACCATGATCGAGCAGAATCGCGGCGGAGCGATGGTGCTGACGAGTTCCACCCAGGGGCTGTCCGGCCGCGGCGGCAACGGCACCGGCGGGCTCGACGGCTACACCGCCGCGAAACACGGCGTCGTCGGGCTGATGCGCTCCTACGCGAACTGGCTCGCCCCGCACGGCATCCGGGTCAACACCCTCCACCCCACCGCCGTCCGCACGCCGATGGTGGAGAACGAGACGGTCCCGGCGTTCATGAAGGACTACCCCGACATGGCGAACGCGATGGCGAACCTGTTGCCGGTGGAGATGATGGACCACGACGACACGACCAACGCGGTCCTCTGGCTGGTCTCCGACCGAGCCCGCTACGTCACCGGTGTGACGCTGCCGGTGGACGCGGGTTTCTGCGTCCGGTGACGTCCACACCCCCGACACCCACCGGGCGCCGGACGATCCGGGTCAGGAGGGCCGGGATTTCGCGTCCTCCCGCTCGGACGGGGCCGGCGGGACGTCCCGGTCCGGTGCGCACGCCCGCCACAGGTCCGCGCCCAGGTCGGTGATCCGCAGGGTGCGGCGGGTGAAACCGGTGCGGGGCGCGCGCCCGGCGGCCGCGACGACCGTCTCGTCGGTGACGAGCACGTCGTACTGGGTGTCGAGCGAGCGGTCCTCGTCACTGAGCTCGACGAGGCCGAGTGCGTGCAGCCGGGTGACGTAGGCGGGCACGTGCCCGGGCAGGGCCACACCCGCCGCCTTGCCCACGGTGGAGGCGCCGCGCAGCAGGACCCGACCGGGCCTGCCGAACGTGGACCGCGCGGTGACGTCGAGTACCGGGAAGGGGGTGCCGTCGGCGAGGACGGAGAGGATACGGGCCTCGTCCGGAGCGAGCTGGGCGAGCACCGTCGCGTACAGGTGTTCCCGTGCGCGCGTCTCGTCGGTGGAGGTGTCGAGCAGGTCCGCCATCTGCCGGCGGAGCCGGTCGGGTGGTTGCGCCGCCGGGAGCGCCGGCGGCCGGCCGTCGCCGCCC
>NZ_KE387070.1:66593-79300 GCF_000430445.1 Saccharomonospora iraqiensis subsp. iraqiensis
TGGCCCGCGCCCACACCGTCCCGGGACGCTGCGGGGCGGCTCCGGGGGTCGCGTCGTTCCCGACGGCACCGGCCAGGGGCGGGGCGACCGCGTCGGCACCGGGCAGTCGCCTGCTGAGGACGTAACTCGTCCGCGCGAGATGGCCCGCGAGTCGTCCCGCGCGCCGCACCAGGGGTGTCACGGGTTCCGATGCTACTGCGCCGTAGTCCCGACCGGATGTCACCGGTTCGGGTGTCACCTGTCGCGGGGGTCGGACGCCCGCGCGGCGAAGCCCCAGTGTTCGAGTGCACGGCGGATGAACTCCGCCCCGATCCGGTTCGCCGCGGCGACGTTGCCCTCGCCGGCACGCCCCGGTTCACCCGCGGCCGGGGGGCCACCTGGGACACCGTCCGGCCACTCCGGCACCGTGCCCTCCTCCGCGACCACCCGGTCGCGCTCGGCCTCGGGGTGCTTCCAGTGGTCCCCGCACCCGGACGGGCACGGCATCTCGATGGTGCGCAGTACGCCGGACGGCTGCGGCT
Source organism: Saccharomonospora iraqiensis subsp. iraqiensis (assembly GCF_000430445.1). Classification (GTDB taxonomy): domain Bacteria; phylum Actinomycetota; class Actinomycetes; order Mycobacteriales; family Pseudonocardiaceae; genus Saccharomonospora; species Saccharomonospora iraqiensis. The sequence continues at coordinate 67,115 of NZ_KE387070.1, forward strand.
GCTCCCAGGTCAGCGTGCCCGACCCCGCGCACATCGCGCAGTCGTCACTTCGGGACCTGCCCGAGTCCTCCGCAGTTGGCACAGGGGTCCTTCCGGTTGGGTGCGAGCCCGGAGCCGAGGCAACGGGGGCAATTCACCATGTCGTCGAAGTTCATCGTCGGCCGTCCCCAGGGTGTCGGATACCACACCGACTATAAAGCCCGACACCGTCCCGACCGGCCCGAGTAACCCCCGTTCACCCGTTTGCCCTACCGGAGGGTGCCGTGAAGGGCACCTTCCCTGCGCTGGAGGCGGTGAGGGGCACATTCACTGCGCCTGATGCAGGGAAAGTGCCCCTCACGGCAACCCCGGGACGCGCTCAGCCGGCCGGGGCGAGCCAGGACTTCGCGGCGGCGAGGCCGTCGACGGTGATCTGGTGGCCGCCGGTGTGCCAGTGTTCGGCGACCTCGGCGCCCCGGTCGCGCAGCACGGCGACGAGGTCCTGGGCGTGTTCCAGCGGGGCCATCGGATCGTGGCGGCCGTTGGCCAACAGCACCCGCGACCCGGTCAGGTCGGTCCGCGGCGGCTCCGGCACCGGCAGCATCGCCGCGAACAGCACCGCCTCGCTCAGCACGTCCGGACGCAGCAGCGTCACCGCCCCCGCGATGTTCGCGCCGTTGGAGAACCCGGCCGCCACGAGCCTGCGCCCGCCGAGGCCGTAGCGGTCACGCGCCTCGGTGACGAAGTCGGCGAGCTGCCCCGCCCGGTACACGACGTCGTCGACGTCGAAGACCCCCTCGGCCTTGCGGTGGAACCAGCGCGCCGCGCCGTTCTCGGACACCGGCCCCGCGGGTGCCAGCATCGGCGACGCCGGGCACAGCTCCTTGCCCAGCGCGAGGATGTCGGCGGGGCTGCCCCCGGTGCCGTGCAACAGCAGCAGCACCGGGGCCGTCGGACTGCCTTCGACGTACTCGTGTTCCAGTGCCAGCTCGGTCATGCGCGCACCTGTTGTCCGGGGTTGTTCTCGGCGGGCAGGTCCAGCGCGGGCAGCGCGTGCTCGATCCGCTCACGATCCGGTTCCAGCCACGGCGGCAGCTTGAGCGCCTGCCCCAGCTCCAGCAGGGGTTCGTCGATGGTGAACCCGGGCTGGTCGGTGGCGATCTCCAGCAGGGTGCCGCCCGGCTCACGGAAGTAGATCGACCGGAAGTACTGCCGGTCCATGATCGAGGTGACCTCGACACCGCGGTCGGTGAGCTCCTCCCGCCAGGCGGCCTGCGTCTGCTCGTCCGGTGCCCGCCAGGCCACGTGGTGCACCGTGCCGTTCGCGACCAGGCCGCGCGGGGCGTCCGGCGTGACCTGCACGTCGACCGTGGCGCCCGGGCCGCCGTCGCCCGCGGTGAACCGGAAGCGGTTTCCGTCCTCGGCGGCGAACCGCAGGCCCAGCCCCTCGGTGAGCATCCCCGCGGTGGCGTCCTCCCGGGTGACCGAGAGGGTCACCGAGTGCAGACCCCGGACGGCGTGTTCGCCGGGCACGAGCGGGGTGTCCCACGGGTCCCGCGGATCACCCTGCGGATGCGCGACCAGCGCCAGCTGCAACCCGTCCGGGTCACGGAAGTGCAGGGCGTCCTCGTCGTCGCGGTTGACCACCCGGCTGGTGGACACGCCCGCGTCCTCGAGGTGCTGCTTCCACCACCCGATCGAGTGTTCTGGGACGGAGAAGGCCGTGGTGGTGGCCTGCCCGGTGCCGACCCGGCCGCGGGGCGCGTCCCGCCACGGGAAGAAGGTGAGCAGGCTCCCCGGCCTGCCGGCCTCGTCGCCGTAATACAGGTGGTACGTGCCGGGGTCGTCGAAGTTGACGGTGGTCTTCACCAGCCGCAACCCGAGCGTCCGCAGGTAGAAGTCGGCGTTGCGCTGTGGGTCACCACCGATCGCGGTGACGTGATGCAGTCCGCTGGTTGTGAACGGCATGGTTCCTCCTCGCGGCGCGGGTACCTCCCACGCTAACCGGGTAAACTCTTGCGAGCAAGAAATATTCCCGGAAGAGGTGTTCCGGTAGACTGCGGTGCGTGACGACACGGCGTGCCGACGACGAGCTGGTGACCTGGTGGGGGCTGGTGATCGAGGGGTATCTGGCCACGCAGGAACGGTTGATGGGGGAGATCGCCGAACGCTTCGGCCTCTCCCCCGCCGAGTTCGACGTGCTGCTCCGGCTCGTGCGCTCGCCGGAGCACCGGATGCCGATGACCCGGCTGGCGCGCGAGGCCGCACTGTCCAGCGGCGGCTTCACCAAGGTGGCCGACCGCCTCACGGCGGCGGGGCTCGTCCGCCGGGCACCCAGCGAACAGGACCGCCGGGTGACCTACGCCTGTCTGACCGACCACGGCGTCGAGGTGGCCGACCGGGCCCGGGAGGCCTGCGCCGACATCCTCCGCCGAACCGTGCTCGACCCCCTCGGCCACGACCGGGCCGAGTCCCTCGCCGAAGCCATGCGCACTCTCCGCCGGGTGAACGCCCGCGACTGACGAGGGTCACCCAGGGTTGTGCCGTGAAGGGCACGTTCCCTGCGTCGGACGCAGCGAGGGGCACATTCACTGCACCACACGCAGGGAAAGTGCCCTTCACGACAACCCCCGCCGGCCACCCGGTCAGGCGTCGTAGTCCACCGTGACCGTGGGGGTTGTGGGGTGGGACTGGCAGGTGAGGACGTAGCCCGCGGCGAGTTCGTCGTCGTCCAGGGCGAAGTTGCGGCGCATGGTGACCTCGCCCGCGACGAGCCGGGCACGGCAGGTGCCGCACACCCCGCCCTTGCAGGCGAACGGCAGGTCGGGACGTGCGCGCTGGGCGCCGTCCAGCACGGCGGTGTCCGGGCCGATGTTCGTCACCGTCGTGCGTCCGTCCAGGGTCACCGTGACCTCCGTCGTGGCGCCCTCCACGGGCGTGTCCCGGTGGCGCACCGGCTCGGGGGGCACGTCGTCGACGAAGAACAGCTCCTGATGCACCCGCCCGGTGTCCACCCCCGCACCGCGCAGCACGTCGCGGGCCCCGGTGACCATGCCGAACGGGCCGCACAGCCACCAGTGGTCCACCCTTGCGGGGGCGGGCAGCAGATCCAGCAGCGCGGTCAGCTTCTCCGCGTCGAGTCGGCCGCTGAACAGTTCGACCTCGCGGGGCTCGCGGGACAGGACGTGCACCAGCTCGAACCGGTCCGGGTACCGATCCTTCAGGTCGGCGAGCTCGTCGGCGAACATCACCGTGTCGCTGCGCCGGTTGCCGTAGAACAGGGTCACCGCCGTCCCCGGCCGGGCGAGCAGGGACGCCGCGATCGACAGGACCGGTGTGATGCCCGAGCCCGCGGCCACGAGGACGTGCTGCCCACCGGGGTCGGTGTCCGTGTCCGGGGTGAACGTGCCCGTCGGGGTGCCGACCTCGATCGCGTCGCCCGGCCGCACGTGCTGCACCAGCCACGAGGAGAACAATCCGCCCGGCACCTCCCGCACCCCGATGCGCAGCCGGTCCCCGGCCGGGGAGCAGATCGAGTACGACCGGCGTTCGTCCCGTCCGTCCACCGTGCGCCGTAGCGTCAACGACTGGCCGGGGCGGAAGGCGTAGTCGTCCGCCAGCTCCGCCGGCACATCGAAGGTGACCGCGACGGCGTCCGCGCACAGCCGCGTCACCTCGGCCACGGTCAGGGTGTGGAACGCGGTGCGGGGCCGTGTCCTCGTCGGTGCCGTCACGGTGTCTCCTCTGCGGCTCGTGTCAACTCGCGATTCTGGGGTGGCGACTCGCGGTTCTGGGGTGTCAACTCGCGGTTGTCGGGTGGCGACTCGCGGGTGTGGGGTCAGTGGGGGCGGAGGTGGTCGAAGGGTTCGGTGCAGGTGCGGCAGCGGTGCAGGGAGCGGCAGGCGGTGGAGCCGAACCGGGACAGCTCCTCGGTGTCCGGTGAGCCGCAGCGGGGGCAGGGGACCCGGCGGGGCGGCCGGGTGAGGGTGAGCGGGACCGGGCCCGTCCCGCGGGCGGCCGGGGTGGGCGGGGCGATGCCCGCCTCGGCGAGCTTGCGGTGACCCGCCTCGGTGATCCAGTCCGTGGTCCACGGCGGGTGCAGGACCGTGCGGACCTGCACGTCGGTGTGCCCCGCCGCGCGCAGGGCGCGCACGAGGTCCGCCCGCATCGTGTCGAGCGCCGGGCAGCCGCTGTAGGTCGGCGTGATCTCCACGACGACCGTACGGCCGTCCGCGCGGACGTCGCGCAGGACGCCGAGATCGGCCAGCGTCAGCATCGGCAGCTCCGGGTCGACGACCCGCTCGGCCACCGCACGGGCGGGCTCGACACCGCGAGCCGCCCATGCACCGCCGTGGCCCGGCCCTGCCCTCGCCACCTCCGTCACCTCCGTCGCCTCGGTCACCGGCTCCGCCACCTCGGTCACCTCCGCCACCTCGGTCACCTCCGTCGCCTCGGTCGCCTCAACCGCGGGATCCGTCACCAGCTCCGTCACCACCGGCTCCGTCACCACCGGCTCCGTCACCACCGGCTCCGTCACCACCAGCTCCGTCACCACCAGCTCCGTCGCCACCGGCGCCGTCGCCACGTCACCAGGTCGCCTGTGGGTGGGCGCGGGCCACGCTCTGCAGCTCGGCCAGCAGGTAGCCCATCGCCTCGGTGTGCACCCCGTCGCGGCCCGCACGGCCCGCGACGCCGGAAGCGTTCCCGACCTCCGGTACCGCCAGCCCTGCCGCGTCGAGCACCTGCGCGAGTACGTCGTCGAACTCCGCGCGCACCCCCGCCGGGTCCACGGCGACCCCGCACTCCACCAGCGACGTCTCCACCGGATGGGTGGCGAACAGTTCGCCGACGTAACGCCACGCCGCATCCAGCCCGGACGCCATCCGCTCCCGCGAGTAGTCGGTGCCGTCGCCGAGTCGCACCGTCCACTGTGCTGCGTAGTCGCGGTGGTAGGTCAGTTCCGGCACCGCCTTCGCCGCGATCGCGGCGAGCACCGGATCGGCCGAGTCGGTCAACGCCGAGCACACGGCCAGCCGCCAGGTCGACAGCACCAGCAACCGGGCGATCAGTTCCCCGAAGTCGGCGTCCGGCAGCTCGGCCAGCCGGACGTTGCGGAACTCCTGCTCGTCGCGGAAGTAGGCGTAGTCGTCCTCGGTCCGCCCCCGCCCGGACCCGCCGCCCTCGGCGTGTCCGGCGCGGGAGAACAGCATCCGGGCCTGGCCGAGCAGGTCGAGGCCGATGTTGGCCAGGGCCACCTCCTCCTCCAGCTCGGGCGCACGGGTGCACCACCGCTGCAACCGCTGGGACAGCACCAGTGCGTCGTCGGCGAGCATCACGCAGTACGCCGCCAATGCATCGTGGTCCACACCGGACGGGACCGTAACGTCCACCCCGGACAGCGGATCGTCGAAACCGGTGCCGAAGGCCCAGCGGGCGTCGTCGTTGTCCTCGGTGATCGCCTCGTAGACGTTGTCGAAAGCCATGTGCGCCACCCCCTCACATGTGCGGGACGTCGTCGGGGATGTCGTAGAACGTGGGGTGGCGGTACACCTTGTCACCGCTCGGCGCGAAGAACGGGTCCTTCTCGTCCGGGCTGGAGGCGGTGATCGCGGTCGAGCGCACCACCCAGATGCTCACCCCTTCGTTGCGCCGGGTGTAGAGGTCGCGCGCGTTGCGCAGCGCCATGTCCTCGTCGGCCGCGCGAAGCGACCCGACGTGCACGTGGTTGAGGCCCCGCTTGCCGCGCACGAACACCTCGTACAGCGGCCAGGTTCCGTCCGTGCTGCCGGTCATGCCGTCGCCTCCCCGTTCCGGGACTCCCGCGGCACGGCGTGCGCCGCGGGAGTCTTCTTCGCGGCGTGCGCCGCGGGGTCCTGCTTCGCGGCGTGCGCCGCTGTGGCCTGCTTCCCGGCGTGCGCCGCGGGCGTCTTCTTCGCGGCGTGCGTCGCGGTGGCCTGTTTCGCGGCATGCGCCGCGGCGGCCTCGCGGACCCACGCACCGTCGTCGTGCGCGGCCCTGCGGTGTGCGAGGCGCTCGGCGTTGCACGGACCGTTGCCCTGCAACACCCGCTTGAACTCGGTCCAGTCGATCTCGCCGAAGTCGTAGTGTCCGCGCTCGGGGTTCCACCGCAGGTTCTCGTCCGGCAGCGTGACGCCCAGCGCCTCGGCCTGCGGCACGGTCATGTCGACGAAGCGCTGCCGCAGCTCGTCGTTGGTGTGCCGCTTGATCTTCCACGCCAGGGACCGCTCGGTGTGCGGCGAGTCCGCGTCCGGCGGGCCGAACATCATCAATGACGGCCACCACCAGCGGTCGGTCGATTCCTGCACCATCCGCCGCTGCGCGTCGGTGCCGCGCATCATCGTCATCAGCAGCTCGTAGCCCTGCCGCTGGTGGAACGACTCCTCCTTGCAGATCCGGATCATCGCCCGCGCGTACGGCCCGTACGAACTCCGGCACAGCGGCACCTGGTTGCAGATCGCCGCGCCGTCCACCAGCCAGCCGATCACGCCGACGTCGGCGAAGGTCAACGTCGGATAGTTGAAGATCGACGAGTACTTCTGCCGCCCGGCGATGAGCTTCTCGGTCATGTCGGCACGGTCGGCGCCGAGGGTCTCGGCCGCCGAGTAGAGGTAGAGACCGTGCCCGGCCTCGTCCTGGACCTTCGCCAGCAGGATCGCCTTGCGCCGCAACGACGGTGCGCGGGTGATCCAGTTGCCCTCCGGCTGCATCCCGATGATCTCGGAGTGCGCGTGCTGGGCGATCATCCGGATCATCGTGGCGCGGTAGTCGTCGGGCACCCAGTCCCGTGGTTCGAGGCGCTCCTCGCGGGCGAGGGTGTCGGTGAAGTGCCGTTCGAGGTCGGGCACGGTCGCGGTCATCTCAGCCGTCCTTCGCCACAAGGGTGAGCACGTCGTACTTCGCCACGGGTTCGTCCCGCTGGTTGGTCACCTCGGTGTCCCAGCGGACCTCGCCGTGCTCGGCGTCCTCCCGGGGCGTGATCTGCTTCGCGGTGAGCGTCACGGTCAGCTCGTCCCCCGGCTTGACCGGGGTGAGGAACCGCAGGTTCTCCAGGCCGTAGTTCGCCAGCACGGGCCCCGGCTCGGGCGAGACGAACAGTCCCGCGGCCAGGGACACCACCAGGTAGCCGTGCGCGACGATGCCACCGAACAGCGGGTTCGCCGCGGCGGCGGCCTCGTCGGTGTGGGCGTAAAAGGTGTCCCCGGTGAACTCGGCGAAGTGCGCCACGTCCTCGGCGGTGACCCGGCGCGGCCCGGCGGTCACCGAATCGCCCGGCCGCAGCCGCGCCAGCGACTTGCGGAACGGGTGCTCGTCGGCGGAGCGCTCCGCACCCGGCACCCACTGTCCGGTGACCCGGCCCAGCACGGTGGGGCTGCCCTGCACCGACGTGCGCTGCATGTGGTGCAGCACGCCGTGGATACCGGCCATCTCCTGACCACCACCCGCGCGGCCCGGACCGCCGTGCACGAACGCAGGCAACGGGGAACCGTGCCCGGTGGACTCCCCGGCGTCCTCGGCGTCGAGCACCAGCAGACGCCCGTGCCACGGCGCCACCCCGAGCACGACCTCGCGGGCGAAGTCCGGGTCGCCGGTGACCACCGACCCGGCGAGGCTGCCCTGGCCGCGGGCGGCCAGATCCACCAGCTGCTCCACGGAGGTGTAGGGCATCAGGGTGGCGACCGGGCCGAACGCCTCGACCTCGTGCGGCTCGGCACGGTCCGGGTCGTCCGCGCGGAGCAGGACCGGGGAGACGAACGCGCCCCGCTCGTGGTCGGCGTCGACCACGTCCACCCGGTCGGGGTCACCGAAGACGATCCGCCCGGCGCCGGACAGCGCCTTGAGCGAGCGGCGCACCTCCTCCCGCTGCTCCAGGCTCGCCAACGCCCCCATGCGCACACCCTCGGCGGCCGGGTTGCCGACGGTGACCTTCGCCAGCTTCTCGCACAGCGCCCGTTCGACGTCGTCGATCAGCTCCGCGGGGACGAACGCGCGCCGGATGGCGGTGCACTTCTGCCCCGCCTTGACGGTCATCTCGGTGACGACCTGTTTGACGTAGAGGTCGAACTCGGTCGTGCCGGGGACGGCGTCCGGGCCGAGCACGGAGAGGTTCAGCGAGTCCGCCTCGGCGTTGAACCGCACCGAGTTGCGCACCACGGCCGGGTGCGCGCGCAGGCGCTGGGCGGTGGCGGCCGAGCCGGTGAACGACACGAGGTCCTGACCGGTGACGTGGTCGAGCAGGTCCCCGGCACTGCCGCAGACCAGTTGCAGCGAGCCCTCCGGCAGCAGGCCGGACTCCACGATCAGCTCCACCAGCCGGTGGGTGAGGTAGGCGGTCTGGCTCGCGGGTTTGATCAGGCTCGGTACCCCGGCGAGGAAGGCGGGGGCGAACTTCTCCAGCGGCCCCCACACCGGGAAGTTGAAGGCGTTGATCTGCACGGCGACCCCGTGCAGCGGGGTCAGCACGTTGCGCCCGACGAAGGTGCCGCCCTTGCCCAGCGTCTCGACCCGGCCCTCGGGGTAGACGGTGTCGTTCGGCAGCTCCCGCTTCGCCAGGCTCGCGTAGGCGGCCGCGACGCCGATCCCGCCGTCGATGTCGAACTTCGAGTCGGCCTTCGTCGCCCCGGTGCGGGCGGAGAGTGCGTACAGTTCGTCGCGGTGCTCCCGCAGGTGGGACACGAGGGCCTTCAGCAGCGCGCCCCGCTGGTGGAAGGTCAGCTTCCGCAGCGCGGGTCCGCCCACCGTGCGGCCGTGGTCCAACGCCGCCGCCATGTCGATGCCGGTGGAGGAGATCCGGGCGACCTCCTCCCCGGTCGCCGCGTCGTACGCCGGGGTGCCGTCCCCGGACGGCGTGTGCCATCCGCCGGAGACGTAACTGGGCAACGCACCCATCGAGAAGACCTCCTCCATTGATTTACCAACCACTCGGTCAGTAATTTTAGGCGCACCCGGTTCCCGGGACAACGTGCACACCGACCAGGAGGGTGCGCCCGTTCGGCTCAAGGAGGAGTCGTGAGCACTGTCGACGACCCGCGAAAGGCCCCCGGACACACCGGCGACACCGGAGACGGACGTCGCACGACCGGGCTCCCCGACGGCGACGCCGCCGAGCACCTGAGCACCGACGAGTTGCGCGCACGGCAACTGCAGCGCCTGCGGTGGACACTGCGGCACGCCTACGACACCGTGCCCTTCTACCGCGAGCGGTTCGACCGGGCCGGGGTCCATCCGGACGACTGCCGCGAGCTCGCCGACCTCGCCCGCTTCCCCTGCACCACGAAGCAGGACCTCCGGGACAACTACCCGTCCGGTCTGTTCGCCGTCGGCCGGGACCGGATCCGCAGGATGCACGCCTCCAGCGGCACGACCGGGGCGCCCACCGTGGTCGGTCACACCGAGGGCGACCTGCGCACCTGGTCGGCCCTGGTGGCGCGCTCGATCCGGGCGGCGGGCGGCAGGCCCGGCCAGACGGTGCACGTCTCCTACGGGTACGGGCTGTTCACCGGGGGGCTGGGCGCGCACTACGGTGCCGAGGCGCTGGGCTGCGCGGTCGTGCCCGCCTCCGGGGGGATGAGCGCCCGCCAGGTCCGGCTGATCACCGACCTGCAGCCGGAGATCATCATGGTCACGCCGTCGTACCTGCTGACCCTGCTGGACGAGTTCGAGCGGCAGGGCCTCGACCCGGCCGCGTCGTCGCTGCGGGTCGGCATCCTCGGCGCCGAACCGTGGACCGAGGGGATGCGCGCGGAGATCGAACGCCGCGCGGGGATCGACGCGGTGGACATCTACGGGCTCTCCGAGATGATGGGGCCCGGGGTGGCGCAGGAGTGCGTGGAGACCAAGGACGGGCCGCACATCTGGGAGGACCACTTCCTGCCGGAGATCCTCGACCCGGAGACCGGGTCCGTCCTCGACGACGGCACGCTCGGCGAGCTGACGTTCACGACGCTGACCCGCGAGGCGATGCCGCTGATCCGGTACCGCACGCGCGACCTCACCCGGCTGCGCCCGGGCACCGCGCGTCCCGCCCACCGCCGGATGGACCGGATCACCGGCCGTTCGGACGACATGATCGTGCTGCGTGGGGTGAACGTCTTCCCCACCCAGATCGAGGAGATCGTGCTCGCCACCGACGGCCTCTCGCCGCACTTCCAGCTCGTGCTGTCGACCCGGCAGCGCCTGGACACGCTGACCGTCCGGGTGGAGGCGGCCGACGACCTCCCCGCCGGGGACCGGGCCGGGGTGGCCCGGCGGGTCGGCGGGCGGGTCGCCGACGAGGTCGGGGTGCGCGTCGAGGTCGACGTCGTCGCCCCGGAGACGCTGGAGCGGTCGGTCGGCAAGATGCGCCGGGTCGTCGACGAACGGGACCGGTGATCGCGCGGGGACCGGCCGGACACCGTCCCGGGCGCGGGCTGGGATACTGGCCACCATGACCGCCACCGGGCCGACGAGGACGAGCCGCAGGGGACGGCCCGGCTACGACCTCGAGTCGCTGCTGGGCGTCGCGGTCGCCCTGTTCAACGAGCGCGGCTACGACGGCACGAGCATGGAGGACCTCGCCCGCAGGCTCGGCATCACGAAGTCGGCCATCTACCACCACGTCTCCGGCAAGCAGGAGCTGCTGCGGCTGGCGGTCGATCACGCGCTGGACGGGCTGTTCACCGTCGCCGACGAGGCCGGGAAGCTGGACGGGCGGGCGGTGGACCGGCTGGAGTACCTGGTGCGCGGCAGTGTCCGGGTCCTGGTCGAGCGGCTGCCGTTCGTCACGCTGTTGCTGCGGGTGCGGGGCAACACCGAGGTCGAGCGGGCGGCGCTGGCCCGCAGGCGGCGGTTCGACCGGATCGTCGCCGACCTCGTGGCCGAGGCGGAGCGGGACGGCGACATCCGGCCGGACGTCGATCCCGCGCTCACCGCACGCCTGGTGTTCGGAATGGTCAATTCCCTGGTCGAGTGGTATCAACCCCGGGGAAGCGACACGCCCATTGTGGACGCCGTGGCGAAGATCGCATTCGACGGAATCCGGGATAACCCGACCCGGTGAAGACGGGCCCCGTGGCCGTCAAATCGCGGTTAGCGGATCACCGTCGAGGGTACGAAATTGCCTGAGGCGCAAGCCTCACGGAGCAAAGGACCGGCCTTCGACAGCATCCGCTCGCCGGAAGTTCGGTCCTGTCCTGTGTGAACACACCAGAAAGGATCAGCTCATGCGTTCTGTTCGTCGCGGTATTGTGACGGCTGCCCTGGCCCTGCCGCTGGCCTTCGGCGCCGCCGGTGTCGCCGCCGCCGACAAGGGTGGCGACGTCGAGGCCAACTACGCGTCCTACGAGGCCAACATCGCGGCCGCGGGCGCCGACGGTGCCGTCGCAGGCGACGTGTCGTCCGAGGCGGCCGGCCTCAAGTACGAGGCCGACCGCAAGGACAAGAAGAAGCACCGTTCCGCGGACGGGGTTGCCCGCGACGCGGCCACCGACGGCGAGGCGCGGCACGGCAAGGACAAGCACAAGGACCGCGACCGGGACAAGCACCACAAGCACCACAAGCACACGAAGAAGGAAGCGGGCTGGGCCCACTACGAGGACAGCGGGGCCGCCGCGGGCGCCAACGGCGCCAAGGCCTGGGACAAGGAGTCCTCGGCCTGGTACCTCGACAAGAAGTAACCCCGTCGGGTCCTCTTTCCGACGATGCCCCGGGGTTTCCCCGGGGCATCGCCCTTGTGCACCCCCGGAGTCCCGGCATCCGGGGGTGCACATTCCTCAGGCGTCCTGATTCGTCGTTCCGACCACGTGGTTCACCGTGTCCAGCACCGCCGCCCAGACTCCCGGAATGAGAAGCACGCCGAGAACGACGAACAGCGGAAGCAGCACCTTGTTCTCGACGGCCGTGCCGGTGTTGAATCGGAGGAATGCGGGCGGCCGCAGTTCGTACCACGTTTCCCCGGCGATCGGCAGGGGGAAGAGGAAGGGACACCCCGATTCGGTGAGCGCGTCCCCGAGGCAGTGGACGACACACCCCACCGCCACCGCCACGCCGAGCCAGCCGGAGACCTCGTCGAGCCGTCCGAGCACGTCGGGGCTGTTCTCGATCACCCACCACACCACGGCCGCCCCGGCCACCGGCAGCAGCCAGTCCCCCAGTGCGTCCTCGGCCAGCAGCAGCCCGAACACGACCACCGCGGCGACCGCCCACGGGCCC
>NZ_KE387070.1:79400-85488 GCF_000430445.1 Saccharomonospora iraqiensis subsp. iraqiensis
CGGGCGCACGCCCGAGCCGGTACCGGACCGCGCGGACGCCGGGCGCGGAGGCGACGGGGACCGGGACACCGCCGCCGACGGCGACGTGGGCGCGGCGTTCGTGATCCACGAGCACCACGCGCGGAACCTGCACTGGGACGTGCGCCTGGAACGCGACGGGGTGCTGGTGTCGTTCGCGGTGCCCAAGGGCCTGCCGGACGAGCGCGGCACCGTGCGGCTGGCCGTGCACACCGAGGACCATCCCCTGGAGTACGCCGACTTCTCCGGGGAGATCCCGGAGGGCGAGTACGGCGCGGGCCAGATGACGGTCTGGGACCGGGGCCGGTACGAGGTGGCGAAGTGGACCGCCGACGAGGTCGCCGTCGTGCTGCACGGTGAGCGGGCCCGGGGGAAGTACGTCTTCTTCCGGAGCGGCTCGCGCTGGCAGGTGATCCGGTCGGACCCGCCCGAGGACCCGGGATGGACACCGCTGCCGGAGTCGATGTCTCCGATGCTCGCCGTACCGGGCGCCCTGCCCGGCCCCGACGCCGACGAGCGGTGGGGGTACGAGTTCAAGTGGGACGGCGTCCGCGCGCTGGCCCGCGTGGACGGCGGGCGACTGCGGTTGTTCTCCCGGCGCGGCGACGACATCACCGACACCTACCCGGAACTGCGCGGACTCGGCGCCCAGCTCGGCAGCACCCCGGCCTGGCTCGACGGTGAGATCGTCGCCCTGCACGAGGGGAGGCCGAGCTTCGCGGCGTTACAGGGCCGGATCAACGCCACCGACCGCCGGGCCCGGCAGCTGGCCGTCCGGTCGCCGGTGACCTACCTCGTCTTCGACGTGCTGCACCTGGACGGCCGCCCGTGTCTCGATCTGCCGTACACCCGGCGCAGGCGGCTGCTCGAACGGCTCGGGATCGACGGCGAGCACTGGCGGGTGCCGCCGTCCTACACCGGCGGCGGCACGGCGGTCGCGGACGCGGCGGCCGAGCAGGAACTCGAGGGACTGGTCGCGAAACGCCTGGACTCCCGCTACCGGCCCGGGGAACGGAGCGGCGCCTGGCTCAAGATCACCGAACTGCGCACGCTGGAGGTGGTGCTCGGCGGCTGGCGGCCCGGCACGGGCCGGCGCGCGGACACGTTCGGCTCACTCATGCTGGGGGTGCCGACCGGGCGGGGGCTGCGCTACGTCGGCCAGGTCGGCACCGGCTTCAGCGACCACGCGCTGCGCACGCTCGGCACCCGGCTGCGCGCGCTGGAACGGCGCACCTCCCCGTTCGCCGAGGCGGTGCCCAGGGACCGGTCCCGCGACGCCCACTGGGTGCGCCCGACGCTGGTCGGCGAGGTCGCGTTCAAGACGTGGACGCGGGACGGCCGGCTCCGCGCGCCGACCTGGCGCGGGCTCCGGCCGGACCGCACGCCGGAGGAGTTGCCACGGTGACCGGGCAACTGGTGGACATCGAGGGCCACCGCATCCGGCTGTCCAATCTGGACAAGGTGCTCTACCCGGCGGTCGGGTTCACCAAGCGGGACGTGCTCGACTACTACGTGCGGATCGCGGACGCGCTGCTGCCGCACGTGCGGGACCGACCGTTGACCCTGAAACGCTATCCGAACGGGGTGGAGGGCAAGTCGTTCTTCGAGAAGAACGTCTCCGGGCACGCCCCCGACTGGGTGCGCACCGTGCGCATCCGGACGCCCGGCAGCTCCCGCGGCGCGGAGGAGACCGACTACGCGCTGGTGCAAAGTCTGTCCACACTGGTCTGGGTGGCGCATCTGGCGAGCCTGGAGCTGCACATTCCGCAGTGGACGGTCGGCCCGCGGGACGGGCGGCGGAATCCGGACCTGCTGGTGTTCGACCTCGACCCCGGTGAGCCCGCGACGATCGTCGAGTGCTGCACGGTGGCCCGGTGGCTGCGCACGGTGGTCGAGGGGGACGGGCTGCGGGCGTACCCGAAGACGAGCGGCTCGAAGGGGCTGCAGCTCTACGTGCCGGTGCGTACCCGCAGCGGTGACCGCACCGGCGAGTACGCCAAGGGCCTGGCCGAACGTCTCGAACGCGACCACCCCGACGCCGTCGTCTCCCGGATGGCGAAGAAGCTGCGCGGCGGGAAGGTGTTCATCGACTGGAGTCAGAACAACGTCACCAAGACCACCGTGGCCCCCTACTCGCTGCGCGCCCGCCCCACCCCGACGGTGTCCACCCCCGTCACCTGGGACGAGGTCGACTCCTGCCGCGAACCGGACGACCTCGTCTTCCACGCCGACGACGTCCGCACCCGCGTCACCACGGACGGCGACCTCTTCGCCCCCCTGCTGGCGGCCGACCGCCCCGCACTCTGACGGCCCCCTCGCCCGGAGGGTGCCGTGAGGGGGTCCTTCCCTGCGGTGCGTGCAGTGAAGGAGGCCCTCGCGGCGCGGGACGCAGTGAAGGAGTCCTTCACGGCAACCGGCGCAGGGAAGGAGTCCTTCACGGCAACCGGCGCGGGGAAGGGGGCCTTCACGGCAGCGCGTCGTCGAGGAAGGTGCGGGTGCGGCCCCAGGCGATGTCGGTGGCTTCGGGGTCGTGCGACGACGGGGCGTCCGGGTTGGCGAAGGCGTGGCCCGCGTCGTAGTGGTGCACCGCGACGTCCGGCCGGTTGGCCACCGCGGCCTCCACCGCCGCGATCCCGTCGGCGGGCAGGTACGGGTCCCGGTCGCCGAAGTGGAACATCGCCGGGCAGTCGAGCGAGTCGACCCGGTCCAGCAGGTCCGGAACCCCCGAGCCGTAGTAGGACACCACCGCGTCCGGCCCCCGGCCGTCGACCCGTACCGACGTCCCGCACAGGTACGCGAGCGTGCCCCCGACGCAGAATCCGACCACACCGACCCCGCCGGTGCACCCGGGCATCGCCCGCAGATGTGCCAGCGTCGCTGTCAGGTCGGTCACAGCCTCGTCCCGGTCGAGCCGCCGTGCCAGCGTCGCTCCCTCGGCCATCCCGGCCGGGTCGTTGCCCTCGAACCGGCGGCGCAGCCGCCAGAACAGGTCCGGCACGAGCACCGGATACCCGTGCCCGGCGAGTTCGTCGGCCAGCGCACGCATGTGGTCGTTGACGCCGGAGACCTCCGGCAACAGCACGATCCCCGGGCCACGCCCGGCGCCGGGGGCCGCACGGTAGGCGTCCCACGCCGCGCCGCCCGGTACCGTGATGCTCTCGTAACCCGTGGTGACCACGAAGGAGGATCCTTCCGGGCGTCGCAGGTGCCTGCCAAGACCGATACGACGAGCGTCACGTTCGCCCATACGCTGCCGGGGTAACCCTCGAACACTATGCTCACCCACATGCCTTGGGCGGTCGAACCGAACAACGCCGCTGACCGCCTGCGTCGCATCGAGGCGGTCACCGACACCGCGCTGGTTCAGCTGAGCGTCGAGCAGCTGCTCCACGAGCTGGTGGACCGCGTCCGGGACGTGCTCGAGGCCGACACCGCCACCGCACTGCTGCTGGACGCCAGCGGACAGCAGCTGGTCGCCACGGCGTCCTCCGGCCTGGAGGAGGAGGTGTGGCAGAACGTGCGGATCCGGGTGGGTGACGGCTTCGCCGGACGGATCGCCGCGGACCTCAAGCCGTCCCGCGTCTCGCAGGTGGATCACGACACGGTGGTCAACCCGGTGCTGTGGGAGAAGGGGCTCCGGAGCCTCCTCGGTGTCCCGCTGATCGCCCAGGGTGAGCCGCTCGGTGTGTTGCACGTCGGTGCGCTGGACGACCGGGCGTTCGACGACGAGGACGTGCGCCTGTTGCAGCTCGCGGCCGACCGGGTCGCACTGGCGGCCCGGAGCAGGTTGACCAACTCCGACCGTGCGGCGGCCTCGGCGGTGCAGCGGTCACTCGTGCCCGCGCAACTGCCCGACGTGACCGGCTTCGAACTCGCCGCGCGCTACGCCCCCGGCCGCGGCTCGGACATCAGCGGCGACTGGTACGACGCGTTCGGCCTGCCCTCGGGACGGTTGTTCCTGGTCGCGGGGGACGTGGTGGGCCGGGGGCTGTCGGCGGCGATGGTGATGAGCCGCATCCGCACCACCGTGCGCGCGTACGCGCTGGAGAACGACGACCCCGCCGAGGTGCTGACCCGGCTCGACCGCAACATCCGGCACTTCGAGCCGGACGCCATGGCCACCCTCGCCTGCGCCATCTGGGACTCGTCACACAATCAGGTGCACCTGTCGCTGGCGGGCCATCTCGCACCGGTCGTGAGCAGGGTGAACCGGGATTCGACGCTCGTGGAGGCCGCGGTCGACCCGCCCGTGGGGGTCGGTTCGGCCACCCAGGCCCGGCACACCACCACGATCGACATGTCCGGCGGCGCCGTGCTCGTCCTCTACACCGACGGACTGGTGGAGCGGCGGGCGCAACCCCTGGAGGACGGTCTGCGGGCCCTGAGCGACGTGGTGTATCCGGGCCCCCCGGAGGCGGTGTGCACCGAGATCATGAACACGCTCGTCGGGGACACGGCCACCGAGGACGACCTCGCACTGCTCGCCGCGCGCAGGCAGAATACCGACGACCTCCGGACGCTGACGTTCTCGGTGGACGCCGTGCCGGAGGCCCTCGCCGACATCCGTACCGAGCTGCGCCGGTGGCTGCCCGAGGCCGGGGCGGGCGAGGACGACGTCACCGACCTGCTCGTGGCCGTGGGCGAAGCGGCGGCCAACGTCATCGAGCACGCCTACGGTCCCGGCGGCGGAACGCTGAGCCTGCACCTGGAAACCCACGGCGACGATCTGGACATCATCGTGAGCGACACGGGGAGCTGGCGTCCACCCCGGGGGACCCACCGGGGCCGGGGCACCGAGCTGATGCGCTCGCTCTGCGACGATGTGCAGGTGGAGAACGGGCCCCAGGGCACCAGTGTGCTGCTGCGTAAGCGACTGTCGGGAAGCGAGCGGGAATGACCACGGCCGACGTCGAGGTGCGTGCCGACGGCGCCCGGGTCGACATCGTCATCACCGGTGAGATCGACCTGTCCAACAGCGAGCGGGTGCGGGAGGAGATCTTCGGCTCGATCGACAACCGGCTCACCGAGGTCCGGCTGGACCTCGGTGAGCTGAAGTACCTGGACAGTGCGGGTCTGCGGATCCTGTTCGCCCTGGCCGAGCGGCTCCGGCTGTTGCAGACCTCCTGCACGATCGTCTCCCCGGTGGGGTCCCCGACCCGCCGGGTGCTGGAGATGTCCGGCGTCGGCGCGGTCGCCGACCTGCAGCCCTGAGCACCCGACGCCGCCGGTGGCCCGGGGCCCGCGCGTGTCACCGCGCGAACCCCGGGCGTCGACTCGCCGGTCCCCGGTGGCAACTCGCCGGCCCTGGGCGTCAACTCGCCTGCCCCCGGGCGTCAACTCGCGGACCTCGGGCGTCGACTCGCCGGTCCCGGGTGGCGACTCGCGGGGTTCGGGGGTCAGCTCGTGGGGCCGCCGGTGGTCCAGGTGAGGGTGTCGGCGCCGTGGACGGCGCGGCCCGCCACGAAGGTGGCCAGCACGTCGATTCCGTCGATCTCCGTGGACTCCACCGTGGTCGGGTCGTCCCCGAGCAGCACCAGGTCGGCCTGCATGCCGGGGCCGATCCGGCCGCGTCGGTCCTCCTGGTGGCAGGCGTAGGCGGCGTGCGTGGTGTAGGCGTGCAGCGCCTCGGTCGCGTCGACCCGTTCCGACTCGGCGAGCACGAGCCCCGCCTTGGTGGTGCGCTCGACCATCGAGCGCATCCCGGCCAACGGTGCGCCGGTGCCCACGCACGGCCGGTCGGAGCTGCCGGGGACCCGCAGCCCGGCGTCCAGAAGGGACCGTTGCCGGTACACCCACGGCATCCGGTCCGCACCGAGGGCGGAATGGATCGTGTCGCCGATCTCGTACAGGAACCGGGCCTGTGGCACGGGAACGACGTCCAGAGCGGCCATTCTGGACAGATGCTCGGGCCGCACCATCGCGGAGTGCTCGATGCGGTGCCGCACGTCCGGGCGGGGCAGTTCCTTCTGCGCCTGCTCCAGCGTGTCCAGCGTGAGGTCGATGGCGCGGTCCCCGATGGCGTGGGCGGCGATCCGCCAGCCGCTGCGATGCGCGGCCAGCACTCCGCTCC
>NZ_KE387070.1:85588-89058 GCF_000430445.1 Saccharomonospora iraqiensis subsp. iraqiensis
AGCACGGCCGCCCGTTCGGACGCGCCGAGCCGCCGCACCCCGCTGGTGGCGACCACGGTGCCGCGCCGCCCGCCCACGCTGTAGGCGACGGGGGCGGCCTCGTCCAGCCAGAACACCGATTCCTCGCACCGGCACACCGAACCGAGCACGCTCAGGTGCTCGCGCCGCCACCGCCGGTACCGGGCGGTCTTACGCACCGCCACCGACGCCACCCACGCGAGCAGCCCGAACACCGCGGCCGCGGGGCCGAGCCGGGCGACGTCGTCCCAGGGCATCCGGCCGTCACGCAGGGCGTTGACGCAACTGTTCGCCACCCCCAGCAGGCCGTCGACCCCGGAGGGGTGCGGCAGCACCAGCAACGTCGCCGCCGCCGAGGCCGTCCCCAGCATCGCCGTGACCGCGCTCACCCAGCCCGCCAACGCGAGACCGGGCCGCACCTCCGGCGTCACCACCCGGCGCAGCAGGACGGGCCCGAGGACACCGAGGAACACGGCCGCCACCAGCAGCCCGAGCGCGACGGTCACGACGGATCCCTCCTGCCCAGCGCACGACGGAGGATGTCGGACTCCTCCGGGCTCGCCGACCGCGCGAAGTGCAGCAACACCTGCTCGGTGTCCCCGCTGGACTGCAGAACCTCCCGCAGCAGCCGCGCGCCGACCTCCTCCCGGGACTCCACGGCGGTGTACTCGTAGGCACGACCCGCGCGGTGGCGCCGGACGTAGCCCTTGCCGTGCAGGTTGTCCAGCACGGTCATCACCGTCGTGTAGGCCAGCGGCCGGTCACTGTCGAGCCGGTCGAGCACCGCGCGCACCCGCAGCGGCGCGTCCGCCGACCACAACACGTCCATCACCCGAGCCTCCAGCTCCCCGAGCCCACGCATGCAGCCCCCTTTCCACCACCGGCGATGATAACGGCCGCCCCCCGCCGTGGGGTGTTGCCGTGAAGGGCACTTTCCCTGCGTGTGGTGCCGTGAGGGGCACATTCACTGCGCCGGATGCAGGGAATGTGCCCCTCACGACACAACCCGCCCCCGCCGCACCTGGGTGTGCGGTCAGCGGCGGTGGTGGGCGAGGTAGCCGGGGGTGGCGCCCGCGGTGCGGTCGGTGGGTTCCGCGTTCTCGGAGCGCGGGGCCGGGGTGATCAGCACGCCGGCGTCGGACGCCGCGACCGGCGCGGAGCCCTCGCCGCGGTCGATCGTCAGCCCCGTGCGCAGGTCGACCGCCACGGGCGTGCCGGAGCGCGTGCCGTACCCCACGCCGCTCTCGGCGAGGGTGACGTCGAGCAACCCGTCGGCGCCGTCGTCGGTCCACCGGGACTCCGCGGTGCGCAGGTCGAACGCGCGCGTGACGCGGTAGCCGTCCAGGCCGCTGACGACCAGCGTGCCGCTGTCCGGGTCGACCACCGACCGGAACTCGGTCTCGTCCCCGAGCGCGGCGAGCAGTTCGCCGGTGCGCAGGTCGTGCAGGCTGGTGCGCTCACCCCCGTCGCCGGACCAGCGCAGCGCCACCACGCCTTCGTCCGAACCCTGGGTGCCCTCCAACAGCTCCACCCGGTCGGTCCCGGACCACCCGGACGGCAACTCCAGCTCCGACGACCGCCACAGGGTGTCCCCGCTGCCGGTGTCCAGCGCGGTGAGCTTCCCGTCGTGGCCGAACAGACCCGCGCCGTGGTGTTCGTAGAGCGCGACCGCCCCGTCCACCGGCGGCTCGACGGGTTTCCCCGTGTCGGCGGCCAGCATCACCCGCTTCCCCGACTCCCCGCCGACGACCGAGTTCGCCACCCGGCCGAAGATCAGCCCCGGCCCCTGCAACGGGCCGGGCACGGACGTCGGACCCCACAACCGGCTCCCGTCGGCGGTGTCGTACACGTTCGCGCTGGTCTTCGTCGCGATCTCGCCGTCGCGGTTGTCCGCGTCACTGGCCAGCACCACCGCACCGGGCCGGTCACCGACCTCGGTCACGCCGTACCCGACGCACGAGGGGTTGGTCCACACCGTCCACCGGGTCTCCCCGGACGGCGCCACCCCGACGATCCCCAACTCCGACTCGTCGTCGGCGGGGAACCGGATCCCCACCAGGTTGTCGCCCGCCGGGTAGGGGACGTCGTCGAACGGCGCCTTCCAGGCCGCCTCCGGCTGCGCCAGCACCGGCGCCTCGCCTCCCCCGGGAGGTGGCAGCGGCGCCGAGGTGGACGTGTCCAGCCGCGGCTCCGGCAACGCGGGCCCGGAATCACCGGCCCCGGATGCCGTGGTGTCCTCCACCGGCGCACCACAGGCGCCCACGAGAAGCCCGACCCCCAGCACGAGTGCCGGGAGCCGACCGGATGCAGCGTGTCGCATGAAACCTCCGAGCCTTACTACTAGCCGCGATAGTAGACGACTCGTGGATCACCCGGCGACCACCTACGGACAGGGCCCCGGGAACCCCCGCATACGCGGGGAGACAACGGCCTGCCGTTCGGCACGCCAAGCGATCAGCACCCCCGCATGCGCGGGCAACACCGAGGCGGCCCGGTGGGTGGTGCACTGCCAGTCGGAACACCCCCGCACGCGCGGGGAATACACTCGATGAACAGCAACGATGCAGGTCGGGACTGCGCTTTCTCTTTACTTCGCCACGCACCCTATCCGTCGCCCCGCTCCCCTGGACGATCTCCACCCGGCGTGTCGCCCCCGACCCGTAGCCTGGCGGGGCGTTCTGACGGGAGGTGGGTATGGAGCGGGTGCCGCCCGAGTTGTTCCGGTTCAGTGTGGGGGAGCACGCCGACGTCTACACCGCGGTGTTGCACGCCTTCTCCGAGGCGAACGAAGAGTTGGAGACCTCGCTCGGGCTCGACCAGGTGCGCGCGCGGCTGCGCGAGGCCGGGTGGTTCGACGCGCTGTCCGACGACGACCTCGCCCGCGCGCTCGGCAGTCTGCGGGACTGGGGGCTGGTGGACGTCACCCAGGATCACGGCGGGAACTACCGCACGGCCGAGGAGTTCGAGCGGCGCAACCTGCAGTACTCGCTGACCCGGCGCGGCGAGGCCGCGTTCGCGGGGGTGCGGCAGGCGTTGTCCGTGCTCGCCTCCAGCGGGGCGTTGCAGACGGCGGTGCTGGACGCGATCGCCGACCGGCTCGCCCAGCTGCACCGGCTGCTCGCCGACCCGGCCTCGGCCGACCGGACGGTGTTCACCACGCTGTCCGAACTGGAGCACCACCTGGAGGCGCTGCGCACGAACACCACGCAGTTCAACGGTGAGCTGCAACGTCTGCTGCGCGACGACGGGGCCGATCTGACCACCTTCCACGAGGTGAAGAACGCGACCGTGGCCTACCTGCAGGAGTTTGTGACGAACCTGGACACCCGCGCGCACGCCATCGCGGGCGGCATCACCCGCGTCGAGGAGCACGGTGTCTCCGTGCTGCACGAGCGGGCGCTGGCCGGGGCGGACCTGGCGCCGACGCCGGGCGGTGACCCGGCGCCCGCGTG
>NZ_KE387071.1:0-2878 GCF_000430445.1 Saccharomonospora iraqiensis subsp. iraqiensis
CGCCGCGGAAAGCACCCGGCCCGCCCGCGCGCGGGCACGCTCGGCGCCACGGGCGAGGGCGTCGTCCAGTTCGCTGCCGGGCTCCATGAGCGCGTCGTAACGCTCGCGCATCGGGGCGAGTTCGGTGTTGAGCACCTCGAACAGCACGTTCTTCACCTCACCCCAGCCCATGCCGCCCGCTTCGAGGCGCTTGCGGGTGTCGGCGACGACGTCGGCCGCCGACGCGGGCGCGACCTGCTCCAGGATCTGGAACACCGCCGCGCCGTCCGGGTCCTTCGGGTCCTCCACCGGGGTGCTGTCGGTGGGGATGCGGCGCACCAGTTTCTTGAGCTTGTTCTCCGGCAGGAACAGCGGAATGGTGTTGTCGTAGGACTTGCTCATCTTCCGGCCGTCCAGGCCGGGCAGCGTCTCCGCGGGCCCCTCCGGGACGATCGCCCGCGGGATCTTGAACGTGTAGTGGTCGCCGTAGAGGTGGTTGAAGCTGCCCGCGATGTCGGCGGCGTACTCCACGTGCTGCACCTGGTCCTTGCCCACGGGCACCACGTCGGTCTCCATGATCAGGATGTCCACCGCCATGAGCACCGGGTAGTTGTACAGCCCCATGTTGATGCCCGCGTCCGGTTCCTCGCCCGCCTCGACGTTCCGGTCGCGTGCGGCCTTGTAGGCGTGCGCGCGGTTCATCAGGCCCTTCCCGGTGACGCAGGACATGATCCAGGTCAGCTCGAAGGTCTCCGGCACATCGGACTGCAGGTAGAACGTCGTGCGCTCCGGATCGAGTCCGGCGGCCATCCAGGTCGCGGCGACCGACCGCGTGTAGTGGCGCTTCAGCTCGGGGTCCCGGATGCTGGTGAGCGCGTGGTAGTCGGCGATGAAGTACATCGAGTCGTACTCCTCGGCCAACCGCAGCGCGGGCCGGATCGCACCGAGAAGATTGCCCAGATGGGGCTCCCCGGACGGTTTGATGCCGGTCAGGGACACCCTCCCGGTGGATCCGGGGGAGACGCTGCCGGTGGACTCGGAGGGCACGGACATGGGCGCCATTCTAGCGACCGTGTCGCCGCACCCCGTCCGCCCGTCGACCGCCCGTTTAGCCTGGTCGGGTGAGCGAGCACATGACCCCCGAGGAGTTCCGGCGGTACGGCAAGCAGGTCGT
Source organism: Saccharomonospora iraqiensis subsp. iraqiensis (assembly GCF_000430445.1). Classification (GTDB taxonomy): domain Bacteria; phylum Actinomycetota; class Actinomycetes; order Mycobacteriales; family Pseudonocardiaceae; genus Saccharomonospora; species Saccharomonospora iraqiensis. Next base: position 1,154 of record NZ_KE387071.1, read on the forward strand.
CGACCGGATCGCGGACTACCTCCACTCGATCGAGTCCTACCCCGTGCGCTCCCCGGCACGGCCGGGTGAGGTCCGGGCGGCGTTGCCCGAGCACCCTCCGGAGGAGGGGGAACCGTTCGAGAACGTGCTCGCCGACCTCGACCGGGTGGTGCTGCCGGGGCTGACGCACTGGCAGCATCCGAGCTTCTTCGCCTACTTCCCGGCCAACACCAGCGGGCCCGCGATCCTCGGGGACCTGCTCTCCTCCGGGCTCGGGGTGCAGGGGATGGTGTGGGCGACCAGCCCGGCCTGCACCGAGCTGGAGACCGTGGTCGTGGACTGGCTCGCCGAACTGCTCGGACTGCCGGCGTCGTTCCGTACGGACGCCGCGGGCGGTGGGGTGATCGAGGACTCCGCCTCCAGCGCGAGCCTGGTGGCCCTGCTGGCCGCGCTGCACCGCGCCGGGGACGGGCCGCCCCGCGCACCCGGTGCGGCGGACGCGGGGCGGTACACGCTGTACGTGTCGTCGCAGACCCACTCGTCGCTGGAGAAGGCGGCCCGTATCGCGGGCCTCGCCCCCGACGACGTCCGGTTCGTCGACGTCGACCCGGCCACCCTGGCGATGGACCCCGCGCACCTCGACGCGCTGCTCACCGCCGACGTCGCGGCGGGCGCACGACCGGCGATGGTCTGCGCCACGATCGGGACCACCTCCACGACCGCGATCGACCCGGTGCGGCGGATCGGCGAGGTGTGCTGGGCACACGGCGTGTGGCTGCACGTCGACGCCGCCTACGCGGGGGTGGCGGCGGTGTGTCCGGAGCTGCGCGGGATCAACGACGGTGTCGCCGGGTACGCCGACTCCTACGTGACCGACCCGCACAAGTGGCTGCTGACCAACTTCGACTGCTCGGTGCTCTGGACGGCGGACCGGACACCGATGATCGAGGCACTGTCGATCCTGCCGGAGTACCTGCGCAACGCCGCGACGAGTTCGGGGGAAGTGATCGACTACCGGGACTGGCAGATCCCGCTCGGCCGCCGGTTCCGTGCGCTGAAGCTGTGGTCGGTGATCCGTTGGTACGGCGCGGAAGGGTTGCGTGCCCACATCCGGCGCGGCATCGGACTCGCCGACGAGCTCGCCGCGCTGGTGGCGGCGGACCCCCGCTTCGAGGTGGTCACCCCGCACCCGTTCGGGCTGGTGTGCATCCGTCCGGTGTGGAGCGACGAGGCCGGTCGTCCGCTCCCGGCCGGGCGGGCGAACGAGGCCACGACGGCCCTGCTGGAGCGGCTCAACGACTCGGGCGAGCTGTATCTCAGCCACACCCGGGTCGGCGAGGACGTGGTGCTGCGCATGGCCATCGGTGCCCCGGCCACCGAACGTGTCCACGTGCTGGCGGCGTGGGACCGCGTCACGGCCGAGTACGACCGGATCGCGGCCGAGGGGGTGTGACGGGGGCTGCCCCGCCCCGGATCAGAGGGCGTGCGGCCAGACGGTGAGCGCGTAGGCGGACAGCCACGACCCGAGCGCGACCCACGCGGCCACGACCGTGACGCGGGTGCCGGGGTGCCGGTCGGCGAGGTCGAGTGCCACCGGGAGCAGCAGGGCGGGTGCGGCCATCAGCAGCACCCGGGGATTGATGAACGGCAGTCCGCTGCTGCCGACCGTCAGGGCGACGATGCCCACGCCGTACGCGGCGACGGGCCACGGCAGCCGCCGCACCGCGGGCACGCCCGGCCGGTGGG
>NZ_KE387071.1:2978-5114 GCF_000430445.1 Saccharomonospora iraqiensis subsp. iraqiensis
CAGGTCCGTGAGTCGACGCCCCGGGCCCGTCACCTGACGTCGTGCACGCGGGCATCGGCGGGTGGCCGGTGACCCGGACCGGGCGGGGGACCACCGCGGCGCCGAGGGACCTGTCCGCTCAGCGCCAGGACGGCAGCCAGAGCTCGGCCTCCCAGCGGTCCTGCGTGATCGGGTCACCGTTGAGGATCGGCCAGAGCCACACGAAGTTGGCCACCACGAGCCCGACGTAGAGCGAGACCACCAGCAGCCCGGTCCCGCGACGTTCGTAGGCGGCTCGGGCCCGGCCGAGGATCTGGCCGAGCACGAGGGTCAGCCCGAGCGTGAGGAACGGGGCCAGGGGCGTGGCGTAGAAGAAGTACATCTGCCGGTCGAGGTTGGCGAACCAGGGCAGGAAGCCCGCCAGGTATCCGACGAGCACGGCGGTGTAGCGCCAGTCCGCGCGGAACACCGCCCGCCACAGCGCCCACGCCAGCACGGGTACCGAGAGCCACCACAGGGCCGGCGTGCCGATCAGCATCGTGGCGCTGACGCACTCGGCGGCACCGCAGCCGGTGACGTGCTCGCCGGACTCGTAGTAGTAGAGCATCGGCCGCAGGCCCATGGGCCACGTCCACGGCTTCGACTCCCACGGGTGCGGATCACCATCCGGGGTCGAGAGACCGCTGTGGAAGGTCATCATGTTGAACGTGTAGATCGCCAGCGAGTTCAGCGCGTCCGGGAGGAACCCGAAGACCCCCGGGTCCACCTGGTTGATCTCCAGGTAGTGCCGGTCGGTGGCCGTCTCGCTCGAAAACCACGCCCACCAGCTGCCCAGGTACACACCGACGGAGACGAGGCCGATCCCCCAACTCACCGGCAGCAGGTCGCGCCGCACCACGCCCAGCCACGGACGGCGCACCCCGGCCGCCCGGCGGGCCGCCACGTCGAACCCGAGGGTCAGCAGGGCGAAGGCGAGCACCCAGTAGCCACCGGACCACTTCACCGCCGTGGCCAGGCCGAGCAGGACACCGGCACCGAAGCGCCACCAGCGGAACCCGAGGCGCGGCCCGTACGGGGAGTCGTCGACCCAGCCCTGCCGCACGGCCTCGGCGAGTCGCTCGCGCACCTGGTCGCGGTCGCGCAGCAGGCAGCCGAACGCCGCGAACACGAACACGGCGAGGAAGATGTCCAGCATCCCCATCCGGGACTGCAGGTGCAGCACGCCGTCCGCGATGACCAGCACGCCCGCGACCGCGCCGAGCAGCGTGGACCGGGTCAGCCTGCGGGCGATGCGGACGGTGAGCAGCACGATCACCGTGCCCGCGACCGCGGCCGCGAACCGCCATCCCCAGCCGTTGTAGCCGAACAGCCACTCCCCGACGGCGATGAGCTGCTTCGCCAGGGGCGGGTGCACGATCAGCTCGTAGCCGTAGTTGTCCTCGTACCCGCCGTTGCGCAGCATCTGCCACGCCTGGGGGACGTAGTGCTTCTCGTCGAAGACCGGGGTGCCGCCGTCCGTCGGCACGCCCAGGTTCCACAGGCGCACGACCCCGGCGACGGCCGTGAGCACCACCGTGACGACGAATGCACGCAGCCGGTCGGTGGGCATCGGCCTGCCCAGGAGGGTGGCCTCCCGGTCCGTGGGTGGCCGCGGTGCGTCCGGCGCCGGATCCGCGCCCGCCGGGGTGGGGGACAGGAGTGCGGTCACGGCGCTCGATCCTACGGCTTAGTCTTGGGCGTCGTGACGCTCGTACTGGCCGCCACCCCACTCGGTGACTCCCGCGACGCCTCGCCCCGCCTGACCACGGCGCTGGCCGAGGCCGACGTGCTGGCCGCCGAGGACACCCGGCGCCTCCGCTCGCTGGCCACGACGCTCGGGGTGACCCCGTCGGGCCGTATCGTCAGCTACTACGAGGACGTGGAACAGGCACGGCTGCCGGGCCTGCTCGCGGCGGTGCGTGAGGGCCGCACCGTGGTGCTGGTGACCGACGCGGGCATGCCGAGCGTGTCCGACCCCGGCTACCGGCTGGTGCGGGCGTGCGTGGCCGAGGACCTGCCGGTGACCTGCCTGCCCGGCCCGTCCGCGGTGACCACCGCGCTCGCGGTGTCCGGGCTGGCGACCGACCGGTTCTGCTTCGACGGTTTCGTCCCGCGCCG
>NZ_KE387071.1:5214-26588 GCF_000430445.1 Saccharomonospora iraqiensis subsp. iraqiensis
GGCGCGGGTGCCGTCGGCCCCGTCCGCCCCGTCCGCCCCGTCGGTCAGCAGGGCGTCCAACTCGTCCGCCTGCGCCGCCACCGCGTCGTGCCGGTCCTCGCCGTCCGGCACCAGCGCCTCGAACCACCACCGCCCGTCGGTGTCCAGCCGCAGCACGTGGTCGCTGAACCCCCAGGCGGCGGTGGGCAGGGCACACCGCCTGCCGGAGGGGTCGGTGAGGTCGTAGGAGAGGTAGCCGAACCAGCCACCGCCCACCGTCCCGGCCGGGGCGTCGGTCACCGTGGGCTGCCGGGTGGGCGTGCCGAACGCCTCGGTGGTGCCCGCGACGGGGGTCACGCGGACGCTGGGCGCGAGTACCGCGCGCGAGTGGAACCACTCGCCGCACAGCGCCGCGGGTGGTGCGAGGTCGAGCCGCGCGGCACGCCGGTCCAGCAGCGACACCGCGCGCTCCGGCGCCACCCGTGCCCGCAACGCCCTCCGAACGACCCGCATACCGGACATTCTCCCCCGTCCGCGGACTCGACTAGCGTCGGCCGCGTGGTGCGTGTGACGGAGACGACCAGGATCGGCCCGGTGACCGGACCCGGATCGCCGGGCCGCACGGACGAGCGGTTCGCCATCCACGGCACCGACCTCGGCATCGTCTGGGACGCCGGGGACGGGCGGGTGTGCGTGTTGTTCGGGGACACGTTCGGCGCGGGCCGGGCCGCCCACGGTGCGGGGCCGGGCCACGCCGACTGGCGCTGCAACGTGCTCGCCTTCTCCGGCACCCGGGATCTGGGCGCCGGGCTGGCCCTGGACGACGTCGTGGCGCGCGGGGACGGCACGGCCGCCCAGGTCCTGCCCTCCGAGCCGGGCCACGAGGTCACCGTCATCCCGAACGGCGGCATCGCGCTCGACGGGACGCACTACGTGCACTACATGTCGGTGCGCGAGTGGGGTGGGCCGGGCCGGTGGCGGACCGACCACGCCGGGGTGGCGGTCTCCGACGACGGCGGCCGTACCTGGCGCAGACCGCGCTCGGCCCGGTGGAGGAACCGGTGGTGGCGCGACGACCCGTTCCAGATCGGGGCCTTCGTCCGCTCCGGCGGGTACGTGTACCTGTTCAGCACCACCCAGGGCCGCTCCGGCGACGGCTATCTCGCGCGGGTCCGCCCGGACGGGATCCTGCACCCCGACCGCTACGGCTACTGGGACGGGACCGGCTGGGGCGGCAGGCAGTCCGCGGCCGCCCCGGTGTTCACCGGGCCGGTCGGGGAGATGTCGCTCGGCTACCACAGCGGCTTCGATCGCTGGCTGCTGATGCACCTCGACGAGTCCCGCAAAGGCCTCGTGCTGCGCAGCGCCGAGGAGCTCACCGGCCCGTGGTCCTCCGGCGAGGTGGTCGTCCCCGCCGCGGAGTACCCGGCCGTCTACGGTGGCTACCTGCACCCGTGGTCACTCGACGGGCCCGACCTGTACTACCTGGTGTCCCAGTGGGGCCCGTACAACGTCTTCCTCACCCGCAGCAGGCTCGCCGCCGGGTGACGCTCGCCGGTCGACGGACCGGCGGCGGTCACAGCAGCAGATCGCCCAGGGTGAACGGGTAGACGAGCGCCTCGTGCCCGACCCCGTGTCCCGCGGCGTACTCGTGCGCCCCGAGCCGCGGGTGGAACCACCCCGGCCTGCCGGGCACACCGTTGTGCCGGGCCAGGGTCAGCACGACGTCGTCGTCGGCCCACCGGTCCGGCCGCAGCCGGTGCCGCCACACCGTCTCGTCGCCGTGGACGAGCACGGTGCGGATCTCGGCGGCCCGCCGCACGGTCCGGACCCAGGTGCGGACGAACCGGTCGTCGACCCCCTCGGCGCGCACGTCGAGGGACGGCGCCAGCGCGCCCGGCGCGAACGCCCCGAGGTCCAGGCCGGTGCGCACCACATGCCGGGCCTGTTCCCGTGCCCCTCCGGGGTCGGCGTGATGCCGGAGACCGGCCCGCACCCCGGCCCGCAACATGTCCCCGAGCAGCCGTGCGGCGGTCGAGGCGACGCCGTTCGGGCCCTCGGTGACGAGGACGGTGACGAAGGCGGGCATGGCGGGTACGTACCGCGCGGACAGCGTCCCCCCGGTGGCGAGGCTGATCCCGGTCGTCGGCGCCGGCTCCGCGGTCGTTCCGGACCCGGCGGCAGCACCGGCGGCGACCACACCGTCCGGGTGCACGGACCCGGTGCCGTCCTCGTCCGCCATGGCGTGAGGCTAACCGCCCGGCCGGGGCCGCGCCCGCGGAATCACCCATGGCGCGACACCGGGCCGGGTGCGGCCGTCGCCCGGCTCAGGCGCTCTCCCGGCGGAACGTGCGGGTGCCCCACCAGACGGCGAGCCCGGTGAGCACCACGAGCACGACGCTGCCGGTCAGCAGCGCGTCGAGGGTGATCTCGCCGCGGAAGCTGGCCCGCTCGGCCTCGACGACGTGGCTGAACGGGTTGATCCGGGACAGCGTGTACAGCCAGTCCGGGGCGAGCCCGCTGGTGATCGGGATGAGGATGCCGGACAGCAGCAGCACCGGCAGCATCACGGAGTTCAGCAGTGCCGGGAACGCCTGCTCGTTCTTCAGCGTCAGCGCCAGCGCGTACGACGACGACGCCATGGTCACCGCGAGCAGCGCCGCGATCACCAGGCTGAGCAGGACGCCACCGACCGGCGCCCGCAGCCCGAACACCAGCATCGCCAGCAGGATGAGCACGCACGCCTGCACCAGCGTCTGCAGCGCGTTGGTGAACACCTTGCCCAGCAGCAGCGCCACCCGGCTCACCGGCGTCACCCGCAGCCGCTCGATCACCCCGTTGCGGTACTCGGCCAGCAGTCCGAACCCGACGAACGACGTGCCGAACAGCGCGACCATCACGATCAGCGCGGGGGTGAAGATCGTCCAGACGTCCCCGGGCGGGAACCCGGGGGTGTTGGCGACCATCTTCTCCATCAGCGGCCCGAACAGCGTCAGGTACAGCACCGGCTGCATCAGCTGGATGCCCAGCCACGTCGGGTTGCGCACCGACAGGCCGAACTCGCGCCGGAACACCAGCCACAGGTCATGCCACATCGGTGACCTCCCCCGTCCCGTCCGCGGAGTTCGGGCCCCGCCCGTCGCCGGACGGGGCGGACGTCTCCGCCTCGCGCAGGCTGCGGCCCGTCATCGTCAGGAACACGTCGTCGAGCGAGGGCCGGTGCACCTCGATCGAGCGCATCGCGATGTGCGCGGTGTCCAGCACGCGCAGCACCTCGGGCATCGCCGTGTCGCCGCGCGGCACCCGGAACCGGACGACGTCGTCGGCGACGGTGACCTCCCGCGCGCCGTCCAGCCTGTCCACCAGGTCGGCGGTCGTCGCCGCGGCGTCCGGGGCGACCCCGATCTCGACCCGGTCCCCGGACACCCGCGCCTTCAGTTCGTCCGGGGTGCCCTCGGCGACGATCGTCCCACCGTCGATCACCAGGATCCGGTCGCAGAGCGAGTCGGCCTCCTCCAGGTAGTGCGTGGTGAGGAACAGCGTGACCCCGTGCTCGGCGCGCAGCGTTCGGATGTGGTCCCACAGGTTCGCCCGGCTCTGCGGGTCGAGGCCGGTGGTGGGCTCGTCGAAGAACACCAGCCGGGGGCTGTGCACGAGGCCGAGCGCGATGTCCAGCCTGCGGCGCTGGCCACCGGAGAGCGTCTTGGTCGGCCGCTGTTCGAGCCCGGCGAGGTCGAGCTCCGCGGCGAGGTCGGTGCCGCGCCGCCGGGCCTCGGCCTTGGACAGGCCGTAGAAGCGGCCCTGCAGCTCGATCTCCTCGGCCACCCTGCTCTCCGGGTGGGTGCCGCCGCCCTGGGCGACGTACCCGATGTTCCTGCGCACGCCCACCGGGTCGGTCAGCAGGTCCCGGCCGGCCACCTCGGCCTCGCCCGCGGTCGGGCGCAACAGCGTGGTGAGCATGCGCAGCGTGGTCGTCTTGCCCGCCCCGTTGGGGCCGAGGAAGCCGACGAGCTCACCCCCGGCCACGTCGAGGTCGACGCCCCGCACGGCGTCGACGGTGCGACCCCGGGCGGTGAACCGCCGCGCGAGGCCGCGTGCCTTGATCATCATGGTCCCCCTTCGTCGGAGCGCGCCGTCGCTCCCTCGCGCGCGTACGGCGCGGCGTCATCCGTAGGCTAAACGGGTATGAGCACCCCTGTGTTGACCGCGGTGGCCTGGCCCTACGCCAACGGCCCCCGCCACATCGGCCACGTGTCCGGTTTCGGTGTCCCGTCCGACGTGTTCTCCCGCTACCAGCGGATGGCCGGTAACCAGGTGCTCATGGTGTCCGGCACGGACGAGCACGGCACCCCCATCCAGGTGCAGGCGGAGAAGGAGGGGATGAGCCCCCAGCAGGCCGCGGACACCTACACCCGGCAGATCGCCGAGGACCTGCGTGGGCTGGGCCTGTCCTACGACCTGTTCACCCGCACCAGCACCGGCAACCATGCCGAGGTCACCCAGCAGATCTTCCTCACGCTGCACCGCAACGGGTACGTGGTGCCGCGGACCACCACCGGGGCCGTCAGCCCCTCGACCGGCCGCACCCTGCCCGACCGCTACATCGAGGGCACCTGCCCGCTCTGCGGCTACGACGGCGCCCGCGGCGACCAGTGCGACAACTGCGGCAACCAGCTCGACGCCGCCGACCTGCGCAACCCGGTCTCCCGGATCAACGGGGAGAGGCCGGACTTCGTGGAGACCGAGCACCTGTTCCTCGACCTGCCCGCTTTCACCGAGACCCTCGGCAAGTGGCTGTCCACCAGGACGGACTGGCGGCCCAACGTGCTGAACTTCACCCGCAACCTGGTGGAGGACATGCGCCCCCGGCCGATCACCCGGGACCTGGACTGGGGCGTGAAGATCCCGCTCGACGGGTGGCGCAACGAGCCGATGAAGCGATTCTACGTCTGGTTCGACGCCGTGATCGGGTACTTCTCCGCCAGCGTCGAGTGGGCCCGCCGGTCCGGCGAGCCGGACGCGTGGCAGCGGTGGTGGAACAACCCCGACGCCCGCTCGTACTACTTCATGGGCAAGGACAACATCACCTTCCACGCCCAGATCTGGCCCGCGCTGCTGCTCGGGCACAACGGCGAGGGCGACCACGGCGGACAGGCGGGCCCCTACGGCAGGCTGCACCTGCCCGACGAGATCGTCTCCAGCGAGTTCCTCACGATGAGCGGCTCCAAGTTCTCCACCTCGCGCGGGACGGTCATCTACGTGAACGACTTCCTCCGCGAGTTCGGCGCGGACACGCTGCGCTACTTCATCGGTGTCGCCGGGCCGGAGACCCAGGACACCGACTTCACCTGGGACGAGTTCGTCCGCCGGGTCAACTACGAACTGGCCAACGAGTGGGGCAACCTGGTCAACCGCGCGGTCACGATGGCGCACAAGAACAACGGCGGGGTGCCCCGGCCGCAGGCGCCGACGCAGGCGGACGAGGACCTCAAGGCCCAGGCCCGTGCCGCGTTCGACACCGTCGGCGCGCACCTGGAGCGCTCCCGGTTCAAGGCGGCGGCGTCCGAGGCGATGCGGGTGGTCTCGGCCGCGAACAAGTACCTGTCCGACCAACAGCCGTGGAAGCTCGGTGACGACCCCGAGCGCCGGGACAGCGTGCTGCACACCGCGTTGCAGGTGGTCTCGGACGCCAACACGCTGCTCACGCCGTTCCTGCCGCACTCGGCGCAGAAGGTGCACGAGGCCCTCGGCGGCAGCGGGGTGTGGGCGGCCCAGCCGGACCTGTCCGAGGTCGCCGACCTCGATCTGCCGGACCGGAGGAACCCGATCCTGTCCGGCGACTACTCCGCCGAACAGGCCCGCTGGTCGTCGGTGCCGATCGAGGTGGGCAGGCCGCTGGCGAAGCCGAAGCCGCTGTTCGCCAAGCTGGACCCGAAGCTGGCCGAGACCGGTCCGGAGTGGGCCCCGATCACCAGTCCCGGGAACGGGGACGGCGCCGCATGAGCCGCCGCGAACATCCGCCCGTCCCGGAACCGCTCGTCCGGCCGACGGTCGACGCGCACACCCACCTCGACGCCTGCGGTGCGGAGGACCCCGCCCAGGTGCGGGCGGCGCTGGACCGTGCGGAGGCCGCCGGGATCACCCGGGTCGTCACCGTGGCCGACGACCTGGACTCCGCACGCTGGGTCACCCGGGCGGTCACCTGGGACGACCGGCTGTACGGGGCGGTGGCGCTGCACCCGACCCGCACGACCGGTTTCGGCCCCGCCGAGCTGGAGGTGATCGAGGACCTCGCGGCACACGACCGGGTGGTGGCCGTCGGCGAGACCGGCCTGGACTACTACTGGGACTACGCGCCGCCCGGGGACCAGCAGGAGGCGTTCCGCCGGCACATCGACCTCGCCAAGCGGCTCGGGAAGACGCTGATGATCCACGACCGGGACGCCCACGAGGACATCCTCGCGATCCTGGAGGCCGAGGGCGCCCCGGAGCGGGTGGTGTTCCACTGCTTCTCCGGCGACGCGGAGATCGCCCGCCGGTGCGTCGACGCCGGGTACGTGCTCTCCTTCGCCGGGACGGTCACCTTCCGCAACGCGCGGGCGCTGCACGAGGCCGCCCGTCTCGTGCCGGACGGGCAGCTGCTGGTGGAGACCGACGCTCCGTTCCTGACGCCTCACCCGTTCCGGGGGCGGCCGAACGAGCCGTACTGCGCGGCGTACACGGTCCGTAATCTCGCCGAGTTGCGTGGGCAGTCCGAACAGGAGGTCGCCGAGGCGACCGCGCGCACCGCGGAACAGGTGTTTCGCCTGGGCACGGTCGCGGACGCGGTCGCGGGACGGAGCGCGGGCGAACCCGGGGCGGGGTCGTGATGAAGTTCACGAGTCCGGGGGAGGTGTTTGCGCAACCCCCGGATTCTCGTTACGGTCCCGTGACCGTGTCGGGTATTGGTCTGAGACTGGCCATCACCCGGTCGGCCCACAGTCACGTCGGTGTACGTCGGGGAGAGCGTCCTGCGGGACGTGAGGGCGGCGCTGACTGCGGGAGTCGGTGGACTTACGTGAAGGGATCGACCCTGTGACTGGTAGAGACGGGCACGCGAGCGCGTCGACCGCCATGCTCGAATGGCCGAGCGAGTCCGACGACCTCGATTTCTCGCCGGACCCGGAAGTCACCGCCCAGGACGTGCTCACGGCACTCGGCCCGGACGCGGACCGCATGATGGCCGAGGCCGACGTCGATGTGGACGAACTGATCCGGCTCGTCAACGCCGAGACCACGATGCTCCCGCCGATCGTGGTCGCCGACGGCGACGACACCGGCACCGCGCCGGCCGCGGACGGCGGCCGGGAGGACGGGCTCGTCAACGCGGTCAAGACCTGGAAGAAGCGGTTCCTCCGGGGCACCGTGCTCGCCCTGATGATCTCGCTGACCGGTGGCGGCGCGGCGGCGCTCGCGATGAACAAGAGCGTCACCGTGAACGTGGACGGCGAGCGGGAGACCGTCCGCAGCTACGGGGACACCGTCGGGGAGGTGCTGTCCGACGCGGGGATCACCGTCGGCAAGCACGACGCCCTGTCCCCCTCCCCGCAGGCCCCCGTCGGCGACGGCGGGGTCATCAAGCTCGAGCGCGGCAGGCACCTCACCGTGGTCGTGGACGGCCAGCAGAAGGAGTCCTGGGTCCGCGCCTCCACGGTGGGCGAGGCGCTGAACCAGCTCGGCCTCGACCACCTCGGCCGGGACAACGCGTGGTTCTCCACCCCACCGGGGGCCGAGGTCCCTCTCGAGGGGCTGCGGCTGGAGGTGAAGACCCAGAAGACGATCACGCTCTTCGACGGCGGCGAGGAGCCGCGGGAGGTGGTCACCACCGCCGTCACCGCCGGGGAACTGCTCGGCGAACTGAGCATCGAGCTCGGCGCGGAGGACCGCCTCGAACAGGGCCGCGACTTCTCGCTCACCGACGGCGCCGAGGTGCACATCAGCCGCACCGGCGTCTCCGTGGTGGAGCAGACCGAACGGATCGAGCCCGAGGTCCGCGAGATCGAGGACCCCGAACTCGAGGCGGGCACGGAGATCGTCGAGGAGGAGGGCACCCCCGGCGAGGAGCTGGTGACCTACCGGGTCACCCGGGAGAACGGCCAGATCGTCGACCGGGAGGAGATGTCCTCCGAGGTCGTCACCGAGTCCGAGGAACGGGTGGTGCGGGTCGGCACCAAGCAACCGGAGATCTCCGGCGGCGCGGTGTGGGACAGTCTGGCCGAGTGCGAGTCCGGTGGCGACTGGTCGATCAACACCGGTAACGGCTACTACGGCGGCCTCCAGTTCAACAAGCAGACCTGGGACGCCTACGGCGGCGACCAGTACGCCAATCTGCCGCACCAGGCGAGCCGGGAGCAGCAGATCGCGATCGCCACCAAGCTCCGCGACGACCGGGGCGGCTACGGTGCCTGGCCCGCGTGCTCGTCGGAGCTGGGCCTGCCGCGGTGATCCCCGCGCCGGGGCTCACCGGCGGAGTCCCGGCATCTCCGACCTCTAAGCTGGCCGGGTGAGCGAGACACCCGGCCTGCTGAACCCCGCCGAGATCCGTGCGGCGGCCGCCGCCCTGGATCTCCGCCCGACGAAGAAGCTCGGCCAGAACTTCGTGCACGACGCCAACACCGTGCGGCGGATCGTGGAGCGGGCGCGGGTCGACGAGCGGGACACCGTCCTGGAGGTCGGACCCGGGCTGGGCTCGCTGACCCTCGGTCTGCTCGCCGCCGGCGCCCGGGTGGTCGCCGTCGAGGTCGACCCGGTACTCGCCGGGCGGCTGCCCGACACGGTCGCCGCCCACGCCCCGGCCGCCACCGACCGGCTCACCGTGCTCGAACGGGACGCGCTGCGGTTGCGGTCCGGCGAGATCCGGGAGGCCGGAGCCGACACCCCCACGACGCTGGTGGCCAACCTCCCGTACAACGTGGCGGTACCGGTGGTGCTGCACCTGCTCGCCGAGCTCCCGGGCATGGACCGTGCGCTGGTGATGGTCCAGACCGAGGTGGCCGAGCGTATGGCGGCCGGTCCCGGCAGCCGGGTCTACGGCGTGCCCAGTGTGAAGCTGGCCTGGTACGGACGGGCCGGGACCGCCGGGGCGGTGCCGCGGTCGGTCTTCTGGCCCGTGCCGAACGTCGACTCCGCACTGGTCGCGTTCGAGCGGTACGACACCCCGCCGGACGCACTCCGGGGCGCGGACCGGGACACCGTGTTCGCACTCGTCGATGCCGCGTTCGCCCAGCGCAGGAAGACGTTGCGCGCGGCGCTCGCGGGATGGGCCGGATCCGCCGCCCGCGCGGCGGACCTGGTGTCGGCGGCCGGACTGGACCCCTCCACGCGGGGGGAACGACTCACGGTCGAGGACTTCGCCGCCATCGCCGCGGCAGCGGCGTGAACGTCACCCGCGCGGCAGCGGCGTGAACGTCACCCGCGCGGCAGCGGCGTGCGGATGACCGCCGCGGCGCGCGGGTGACGTCCGTAACTGCCGCGAAAGTGTGATGTTTCGCTGCGGGCTTGCCCCCGTGGCCGTCTCTCCGGTGTACTTTCCGCGTATCCATCCCGAGCGACCGAGAGACCTGGCTCGCGGACGTCGCAGCAACCACCCGGGTGGGCAGGTGCTAACGCCAGGGGCGATGGAGGAAACGTGTTCGTCTCCACTCCGCTGACGCGGCAGCGTCGGGCAGTGCCCACGCAGTGCCGTCCCACGCTGCTGACCCGGCGCAGGGTCGTCGATCAGGGCCGCCGCACGGTGAGTGCGTGTCGTCGCCACACCACCGTGCGCGTCTGACCCTGCCCGATCCGCTCGCTCCGCGACGTCCGTGCCGGACGTCGCGTCGAGCTGTTCTCCGGAGCTCTCCGTGATCACTGTCGAGAATGTCAGTAAATCCTTCGCCACCTCGTCCCACCGGCTCCCGGCCACCGCGCTGCGGGAGGTGAGTCTCACCGTCGACGCGGGTGCCCTCTACGGCATCCTCGGACCACAGGAGGCGGGCAAGACCACGCTCGCCCGGTGCCTCGCCCTCCGCGAGCGTCCCGACCGGGGCACGGTGCGGTACGACGGGGTGGACACCGCACGCCTGGCGGGGCGCCGGCTCTGGGCGACCCAACGCGAGGTCGGGATCGTGGACCCGCGGCTGCGCACCGAACGGACCGTCGCGGGCAACGTCGCCGAACCCCTCGAACGGATGGGGATGGACGCCTCCCGCAGGCGCGGACGGGTGACCGAACTCCTCGACCTCGTGGGGTTGTCCCGCGCCGGGGCGCAGTCGCCCGGGGAACTGACCGAGGGGCAGCGCAGGCGGGTCGCGGTGGCGCGGGCCCTGGGCACCCGGCCCGCGGTGCTGGTGGCCGACGACCCCACCGACGGGGTGGACAGCGCGGACACCGGGGCGGTGCTGGGGGTGCTCGACCGTGCCCGTGCCGAGCTGGGCGCCACCGTGGTGCTGACCACCCGGGAGGTGGGCGTCGCCCGCCGCGTCTGCGACGAGCTGGCGCTGCTGGACCGGGGGGAACTCGTGGACAGCGGGACCGTGCTCGGTGCGCTCGGCAGGCCGGACAGCCGGATCGCCGAGGCCCTCCTGCCGCCGGTCGACACCCCGCGCGGTGAGCTCGCCGGCCACGACCGTGCCGCGGACGTGGTGCTGGTCGGTTTCGCCGCGGTCGGCGCGTTGCTCCCGGAGGCCGCGGACCGGTTCGACGTGGAGCTCGCCACCTTCGGGGGCGGAATGACGCGGGTGGGTGACACGCCGGTCGCCCGGTTCCGGCTCGGTGTGACCGGGCGGCGTGCCGATGCCGCGCTGGCCTGGCTGGGCGAGCGCGGCGCCCACGTCACCCGGCCGTTCTACGGCCTGCACAGCGTGGCCGCCTGAGCCGGACGGCTCCGCGCGCGGCGTCGGGTCGCACCGGCGGGGCCGGGTCGGCAAGTACGCTGGTGGACGTGCTTGCCGTCGTTGAGCCGCCGGTCACCGTGCGGGTGCCGTCGAAAATCAACCTCCACCTGTCGGTGGGTGACGTCCGTGCGGACGGCTACCACGACCTGACGACCCTGTTCCAGGCCCTGTCGTTGACCGACGAGGTGACCGTGGCCGCCGCCGACGAACCCGGGGTCGAGGTGTCGGGGGAGGGCGCGAAGGCGGTGCCCGCCGGGGACGACAACCTGGCCCGGCGTGCGGTGCGGGCACTGGCCGAGCACGTCGGCAGCCCGGAGGACGCCGCCCGGGTGCGGGTGACGATCCACAAGGGCATCCCCGTCGCCGGAGGGATGGCCGGGGGCAGCGCCGACGCGGCCGCGACCCTGGTCGGGCTCTCCGCACTGTGGAAGCTGGACCTGTCCCGCGACGAACTCGCCGGTGTCGCCGCGGAACTCGGCAGCGACGTCCCGTTCGCCCTGCAGGGCGGCACGGCGCTCGGCACGGGGCGCGGGGAGCGGCTCGTGCCGGTGCTGGCGCGGCACACGTTCCACTGGGTGCTCGCGTTCGACCAGCGCGGCCTGTCCACCCCGAAGGTCTTCGGCGAGCTGGACCGGCTCCGGGGTGCGGGGGACCCACCCCGGGTCGGGGGGCCCGAGCCGTTGATGGAGGCGCTGGCCGCGGGGGACGCCCGGCAGTTGGCGCTGCTGCTCGGCAACGACCTGCAGGCGGCCGCGGTGTCGCTGCGGCCCAACCTGCGACGGACGCTGCGTGCGGGTGTGAACGCGGGCGCGCTGGCCGGGGTGGTTTCCGGTTCGGGACCGACCTGCGCGTTCCTGTGCGACGGACGGGAGGACGCCCTCGCGGTGGCGGCCGAACTGGCGGGTGCGGGGGTGTGCCGCACGGTGCGGGTCGCCCACGGCCCGGTACCGGGAGCCCGGGTGCACACCGACGACTGACCCCGTCGGCACCACACCGACGGCACAGCACCACACCGCCGGCACGGCACCACGCCGACGGCAGGCACGACACGGACGAGAACCACACGAACCGCCGGGCGCGACGGCCCGGGAAGGGAACACACGAGGCGGATGGCCAACCTGGTCAACCTGGAAGCGGTCGGCAAGTCGCACGGCGAGCGGACGCTGCTCGACGGCGTCTCGCTCGGTGTGGGCGCGGGGGAGCGCATCGGCGTCGTCGGCCTGAACGGCGGCGGCAAGACGACCCTGCTGGAGGTGCTCTCCGGCATCAGCGAACCGGACTCGGGCCGGGTGAGCTGGGCCCGGGGCCTGCGGATGCGGGTGGTCACCCAGCGCACCGACCTGCCCGAGGGCGGCACCGTCCGGCAGGCGGTGCTGTCCGACTACGCCGCCGAGCACGAGTGGGCCTCGGAGCCGCGCATCCGGTCGATCGTGGACGGCCTCGGCATCGCCGCGATCGGGCTCGACACACCCACCGACACGCTGTCCGGCGGTGAGCGCAGGCGGGTGGCGCTCGCCGCGGCGCTGGTGGCCGAACTCGACGTCGTCGTGCTCGACGAGCCCACCAACCACCTCGACGTCGAGGGGGTGCGGTGGCTGGCCGACCATCTGCTCGCGCGCCGTGTCTCGTTGATCGTGGTCACCCACGACCGCTGGTTCCTCGACACCGTCTGTTCCCGCACCTGGGAGGTCACCGACGGGCGCGTCGAGCAGTACGAGGGCGGCTACGCCGACTGGATCTACGCCCGGGCCGAGCGCGCCCGGAAGGCCGCCGCCGCCGAGGAGAAGCGGCGCAACCTCGCCCGCAAGGAGCTCGCGTGGTTGCAGCGCGGCGCCAAGGCCCGGACGTCGAAGCCGAAGTTCCGGGTCGAGGCCGCCGAGGCGCTGATCTCCGACGTGCCGGAACCGCGGGACACGGTGGAACTGACGTCGTTCGCCAAGCGCAGGCTCGGCAAGACCGTGCTCGAGCTGGAGGACGCCTCGCTGTCGATCGACGAGCGGACCCTGCTCGACCACGTGACCTGGCGGATCGGCCCGGGCGACCGGATCGGGATCGTCGGCGTGAACGGTTCCGGCAAGACCTCGGTGCTGCGGCTGCTGGCCGGGGAGACCGAACCGGAGACCGGCAGGCGGATCGAGGGCAAGACGGTGCGGATGGCGCACCTGCGCCAGGAACTCGACGACCTGCCCGGCGACCTGCGGGTGTTGCAGGCCGTGGAGCGGGTCGCCTCCCGGGTCAGCCTGGGTAAGCACGAGCTCTCGGCGTCGCAGCTCGCCGAGCGGCTCGGGTTCGGGCGGTCCCGGCAGTGGACGCCGGTCCGGGACCTCTCCGGCGGTGAGCGGCGGCGACTGCAGCTGGTGCGGCTGCTCATGTCCGAGCCCAACGTGCTCCTGCTGGACGAGCCGACCAACGACCTGGACATCGACACCCTGCAGCAGCTGGAGGACCTGCTCGACGGCTGGGCGGGCACCCTCGTCGTGGTCTCGCACGACCGGTACCTGGTGGAACGTGTCTGCGACAGCGTCGTGGCCCTGTTCGGGGACGGGGACGTGACGCACCTGCCCGGCGGGATCGACGAGTACCTGGACCGCCGTTCGGCTCCGCGTACGGGCGGTACCGGCGCGGGCGGCACCGGGTCCGGGTCGACGTCCGGCTCGAAGGACCGGGGTCGGGAGGCCGGCGACGAGGGTGCCGGGTCCGACCGGACGTTGACCCCGGCCGAGTGGCGGGCCGCGACGAAGGAACTGGGCAAGCTGGAGCGCAAGCTCGACTCGCTCGCGGCGAAGGAGTCCGAACTGCACGCCGCGCTCGCCGAGGCCGCCACCGAACCGGACCGGCTCATGCGGCTCAACACCGAGCTCAAGGACCTGCAGGCGCAGAAGGAGGACCTGGAGCAGCGGTGGCTGGAGACCTCCGAGGCGCTGGAGTGAAACGGCCCGGGGTTAAGGTTTACGCATGAGTCGGTTCGTGGAGACGATGGTCGCCACCGCGAACGCGGGTGGTCGGCAGCGCGGGATGGTCACGGGGGAACCCACCGAGCCCGTGCGGAGAACGTGGTCCGAGGTGCATGAGCGGGCGCGCAGCCTGGCGGGGGGACTCGTCCAGGGTGGTGTGGAGCCGGGTGCGGCCGTGGCGGTGCTGGCGGGCGCCCCCGAGCTGATCGCGCCCACGGTGCAGGGCACCTGGCTCGCGGGCGGCAGCGTCACCATGCTGCACCAGCCGACCCCGCGGACGGACCTGGCCCAGTGGGCCGACGACACGCTCACCGTGCTGCGGATGATCGGTTCCCGGCTCGTACTGCTCGGCGAGCCGTTCGACCAGCTCGCCCCGGTCCTGGCCGAGCACGGTATCGAGTACCGCCTGATCACCGACCTGGTCGATTTCGAGCCGCTCGCCGAGCCCGTCGAGGTCGACGAGGACGCGCTCGCGCTGCTCCAGTTGACCAGCGGATCCACCGCCGAGCCGAAGGCGGTCAAGATCACGCACGGGAACCTGTACTCGAACATCACCGCGATGGTCGAACGGGCCGAGTTCGACTTCACCCGCGACGTGATGGTGTCGTGGCTGCCCACCTTCCACGACATGGGCATGGTCGGGTTCCTGACGGTGCCGATGACCTTCGGCGTCGAGCTCGTCAAGATCACCCCGGCCGAGTTCCTCACCGGGCCGCTGCTGTGGCCCGAGCTGATCAGCAAGTACGGCGGGACGACCACCGCCGCGCCGAACTTCGCCTACGCCATCGTCGGCCGCAGACTGGCCAGAGTGGACGACGACGACGCCTACGACCTGTCCTCTCTGCGCATCGCCCTCAACGGGGCCGAGCCGATCGACCCGGGCGCCGTGCGGGCCTTCACCGACGCGGGGGCGCGGTTCAAGATGCCCGCCGAGTGCGTCTTCCCCGCCTACGGACTCGCCGAGGCCACGCTGGCCGTGTCGTTCGCGCCGCTGTTCACCGGCCTCACCGTCGATGTGATCGAGGCCGAGGCGCTGGAGGCGGAGAACCGCGCCGTCCCGGTCACCGAGGACGACCCGCGCCGCGGCACCGACGCCGTGCGCGGGTTCGCCGTGCTCGGCCGTCCGCTGAACGGCCTCGAGGCACGGATCGTGGGCGACGACGGCCGCCCGCGCGCCGAACGCGAGGTCGGCGAGATCCAGCTGCGCGGCGAGGCCGTGACCCCGGGTTACCTCACCGTGGACGGCCCGGTGGACACGCAGGACGCGGACGGCTGGTTCGCCACGGGCGACCTCGGGTACCTCGTGGACGGTCAGATCGTGATCTGCGGGCGGGCCAAGGACGTCATCATCCTCGGCGGCCGCAACGTCTACCCGACCGACATCGAGCGCGCGACCGACGCGGTCGACGGCGTCCGCGCGGGTAACGCCGTGGCGGTGCGGCTGGACGCGGGCACCCGCCGGGAACGGTTCGCCGTGGTGCTGGAGTCCATGGTGGCCGGGGACGCCGAGGCGGAGGCCGAGCTCGCGCGGCAGGTCACCGCCCGGGTGCGGGAGGCCGTCGACGCGCGGCCGTACTCGGTGCTGGTGCTGCCGAAGGGCAGTCTCCCGAAGACGCCGTCGGGCAAGGTCCGGCGGGCCGCGACCGCGGAGGAGTACCGGGAGCGGATCGAGGCGCACGCCTGAGCGGGCGGGATCTCACGCCGTGATCCGTCGCCACGGCCGGTCGTGGGCACCGTCCCGCTCCGGCCGTGGCGCGTCCCGGCCGTGACCATGACGCTCGCGGATCGCCAGGGCGCGCTCGACGACGCACAGGAAGGCGTCGACGGCACCGGGGTCGTACCCGCCGCGCCTGCCCGTCGGGTGCAGGGTGAAGGCGACGGCCCCGACGTCGGCGGCGGTGACGTGGTCCTGACCGTCCAGAGTGGCCGCGATCCGGCGCAGGAAGGCGTTCACCTGCATCCTGTTGTACCCGCGGGTGCCCCACGGAGCGGAGGGCAGCCACACGTCGTCGACGTCCGCGGCCGTGAGCCTCATCGGTGCCCCCGCGCCGTCGGACGGCCCGCGGTGTCGTCGGGTCCGGCGCCGTCGTCGCCTCCGGCGGGCTCGCGGGGGACGGCGGGGTCCCGGCCGACGTCGTCGGCACGGTGCCCGGACCGTGGGCGGGGCACGGCCAGCAGCTGTTCCTCCACGGCGTCGAGGAACTCGTCGACCTCCCGCTCGTCGTAGCCGCGCCTGCCCAGCAGCGGCCGGGAGAAGCGGACGTGGTGGACCTCGGCCGCGGTGAGGTCGTCCGCACCCGCCAGTGCCTGCGCGACGCGGTGCACGAAGGCGTCGACCTCGGTCTTGGAGTAGCCGCGGCGGCCGAGTGGTGCGTCGCCGAACTCGATCCCGGCGACCTCGTCTGCGGTGAGCGACATGCGACCCTTCCTCCTGACTGAGCGTGGTCCGACTTCGCGTCACGACCTAGCCACGAGGAGTGCCCGGGAAACGCACCGGGCCGCGATTGTCGCCTGATCAGGGTGGGCAGAGCACTCGTACGGGGGACGACCTGTGGGGCGCTGATCGAACCGGTGCCGTGCGGACGGCCTCCGGCGGAAGGGCACGGTGGCGGTGGATCAGTGGAAGGCGTTCTGCGCCGCGGCGAGACCGGAGCGCACCAGTTCGGTGACCGCGTCGGCGCACCGGTCGATGTGGACGGCGAGGTCCTTGCGCTCGACGGTGGAGAAGTCCTTGAGCACGTAGTCGGCGGGGCTCATCCGCCCCGGCGGGCGGCCCACCCCGAACCGCACACGGTAGTAGTCCCGCGTGCCGAGCGACTTCGTGATCGAACGGAGCCCGTTGTGCCCGTTGTCGCCGCCGCCGAACTTCAGCTTCACCGCACCGAAGTCGAGGTCGAGTTCGTCGTGGATCACCACGACACCGTCGACGGCGATCGAGTAGAAGCGTGCGGTGCCCGCCACGGGCCCGCCCGAGAGATTCATGTACGACCGGGGCTTGGCCAGCACCACGCCGCGGTCGGCCAGGCGGCCCTCCAGCACCTCGGCACCGCCCTTGTGCGCCTTGAACGAGCCGCCGAGCCGGTCGGCGAGCTCGTCCAGCACCAGGAAGCCGATGTTGTGCCGGTTCGCCGCGTACCGCGGCCCGGGGTTGCCGAGGCCGGCGAGCAGCACGCGCTCGCCGGCCCCCGGCAGATCGTTTCCCACTCCTGGCACCCCGGTCCCGCTGTCTCGTCCGACCCGGTGTTACTCGGCCTTGGCCTCTTCGGTCTCGGACTGCTCCTCGACCACACCGGCGCCCTCGGTGTCCACCTCGGCCTCCATGGCCGACTCGGTGGGCGCCTCGCTGACGCCGACCACCAGCTGCTCGGGGTCGCCGACCAGGGTCGCCCCGCGCGGCAACGGCACGTCGCCCGCGGAGATCTGGGTGCCGGCCTCGGCCCCGTCCACGGAGACCTCGAGGTGCTCGGGGATGTTCAGCGCGTCGACCTCGACCTGGACGGTGTCGAGCTCGTGGTTGACCAGCGTGCCGGGCGCCGCCTGGCCGGTGGTGGAGACCGGCACGTCGACGGTGACCTTCTCCCCGCGGTGCACCACGAGCAGGTCCACGTGCTCGATGTAGTTCTTCAGCGGGTGCACGGTCACGGTCTTGGTCAGCGCCAGTTCCCTGGTCTTCTCCGCCGAACCGGCGACGTCCAGCGTGAGCACGGCGTTCTGGCCGTTCTCACGGACCACGCGGGCGAAGTCGATGGCGGGCAGCGCCAGGTGCCGGGGGTTCTCGCCGTGGCCGTACAGCACCGCGGGGATCTTGCCCGCGCGGCGGGTGCGGCGCGCGGCGCCCTTGCCGAACTCGGTGCGCGGTTCGACCGTCAGACGTACCTCGGACACGGGGATGCACTCCTTGCGGTGGGATCGGGAAAAACGTTGCTTGTGGCTGTCCGGCGGCGAGTCCACGACGTGCGCGCACGGGTGGCCTACGAGCCGCCGCGTCGATCACGTCGAGAGTCGTCGCACCACGCGACGTCTCTCACCTCGCCGAGACAACCCCTACATCCTATGCCAGCCCCTCCCACCCGGCACAGCCGCCCCCGCCGGGCTGTGCCGTGAAGGGCACCTTCCCTGCGTCAGACGCCGTGAGGGGCACTTTCCCTGCGTCGAGTGCAGGGAAAGTGCCCCTCACGGCAAAACTACGGAGGGTGACCCGCCGGGTCAGGCGCTTCCGTCGAAGAGGCTGGTGACCGAGCCGTCCTCGAAGACCTCCTGGATGGCGCGGGCCAGCAGCGGGGCGATCGAGAGGACGGTGAGCTTGGCGAAGCGCTTCTCCTCGGGGATCGGCAGCGAGTTGGTGACGATCACCTCACGCGCCCGGGAGTTCGCCAGCCGCTCGGCCGCCGGGTCGGACAGGATGCCGTGCGTGGAGGCCACCACCACGTCGGAGGCGCCTCCCTCGAGCAGCGCCTCGGTCGCCTTGGTGATCGTGCCGCCGGTGTCGATCATGTCGTCGATCAGCACGCACAGCCGGTTCTCCACGTTGCCGACGACGCGGTTGGCCACGGCCTGGTTCGGCTTGTCCGGGTCGCGGGTCTTGTGGATGAACGCGATCGGCCGGTCGCCGAGCTGCTGGGCCCACTTCTCGGCCAGGCGCACCCGGCCGGAGTCCGGGGAGACGACGGTGATGTTGTTGTCGCCGTAGTGCTCGTTGATGTAGTCGGCGAGCACGTTCTGCCCGTGCAGGTGGTCGACGGGGCCGTCGAAGAAGCCCTGGATCTGGGCGGTGTGCAGATCCACCGTCAGGATGCGGTCCGCGCCCGCGGTCTTGAACAGGTCCGCGATGAGCCGCGCCGAGATCGGCTCCCGGCCCTTGTGCTTCTTGTCCTGCCGCGAGTACGGGTAGAACGGCATGATCACGGTGATGCGCTTGGCGCTGCCGCGCTTGAGCGCGTCCACCATGATCAGCTGCTCCATGATCCACTCGTTGATCGGCGGGGAGAAGCTCTGCAGGACGAAGGCGTCGGAGCCCCGCACCGACTCCTCGTAGCGCACGTAGAGCTCACCGTTGGCGAAGCTGTGCAGGGTCTGCGGGGTGATCGTCACGTTGAGGCTCTTGGCGACCTCTTCGGCGAGTTCGACATGCGAACGGCCGGAGAAGAGCATCAGGTTCTTCTTCGGCGTGCCGGACTTCGGGCTCATTCTGGCGACTCCCCGTCGGTTTCGGTTTCCTGCTGTGCGGCGAGCGCCTTCTCCGCTGCCTCCGCCGCACGGGTACCCGGCCTGCGCCGGGGCACCCAGCCTTCGATGTTGCGTTGTGGCGAGCCGGAGACCGCGAGCGCGCCCGGCGGCACGTCCCGCCGCAGCACCGTTCCCGCTCCACTGTAAGCGCCGTCGCCCACGGTCACGGGGGCGACGAACATGGTGTCCGAGCCCGTGCGCACGTGCGAACCGACGACGGTGTGGTGCTTGTCCGTGCCGTCGTAGTTCACGAACACGCTGGAGGCGCCGATGTTGCTGTGCTCACCGATCGTCGCGTCCCCGACGTAGGTCAGGTGCGGCACCTTCGTCCCCGTGCCGATGTCGGCCTTCTTCGTCTCCACGAAGGTGCCGATCTTGCCGTCCGCGCCGAGGCGCGTGCCCGGGCGCAGGTAGGCGAACGGGCCCACCTCGGCGCCCGCCCCGACGACGGAGTCGCTGCCGTGGGTGCGCACGATCCGCGCCCCCGCACCCACCGCGACGTCGGTCAGGGTGGTGTCCGGGCCGATCCGTGCCCCCTCCTCGACGGTGGTCCGGCCGTGCAGCTGCACGTTGGGCTCCAGCACCACGTCGGGGGCCAGGGTGACATCCGCGTCCAGCCAGGTCGTCGCGGGGTCCACCACGGTGACCCCCGCCCGTTGCCAGTGCCGCACGATCCGCCGGTTCAGCTCGGCGCCGAGCGTGGAGAGCTGCACCCGGTCGTTGACCCCCTCGGTGAGCCAGGGGTCGTCGACGACGAGGCCCCCGACGCGGCCGCCGCCATCGCGGGCGATGCCGAGCACGTCGGTGAGGTACAGCTCGCCCTGGGCGTTGTCGGTGGACAGCCGGGACAGGCCGTCGGCGAGCACGGCCGCGTCGAACGCGTACACCCCGGAGTTGATCTCGTGGATCGCGAGCTGGTCGGCGTCGGCGTCCTTGTGCTCCACGATGCCGGTGACCTCGCCCGCGGCGTCGCGCAGGATCCGGCCGTAGCCGCCCGGTTCGTCGACCACCGCGGTGAGCACGGTGGCGGCGTTGCCGCGTCCGGTGTGTTCGGACAGCAGTGCCTCGAGGGTCGTGGTGTCCAGCAGCGGGACGTCGCCGTAGGTGACCAGCACCGTGCCGGTCACCCCCGCGGCGCCGCCGAGTCCGGACAGGGCGCACGACACCGCGTGCCCCGTGCCGTTCTGCGTCTCCTGCACCGCCGTGGCCACCGGCCTGCCGAGGGTGTCGGCCAGCCCGGACAATCGCTCGGTCACCGGCTGCCTGCCGTGTCCCACCACGACGACGAGCCGGTCCGGATCGAGCCCGGCCGCCGCGCGCACCGCGTGCTCGACCAACGGTCTGCCCGCGATCGGATGCAGCACTTTCGGGGTCTTCGAGCGCATGCGGGTGCCCTCACCCGCGGCGAGAATGATGGTGCTCAGCGGGCCGGTCACGGCACTCCTCAATCAGCACGGGGTTTCACCGACGGCCCACGATCCTACGTCCGTCGTGTGCGCCCCGCCGTCGGGTCGTCCCCCGGCGGGTGGGTGCTGCCACCCTGGCCGGTCCCCTCCATCGCCGGATTCGACGCGATCTGGTTCCCGCCGCGCCGTTTCGCCTGGTACATGGCCGCGTCCGCACGGGAGAGGACCTCCTCGGCGCGCTCCAGCGGCCGCAGGCCGACCAGCCCCACCGACAGGGTCACCCCGTGCGAGAGATGCCGCGGCAGCGAGGCCACCGACCTCACGGCGCGGGTGAGCGCCTGGGTCGCCGCGGGCATCGGCGCACCCGGGAGCAGGATGATGAACTCGTCACCGCCGTAGCGGGCCACGATGTCGTCCCCGCGGAGCGCGTCCCGCAGGGTGCTGGCGACCACCCGCAGCACGTCGTCGCCCTCGGCGTGCGAGTGCTGGTCGTTGACGTCCTTGAAGCCGTCCAGGTCCACCAGGGCGACCGAGAGCGGTTCGGAGTCGCCGGACAGGGCGAGCGCGTGCAGCCGCTCGTCGAGCGCGCGACGGTTCGGCAGGCCGGTGAGCGGGTCCTGCATCGCCTGCTGCGTGATCGCGCCGTGTTCGGCGGAGAGGCGCTCGTGTTCCCGGCGGGTGTTCAGGGTCGCGATCTGGGACTCACGCAGCGACCACAGCTCCTCCTCCAGTTCGACGACGTAGTCGCACAGCAGCTCCGTCGGCGTCGGCAGGGCGGCCGTTCCGCGCTCCCCGCCCCCGGGGCCGTCCGGTGCCGTGGTCGCGGAATCCGTGCCGGTGTCGTCCGTGGGGAGCTCCCCGGCGGGGGACGCGTCGGCCGGGGACGCGTCGGCCGG
>NZ_KE387071.1:26688-36111 GCF_000430445.1 Saccharomonospora iraqiensis subsp. iraqiensis
GTCGGGGGACGTCCGATCGGTCCGGGCCGCCTCCTCCGCGGTCGCCGTGCCGTCGCCGGGGGGCTCCCGTCCGCTGCCCGGGGCGCCGGCCACCCCGAGGGTGGCGAGTTCGCGGATGAGGTTGAGCCGCATGGACGGCTGGGACGTGTCGTCGGCCTCGGTCTGCCGCGCGTCGAGCAGTTCCTCGACGGCCTCCCCGGTGCGTCCGTCGGCGACCAGGCACCGGGACAGCGCGATCGTGACGAGGATCTTCTCGTGCGGGTACCCCTGCTCCGCGCCGAGCCGGCGCAGCCGTTCGATGTGCGCGGCGGCGGGGGCGGCCAACGCGAGCGAGGCCGCCAGCACCCCGACCTGCTCCACGGCGGGCACGTCCGGCTTGCGGGGGAACAGCGACTCGGCGAACGGCGCCTCCGCGGCGATCGTCATCGAGGCGGCGGTGCGGAACTTCTCGTTCGCCTCCTCGCGGCGCCCGACCCGTTCCAGCCGCAACCCCCAGCCGAGCAGCATCTTGACCCGGTTGAGCAGTTGCAGGGTGATCTCGTGCGGGCCGGCGCTGTCCCGGATGGCCTGGTGGGCGCGGGAGATCATCTCCTCGGCCGCCTCGTAGACGCCGAGCTGGTTGAGCACGATCCAACAGTCGTTGAGTGCCGCCGCGAGCAGCCGGTCCCACGCCCGGCGCCCCTGGTGTATCTCGGGGCTCGGCACGTCGTCGAGCAGGGCGAGGGCGCGGGCGATCTCGGTGAGCGCGGCGTCGTCCTGTTCGCCGAGCACCAGCGACCGGCCGCGCAGCGCGTGGGCGTCGGCCCGCAGGAGGGCGAGACCGTGCCGCTTGGTGTGCGTGAGCATCTCGTCCAGCAGCGGCTCGGCCTCGGTGGCCAGTCCCCGGATCACCAACCGGGCCAGCGCGGTGGCCCGCAGCAACTGGGCGACCAGGACGGGCTCGCCGCGACGACGGGTCTCCTCGAGCAGCTCGTCGAGTGTCCCGGTGACCCGGAGCTGTTCGGCGCGTTCGGTGCGCTGGACCGTGGCGATCAACTCCCGGGCACGCCCCAGCACCCAGGCGTCGGACATGTCGCCCAACGCCGGGCGCTGCTCGTCGTCCCAGTCCTCGCCGTGCAGCCGGTCCACACCCCTTCTTCGCCTCCGGGCACGTCAGGAGGCGATCGGCAGCCGGGCAGCTCCGCCGCCAGGGCTCGAACCTGGACTGTCAGAACCAAAATCTGAAGTGCTGCCAATTACACTACGGCGGATCGCGCCTGGTCAGGATAGCCACCGTGGTACGGGGTGGTCACCACCGGGGCCGCCCGACCGGGTATCGGCTCTCCCCAACGGCCCCTGACCTCCTGTACCGTAACCTACGGAAACGTAGGTAAGGCCCACCTTGCCTGGTCATTCGTGGAAAGAAGCAGAAGTATGACGGCTACTCTCGAGGACCCTGCGGCGAAGCCCGCGCGAGGCCCGAAGCCGATACTGGACGGAGAGCGCACGTCCGGCGTGCAGTTCGCGGTGTACTTCGGCGTGATCGCGCCGCTGGCCGCGCTGGCCGTCGCTGTCCCCTTCGCGTGGGGATGGGGGCTGAGCTGGGTCGACGTCGGCCTGTTCGTCCTGTTCTACGCCATCAGCGGACTCGGGATCACGGTCTCGTTCCACCGCCACTTCACACACGGGTCCTTCAAGGCCAAGCGCTGGCTGCGGGTCGTCATGGCGATCGCGGGCAGCATGGCGGTGCAGGGACCGCTCATCACCTGGGTCGCGGACCACCGCAGGCACCACGCGTTCTCCGACCGGGAGGGCGACCCGCACTCACCCTGGATGTTCGGCACCTCCCCGGTGGCACTGGCCAAGGGGTTCTGGCACGCCCACATGGGCTGGCTGTTCGAGCGGGACGTCAGCAACGCCGAGCGGTTCGCGCCGGATCTGCTCAAGGACCCGGCGCTGCGTCGCGTCGACCGGCTGTTCCCGCTGTGGACCGTGCTGTCGCTGGTGCTGCCCGGCATCATCGGCGGGCTGGTGACCTGGTCGCTGTGGGGCGGCGTCACCGCGTTCTTCTGGGCCGGTCTCGTGCGGGTGTGCGTGCTGCACCACGTGACCTGGTCGGTGAACTCGATCTGTCACATGATCGGTGAGCGGCCGTACAGTGCCCGGGACCGTTCCGCCAACTTCTGGCCGCTGGCGATCTTCTCGTTCGGCGAGTCCTGGCACAACCTGCACCACGCCGACCCGACGTCGGCCCGGCACGGGGTCCAGCGGGGTCAGATCGACATCTCCGCCCGGTTGATCTGGGTGTTCGAGAAGCTCGGCTGGGCCTACAACGTCCGCTGGCCCACCCCGCACCGCCTGCAGAAACTCTCCGCGAAGTAGTCCGCCGGTCACCCCGGGGAGTGCCGCGAAGGCCTCCTTGCCTGCATCGCACGCAGGCAAGGAGGCCTTCGCGGCGTGTGGCGTGGGGAAGGGGTCCTTCGCGGCGTCCCGGGTGCGGGCGGATTAGGCTGCGGACGGTGGCGGCGAGACGCAGAGCGAAGCGCGACGCGGCCGCGGGGGCACGGGCGACGGCCCCGGCGGCCCGGGTGCGGATGACGGGTGCCGAGCGCAGACAGCAGCTGCTCGACGTGGCGCGGGCGCTGTTCGCGGAGAAGGGGTTCGACGGCGCGTCGATCGAGGAGATCGCGCACCGGGCGAACGTGTCCAAACCGGTGGTCTACGAGCACTTCGGCGGTAAGGAGGGCATCTACGCGGTCGTGGTGGACCGCGAGATGCAGTCGTTGCTCGACCGGATGGTCTCGACCCTGCACGGGGGTGGGCCCCGCGAACTGCTCGAACACGCCGCGCTCGCCCTGCTGGGCTATGTCGACGAGGCGCACGACGGGTTCCGCATCCTGGTGCGGGACTCCCCGGTGGCCAGCGCGTCGGGCACGTTCTCCACCCTGCTCAACGACATCGCCGGGCAGGTGGAGTACGTGCTCGCACACGAGTTCGACACCCGCGGGTACGACGACAAGCTGGCCCCGCTGTACGCGCAGGCGCTGGTCGGCATGGTGGCGCTGACCGGCCAGTGGTGGCTCGACGCGCGCAAACCGAAGCGCCACGAGGTCGCGGCCCACCTGGTCAACCTCGCGTGGAACGGTCTGTCCCATCTGGAGCACAAACCGAAGATCCAGTACAGCGGGCGCGGCTGAGCACACCGGGGCCCAGCACACCGGCGCACCGGGGTCGGGCGGCCGCTCAGGCGGGCCGCGGGGTCACCCGGAACAGCATGTCGTCCGCGCCGCCCGACGTGGTCACCCAGAGCGCGTCGTCCGGCGCGCGACGCACCGCCCGGAGCCTGCCGAACTCGTCGTCGAACTCGGGCGGCAGGAGCACCTCGGTGACGTCGTCGCCGGCGTCGTCGAGCCGGAACAGCAGCATCTTCTGCCCCCGCAGGGCCACGACGGCCAGGGTCCCGTCCAGCGCACCCCAGCCCCCGCCGGAGACGAACGCCGCGCCGGACGGCGCCTCGGTCGAGGTCGCCCCCGAGGTCCACAGCGGGGGCACCGCCTGCGGGAACCGGTCGAGGTCGGTCATCGGCACGTCCTCGTCGTACGAGTCGGTCGTCCCGCCCCGGGACGGGTCCCAGCCGTAGTTGCCACCGGCCACGATGCGGTTCACCTCGTCGAAGCCGGTCGGTCCGTGTCCGGAGGCGTACACCTGGCCGGTGCCCGGCCGTACCGCCACGCCCTGCACGTTGCGGTGTCCGTAGCTGTACACCCGGCGTGTGTCCGGGTCGTCGGCGTCGGCGAACGGGTTGTCCGGCAGGCCGCGCCCGGTGTCCGGGTCGATGCGCAGGATCTTTCCGCCCAGGCTGGTGCGGTCCTGCGGGATCGTGGGGTCGCTCGCGGAATCACCCGTGCCGACGAGCAGCGCGCCGTCGGCGGCGAACGTGGGGCGGCACCCGGAGTGCCTCCCGCTGTCGTTGACCGGCAGCCCGGTCAGCAGGTCCCGCACCCGGCGCGCGGCCCGGCCGTCGTCGGACAGCCGCCAGGTCACCAGCCGCACGTCCACGGCCTCGCCGTCGCGCCGGTGCGTCTGGCACGTGGTGAACTCCCGCGTGTCCGGGAAGTCCGGGTGCACCACCAGCCCCATCAACCCGCCCTCGCCGCGCACGAGCACGTCGGAGAAGTCGGCATCGACCTCGGTGACGTCGCCGTCGCGTACGAGCCGGAGCCGACCGGGGCGTTCGGTGACGAGCACCCCACCGTCCGGCAGGAAGCCGACGTCCCACGGGTGTTCGAGGCCGCCGGTGACCTGGTCGGCCTCCAGGGACACCTCTTCCGGAGAGGACGTGGTCGTCTCCGTGCCGTCCGCGGGTCCGCCGTCGGGGGCGGGGGACTCCGGCGCGCCGTCGTCGGGGGGACCGCCGCACGCCGTCAGCAGGACGGCCAGCGCGGCGAGGGCGGAGAGCACCGGTCTGCGGTCGGACATGCGCACAGTGTGCCTCGGTGCTGGGTCGGTCGCCCGGTGGCCGGGCACGTATCCTGGTGGGCGGAAAGCCCCCTGTGCCCCGCCGTCCCGGGCACGGGTGTGTCTCGCGTGAGGGGAAGTACAGGTCCGTGACCGCTTCGCACACCGAACCCGGTAGCACCTCCGCCCCCGAGGCGGTGAACCAGGCCCCGTTGTCCGGTCTACTCTCCGCGGTTCTGCCGGATCCCGCGCTGCGCGGGGTTGTGGACCGCGCGGGGGCGCCGCTGCTCGAACTCGACGGGGCACCCCCGGGTCGACAGCTCGTCCTCGCCGCGCTGGCCGCCGAACAGGGCGGGGACCGGCCGGTTCTGGCCGTCACCGCCACCGGGCGGCAGGCCGAGGAACTCACCGCCGCGCTGGCGAGCCTGCTCGGTGCCGACGCGGTGGCGCACTTCCCCTCCTGGGAGACCCTGCCGCACGAGAAGCTCTCGCCCCGCGCGGACACCGTGGGCAAGCGGCTGGAGGTGCTGCGCCGCCTGGCGCTGCCCGGCCGCGACGGGCTGCGCGTGGTGGTCACCACGGTGCGGAGCCTGATCCAACCGATGGCCCCCGGGCTGGGCGATCTGCAGCCGGTCGAACTGCGGGTCGGGGAGGAGTACGAATTCGAGAGCCTGCCCGACCGGCTCGTCGAACTCGCCTACACCCGGGTCGACATGGTCGAGAAGCGGGGCGAGTTCGCCGTGCGCGGCGGCATCCTGGACGTGTTCGGCCCCACCGCCGACCATCCGCACCGGATCGAGTTCTGGGGCGACGAGGTCTCCGAGATCCGTGCGTTCGCGGTGTCCGACCAGCGTTCCCTGCCCGGTGAGGTGTCCGGGACGGTCGCGCCGCCCTGCCGCGAGTTGCTGCTCACCGACGCCGTCAAGCGCCGGGCCGCCGACC
Organism: Saccharomonospora iraqiensis subsp. iraqiensis; assembly: GCF_000430445.1. Taxonomy (GTDB): domain Bacteria; phylum Actinomycetota; class Actinomycetes; order Mycobacteriales; family Pseudonocardiaceae; genus Saccharomonospora; species Saccharomonospora iraqiensis. The sequence goes on from NZ_KE387071.1 coordinate 32,068, forward strand.
TCGCCACCGAGCACGAGGGCGACGAGCAGCTGGCCGAGATGCTGACCAGGCTCGCCGACGGCATCCCCGTGGAGGGCATGGAGGCGCTGATCCCGGTGTTGTGCGACGGGGAGCTGCGCCTGCTCACCGACGCCGTGCCCGAGGGTGCCCACGTCGTGCTCACCGATCCGGAGAAGATCGAGGCCAGGGCGCAGGACCTGGTGCGCACCGGGCAGGAGTTCCTGGAGGCGTCGTGGATGACCGCGGCCGACTCCGGCAAGGCCCCGATCGACCTGGGCGCGTCGGCCTACCGCGGCCTCGACGAGATCCGGGAGCACGCCCGCGCCACCGACCGCTGCTGGTGGACGCTGTCCCAGCTCACCAGCGAGGACGACGCCTACCACGTCGCGATCGAGGCCGCCCCCGGCTACCGCGGGGAACTGGAGCGGGCCGCGACGGACCTGCGCGCGCACACCGCGTCCGGCGGGACGGCGCTGGTCGTGGTCGCCGGGGCGGGCACCGCCAAGCGTGCCGTGGAGCAGCTCTCCGCCGCCGAGGTCCCGGCCACGCTCGCCGAGAACGGGCTGGACACGGCGCCGAAGCCCGGGGTGGTCACGGTGACCTGCGGGGGTCTCACCGAGGGGTTCGTCGCGCCCGGCTCGTCGCTGGTCGTGCTCAGCGAGGCGGACATCACCGGGCGCGGCGCGACGGCGGGGCGGTCCTCGCCGGACCTGAACACCAAGATGCCGTCCCGGCGGCGCAACGCCGTCGACCCGCTCGCGCTGAAGGCGGGCGATCACGTCGTGCACGACCAGCACGGCATCGGACGGTTCGTCGAGATGGTGCAGCGCACCGTCGGCGGGGCGACCCGTGAGTACCTCGTGCTGGAGTACGCGCCCTCGAAACGGGGCCACCCCGGCGACCGGCTGTTCGTCCCGACCGACCAGCTCGACGAGGTCTCCCGCTACGTCGGTGGCGAGCTGCCGACGCTGTCCAAGCTCGGCGGATCGGACTGGAAGAACACCAAGGCCAAGGCCCGCAAGGCGGTCAAGGAGATCGCCGCCGAGCTGGTGCAGCTCTACGCCGCCCGGCAGGCCGCGCCGGGGCACGCCTTCGGCCCGGACACGCCGTGGCAGCGGGAGCTGGAGGACGCCTTCCCGTTCGTGGAGACGGCCGACCAGATCGCGGCGATCGACGAGGTCAAGAAGGACATGGAGAGCACCGTGCCGATGGACCGCGTGATCTGCGGCGACGTCGGCTACGGCAAGACCGAGATCGCCGTCCGTGCCGCGTTCAAGGCCGTGCAGGACGGCAAACAGGTCGTGGTGCTCGTCCCCACGACACTGCTGGCGCAGCAGCACCTCAACACCTTCACCGACCGGATGCGTTCGTTCCCGGTGACGATCAAGGGGATGTCCCGGTTCACCGACCCGCACGAGGCCGAGCAGACGCTCACCGGGCTCGCCGACGGCGAGGTGGACATCGTGATCGGCACGCACCGGCTGCTGCAGACGGGGGTGCGCTACAAGGACCTCGGCCTGGTCATCGTCGACGAGGAGCAGCGCTTCGGCGTCGAGCACAAGGAGCACATCAAGGCGCTGCGCACCCACGTCGACGTGCTCACGATGTCGGCGACCCCGATCCCGCGGACCCTGGAGATGAGCATGGCCGGGATCCGGGAGATGTCCACGATCCTCACCCCGCCCGAGGACCGGCACCCGATCCTGACCTACGTCGGCGCCTACGACGAGAAGCAGGTCGCCGCGGCGATCCGCCGGGAACTGCTCCGGGACGGCCAGGTCTTCTTCGTGCACAACCGCGTCTCCTCGATCGAGAAGGCGGCCCGGCACCTGCGGGAACTGGTCCCGGAGGCCCGCGTGGTCACCGCGCACGGGCAGATGAACGAGCACAAGCTGGAACAGATCATCCAGGGTTTCTGGGAACGCGAGTACGACGTGCTCGTGAGCACCACGATCGTCGAGACGGGGCTGGACATCTCCAACGCCAACACGCTGATCGTCGAGCGCGGCGACATGCTGGGGCTGGCGCAGCAGCACCAGCTCCGGGGCCGGGTCGGTCGCGGCCGCGAGCGCGGCTACGCCTACTTCCTGTACCCGCCGGAGCAGCCGCTGACCGAGACCGCGCACGACCGGCTGGCCACCATCGCCCAGAACACCGAACTCGGCGCGGGCATGGCGGTGGCCATGAAGGACCTGGAGATCCGCGGCGCGGGCAACATCCTCGGCGCCGAGCAGTCCGGGCACATCGCCGGCGTCGGGTTCGACCTCTACGTCCGGCTGGTCGGTGAGGCCGTCGACGTCTTCCGCCGGGACGCGGGCGCGGGCGGGGTCGACGACGAGGACGCCGCGCCCACGGAGGTGCGGGTGGACCTGCCGGTGGACGCGCACATCCCGCACGACTACGTGCCGGGGGAGCGGCTGCGCCTGGAGGCTTACCGCAAGATCGCCACGTCGCAGGACCGGGAGGCACTGGACGCCGTCCGCGACGAGCTCGTCGACCGCTACGGCGCGCCCCCGGCCCCGGTGGACCGGCTGCTCAAGGTCGCCGAGTTCCGCCAGGCGTGCCGCCGGGCGGGCGTGACCGAGGTGACGGTGCAGGGCAACAACCTGCGATTCGCCCCGCTTCCGCTGGCCGAGTCGCAGCTCGTCCGGCTGAAACGGCTCTACCCGAAGGCGGTCTACAAGGCCGCGACGAGCACGGTGTCGGTGCCCAAGCCCACCGAGGGGCCCGCAGGCGGGCGCATGGGCGCGCCCCCGCTGCGGGACGAGGCGCTGCTGGACTGGTGCTCCGGACTGCTGTCCTCGATGACCGAGCAGCCCGCCGCGGTGCCGTCCTGACCGGGAACAACACGCCGTGGCACGGGGGCGGAGTGATCATCGCCCCGACGTCTTGCCCCCGCGCCCGGCGGGTGTGAGAAGGTACGCGCTGTGATTCGGACCATCCGCCGCCCCGTGGCTCTCGCGCTCGTCCTGCTCACCGCCACCGTGCTCACGGCGTGTGGCTCCGGCCCGAGCAGGGCCGATTCCGCCGCCCTCGTCGGGGACCGCTCCATCGGCCTGGACTCGGTCCAGGCCGAGATCCGGTGGTTGCTCGACAACGTCGAACAGGCCGAGCAGGCGCAGGAACAGAACAAACTCGACCAGTTCGGCCGTGAGGTCGTGCGCAGCAGGGTCGTGCACGAGCTGGTGACCGTGGCCGCCGAACGGGAGGGTCTGGAGGTCGACCCGCGCGAGGTGGACCGGCTGATCCACGACAACGGCGGCGTCCGGGCCATCGCGCGGAGCACGTTCTCCGAACCGTCCCGGGTGCGCGGGGTGGTCCGGGACCAGCTGCTGTTGCAGCAGCTCACCGAGCGGTACCGGGACCGGCTCTCGGTGCGCATGGTGGGCGCGATGGTGACGGAGTCGAGCGTGGAGGCCACCGCCGAGCGCACCGCGCGGGACCTGGGCGAGCGGATCGCGCGGAACCCCGACGAGGCGGAGCGCATCATCGCCGAGAACGGGCATCAGCCGGTGACGGAGGAACTGACCCTGGGGCGGACCCTCGACCGGGACCCCGAACTCGCCACCACCGCCGTGTTCGGCGCGGGCGAGGGCACCGTCGTGGTCATCCAACCGAGCAGGCAGCGGGTGGGCTGGCTGGTCGCGCTCGTGCGGGACCGCACCGTCGGCGCCCCCGGTTCCGGGGAGTCCGCCGCGCGGGAGGACGGCGCCGGACAGGCGCAGCAGGTGAACCCGCAGCTGCGGTACCTGGCGGGATTGCGGCAGTTGCAGCCGATCGCCGAGGAACTGGGCGTGCGGATCAACCCCCGGTACGGCGTCTGGGACGGTGCCGCGCTCGCCCCGGCGCCGAGCGACGAGGAGCTGACGGGCTACCTGCTGGAGTCCCGTACCGTGCGGCCATGACCCCGATGCCGGCCACGGTGGTGCTGCTTCCCCCGGAACACCCGGACCTGGTCCCCGCGCAGGCGTGGCCCGCGCTGCGTGCGGCGCGCGGGATCCATGCCGCCGCGGGGGTGCCCGACCACACCCGGCACGCACTGGA
>NZ_KE387071.1:36211-44593 GCF_000430445.1 Saccharomonospora iraqiensis subsp. iraqiensis
GGTCGCCCGGCAGCTCGGCCGCCCGCCCCGGGGGTTGCGTGCCGTCGTCGCGCGCTGCCCGGGCGGGCACCCCGCCGTGGTGCGGACCAGCCCCCGCCTGGAGGACGGAACCCCGTTCCCGACGCTGTACTACCTGACGTGCCCCACGCTGAACTCGATGGTGGGCAGGATCGAGGCGGCGGGGACCATGCGGGAGATGACCGCGCGGCTCGCCGACGACCCGGAGTTCGCCGAGCGCTACCGGCGGGCGCACGAGTCGTACCTGGCCGAGCGGGACGCGATCGAACCGCTCGGGCACACCGTGACCGCCGGGGGGATGCCGACCAGGGTGAAGTGCCTGCACGTGCACCTCGCCCACACGCTCGCCCGGGGACCGGGAGTCAACCCGGTCGGTGACGAGACGCTGCGTCTCGTCCGGGCGGACGGATGGCCGTCGGGGGAGTGTGCTCACGGAAATTAGTCCGTCCGGAGCAAAACTTGTTTGATCCCTTCCGAAGGGTGTGAAACGCCGGGTGGGTTGCGGCAGGGTGAGCCCCCAGGCGATTCCGGCGGGAGGGGTCGAGCGTGCGTGCTGGCGGGAGGTCGGGTGCGGTCCGGCGGTTCGGGCTGCGGCACCGGACGATGGTCGCCGTGCTGGGCGGGTCGCTGGCGATCGTGCCGGTGGCGGTGGTCAGCGGAGCGGCCGCGCGGTGGCTCGACCCGCCCGCCCGGGAGTTCACGGTCGCCATGCCGCTGGTCGGCGGATATCCGCCCGGCCTGTCCCGGTCGTCGGTCGACGGGAGCCTGCCGGAGCCACCGGAACCGGCCGAGCTGCGGCTGCGGGACGAGCCCACCTCCGGCTCCCTCGGCATCCCGCGGTCCGTCCTGGCCGCGTACCGCGCGGCGGCCCAGCGGGTGAACGCGGAACAACCCGGCTGCAACCTGGACTGGGCGCTGCTCGCCGGGATCGGGCGGATCGAGTCCGGGCACGCCCGCGGCGGATACGTCGACGCCGCGGGCACCACCCGCGAGCCGATCCTGGGCCCGGTCCTCGACGGGCGTGGCCCGGTGGCCACGATCCCGGACACCGACGGCGGCCGGTACGACGGTGACCGGGACTGGGACCGCGCCGTCGGGCCGATGCAGTTCATCCCGTCGACGTGGGCACGGTGGGGCGCGGACGGCGACGACGACGGTGTCGCGGACCCGAACAACATCCACGACGCGACCGTCGCCGCGGGGCGGTACCTGTGCGCGGGAGGTTTCGACCTCTCGGACGACGAACAGGTACGCCGGGCGCTCTACCGGTACAACAACTCGTCCTCGTACGTGGACAACGTGCTGCGGTGGGCCGAGGCCTACCGCACCGGGGTCCTGGGCGTGCCGGACAGCGAGGTGCCGCAGGCCGTGCCCGACCCACTGCGTGTCGACACCTATCCCGACGCCGCCGCGGGCGCCCAGCTGCCGTCGTCCTCGCCGTCGACGACGACCCCGGACGGCACGGACCCGGACGGCACGGAGCAGCCCGGCGAGCCGGGGGAGCCGGGGGACCCGGAGGAATCCGAGGACTCGGAGACGACGCCCCCCGGATCCACACCGCCCGAGGGAGGCGAGCCGGACCCGGAGAACCCGGAGGACCCGGAAGAGCCGGAGAACCCGGAGGAACCGGAGAACCCGGAGGACCCGGAGAACCCGGAGGAACCGGAGGAGCCGACCGATCCCGAGGAGCCGACCGATCCGACCGACCCCGAGGACCCGACCGGGCCGACCGACCCGGGGGATCCGGAGGATCCGGAGGACCCGGAGGACCCCGGGGACACGGACGATCCGGAGGCGGATCCCGGGGAACCGGGCGATTCCGACGACCCGCAGGACGGGACGGACACCGAGCCCACGGACCGACCCACGGGCACGGAACCCACGGGCACGGACGAGGCGCCGGAGTCCGACAGCCCGGACACGACCGGGACGCCGGAGAACCCCGGAACGACGAACGGCTCCGGGAGCTCGGAGAACACGGGGCCGGAGAGCACCACCCCGGACAGCACGGACCCGGACACGACGGAGCCGGGCACCACGGAGCCGGACAGCCCGGATCCGGGCACCACGGATCCGGGCACCACGGAGCCGGACGGCGCCGGGCCGGACGGCGCCGAGCGTCCGGAGATGGCCGCGACCTCGGGCGACACGGACGACGGGGACAGCGCCCAGGCGTCGGCCGGTCCCGTGTCCGGGAACGCCACCGAGGGCACCGTCGACTCCTGCGGCACCGACGACCGACCCGGGGCCTCGAGCCCGTCGACCACCCCGGAGTCGGGGCCGACGACGACGGAGCCGACGGGCTCGTCCCCGGCACCGTCGTCCGGGACCCGGCCCGGTGAGCCGAGCCGGCCCTGTGCGGTCCACGGTGCCGACAACGGCGACACCGGCACGAGCGCCGTGGCGACCACAGCCGCAGCGGCGGGAACCGGCGGTTCCGCCGGAGCCACACAGGCACCGTGCGAGTGCGTGCGGACCACGGAGGAGCCGACGAGCCCGACCGGCTAGGGTGGCGGCATGCCACGGGTAGCCGCCATCGACTGTGGGACGAACTCGATCCGACTGCTGGTCGCCGAGCTGACGCACCGCCACGACGGCAGCGTCGACCTACGGGACCTGCACCGGGAGATGCGGATCGTCCGGCTCGGCCAGGGGGTCGACGCGACCGGCAGGCTGGCTCCGGAGGCACTGGAGCGGACCAGGGAGGCGCTGACCGCCTATGCCGTCGCGGCCCGGCGCAAGGGCGTCGAGCGGCTGCGCATGGTCGCCACCTCGGCGACCCGGGACGCGAGCAACCGCGACGAGTTCTTCTCGATGACCCGCGACATCCTCGGTGTGGAGGCCGAGGTGATCTCCGGGGACGAGGAGGCACGGCTCTCGTTCGCGGGCGCGGTCGGCGAGCAGGACCCCGACGACGGGCCGTTCCTGGTCGTCGACGTCGGCGGTGGGTCGACGGAGCTGGTGTTGGGCACGTGGGACGGCAGGCAGGCCGACGTGCGCGCGGCCCGGTCGGTCGACATCGGCTGCGTCCGGATCACCGAGCGGACCCTGCGCAGCGACCCGCCGACGGCCGGGGAGGTCGCCGACGGGGAGCGGCTGATCGCGGACACCCTGGAACCCGCCTTCGCCGACGTCGACGTGTCGACGGCGCGCACCTGGATCGGGGTGGCGGGCACGATGACGACGCTGTCGGCCGTGTCGCAGGGACTGCCCGAGTACGACTCCGAACGCACCCACCTGTCCCGGCTCACCCGCGCCGAGCTGGACGACACCGCGCACCGCCTGCTCAGCGCCGACCACGACGAGCGCGCGGCCAACCCGGTGATCCACCCGGGCCGCGTGGACGTCATCGGCGGCGGCTCGCTGATCGTGCGCGTGCTCGCCGACCGGATCGCCGACCTGGGCGGCCCGTCCGACCTGGTGGTCAGCGAACACGACATCCTCGACGGCATCGCCCTCTCCCTGGCCTGACCCCACCCCACACCCGCGAGTCGCCACCTAATGCCCGCGAGTTGCCACCCCACGCCCGTGAGTTGACGCTCCAGGACGTCGAGCCCACGCTCCGCGACCGCTCCCGCCCGTACCTCGCGGAGCCCGGCCGCCGCGGCCCGAAGGGTCGTCCGCTTTCCCGAGGCGTCTCTTCGGCGTCCTGGAGTGTCCTCCCGGTGTCCTGAAGTGTCGACTCGCGAGCCTGGAGTGGCGACTCGCGGGCCTGGAGTGGCTGGGTCAGCGGTTGGCGCTGGTGCGGACGAAGGCGGCGAGGTCGGCGGCCTGTTGGCGGCGGGACGGTTCGTGGACGTACATCATGTGGCCCGCCGGGTAGTACGCCGTCTCCACATTGGACCGGAGTTCGTCCGGGATGCGGATCTGCGCGAGCACGTGCTCGGCGGCGTAGTACGGGGTGGCGCCGTCGTAGTGGCCCAGCGCCACGTGCAGCCGCAGGTGCGGGTTCGCGCGCATCGCCTTACCGAGGTCGTCCACGGCCGACACCGAGCGGCCCTCGAAGTCCGAGTACGACCAGTTGCGGTTGACGTCCAGCGACAGCACCTCGTACGGCAGGTCGTTGGCGTAGCCGAGCTCGTGCCGGACGTAGTGGTTGAACGTCGCCGAGTAGGCCCCGATGATGCGGGAGATCGACGCGTCGTCGCTGAAGTGCTCGCGGCCACCGTCGGGTTCCCACGTGGTGAACCGGCCGTCCATCCGCCCGGTCACCAGCCCCCGGTCCCGCAACAGCTCGGTGAAGTACCGGACGTGCTCGATCCGCAGATTCACGCGGTCCACATAGGACTCGCTGAGCCCGGTCAGCCGCGCGAGCCGGGAGACGATGTCGGCCCGCTCGTCGGCGCTGAGCCGTGCGCCCTGCCGCAGCGCCCACGGCAGGTCCCGCGCGGCGAACTCCTCGGCCTCGGCGAGTACCTCGTCGAGCGGCCGATCCCCGTGCCTGCCGTGGTAGTGCGCGATGGCGGCGTAGGTCGGCACGTACAGCGCGTACGGCAGGTCGTTGCCCTCGCTGAACCGGATGGTGCCCATGTCCAGCACCGAGGAGATCAGCAGCAGGCCGTTGAGGTAGAGCCCGTGCCGGTCCTGCAGGTGCGCGGCCAGGGCTGCGGCGCGCAGCGTCCCGTACGACTCGCCCGCCACGAACTTCGGCGACAGCCACCGGCCGTTGCGCGAGGTCCACAGCCGGATCACCTCGCCGACCGACTCCACGTCGGGGGTGAAGCCGTGGTGCTCGGTCGGCTTCTCCCCCTCGACGGCGCGGGAGTAGCCGGTGGAGACCGGGTCGATGAAGACGAGGTCGCTGTCCCGCAGCAGGGTCTCCGGATTGTCGGCCAGCCGGTACGGGGGCGGCTCGGGCGCGTCCACGTCCCCCGAGACGGTCCGGCGCGGCCCGAGCACGCCCATGTGCAGCCAGATACTGGACGATCCGGGACCGCCGTTGAACGCGAACGTCACCGGTCGCGTCGCCGGGTCGGCGCCGTCGAGGGTGTAGGCGGTGACGAAGACCTCGGCCTTCGGCTTGTGCCCCTCGAAGGTGCCGTCCGTGAGCACCTCCTTGCGCAGCACGATCCGCCCGGTCTCGGCGGTGTAGTCGAGAGCGCCGTCCGGCGTCGTCAGCGTGTGCTGCGTGGTGACGAGGTCATCGGTGGGGGACGTCCCGTCCGCGGTGGTCGGTTCGGTGGTCGTGGAGCTGGCGGTGTCGGCGGTGTTGGTCTCCGGCATGGCCCCAACCTAGTCGTGCGCACAATGGGACCCATGAACGCGTACCGGGAGGAGCCGCGGGAGCGGGCCGAGGAGCTCGCGCGGCTGGATGCCGCCGTCAGCCGGTGCCGCGCCTGTCCGCGCCTGGTGGAGTGGCGCGAGCACGTCGCCGAGACCAAGCGGGCGGCGTTCGCCGACCAGACCTACTGGGGCCGTCCCGTGCCCGGCTTCGGCCCCGCCGACGCGGCCCTGGTGCTGGTGGGCCTTGCTCCCGCCGCCCACGGCGGGAACCGCACCGGACGCATGTTCACCGGCGACCGCTCCGGTGACGTGCTCTTCCAGGCCCTCTACGACGTCGGCCTCGCCTCCCAGCCGACCGCGGTGCACCGTGACGACGGCCTCACCCTCCGCGGCACGCGGATCACCGCGCCGGTGCACTGCGCCCCGCCGGCGAACAAGCCGACCCCCGCCGAGCGCGACACCTGCCGGCACTGGCTCGCCGACGAACTCCGGCTGCTCCGGCCCACCCTGCGCGCCGTGGTGGTCCTCGGCGCCTTCGGCTGGCAGGCCCTGTTGCCCGTGCTCGCCGAGGCGGGGTGGACCATCCCCAGGCCCAGGCCGAAGTTCGGCCACGACGTGCGCGTCACGCTCGACGGGCCGAGCCCGCTGCACCTGCTCGGCTGTTACCACGTCTCGCAGCAGAACACGTTCACCGGCAGGTTGACGCCGGAGATGCTGCGGTCGGTGCTGGCCGAGGGGGCCGCCCTGGCCGGGTTGCGGTGAGGCGGGGGACGTGGCCCACTACCGTGCGGATCGGGGCGGTGACCTGGAGTGTCGATGCTCTGAATCGTTTGGGAGATACGGCGACCCTGGTCACAGCCGGGGAGGGGTCTCTGCCGTTGTGGGCCCGCCGGTGAAACCATGGATGACATGGCAGTCAAGTCGGAACCGACGCGGATCCTGATCCTCGGTGGCGGATACGTCGGCCTGTACACGGCGCTGGGCCTGCAGAAGAAGCTCAGGGCCAACGAGGCATCCGTGACCGTCGTCGACCCGCAGCCGCACATGACCTACCAGCCGTTCCTCCCGGAGGCGGCGGCGGGCTCCATCGAACCCCGCCATGTCGTCGTGCCGCTGCGCAGGGCCCTGCGCCGGTGCCACGTGCTCACGGCCCGGGTGACCGGGGTGGAGCACGAGTCGAAGACGGTGACCGTGGAGGCCCCGGACGGGCACACCGAACAGCTGGGCTACGACGTCCTGGTGGTCGCGCTCGGTTCCGTCGCCCGACTGCTGCCGATTCCCGGCCTCGCGGAGGAGGGCATCGCGTTCAAGACGATCGGCGAGGCCATCTACATCCGCAACCACGTCCTGACCAAGCTCGACGAGGCCGCCAGCACCCTGGACCCCGAACTGCGCAAACGCTTGCTGACCTTCACCGTGGTCGGCGGCGGGTTCGCCGGGATCGAGGCGCTGGCCGAGCTGGAGGACATGACCCGCGACGCCACGCGCTACTACGACACCATCGAACCCGACGACATCCGCTGGGTGCTGGTGGAGGCCGCGGGGCGGATCCTGCCCGAGGTGCGCGAGACGCTGGGCGTGTGGACGGCCGAGCAGCTGGAGAGCCGGGGCATCGAGGTGTACCTGTCGACGGCGGCGAAGTCGTTCGAGAACGGGCACGTCGTGCTCTCCGACGGCACCGAGTTCGACACCGACACCATCATCTGGACCGCGGGCGTGAAGTCCAACCCCGTGGTGGCCGAGTCCGACCTGCCGACCGACAAACGGGGCAGGCTCCAGGCCACCGCCTCCCTCCAGGTGGCGGGGCACCCCGACGTGTGGACGGCGGGCGACGTCGCGGCCGTGCCGGACCTCTCCCGCACCGAGGAGGACCCGAGCGCCACCTGCCCGCCGAACGCGCAGCACGCGGTGCGTCAGGCGCAACACATGGCCGGCAACATCGTGAAGGTGCTCCGCGGTGGCAGGCCGAAGGACTACTACCACAAGAACCTCGGCTCGGTGGCCAGCCTCGGGCTGCACAAGGGCGTCGCCGACGCGATGAAGCTCAAGATCAAGGGCTTCCCGGCGTGGCTGTTCCACCGCGCCTACCACGTCAAGGCCATGCCGACGGTCAACCGCAAGGTCCGCATCCTGCTCGACTGGATGCTCGGCGGCCTGTTCCGACGCGAGACCGTCTCCCTCGGGCAGATCAACAACCCGAAGGAGGAGTTCGACCGAGCCTCCAAGTCGTGACCCCGGCCCCCGCGCGGCCGACCCGGTGAGGCCGTGGGACAGCCGCGCGGGCGGGGCCTTAAGCTACGGGTGCCCCCGTAGCCCAATCGGCAGAGGCGGTCGACTTAAAATCGACGCAGTGCGGGTTCGAGTCCCGTCGGGGGCACTGTCCGAGCTGGTCAGCGGCTTCGCGAGGGGATGGCCGGGAGATCACATCCCCGATTTACCCCCGGAATTGCCCTCGCCCTCCGACCCGAGGGACTCCAGTGCCTCCGCCGCCCGGGGCGAGGCCATCCCGCGGCCCAGGTAGACGTCTTGGGTCATCGACGGCTTCGCATGGCCGAGTTGATCGGCGATTTCGCGGGCGGTGAGCTTCGCTTCGTCGAGGAGCGTCGCCGCGGTTCTGCGGAACACGTGTGAGGTCACCCAGGGCGAAATCCGCACTGCCACGTGCCTCCCGGAAGGCACGTCGCGTGTTGGAGGGATCACGCAGGCCTCCGAGGGAATCCGGGAAAACCGGACTCGCAGCCGGCCGGTTCTCGGCAACCGCGGTCGCGTGCCGATGCCGAAGCATCTCCAGTGCCCACGCAGGCACCGCCAACGTGCGCTTACTCGCCGACGTCTTCGGAGGCGTCCGCCGGAGGCCGGCGCCCCGGACACGGACGACGGTCCACTCGATCAGGACCACGCCCCGGTCGAGGTCGACGTCCTCCCAGTACAGGGCGAGCGCTTCGCCGATCCGGACGCCCGTCGCCATCATGAAGCGCGTGAGGTCCGGCAAGTCGTGACGTCGCGCGGTCGGGTCCTGTTCGAGCTGGGCAAGCCATTCCCGCCGCTCGGCGACCACGTAGCCGCAGCGCAGAGCGTGTTCAGACTTTCTTGTCTTGTTCAAGGGCGGCCCCTCCGGGGCCGCCTGCCTGCTCACCTGGT
>NZ_KE387071.1:44693-52791 GCF_000430445.1 Saccharomonospora iraqiensis subsp. iraqiensis
CGGCAGGCGGGTCCGCGGCAACGCGGCGGCGAGGGGAAACGGCATGCGGTGTGTGGTGTTCGGCGCCACCGGCTACCTCGGGGGGCGTCTCGTGCCCGCGTTGCTGGCCGAGGGTCACGAGGTGCGCGCGGTGGCCAGGACCCCGGCCAAGCTCGCCGAGGTGCCCTGGCGCGAGCAGGCCGAGATCGTGCGTGCCGACGCCACCGACCCGGACGCGGTCGCCGCGGCGATGGCCGGGCAGGAGGTGGTGTACTACCTGGTGCACTCGCTGACGCGGAAGGACTTCGCCGCCCTCGACCGGCGTGCCGCGCGGGTGGTCGCCGAGTGCGCCGCGACGGCGGGTGTCTCGCGGGTGGTCTACCTCGGCGGCATCACCCCGGAGCACGTCGAGTTGTCCGAACACCTGGCCTCCCGGGCCGAGGTGGGGCGCATCCTGCTCGACGGTCCCGTCCCCGCGGTGGTGCTGCGGGCGGCCGTGATCCTCGGGGCCGGGTCGGCGAGCTTCGAGATGCTGCGGCACCTGACCGAGCGGTTGCCCGCGATGGTCACCCCGCGCTGGGTGCACAACCGGATCCAGCCGATCGCGGTGGGCGACGTCCTGCACTACCTGACCCGCGCGGCCACGATCGCCGGGCCGGTCAACCGGGCGTTCGACATCGGCGGCCCGGACGTGCTCACCTACCTGCGGATGATGCGGCGCTACGCCGCCGTCGCGGGCCTGCGCCGCAGGCTCGTGATCCCGGTGCCGGTGCTGAGCCCGTGGCTGTCCGCGCAATGGGTGAACCTCGTGACCCCGGTGCCGCGGGCCATCGCGGTCCCGCTCATCGAGTCGTTGGTGAACGAGGTGGTCTGCCGGGACCATGCGATCGCGGAGTACATCCCCGACCCCGAGGGCGGGCTCACCACGTTCGAGCGGGCGGTCGAGCTGGCACTGGCCCGGGTGGGGCGGGCGGACGTGCCGACCCGCTGGTCGGACGCGAGCACACCGGGGGCGCCCGCGGACCCGCTGCCCACCGACCCGGAATGGGCGGGCGGGACGCTGTACGAGGACGTCCGGGAGCGGCACACGAGCGCGTCCCCGCAGGACCTGTGGCAGGTCGTGGAGAGCATCGGCGGTGAACACGGCTGGTATTCGTTCCCGCCGGCGTGGTCGGTGCGCGGCTGGATCGACCGGCTGGTGGGCGGGGTCGGGCTCCGTCGGGGCCGGCGCCATCCGCACCGGCTGCGGGTGGGGGAGGCGCTCGACTGGTGGCGGGTCGAACGCCTGGAACGGCCCCGAATGCTGCGGCTGCGGGCGGAGATGCGGTTGCCCGGCCGCGCGTGGCTGGAGCTGTCGGTCCGGCCGGACGGCGACGGCGGTGCGGTGTACCGGCAGCGGGCGTTGTTCCTGCCGCACGGTTCGCCCGGCCACCTGTACTGGCTCGCCCTCCGGCCGTTGCACGGTGTGGTCTTCGGCGGAATGGCCCGCAACCTCGTCGGCGCGGCCGGGCACACGGACCGATGACCGGGAGGCCCGTCCCGCGAGCGGTCCGCGGATCCGGACCGTCAGCCGACCGTGCTGATGTCGAACAGCGGGATCAGGCCCGAGATCTGCAGCACCCGGTAGGCGTGCCGGTCGACGTTGACCAGCCGGACGGTGCCCCCACGCTCGGCCGTCCCGGCGTGGGCCCGCACCAGGGCGCCCAGGCAGGCCGAGTCGAAGAAGGAAAGTTCGCCGAGGTCGATCACCAGGTGTCGGGCGCCGTCGGACAGCAACCGGTGGAGCGCGTCGTCCACGCGGGGTGCGGCACCGTAATCGATCTCGCCGCTGAGCGTGACGCGCCCCTCGGCCTCGACCAGTTCGGCACGCACGGTCGCCCCGCCGTCGGTGGTCGATTCGTCGCGTCCGGTCATCCGTTGTCCGTTTCCGTCGTTCCACGGTACCTACCGGTGAGTACCCCACCTGGAGGTTCGCTGCCGTGTGTCCTAAGTTTGCCAGGGAGGAGCCGATGCCTCAGCGCGTGAGCTGGGCCTGAAGGTGGGAGCCGAGACATGACCGACGACACCACCGCCGCCGTCCGGGCGCGCCTGGTGGAGTTCCTGGAGACACACCGCGCCGAGATCGAACGGGAGTGGTCGGCCACCGCGGTGTTCTCCACCCGGAACCCGGACGAGGCCGCGGAGGAGGCCGCCGCCCTGCTCAACGGCGTGCGCCAGGTGATCGAGACCGGCTCCGAGGAGGATCCGTCGGCGGAGGGGTTCGGCACCGTGCGCACGGTGCTCGGCACCCTCGCCTCGCGGGCGGCCGGCGGACGCTCCGGGAGCAGCCGCCCCGACGTGACCGTGCTCAAGGAGCCGGTGCTGCGGCTGTGGGAGCGGCGGGACGAGCCCGCGGACATCGCCTACCGGGGCGGGCTGGCGCTGGCGACCGTGCTGAACACGCTCCGCATCGCCCTGCTGGAGATCGAACTGTCGGCGGGCGCGGACACCATCCTGGCCCAGCAGGAGCAGCTGGCCGAGCTGTCCACCCCGGTGATCAAGCTCTGGGACGGCATCCTGGCCATCCCGCTGATCGGCACGCTGGACAGCATGCGCAGCCAGGCGGCCACCGAGAGCCTGCTCGAGGAGATCGTCCGCCAGCACGCGCGGGTGGCGATCCTGGACATCACCGGGGTCACGGCCGTGGACACGCTGGTCGCCCAGCACCTGCTGAAGACGGCGATGGCCGCACGTCTGATGGGCGCGGAGTGCGTCATCAGCGGCATCCGTCCCCAGATCGCGCAGACGATGGTCCAGCTCGGTATCGATCTCGGCGAGGTCGCCACCAGGGCGAGCCTCGCCGACGCGTTCATCCACGCACTGCACACGCTCGGAATGGCCATCACCCCCGCGCGGGAGGTCGGGTAGTACGGCATGACCAACACGTCCCTCGTCGGCCTCGGCGACGTCCTGCTCGTCACGATCCAGGGCGAACTCAGTGACCGGGACGCGCTCACCCTCCAGGAGGACCTGACCGGGCGCGTGGCCGAGATCAGCGCCCGGGGTGTGCTCATCGACATCTCCGGCCTGGAGGTCGTGGACTCGTTCCTGGCCCGGACGTTGCACGACATCGCCGGTGCCTGCGCGCTGCTGGCCGCGCGGACGGTCGTGGTCGGCATGCGGCCCGAGGTGGCGATCACACTGGTCGAGCTCGGCCTCACCCTTCCGGGGTTGCAGACCGCCCTCACGGTGAGCAGGGGACTGTCCCTGCTGGGTGCCGACCCGGGACAGCCATGACCGGTGTCGTCACCGAGCACGAGGTCGCCGTCCGCGAGGAGGTCGACATCGTCCACGTGCGCCAGGCGGCGCGGGACGTGGCGGTCTCGGCCGGGTTCTCCCTGGTCGAGCAGACCAAACTGGTCACGGCCGCCAGCGAGCTCGCCCGTAACACCCTCAAGCACGGGGGCGGGGGCACGGCCCGGATCGCGCTGGAGAAGGACGCGGGCCGCACGGCGCTGCGGTTGGTCTTCCGCGACGAGGGACCCGGTATCGCCGACACGGAGCAGGCACTGACGGACGGCTACAGCAGCGCGGGGGGACTGGGCCTCGGCCTCAGCGGCGCGCGGCGGCTCGCCGACGAGTTCGACCTGCGCACCGGCGACGGACAGGGGACGACGGTGACGGTGGTGTTCCGCACGAGCAGGCCCGGCAGCGGATGAGCGGGGAGGCGCTGGCCGTCCACGCGCCCGTCCACGTACACCAGGCCCGGATGGCGGCGGGCCGCGCGGCGCGTGAGGCGGGCCTGGCTGAGCGCACGGTGGAGCGGGTCGTCCTCGCGGTCTCCGAGCTCGCCACCAACCTGCAGAAGTACGCCACGGGCGGTCTGCTGATGGCGATCCCCCGGCCGGACGGGCTGGACGTCGTCGCCACCGACCTGGGTCCGGGGATCGCGGACGTGCCGGACAGCATGCGGGACGGGCACTCCACCACCGGCACCCTCGGGGTCGGCCTCGGCGGTGTGCGCAGGATGGCCGACGTCGTGGACATCCACTCCCGCCCCGGGGAAGGAACGACGGTGCTCGCGCGTTGGACGGTGGCGAAGCCACCCCACCTCGGCGTCGAGGTGGGAGCCGCACTGGCCGCCGCCGCGGGCGAGACCGAGTGCGGGGACAACTGGGTGGTGGCGCACGAGCGTGGTGTGACGACGGTGGCACTGAGCGACGGACTCGGGCACGGTCCCGAGGCCGCGAGCGCCAGTGCGGCGGTCACCGCCCACGTCGCCGCGAACCCGAGCGCCCCGCCCGGGCAGCTCATCGCGGCGATGGATGCCGACTCGTCCGTCCGTCGCGGCGCCACGGCGGCCGTAGCACAGTTTCACCCCGCGCGGTCGACACTGACCTTCAGTGCCGTCGGGAACTCCGTGGCACGCCTGTTCCCGGGCGACGGCACGCACGAGGCGCTGGTGTCGACGCCGGGCATCGTCGGGCGCAGACAACGCAGCGGCGGACGGGCGGCTCCCGTCGTCCGGCCGTGGAGCGGGCGGAGCCGGCTGGTGATGCACACGGACGGGGTGACGCAACGGTGGCGAGCGGAGGAGATCGCGGAGCTCCTCGCGCACGACCCGGCCACGGCGGCCGGGTGGTTGCTGGGTCGGTACGGAAGACACCGCGACGACTCCTGTGTGGTCGTCGTGGGCGGAGGTGAGGTCGGGTGAGTGACGACCTGCGCGCGAGACTGCGCGGGTTACTGGGGGACCGGGAACTGTCCGACGAGGTGTGGCGACGGGTGTCCGCCGCGCTCGGCGGTGATGGAGCGGACACGGACGCGGCCGCGGGCGCGGCGCTGCGTGCGCTGGCCGACGTGGTCTCCGAGCGCGATCAGGACCTGCGCTGGCACCAGTCCGAGCTGGAGCAGACGAACGCCGGACTGCTCGCGCTGCACGCGGAGATCGACCGGCAGCGGCAGCGCACCTCCTTCCTGGACGAGGTCAGCCGGGCCTCGGCCACTTCGCTGGACCGGGTGCACATGCTGGACGAGGTCGCCGCGCTGGTCACCGCCAACGGGTTCGCCGACCACGTCACGGTGTGGACGGTGAGCGAGGGTGGCCTGTCGTGCCCCGCCGACCCCGACCGGGAATCCGACGAGACCACCCGCAGCGCCGTCCGGACGCGGGAACCGGTCCGCGAGGGCCCGCACCGGGTCAGCGTCCCGCTCACCGCCGGTCCGCACACCCTCGGCGTGTTCGATCTGCACCGTCCCACCGGGGAGTTCACCGAGGACGACGTGGCCCTCGCGGGCGGGATCGCGAACCGCGCCGCGGTGGGACTGCGCAACGCGAACGAGTACGAGCGGGAACACGAGCTGGCCGAACGACTGCAACGGGCGATGCTGCCGACGCTCGCGCCGCTGCAGGATCTCGGCCTCGTCGCCCGCTACCGGTCGGCGACCCGCGGTGTCCACGTGGGTGGGGACTGGTACGACGCGGTCACCCGCCCGGACGGCACGGTCGTGCTCTCGGTCGGCGACGTCACCGGGCACGGGGTCGATGCGGCCGTCGTGATGGGGCAGCTGCAGAACGCCCTGCGAGCCTACGCGCTGGAGGGACACGGCCCGGCGCAGTCGTTGCGCCTCGTGCACGAGCTGCTGCGTGGCCTGGACACCCCGCTGTTCGCCACGGCCGTGGCCGCGGAGGTCGAGCCGGCGACCGGCCTGCTGCGCTGGGCCAGCGCGGGACATCCGCCACCACTGCTGCAGGAGTCCGGGGGCGGCGTCTCCTACCTGGACGCCGAGCACGCCCCGATGCTCGGGATCCACCTGCCCGCCGGGGTCACCTTCCCGGAACACGAGCGCAAGCTCACGCCGGGGTCGTCGATCGCCCTGTTCACCGACGGGCTCATCGAGCGTCGCACGAGCGACCTCGACGCGGGTCTGTCCCGGTTGGTCGAGGCGTTCCGCTCGTGCGAGGCCACCGGGCTCGACGCGCGGGCCGAGCACGTGCTGCGGGTGATGCTCGGCGCCACCGAGCACGACGACGACGTGTGCCTGTTGCTGTGCCACTGGGACGGCTGAGCCACCGGGCGTCGGACGGCGCCGGGGCTCGACCCGGCTCAGGGGTCGCCGACGGTCAGTTCGATCACGGCCGTCGGCACCCCCGCCCGCTCGGACCGCAGCCCGCGCACGGACCGGGTCAGCGCGGTGAGCACGTGCCAGTTGAACCCCTGCTGCGGCAGGCTGGTGCCCTCCCGGCACGCCAGCTCGGTCCACGCGGTGATGGTGCCCCCGCCGAAGGTGAACCGGCAGGCGAGCGTGGTGGGCGTGGCCGCGCGGGCGAGCAGCAACCCGCACGCCTCGTCCACGGCCAGCCGCAGGTCGGCGATGGTGTCGAGTTGCAGATCCATGCGGATGGCGAGGTCGGCCGCGACGTTGCGAATCACCGGCACGAGGTCGGGTTCGGCGTCGACCGTCAGCTCCACGGTGCGATCCGCCACGGTTCGGGCCCCCTTCCTGACGTGAGCACCGTATGACCCGACACCGTTCCGGTCCAACACGGGCCGGACGAGTCGGCTCGATGCGCAGCCCACATCACACTTCCGAGTGAAGTAAGGGGGCCCGATCCGTCCTACCGGCGCACCGCACGGTCACCCGGCCCGCGGCGGGGTCAGGGAGCCCTCCCCGGCGGGATCACGACGTGCTGCCGGGTGTCTCCGCGAGGGTGGACTCCTCGTCGTCGGGCGGGGTCAGCGCGGACTCGCCCTGTTCGAGCATCCGGTCGGCCTCCCGCAGACGGGCGCGTGCCTCCTCCCGGATCGACGTCAACCGGCTGACGACGTCGTTGGCCTCGCTCGTGCGCCGGTCGGCCTCCGCCGTGGCCGACTCGACGAGCTCCCGCGCCTTCTCGGTGGCCTCGTCGATCAGCCGCTTCGCCTCGTTCCGGGCCTCGGTGAGCCGCTCCTCCGCTTCACGACGGCTGGTGGCCTTCTCCTCGGCGATGTGCTCGTCGTGCGCGCGCCGCTCCTCGGCCAGGCGCTCCTGGAAGTCGTCCTCGATCGTGCGGCGTCTGGTCTCCGCCTCCGCGTCGAGTTCCTCCCGCCTGCGGGCGGCGTCCGTGGTCATCTTCTCGACCTCGGCCTTGGTCGCGGCCAGCGCCTCCTCGTGTTCGCGCTTGAGCGCGTCCGCGTGGCCGTCGAGCGTCTCGAGCAGGTTCTTGTACCGCTCGTGCAGCGTGTTCGACACCGCGCTGCTCTCGGCCCAGTTCTTCTCCGCGGCGGTCTCCGCGCTCTCGATGATCTCGGACGCGCGGTGCTGGGCGAGCTCGACGGTGCGCTGCATGCGCTCGTCGAGGTCCTCGATCCGCTCCGGTGGTTTCTTCAGCTCCTCGACCCGTTCCCGCAGCGATTCGACCTCCTGCCGGACACTGTCGAGCTCGCGCGCGGACTCCGTCGCCCGCGCCTCGGCCGAGTCCCGCTCGGCCATGATCTGATGTACCTGCGCCTCCAGGTGGTCGAGGTACTGGGCCACCTGGGTGCGGTCGAAACCATGCCATGCCTGCCCGAAGTCCCGCCTCAGCGGGAGAAGGCGGTTGTCGTGCTCGGAGACCATGGGGGAACCGTACCCGCGCGCGGCGTGTCGTCGTCGTCAGGCGGGCCGACCGGGTGAGAGCGGGCCCGCCCGTCCGGGTGCCGCACCCGTTCAGCGGGGTTCGGCGAGCACGACCCGGTTCTCCGCGTATCCGGTCGTCCCGCCCAACCACCGGCCGCCGCAGGTGACCAGCACGAGCCGGTGCCGCCCGCTCTGTCCGAAGAGTTCGTGCGCCCGGTCCGGCAGCTCGTCCTTGTGCAACGTGAAGATCCGGGTGATCTCGTACGTCCATTCCGTGCCGCCGTCGTCGAGCACCCGCACCCGCTCCCCGATCCGGGCGTCCCACAGTTCCGCGAACGGTCCCGTCCGGCCCTGCCAGTCGACATGACCCGCGAACACGCTCGCGCCGCTGGGTGCGTCCAGCCCGGCGCCCCACCAGGTCGCCTCGTCGAGATCCTCCGGCACCGGCAGGACGGAGTCCGGCCCGACCTCCTCGCGGACGAGTTCGGCCGTGCCGCCCCGCGGCAGCCGCACCGTCCCCGGGGGCTGTCCGCTGCCGACC
>NZ_KE387071.1:52891-56169 GCF_000430445.1 Saccharomonospora iraqiensis subsp. iraqiensis
CCGGACGCCGAGGCGCGGTCGGAGCTGCTCTCCACGGCCGCGCACGACATCCACGGCGGGGGTGTGGTGCTGGGCGGCCCACCCGAGTCCGAGGGCGTCCCGCTGCTGGCCGACCGGCCGCTGGTGGACGGCTCGGCCGCGGCCTACGTCTGTCACGGCTATGTCTGCGACCGTCCGGTGACGACCACGGAGGAACTGCTCGACCGCCTGTGAACCGGGCACGGGCGACCGGGCACGCTGCGGACGTCGCGGGGCTCCGGCAGTCTTGATCTATGAACGCACTGACGGAGGCACTGACTCAGGTCCTCGACGGCCGGTGGGCCCCGGTCCGCAGGGACGTCCGCGAACAGTTGGCCGCACTCGAACCCGAGGTGGCGACCGGACCGGACCTCGAGGGGCAGCGGGCACGGACGGCCGAGCGGATGCGGCGGTTGGCCGACTCCGGCAAACCCCGGCTCGGTTTCCCGCCCGCCCAGGGCGGTGGGGGCGACGTCGGGGGCGCGGTCGTGTCCTTCGAGATGCTCGGCCTCGGTGACCTGTCCCTGATGGTCAAGGCCGGGGTGCAGTGGGGGCTGTTCGGGGGAGCCGTGCAGCTGCTGGGCACCGAACGGCACCACGAGCGGTACCTGGGTGAGATCATGTCGCTGGACCTGCCCGGGTGTTTCGCCATGACCGAGACCGGACACGGTTCGGACGTGCAGAACCTGCGCACCACGGCGACCTACGACGCCGAAGCGGGGGAGTTCGTGGTGCACACCCCGGAGGAGTCCGCGCGCAAGGACTACATCGGCAACGCGGCCCGTGACGGCCGCATGGCGGTGGTGTTCGCCCAGCTGGTCACCGAAGGGCGCTCGCACGGCGTGCACGCGTTCCTGGTGCCGATCCGGGACGCCGAGGGGCGTCCCGCCGACGGGGTGACGATCTCCGACTGCGGCCCCAAGGCCGGCCTCAACGGCGTCGACAACGGCCGGCTGCTCTTCGACCGGGTCCGTGTGCCGCGGACGGCGCTGCTCAACCGCTACGGCGACGTGCTCCCGGACGGCAGCTACACCAGTCCGATCGACAGCGACAACCGCCGGTTCTTCACCATGCTCGGCACCCTCGTGCGGGGCCGGGTCAGTGTGGCGGGCAGCGCGGGCAACGCGACGAAGCGGGCGCTGGCACTCGCGGTGCGCTACGCCGAGCGGCGACGGCAGTTCGAGGCCCCCGACGGCGACGAGGTCACGATCCTCGACTACCGGGCGCACCAGCGCAGGTTGCTGCCCGCCGTGGCCACGAGCTACGCCCTGCACTTCGCACAGGAGGAACTGGTGGCCGCGCTGGACGAGCTGCACGGCGCCACCGAGGTGGACCCCACCCGGCAGCGGGCGCTGGAATCCCGGGCGGCGGGCCTGAAAGCCGTGGCCACCTGGCACGCGACGGGTGCGATCCAGGCCGCGCGCGAGGCGTGCGGTGGCGCGGGATACCTCGGCGAGAACATCCTGCCGACGCTCAAGGCCGACACCGACGTGTTCACCACGTTCGAGGGGGACAACACCGTCCTGCTGCAACTGGTGGCCAAGAGCCTGCTGACCAACTACAAGGACCAGTTCGAGGACCTGAGTCCACTGGCGACGGCGCGGTTCGTGGCCGAGCAGTTCATGGGGACGGTGATCGAGCGCACCGCGGCCCGCCAGGTGGTCGAGCGGCTGGTCGAGGCCACCCCGGCGCGGGACGACGACGAGGTGGTGTTCGACCGGGGCTGGCAGTGCAAGCTGTTCGAGGACCGCGAGGAGCACATTGTGGACGGTCTCGTCCGCCGCCTGCGGTCCGCCGGACGGGACGACGCGTTCGCGGCGTTCAACGACGCGCAGGACCACGTGCTGCACGCCGCCCGGGCACACGTCGACCGGCTGGTGCTGGAGGCGTTCGTGGCCGCCGTCGACCGGTGTTCCGATGACGCCGCCCGCGACCTGCTCGGCCGGGTGTGCGACCTGTACGTGCTGTCCACGGTCGAGGCCGACCGCGCGTGGTTCCTCGAACACGGCAGGCTCAGCGGCAGCCGGGCGAAGGCCGTCTCGGCGGGCGTGAACCGGCTCTGCGCCGACCTGCGCCCCCACGCCCGCACCCTGGTCGACGCCTTCGCCGTTCCCGAGGAACTCCTCCGAGCCCCCATGCTCACCCCCTGACCCACCCACCCCACCCCGCGAGTTGCCACCCCGTGCCCGCGAGTCGCCACCCCGTGCCCGCGAGTTGACGCTCCAGACCCGCGAATCGGCGCCCCGTGGTGGCCAGGGATGGTCCGCGACGAGGCCGGGCGGGTCCTCGGTCCCGGACCCGTAACGGCAACTCGCGCGCCTGTGACGGCAACTCGCGGGCGTGAAGCGTCAACTCGCGGCCATGGAGCGTCAACTCGCCGGGCGTGGGGTGGTGGGTCAGGTCAGGTTCCAGGTGTCGGCGAGGTACCAGGCGGTGCACGCGTCGACGTCCGGCATGTGCGCCGCGGTGTGGCCGCACTCGGTCGTCCCGGTTCCCGGGTCGACGGGCTGACCGTGCCCCATCCCGGTCACCGTGACCGTCTCCACCACGGAGCTGCCCCGGTCATCGGTGTAGACCGCGTGCGGGTACCCCGCGACGGTGCCGGTCCGATCGGGTGTGGCGTCGGTGCCGTGCACCTCGGTCCACTGCTCGACGAGTTCCCGCTGGTTCGCCACACTGACGGTGTAGTCGGCGTCGCCGTGCCACACGGTCATCGTGGGCCACGGGCCGGTGTGCGAACTCGCCGCCCGGACCCGGTCGCCCCACTGCTCGGGAGTGAGATCCTTCCCGGGATTCATGCAGGTGTAGGCCTCGTAGAGCGCGGAGGCGCAGCGGTAGGGCAGACCGGCGACGACACCACCGCCCGCGAACCGTTCGGGGTAGGTGGCGAGCACGGCCGCCGTCATGCCACCGCCCGCCGACAGTCCGGTGACGTACACCCGTCGCGGGTGGGCCATGTCGGACGGGACCACATCGGGCGGTCCGGTTGTGGGGCCCGGCGCCATTCCCGGTGCCGGGCCGGCGCCCCTAGGGCCTGTCCTTAAAGGGTGTGTTGGTGGTCTGGTTTGATCTTGGTTTGTGGTGCGTAGGCATGAGTTGACGGATGAGCAGTGGGCGGTGGTGGAGCCGTTGCTGCCGGTGTCGGGGGTCAGGGGGCGTCCGCGGGTGGATGACCGGCAGGTGATCAACGGGATGCTCTACAAGTGCCGGACCGGCATCGCGTGGCGGGACCTGCCGCAGCGTTACGGGCCGTGGAAGAC
>NZ_KE387072.1:0-2839 GCF_000430445.1 Saccharomonospora iraqiensis subsp. iraqiensis
AGCGCCGCCTGCGCCACGCCGACCGCACCCGCCGCGACGGAGATCCGGCCGCGGGAGAGGGCGCCCAGTGCGATCCCCAGTCCCTTGCCGACCGGTCCGAGCCGGGCGGAGTCGGGCACCCGCACGTCGTCGAGGGCGAGCTCGGCGGTGGCCTGGCCGCGCAGCCCGAGCTTGCCGTGGATCTCGGTGGCGGTGAACCCGGCCGAGTCGGTCGGCACCAGGAACGCGGTGACCCCGTCGTCGGTGCGGGCGAAGGTGAGCGCGACCTCGGCGCGGGTGCCGTTGGTGATGAACATCTTGCTGCCGGACAGCACCCAGTCGTCGCCGTCGGCGGTGGCGCGGGTGCGCAGCGAGCCCGCGTCGGACCCGGTCTCCGGCTCGGTGAGGGCGAAGCAGCCCAGCGCCTCGCCCGCGGTGAGGCGGGGCAGCCACCGTTGCTTCTGTTCCTCGCCGCCGTGCGCGAGGATCGTCTTGGCGACCAGGCCGAGCGAGACGGACACGATGCCGCGCACGGCGGAGTCGCCCCGGCCCAGTTCCTCGGTCACCAGGACGGTGGACAGCATGTCGGCCTCGACGCCGCCGTAGGACTCGGGCACGCCCAACCCGAGGAAGCCCAGTTCGCCGAGCCGGGTCACGACGGAGTCGGGGACGCGCTCGGCGCGGTCCCAGTCGCGGGCGTACGGGGCGATCTCGGCGTCGACGAACTCGGCCGCCATCCTGCGGAAGTCGAGCTGTGTCCCGGTCAGCCCGAAGTCACGTGCCAGCACGGTGCTCCTCTCGGTCGGTGGTCCGCGGTGTGCGGTGTTCCACGCGGACGGAGGCGGGTCCGCGTGGGGATTCGTCGTGCGGGGGTCAGCGCAGGTACACCCGCTCGGGATCGATCGCGGTGCGCAGCGTCGCCAGTTCCGCGTCGGTGGGGTCGGCGAGGGTGGCCGGGTCGGCGGCGACCCGCAGGGGCCATCCGGTGGCGGCGCGCACCCGCTCCACGCTCACGCCCCGCCGCAGCGCCGTGAGGGTGAGTTCCTGCCCCACGCCGTCCCGGGACAGCACGCCCAGGTCGGTGATCACGCGGGTGACGCCGCGTCCGGCGGGGCGGACGCCGTCCGCGAGTGCCCGGTCCGGGCCGGGTGAGGTGCAGAAGTCCAGTTCGTCCACGAAGGACCGTGGGTCGTGTCGGCGCATGACGACGAACACCGCGTCCGCGCCCGCCATCACCTCGGTCGCGCCCCCGGGGCCGGGCAGCCGCACCCGGGGCGCGTGCCAGTCGCCGATCACCGACGAGTTGAGGTTGCCCCACCGGTCGATCTGCGCGGCGCCGAGGAACCCGACGTCGATGTGGCCGCCCTGCAGCACCGACCCGAACAGGGTGGGCATGTCCAGCACGGCCTCGGCGCCGGTCACCAGCACGGCGTCGGCGATCGTCTCGGGCAGGCCGTCCGGGTGCGCGCCGCACACCCCCGACTCGTAGACGACCTCCAGGTCGGGGGCCACGGTGTGTTGCGCCAGCGACGCCGCCAGGGTCGGCAGCCCGATCCCGGCGAAGACCGTGCCGGTGTCCGCGAGTTCCCGCGCGGCGACGACGGACACGAGTTCGGAGGAGGTCACCGGGGCCACCTGTCACAACCGCCTTCCGTAGTTCACCGGCGCGCTGAGTGCGTCGCCCACGGCCAGCCGGTCCCGGACGTCGCCGCCGAGCTTGGCGACGTACTCGGCGTGCTCCCGGGTGCCGTACACCCATTCGGTGAGCCACTCGCGCAGGCGCCGGGGATCGGCGCTGATCGCCGACCACGAGCGGTAGAACGTGTTGTCCCGGTCGTAGTAGCCCTGGGCGAACGAGGGGTGCGCGCCGCGCGGGCACTCGACCACGGCGTCCACGGCGTGCGCGGGGATGAGGGTGCGGTTCGGGTCGGAGCGCACGACCTCGTCGGCGACGATCTCCTCGACCACCACGACGGCCCGCTCCGCGGCGAACACGGCCTCGGCCTGCACCCCGGTCAGGCCCCACAGTTGGGCGTTGCCGGCCCGGTCGGCGCGTTGCGCGTGCACGATCGTCACGTCCGGGTGCACCGGTGGCACCACGTAGATGTGCTCGGTGCCGCCGTCGGGGCCGGGGAACGGGGAGGCGACCTTCCGGATGCCCGGGTTGACCGACGGCAGGTCGCTGCCCGCGTACGAGCGCAGCGGGTAGAACGGCAGCCGCTGTGCCCCGGCGAGGTAGCGGCAGATCATCCCGTAGTGGCTGTACTCCTCGTACTCCAGCGGTGCGGGCACCCCCCGCTCGATGCGGCCGCGCAGGTTGCCCAGTGACCCGGCCGAGGAGTTGCCCACGAACGACGACACCAGCTTGCGCACGCACCCGGCGGCCAGCATCTGGTCGACGACGATGTCGGCGGTCATCCGCACGACGGTCAGGTCCCGCCGACCCTGCCGGATGATCTCGTGGCCGGCGGCCGTGGGGATCAGGTGGGTGAACCCCTCCAGGGACACGGTGTCGCCGTCCCGGACGTGCGCGGCGATCGCGTCGTGCAGCGACGTCCTCTTGTCCGTTCTGCGGCCCGGCATCGGCGGCTCCTCCCGCGGTCGTGTGCTCACCGTGCCAGGGCGCATTCATCGCCGTCCAATACTCGATTAGGCTCGGACCGAGACGATCGGCGTATCAGTTCCCGATCCGGTGGGGTGCCCCGTGGAGATCCGTCATGTCGCCGCGTTCCTCGCGGTGGCCGAGGAGCTGCACTTCGGCCGGGCGGCGCGCAGGCTGCGGATGGCGCAGCCGCCGTTGTCCCAGCGGATCCGCGCGCTGGAGCGGGAACTCGGGGTGCCGCTGTTCGAGCGCAACACC
>NZ_KE387072.1:2939-8372 GCF_000430445.1 Saccharomonospora iraqiensis subsp. iraqiensis
CGGCGGCCGAGGCGGCCACGGCGCGCGGCGAGCCCGGGCGGTACGCGCTGACCCTGTCGCTGCCGACGGCACAGCCGGTGCTGTCCTCGCTGGAGAACCGGGACCTGCGGGAGCGGGTGTACCGGGCGTCCCGCGGTCGCGGGCACCGGGGCGGCGAGTACGACAACACCGGGATCCTGACCGAGATCGCGCGGTTGCGCGCCGAACGGGCCGCGCTGCTGGGCTATCCGCACCACGCGGCCTACGCGGTGGAGGAGCAGACCGCGGGCACGGTCGAGGCGGCGCTGGGGATGCTGCACCGCCTGGTCCCGGCGGCGGTGGCCAACGCGCGGGAGGAGGCGGCCGACCTCGCCGGAGAGATTGCGGCCTCCGGCGCCGACCACGACCTCGAACCGTGGGACTGGGCCTTCTACGCCGAACGGGTGCGCCGGCGCCGCTACGACCTCGACGACGCGGAGCTGCGGCCGTACTTCGAGCTGGAGCGGGTGCTGCACGACGGGGTGTTCTTCGCGGCGCACCGGCTCTACGGCCTCACCTTCACCGAGCGGCCGGACCTGCCCACGTACCACCCGGACGTGCGGACGTTCGAGGTGTTCGACGCCGACGGCTCCGCCCTGGGCCTGTTCCTGGCCGACCACTTCGCGCGGCCGTCGAAGCGGGGCGGGGCGTGGATGAACACCTACCGGGACCAGTCCCGCCTGCTCGGGCGGGCCCCGGTGGTGGTGAACAACCTCAACCTCGCCCGGCCGCCGGAGGGCGGGCCGGTGCTGCTGTCGTTCGACGAGGTGGAGACCGCCTTCCACGAGTTCGGGCACGCGCTGCACGGGTTGCTGTCCGACGTGCGGTACCCGACGTTGTCCGGCACCCACGTGCCGCGGGACTTCGTGGAGTTCCCGTCGCAGGTCAACGAGATGTGGGTGCTGCACCCGGAGGTGCTGGGCAACTACGCCCGGCACCACCGCACGGGCGAACCGCTGCCGGAGCACACGGTGCGGCGGCTGGTGGAGTCCCGCGCGTACGGCCAGGGGTTCGCGACGACGGAGTACCTGGCGGCGGCGCTGTTGGATCTGGCCTGGCACACCCTGGACGGGGACACGCGGGTGGACGACGTGGCCGGGTTCGAGGCGCACGCGCTGGAGAAGGCGGGTGTGGCCCTGGACGCGGTGCCGCCGCGCTACGGCAGCACCTACTTCGCGCACATCTTCAGCAACGGCTACGCCGCCGGGTACTACTCCTACATCTGGAGTGAGGTGCTGGACGCGGACTCGGTGGAGTTCTTCCGCGGCAACGGCGGCCTGACCCGGGAGAACGGGGAGCACTACCGCAGGCGGCTGCTGGCGCGGGGTGGCAGCACCGACCCGATGGCCGCGTTCCGGGACTTCCGCGGCCGCGACCCGGAGATCGGGCCGTTGCTGCAGCGGCGGGGCCTGACGGGCGCGTAGTCGTCGGTCGTGCCCGGCGGTGCCCGGCGCCGGGGTGTCAGTGGTCGGTGTCCTCGGCCGTGCGCGCGCGACCGGTGCGGGTGTGCCGGGGGCGCCGGGTCCAGGGCCAGGTGAGCAGGGCCCACGCGGCGAGGATCAGCGCGGCCTCGGGCAGCAGGTACCACGGCCACGGGCCGAGCAGGTCGAGCACGGAGCCGGTGGCGGGTTTGGCGTTGAGGAACCCGAAGTTCGTGCCGGTGACGCTGTTGAACACGAACGCGGCGCACGCCCAGGCGGCGGTGAGCCCGGCGGCGACGGCGTAGTGCCGCCATCCGGGCCGGAGGCCGAGTCCCCAGGTGAGATAGACCGCGGCCCAGACGACCAGCAGGTGCAGGGCCCAGAACGCGAGGAACTCGTGGTGCGGGAAGTCGGGGGAGTCGAGCACGGGGGACACGAGCGCCTGGGCGCTCAGGGTCAGACCCCAGTAGTAGGTGAGCGCGAAGGCCCAGCGGCGGTGCGACCACAGGGCGTAGGCGGTGACGAACCCGGCCAGGTCGGACAGGTGCAGCGGGACCGCGTCGAGGGGTTGCCAGTGCCGGGAGGCGACCGTGTACAGCTGGGCGCCGACGTGCAGGGCGAGCAGCAGGAGGGCGAAGCCGCGGGTGAACCGGCGTCGGCCGGTGGGGTGGTGGCGTTGCCGCCTGCCGGCCAGGACGAGGGCGGCGACACCCGCGGCGAACACGGCCAGCACGGCCCAGTGGGAGGCGCCGTAGGCGCTGAACTCGTCCTGTGCCGTCGTCCGTGTCACGTCCCCGTCCGGCCTCGGTGCCCGCGCTGGTCGTGCCACCCATGGTGCCAGTCCGGGGACACCCGTGTGGTGTATAACGACCTATACTCGCGGGCGTGGGCGAACACGCTCCATTGAGGATCCGGACACCACACCACTCACCACAACAGCAACAGAGGTCGGGAGAGCGACCGGCATGGTCACCCTCCCGACCTCTGGGAGCGGCCGCTCAGACCAGGCCGAGGTTGCGGACGGCGTCCCGCTCCTCGACGAGCTCGTTGACCGAGGCGTCGATGCGCGGACGGGAGAACTCGTTGATCTCCAGGCCGCGCACGATCCGGTAGGTCCCGCCCTGGCAGGTGACCGGGAACGAGGAGATGATGCCCTCGGGCACGCCGTACGAGCCGTCCGACGGGATGCCCATCGAGACCCAGTCGCCGTCCGGGGTGCCGTTCACCCAGTCGTGCATATGGTCGATGGCGGCGTTGGCGGCGGAGGCGGCCGACGAGGCGCCCCGCGCCTCGATGATCTCGGCGCCGCGCTTGGCGACCCGTGGGATGAACTCGTCGGCGAGCCACGCCTCGTCGTTCACCGCCTCGGCGGCGTTGCGGCCCTTGACCTCGGCGTTGAAGATGTCCGGGTACTGGGTGGCCGAGTGGTTGCCCCAGATGGTCATCTTCTTCACGTCGGCCACCGGCGCGTCGAGCTTGCGGGCGAGCTGGGCGATCGCGCGGTTGTGGTCGAGGCGGGTCATGGCGGTGAACCGCTCGGCGGGGACGTCGGGCGCGTGGGCCTGCGCGATGAGCGCGTTGGTGTTGGCGGGATTGCCCACGACGAGCACCTTGACGTCGTCGGCGGCGCCCGCGTTGATCGCCTCGCCCTGCGGCTTGAAGATGCCGCCGTTGGCCTCCAGCAGGTCGCCACGCTCCATGCCCTTCGTGCGCGGGCGGGCGCCCACCAGCAGGGCGACATTGGTGCCGGCGAACGCCTCGGGGGCGTTGTCGAAGATGTCGATGCCGTGCAGCAGCGGGAATGCGCCGTCCTCGAGCTCCAGCGCGGTGCCCTCGGCCGCCTTCACCGCCTGCGGGATCTCCAGCAGGCGCAGCCGCACCGGCGTGTCCTGGCCCAGGAGCTGGCCGGAGGCGATCCGGAAGAGCAGTGCGTATCCGATCTGGCCGGCCGCTCCGGTGACCGTGACGTTGACAGGGGCCTGGGTCATGACGTTCTCTCCTGCTGACGGGTTCGGTGTTCGGTCACGTGCAGCGTGTTGACGCTGGTATCGGGATGCTATCCGCCGTCGGCGGTGCGCAGGCGGGTGCGTCACCTCACCCGGCCGGGCCGGGGAGGCACGGGACGGATCGGCGGCGGAGGGCCCCGGCGAGGCCGCTCCCGCCGTGCCCAGCCGAATCGCCGGGTATCGCCGGGTCGG
The DNA here is from genome assembly GCF_000430445.1 of Saccharomonospora iraqiensis subsp. iraqiensis. GTDB lineage: Bacteria > Actinomycetota > Actinomycetes > Mycobacteriales > Pseudonocardiaceae > Saccharomonospora > Saccharomonospora iraqiensis. The sequence continues at coordinate 6,577 of NZ_KE387072.1, forward strand.
ACGTGGCCCATCCCGGTCCGGGGTGGACGGTCCGATGTCACCGAGATCACCTCCCGGGGTGTCGGGGTCGGGCCCCTGCGCGGGCCGCGGGGACGGATCGTGACCTTGCCCGTACCCCGGTCGATGTGGTGATATCGGTGTGAAGCCACGGCGGCGGTGGTGCGGACCCGTCATCGGTGCGGGCGGTCGTCGGTGCGGGTGCCCGGGTCCGGTGTCGGCAGACCGTCACCGAGCGGATCCGGTGTCGGTGTGTAACCTCAGTGACCAGTATGGCCACCACCACCGATTCCGCACCGGGTTCCGAGACGCCCGCCGCCGGGCAGGAGCGGTCGACGAGCCCTGCGCACGCACAGTCCCGGTTCCCCCTCCGCACGACCGTGCTGGGGCTGATCGGCAGTCTGGTGCTGCTGCTCGCCTCCTTCGGTGCCGGGGGGATCCTGGTGCACGATCCGGTGCTGGGGTCGTCGCCGTTGTCCTGGATCCGCTACGGGCACGGGCACGCGCTGGCGACGGCGCTGCTGTACGTGGGTTTCGGCCTGGTGGTGTGGGCCTGGGTGCGGCTGGGCCGGCACGTCCTCGCGGGCCGGGTCGGCAGCAGGCCGGTCGTGGTGGCGGCGTTGACGTGGATGGCCCCGTTGCTGGTCGCGCCGCCGCTGTTCACCCGGGACGTGTTCTCCTATCTCGGGCAGGGCGCGCAGCTGCTGCACGGTCTGGACCCGTACGACTACGGGCCCGCCGCGCTCGACGTGCTGCCGAACGTGGTGGAGAACGTGCACCCGCTCTGGCAGACCACGCCCGCCCCGTACGGTCCGCTGTTCCTGTGGGTGGCCGAGCAGATCGTCGGCGTGACCGGGGACAACGTCATCGCCGGGGTGATCGTGACCCGGGTGGTGCTGCTGGCCGGGCTGGCCGGGCTGCTGTGGGCGCTGCCGCGGCTGGTGCGGCATCTCGGGGGACGGTTGCCGGTGACGATGTGGTTGGCGATCGCCAGCCCGATGACGGTGATTCACCTGGTCGGTGGCCCGCACAACGACCTGCTCATGCTGGCGCTGTTGGCGATCGGACTGCTGGCGGCGCTGGAGCGCAAACACGCGCTCGCGATCGCCCTGGTCACCGTGGGCATGTTGATCAAGCCGACGGCGGCGGTCGCGCTGCCGTTCCTCGTGTGGATCTGGGCGAATCACCTGGACGGGTCGGAGAGCCTGTTCCGGCGGTTCGTCCGGACCGTGACGCCGTCGCTGGGCATCTTCGGGGCGGTGTTCGTCCTGGGCACCTGGATCTCCCTCGGGTCGGTCAACCTCGGCTGGGTGACCGGTCTGCAGGCCCCGCAGATCATCGCGAACTGGTTGAACTTCCCCACCGGGATCGGTGAGGTGTTCCACACGCTGGTGAACCTCGTGGTCGACGTGCCGGTCTCCCCGTTCGTGACGGTGGCGCGGGGACTGGCGTGGGTGGCCCTGATCGGGGTGATGGTGTGGCAGTGGTGGCAGGCCCGGCACGGGGGCCGCGAGGCGGTGCTGCGCATGGCGGTGACCCTGCTCGCGGTCGCGTTGTTCGCGCCGCCGACCCTGCCCTGGTACCTGACCTGGGGCTTCGTGATCGCGTCGGCGTTCCCGTGGCGGCGCACCCACCTGGCGGTGGTCGTCGGGGTGTCGATGTTGCTGGTGCTGGCCTACTACCCGACCGGGGAACAGAGCCTCTACGACTGGTGGTTCGTCGCCGGGGTGGTCGCGGCGAGCCTGTACGGGGCGGTGTCGCTGCTGCGGCCGGACCCGTTGGGCCTGATCGCGGTGTGG
>NZ_KE387072.1:8472-12190 GCF_000430445.1 Saccharomonospora iraqiensis subsp. iraqiensis
GGGGCCTGACCGCGGCGGCGGACTCACGCGGACGGCAGTCGCAGCAGCCCCTCGGCGACCTCGCCGAGGTCGGCGCCGGTCACGTCGGCGGGGGTGAAGACGTCACCGTAGCGGCCTTCCAGGCGGGCGCACCAGCCGGCGAGGCAGCCGGCGCGTTTGGCTCCGTGGCAGTCCCAGGCGTGCACCGCGACCAGCGCCATGGTCGCCGGGGAGACCCCGAGCTGGTGTGCGGCCACACGGTAGATGGACGGGGCGGGTTTCCAGATCCCGGCCTGCTCCGCGGTGATCACCTGGTCGACGTGGCGGGCGAGTCCCGCCTGTTCGAGGAACCGTTCCGTGTTGTCCGCCCTGCCGACGGTCAGGCAGCCGATGCGCACCCCGGCCTCGGACAGTCGCCGCAGCGCGGGTTCGGCGTCGGGGTGGGCGGGCAGCTGCCCGAAGCCGGCCAGGACGTGGTCGATGTCCTCCTCGGTGGCGGTGTGTTGCGTGTCGGTGCGCAGCGCCTGCCGGGCGACCGACTCGAACGTCCCGAAGTCCCCGGACAGGGTCAGCGCCATCGAGTCGCGCTGGAACCGCATGAACCACGGCTGCAGCAGGTCCGCCGACTGGCCGATCTCCTCCATCCGGGTGCGGAGCGGATCCAGGTTCAACAGCGTTTCGAGCACGTCGAATGCGACGGCGTGCGGGCGAGTGGACACGGGACCTCCTCGGTCGTACAGGGGCGACGGGCGCGGTGACGGCCGCACGTCACCGGACCGGGAGTACCCCACCGGCGGCGGAACACATCCCGGCCGCCGCAGCCGGGTCGTGCCCCGGGCGCGACGGCCGGGCGACGGGTTTCACCTGCGGGCGAGTCGGTCGCTGACCAGACGGTTGAGGCTCACACCTTCCTCAGCGGCCTCGGTGGCGAGCCTGCGGTGCAGCGTCTCGGGGATACGGACGTTGAACCGCCCCGAGAACTGCTGGTCCGCGAGTGGGACCGGGATCTGCTCACCCGCCTCCCGCAGGTCCGCCACGGCCTCGGCGGCGACCCGCTCCACCCCGGTCAGCGCGTCCTGCGGTGTCGCGGCGAGCCAGGACAGCGACGGGAGTTCCAGGCACGTCGCGACGAATTCCCCGTCTTCGGCTGACCAGGTGACACGGTAGGTGTAGTGCGAGGGATCAATCGCCGTCATCGTTGCCACCTTCCCATCGGTCGATCGCTTTGAGTACCTGGCGGACCTGGTATGCCTTCGCCTGCCCACGATCGGACTGGATGTTCACGCGCGGGTCACCGCACCACGGCGTGCGGAATACCAGGTGCGAACCACCCGACTGGCGCGGTTCGCCGAAGTAGTGTTCACACACCTTCCGCAAATCGGCGAAGCGCACGTTGGTCGGTGCGCGTCGCATCGCTGCCACGATCGAATCAATGGCGACCATCGCCCTTATAGTACCATTATTGACACCACCTGTGCGGGCTCACCTGCAGTCGTTCCCCGTATGTACCGTTCAGGCGTGTTCGGGAGCTGCGATGGGTGGGGCCGCGCAGCCCCGGGGTGCGGCGGACCGTACGCCGGAGTTCACCAGTCCACGGTCGCGAAGGCCCGCACCGGGAAGGTGGCGAGTCCGCGCACGGCCACTGGGACGGCGGTGAACCGGGCCCCGGTCGCCGGGAGGGCGTGCAGGCCGGTGAGGTGTTCGACGACCGGGATGTCGGCGGCCAGCAGGGCGGTGTGCGCGGGTCGTTCGCCGGTGCGGGTGTCGTCGATGTTGACCGAGTCGATCCCCACGAGCGTGACACCGCGGGCGGCCAGGTGCTCGGCGCCGGCCCCGGTGAGGTGCGGGTGTTCCGGGTCGCCGTACCGGTCGGTGCCCCAGTGCCGGTCCCAGCCGGTCCGCAGCAGCACGGCGCATCCCTCGACCTCGAGGTCGGCGAACGCGTCGGCACCGAGGGCGCCGTCGCCGTCGACGACGACGGTGGGCAGCAGCGCGCAGCGCTCCAGCGGCAGTGCGCCGAGGTCGTCCCCGTCGCGGAACCGGTGGGCGGGGGTGTCGAGGTAGGTGCCGGTGTTGCCGACCATGCTGATGCGGCCGATGGTGAACTCGGTGCCCTCCGCGTAGTGCGCACGCGAGTCGTCGTAGCTCAGGTGGTCGGCGATGTCCGGCGAGGGCAGGCCCGGGTAGGTGACCATGCCCGGTTCGAGGACGTGACTGAGGTCGAGAAGCCGCATCGCCCCATCATCACAGGCATCGCCGCACTCCCGCCGGGGTTCGGTGCCTCCTCTTGTGGATCGGCACGGGGTGCTGTAGAGATCGTCCGGCGAGGTCGAGCACGGTGGTCGGCGTCCGGCCGCCGGGGCGGGAGGGACGATGCGGCGGCACGCGCGCATACGGTCCGGGATGGTGTCGCTGGTGACGGCCGTGGCGGTGGTGGTGCCGGTGGCGCCTCCGGCGGCGGTCGCCGCCGAGGGGCGGTGCGGTGGGCATCCGTGGTGCGACACGTCGTTGTCGCCGGACGAGCGCGCCGGGTTGCTGCTGCGGGAACTGACGCTGGACGAGGAGATCTCGCTGCTGGCCGGGGACGAACCGGCCGGGGTGCTCGGCTATGAGGGCGCGCACACCGGCACCAGCCACGGCGTCGAGCGGGTCGACCTCCCGCCGGTGCATTTCAGTGACGGGCCGGTCGGACCGCGGCAGGGGGAGGCCACCGGCATGCCGTCGCCGATGGCGGTGGCGGCGTCGTTCTCCGACGGGGTGGCCCGGCGGCACGCGCGGGTGATCGGCGACGAGGTGCGGCACAAGGGCAACGACGTGGTCTACGCCCCTGCGGTCAATCTGTTGCGCACCCCGTTGAACGGGCGCACGTTCGAGTACTTCGGGGAGGACCCGTTCCTGGCCGGGCGGATGGCCGCAGGCTGGACCCGCGGGGTGCAGTCGCAGGGGGTGATCGGCAACGTCAAGCACTACGCGGTGAACAACCAGGAGGGCCAGGGTGTCGCCGTGCCCGGGTTCCCGGTCGGGATCGGCCTGGTGGGCTCGCGGCTGACCGTGGACGCCCGCGTGGACGAGCGCACGCTGCGGGAGTTGTATCTGCCGGCGTTCGAGGCGGCCGTGGACAGTGGCGTGGGGACGGTGATGTGTGCCTATCCCCGGGTCAACGGCGCCTACGCCTGCGAGAACCAGCACCTGTTGAACGACATCCTCAAGGACGAGTGGGGTTTCGACGGGTTCGTGCTGACCGACTACGGCGCGGCCAAGAACACCGTCAACTCGCTGAACAACGGTCTGGACCTGGACATCTGGCCCGGTGCGGTGTACAGCGCGCCCGCGGTGAAGGCGGCGTTGGCGACCTCGCAGGTGTCCGAGGCGACGATCCACGAGCACGTCCGCCGCATCCTGCGGACCCTGTTCGCGCACGGCTTCTTCGACCGGCCCGCGTTCGTGGACGACCCGTCCCACATCGACTACGAGGCCCACGACGCCGCGGCGGGCCGCATCGCCGAGCAGGGTCTCGTGCTGCTGCGCAACGCGGGCGACGTGCTGCCGTTCGACGCGGACCGGTTGGGGACGCTGGCGGTGATCGGCCCGGAGGCCGACGTGGTCAACAGCGGGGGCGGGTCGTCGGAGATCGACGCGTTCCGCACCACCACCCCGCTGGAGGCGCTGCGGGACCGGTTGGGCGCCGACCGGGTGGTGCACGACGACGGCGGCGACCCGGCGCGCGCGGCGCGGGTGG
>NZ_KE387072.1:12290-23301 GCF_000430445.1 Saccharomonospora iraqiensis subsp. iraqiensis
GGACATCCTCGCCCGCACCACCGGTGCCGACCGGGCCACCACCGCCGCGTGGCTGAGCCGGGCGGGCGTCTCCCCGCAGGCGCTGCCCCGCGACCTCACCGCCGACCAGTGGGCGCGGGTGTGGCACTCCGCCTCGTCCACGCGGACCCGCCACGTGGAGCAGGCAAACCCGGACGGCATCAGCTGACACCTGGATATGAAGCCGGAAAAGACAGCACAGTATGAAGTCAGATCCTGCTAGGATCTCGTGCCATGAAAACGATCACGTTGCGGCTGTCCGACGCGGCGTACGCGGCGGCCAAACATCACGCCGAGATGGAGCACAAGTCGATGAACGCCTGGATCGAGACCCTTCTCGACGCCGAGGACATGCGTCGTCGGTGTGCCGAACACGGGGAATGGATGGCGGGCGATCCGGACGCGGTGGCCTTCGCCGAAGCCTGGGCCGACCGCAACTACGACGAGCTGGCGCAGCGGTGAGCGGTCCGCGCCGGGGCAGTGTCTGGACCACCGACGGCGGGGTCACGGTTCTCGTGTTGTCCTCGACCGTCTACAACGAGATCGGCAGTGAGCCCACCGTGGTCGTGGTGCCGGTGTTCGACCGGGAGCCGGGCAGTGGATTCGGGGTTTCGCTCGGGGAAGACCGGTGGGCGGTGGCGGGTCTGGTAACCAGTCTCCGCAAGGCGCGATTGCGCGAGGAACGGGAGCCGGTGGACACACAGACCTTGACCGAGGTCAACACCATGTTGTTCAAGATCCTCGCCACCCCCGAACGCTGATCCGACAATGGCGGAGGGACCGGCCACCCGGGAGTTGTCGTGGGTTCCACGACAACTCCCGGGCACGCCGCTCACGGTTGCACCCGGTACCCGGGTACCGGGTTATCGTCGCGGTAGCGAGGCACAGGAAGTGCCCGTGGGTGGGACCGACGGAGGGGGAGGCCGGGATGACCGGTGAACGTGACGGTCAGGCGCCGGAGGGGACCGCCGCGGACACCGCACGACCGGCGACGGCGGACGCGGCGTGTGGTGCGGCATGCATGGGCGCGGGCCGTTGCGTGTGTGAGCCCGGCCCGGATGGTCCGGGGCCGGATCCGGCCGCGGGTGAGGCGGCGGAAGCGGTGTGGGCCCCGGCGGAGTGCACCCTGCCGGTGGCGTGGCAGCCGGACCGGACGGCGGAGTTCGACACGCTGTTCACCGCCGCACTGCGCAGGATGGCGCGGCCGTCGCCGACGGTGCTGCACCTGTACCTGGATGCCGCGGCCGGAACCCGGGCGCGGGATCTGGCCGCGCGGGAGAGCGGTTGCTGTTCGTTCTTCACGTTCGGCTTCACCGCACGTTCCGACGGGCTGAGGTGGGAGGTCTCGGTCCCGCAGGCGCACGTGCCCGTCCTGGACGCGTTGGCCGGGCGGGCCGCGGAGACCATGCGGGACGCGGCCCGGTGACCGGGCAGGCGCTGCGCCGCGGGCAGCTCGCCGAGGCGGCCGGGGTGAACCCGCAGACGCTGCGCTACTACGAACGGCGCGGCCTGCTCGCCGAGCCGACACGGTCCCCCGGCGGGCACCGGCTGTATCCGCCGGAGACGATCACCCTGCTCCGGGGCATCAAAGCCGCCCAGCAGCTGGGCTTCACCCTCGACGAGGTCGCCGACCTGATGGGAACCGGCTCCCGCCGACCCGGGCGGACCGGCACCGGTCTCCACCGCCCGCGCGGAGGACAAACTCGCCGAGATCGATGCGCGGATCGCCGAACTGCGCGCGGTGCGCCGGGCACTGACCGATGCGCTCGACGCGGGCTGTGCCGACCTGGCCGTGTGCGCCGCGAGTCCCCGGTGTCCACTGCCGTTCCCCGATGCCGCCGGGGCCGCGGAGGCCGTCCACGCATTCCGCTGCCAGTGAAGGGGTCGGGGGCCGGCCGCCGATGGGCGCGGCCGGCCCCCGACCCCGACTCCTCAGAGCCGTTCGGTCTCCGGCACCCGTTCGGGCTGACCGTCCCAGCACTGCACCCCGTCGACGTCCGGCATCGATTCCCGCAGGAACACCGGGTCGAGCCCCCGGGCGCGCTGCTGCCGGTAGTCGTGCAGCAGCCGCACGGCGAGCATGCCGAGCGGGGCGACGGCGACGAGGTTGACCACCGCCATCAGGCCCATGGTGACGTTGGCGAAGTCCCACACCAGCTGCAGCGAGCTCACCGCGCCGAGGAACAGGATGCCGATCACGGCGAGCCGGAAGATCGGCAGCGCGCGCTCGTCGGTGGTGAGGTACCGCAGGTTGGCCTCGCCGTAGTAGAAGTTGCCGAGCACCGAGGTGAAGCACAGCAGCACCACGATGAACGTCAGCAGGTGCAGCGACCAGGTGCCGAGGGTGTTCTCCAGGGAGTTCTGCGTCAGCGCCGCGCCGATCTCCTCACCGTAGGTGGGGTTGGAGGTGAGGATGATGAACGCGGTCACCGAGCACACGATCAGCGTGTCGAAGTAGACGCCGAAGGTCTGCGCCAGGCCCTGCTTGACCGGGTGGCTCACCCCGGCGGTGGCGCCCGCGTTCGGGGCCGAGCCCATGCCGGCCTCGTTGGAGAACATGCCGCGCTGGATGCCCTGCATGATGGCGGTGCCGACGGCGGCGGCGCCGACCTCGCGGAAGCCGAAGGCGGAGCCGACGATGTCGGCGAGCACGCCCGGCACCTGGTCGATGTTGATCCCGACCACCACCAGGCCCATGAGCACGTAGAACAGGGCCATGAACGGCACCGTGGCCTGCGCGACGGTGGCGATGCGGCGCACCCCGCCGAACACGACCAGCGCCACCACCGCGACGAGGGCCAGCCCGACCACCGGCGCCACCCAGCCGGCGGGGTCCTCCCCGGTGGCCGCGGACACCGAGTTGTCGACCACGTCGGTGATGCTGTTGGCCTGCACCATGTTGAACGTCGCGCTGAACGTGAAGATCATGACGACCGCGAACAGCGCCCCCAGCCAGGGTTTCTTCAGGCCGTACCGCATGTAGTAGGCGGGGCCGCCGCGGTAGCCGGCGCGGTCGCGGACCTTGAACAGCTGCGCCAGTGTGGACTCGATGAACGAGATCGAGCCGACGACCATCCCCATGAGCCACATCCAGAACACCGCGCCCGGACCGCCGAGCGCGATCGCGATCGCCACACCCGCCACGTTGCCGGTGCCGACCCGGGCCGCCGCGGAGATGGAGAACGCCTGGAACGACGAGATCGCCCGTTTGCCGTCCGGGGCGCGTTCCGGGCTGCCGCGCAGGTTCCGGATCATCTCCGGGATCATGCGGAACTGCACGCCGCCGGACCGCACCGTGTAGTACACGCCGACCAGCGCCAGCAGCGGGATGACGAGATAGGTCCAGAACACGTCGTTGACCGCGTTGATCGCGTCCAACAGGAGGTTCGTGTCCTCTTCCTCCTCCATGCCACACTCCTTCGTCGGTGTCGGGGCAGACGGGACACCCGTGCCCCGTCGTCACCGCGCCGGTGAGGCGCCGAGGGATCGTACGCACGGCCGTGCCCTGGTGCGTACATCCTTTCGTCGTGGACCGACCGTGTGAGTCGGCGTGCACGACGTCGACAGCAGTGAGGCCGGATCGTCCTCGCTGTCGAGAAATGGGTTGTTGAGCGCAGGACCTCAAAGGGGGGAGCGGGAGGGCACGCAGCCTTCGACCCCCGGGTCGTGCCGGAGGTGTAGACCGTGGTGAGGGTTGACGACTATCGGTGGGTCGTACGTATGTTGTCCGATAAGCGACCGCTTAGTGTTCAGCTGCACCGTCGACCATGACCGGGCCTGAACCTACGACCTCTGGAGAAGTCATCGTGGACAACGACTACCCCGTCACCGGAGACGTCGTCGCCGAGCTCCGCGGCGCCGTGCTCGTCGTCACGTTCAACCGGCCCGAGGCGATGAACAGCTTCACGGTCGCCTCCGAGCACACCTACGGAGACATCCTCGAACAGGCGGACAGCGACCCCGCGGTGCGCGCCGTCGTGGTGACGGGTGCGGGTCGGGCCTGGTGTGTCGGTGCGGACATGGCCGATCTGGCGAGGATCGTGGACTCGGCCGGGAGCATGGACATCAACCCCTACCGACGCCGTCGTGACTTCCCGTTGTCCTTCCGCAAGCCGTTGGTGGCCGCTGTCAACGGTCCGGCAGCGGGCCTCGGGATGGTGCACGCGATGTACGCCGACGTCCGTTTCGGCGAACCCAGCAGTTCGTTCATCACGGCGTTCGCGAAGCGCGGCCTTGCGGCCGAATACGGTATCTCCTGGCTGCTACCGCGGATCGTCGGACACTCCCGTGCGCTGGACCTCCTGATGTCCAGCCGCAAGGTCGATGCCGAGGAGGCGTTCCGCATCGGCCTTCTCGACCACCTCGTGGCCGAGGGAGACGTCCTGGAGAAGTCCGTTGCCTACGCCGCGGACCTGGCGCGGACGTGCTCGCCTGCCTCGATGGCCGACATCAAGCGGCAGGTCTACGCCGATCACGAGCGTGCGTTCACGGCTTCCTACGACGACGCGGATGCGCTGATGCGGGCCCGCATGGACACGGCCGACTTCGCCGAGGGTGTCGCCAGCTTCACCGAGCGCAGGGACCCGGTGTTCCAGCCGCTGTCGGAGGCGTGACGAACCGCGGACGATGCCTCGCGCACGGCGTCACCGACCGGTGAAGTTCGGCCGCCGCTTCTCGTGGAACGCGGCGATGCCCTCCCGGACATCGTCGGTCTCGTTGACCAGCTCAACGGCATACTCCGCCTCGCGGAGCGACTGGTCCAAGGTCTGGTCCATGGCGTGGCGCACCATGCGCTTGACCATCCTGGTGGTGAGCGGCGCAGTGGTGGCGAGCTGCCGGGCGTTTTCCAGGACCGTCTCCGTGAGCCGGTCATCGTCGACGACCTCGGTCAGCAGGCCCAGGGCCAGTGCGGTCTCGGCGTCATACATGTGCCCGCCCCACAGCATCCGCAGGGCGCGGTCGACGCCCATGATCCGGGGGAGGAACCAGGCCCCGCCCTCGTCCGGCAGCAGACCGACACGCCCCGAGGTGTCCCCGAGTCTGGCGCTGCGGCCTGCGATGCGGAGGTCGCAGGCCAGGGCCAACGTGAGCCCGCCGGCCGCCGCGGGACCGCTCATCATGGCGATGACCGGCTTGTCACAGTTCTCCAGAGCGCGCACGGTCCGGTGCATCCCCTCCCGGATGACCGCGCCGTGTCCGAACTGCACCGCGTGGGCGTGCTCGGCCTCGTAGCTGTTCGCGAGGTCCCCGCCGCTGCAGAACGCATCACCCGCCCCCGTGATGACGAGCACCCGTTGCGCCTCCGCGGCGCTGAAGTCGTCGATCGCCCGGGCCATCTCCACGGCCGTCCGTGACCGGTAGGCGTTGCGACGATGTGGTCGATCGATGGTCAGCCGGCGAATGCCCGGCTGCCAGTCGTCGACGACGATGTCCTCGAACTCCTCAGACACGCCAGTCCCCTTCTCTCCAGTCGAGTCCTGCCCTCGAGGGCCGGTCCCGCGATCACCACAGGTTGCCGCTCCGAGGCCGGACGAGCGAGGCCCTGCGCCCCGCTCGTCCGTCACCGCCGGCGTCGGAGCAGGACGGCCGCCGTGACACCCAACAGGACGGTAGGGATCATGCCGATGTGCGTGAGGACCGGGACGTGCGGTGCCACGAGCAGAACCATGACCGCCGCGACGACCAGCGCCGGCACAGCTGCCCGCCACTGCGGCTGCTTCCACAGCAGCTGCACGAGCACCGGCCCGAGAACCGCCGGGAGGACGTAGTCGAAGGTCGCGGTGATACTCGCGGGGAGAGCCGACACCAGCCAGGTGCCGGCGACACCCACCAGGAGGGCGAGCGTGACCACGTGCATCAGGGCCGCGCCGCAGATCGCCGCGACGGAGGCCACCTCGGCACGGCGCGTTCCGGCCTGGAGCTTGAGCACCGACTGCGCGCTCACCGCCGCGGGCAACAGCTTGTTGGAGATGTTGCCGATGAGAAATGCCTGGTAGAGGCCCGCCCCACCCAACATCGGGTAGTACGTCACCGGCTCCAGGATCCAGTACACGGCGAAGACGGCCGCGACCGCGGCGAAACCGGTGAGGATCGGCGTGAGGCCGGGCCAGTACCCGGCCACGAAGAGCAGGTATGCCGGGCCCGCCAGGGAGACGAGCATCCCGGCGGTCATGGTCAGGCGACCCCACGTCGTCGTGGTGCGCTCGAACACGCTCGGGACGGCAGCGGTTCCGGATGTGCGGGTGTCACCGGTCTGCGAGGTCATGGGTTACTCCTTCGGGCGCGGGACGGGAAGGGTCAGCCGGCGATGCCGGCGGTGAGCAAACCGACGGTCATGGCGACAGCGAGTGACCACTCCCGGAGCCAGGCGCGTTGGAACCGCCCGGCGGCGAGCTGCATGACCACCGCGGTCGCGGTCGCGGCGAGAAGCACGGAGAGGTGCACCGGACTCTTGGTCGGTTCCTGGATGGTGATGAAGCCGAAGGCGGCGGCCATCGCGGCCAGGGTGACGACCTGCAGCAGCGAGCCGTCCCGCTTGCGCACCGCCAGGTCGACCCGTTTGGCGACCGGGGTCAGCAGCAGCGTGCTCGTCATCCACATCGCACCACCGAGGGACATCACCGTGAAAACGGTGGCGAACGCCTTGCCGTCGAATCCCTGGCCACCCAGCTCCAGACCCAACGCGCCTGCGCCGGTATCGGCGGCGATGAGCTCGAAACCCGCGGATCCGATGAGGCCGATGCGCATCAGGACGGCAGGCCCACCGAAGAGGCTCAGCAGGCCCACGGCGAGGACCACGATGCCCAGAGAGGGCCCCAGCGCGCTGATGGCGCCGGTCCGGACGGCGACGGCGACGTCGGACCGCGTCAGTCCCACGGTCGGTGCCTCCTTGAGCGCCGCTCTGATGAACACGACGCTCTGCAGCGTGACGATGAGGAATACTGCGACGACGCATGCCCACAGGAACGGTGAGTGAGCAACACCTGAATAGTCCATCGGGTCTCCCGGTCGGGGTGGGTGGGGATTGGTGGGGTGGCGCTAGGCGAGGTGGAGCAGGGCCGCCGTGGTGAGCAGGCGGTTTCCCGCGAGCAGGGTCGGCTCCGCGTCGAGCTCGAACCTCGATGTGTGGTTTCCGGGCACGGGACTGTCCGCGGACTGCGCGTCCGCCGGCGTGAAGCCCGGGTAGCGGTCGGGGTCCACACCGCCCCAGAGCCAGTAGGCGTAGGGGACGGGCTCCCCGTCGTACCTGCCACCCGGCAGCCCGTACTCGGAGAAATCCTCGCTGCCCATGAGCGGTTGTGGCAGCCGGGTCACGACGGTCCCGGGCACGGTGCCGTGCGCGGTGGCCAGGTCCTCCACCAGCCGCTCGTCGTTGACGGTGGCCGGCCCCTCGGCGAACACCGCGAACTCGGGGGACCGGGGTGATCCGGCGGCGGCGGACTCGGCCTCGGCGATGCGCCGGACGGCCGTGAGTGCCCGCTCCAGCGATGCGTCCGACATCGCCCGCAGGTTGAGAGTGACCACCGCATCGTCCGGGATGACGTTCGCCTGCGAGCCCGCGTGGAACATCCCGGGGGTGATGATCACGGGGTCGAACGACGGTGTCTCGCGGGAGACGACACTCTGAACCCTGGTGACGAAGTAGGACGCCGCCGTCACCGGGTCGACGCACGAGGCGGGCTGCGAACCGTGCCCACCCCGGCCTCGGATCGTGACCTCGATGCTGGCCGTGGCGGACATGATCGTGCCGGACCGGTGCACCACATGACCGACGGGTGCGGGCATGACGTGTTGGCCGAGTGCGACGTCGGGCTTGGGGAACCGGGTGAACAGTCCGTCAGCGAGCATCGCGGCCGCTCCCTGGAAGGTCTCCTCGCCCGGCTGGGCGACGACGAGGAGGGTGCCGGCCCACGCGTCCCGGGACCGCGACAGCGCCTCGGCGGTGGCAGCGACACAGGTGACGTGCATGTCGTGACCGCAGGCGTGCATCACCGGGACGGTCCGGCCGGAGGGCAGCGTCCCGGTGGCCCCGCTGCGGTAGGGAAGCTCGGTCTCCTCCCGGATGGGCAGCGCGTCCATGTCACCGCGCAGCATCACCACGGGGCCGTCCCCGTTACGCAGGACACCCACGACTCCCGTGGTGCCGACCTCCTCGGTGACCTCCAGCCCGGCCGCGCGGAAGGCCTCGGAGACCCGCCGCGCCGTCCGGTGCTCCTGCATGGACAGCTCGGGGTGTGCGTGCAGGTCGCGGAAGAAGTCGACCCATCGCCCGGTGGCACCCGCGTGCAGGGCCCGGGCCGCGAGATCGGCCGCCTTGTCGGGCTGAACCGTGGGTGAGGGGCTCGAGGTGGTTCGGGGCACGGTGGACATGGGGAGACGGTGACGCGGTTGTTGACTCTTGGACAACCCGCTGGCCGATCGTGACGGATTCAGCCAATAATGTGGCCGATGACGACGACCCGCCTGAACCAGGTCTCACCGGGACTCGACGAGCTGGACCGACGGATCATGGCTGCGCTGCAGGTCGAGGGCCGCGCCTCGTGGCGGAGGGTCGCCACGGTGCTCGGCGAGTCGGAACGGACCGTGGCCCGGCGCGGCAACCGTCTGCTGGAGGAGCGGCTCGTGGTGGTCGCCGCGTTGACCCCTCAGTACTTCGGCGCCTACAGCGAGCCCACCGTGGTCTCGGTGCGATGCTTTCCAGGTACCGCCCGGGTCGCCGGGGCATCGTTGGCCCGCCGCCAGGACACCACGTTCAGCTACATCATGACCGGCACCACCGACTGCGTCGCCGAGGTGTGGTGCCCCGCCGACCGGCTCACCGACCTCCTTCTGGAGGAGCTGCCCAGTACCCCGGGAATGGCGCGGATCCGCAGCGACACGGTGCTCCACTACTACCGCACGGTGCACGAGTGGCAGCCGGGCATCCTGGCCGACGACGAAGCGGCCGCTCTCGCCGCCGACCGGCCGTTGCCACCGACCAAGCTGGCGACCAAGCCGCCACTGGCGCGTGAGGACCGCGTCATGGTGGATGCCCTGGCTCGCGACGGCCGGGCCACGCACGCCGAGCTCGGTCGGCTCGCCGGCGTCTCCGAGGCCACCGCGCGCCGCCGTGTCGATGCGCTCCGCACCGAGGGAGACTTGACCTTCCGTGCCGTTGTCGAACCGGCGACACTCGGCCTGCCCGTCGAGGCGCTCCTCTGGATCTCGACACCGCCCGGCAGTGTCGACCGCGTGGGGGAGCAGCTGCTCGCATCGCCCCTCGTGCGCTACGTCGCGGCCATCACCGGACCGCACCAGCTTCTCGTCGACGTCACGCTGCCGACCAAGGCGGCGTTGCGGGACATGATCACCGGGTCCCCCTGGGTCGAGCACGTGAGCGCTGTCGAGACCACCCTCGTGGTGCAGTCCCTGAAGCGCGGCGGCGTGCTCAGCGACTCGACCAGGTAGTCCCCGCTCGCCCGATGACTCCGTATCGGTGCAATGCGGTGCCGTGATCGCCGGCTTCCCGCGGCCGGCGGGGGCGGTCAGTCGGTCCGTGACTCCTCCGGTGCCTGCCCGCGGTGTTGGGTGGTGTAGACCCCGGCGGGCACGGCGTGGTAGCCCTTCGCCCCGACCGCCCCGGCCAGTGGGCTGCGGGGCGCGTCCCCCGCGCGCACCCGGTCGACGACCGCGCGGAAGTCGTACCGCGGTTGCCAGCCGAGCTCCGCCCGGGCGCGGGCACTGTCGTAGACGCGGTCCAGGGTGGGAAACATCCGCCAGCCCCAGCGGGCGTAGTCGTCGGCGACGTCGGGGAACCGGCGCCGGAACACCGCGGGCGCGTCGACGGCCAGCTCGGCGAGGTCGTCGCGGGTGAACGGGGTGGGGGCGCTGACGATGTAGCGGCCGAACCCGAGCGCGGGCGCCCGGTCCGCGGCGGCCAGGTGCGCCTCGACCACGTCGGCGAGGTCCACCCTCCGGTACAGGAACTCGTTGACCTTGACGTTGGTGTCGTCGTAGGCGGCGCGGACCGTGTCCCGGTCGTCCTGTTCGGGGAAGAACCGGGAGGTGCGCAGCACCACCACCGGCAGGCCCTGCTCGCGGGCGGCGAGTTCACACAGGTCCTCGGCGGCGACCTTGGTGGCGCCGTAGATGTTGCGCACCACCGGGGAGACGTCCTCGTCGATCCACGCGGCCGGCCCACCGGGTTCCGGGGTCAGTGCCCGGCCGAACGCGCTGGTGCTGCTGGTGAACACCAGGCCCGCCACCCCGGCCCCGGCGGCGGCCTCCAGCAGCGCCAGGGTGCCGGAGACGTTGGTGTCGACGAAGTCCCGCCGACGGTGGGAGCCGACGTGCGGCTTGTGCAGCGTGGCGGTGTGCAGCACCCGCGTGACCCCGTCCAGGGCGCGGTGCAGCACGTCGGGGTCGGTGACCGAGCCGACCACGTCGGTGTGCGGCGAGGGCAGCGTGTCCAACCCGACCGCGGGCACGCCCCGGTCCCGCAGGGTCCGTACCAGCGCCTCCCCCAGGTGCCCGGCGCTGCCGGTGACGAGGTACCTCTCCATGATCGGCGACCGTAGCAGCGGGGGACGGGCCGGACACCGGGATTTCTCCGGAACCCGGGTCGGGGACGCATCGCGGTGTCCGCCACCCCGTGCGCTGACCTGACCCCTGACCGGATGATCGCGGCGCCGGGGACGCGACACGGGCGGGACCGTGCCGGTATGGTCACTGCTTCCGGACTCGGCCCGTGGTCGTCCGGCCGCACCTCGTGAGGTGTTTCGGCCGGGGCGGGTCGGGGGACACGACCCGGTGACAACGACACACCCGCACAACCCCGCGGGGGCCACACACGTCCTTCCGGGGGAGTCGAGCTTGGTGGATTCTTTCGGAGGTGTGATGCGTTCCCGACAGACGCGTGCGACGGCCGCCGGGATCGGGGTCGCCGCGGTGACCGCGGCGGCGACGGTGTCGGTGGCGCCGACGGCCAGCGCCGACCCGGCCCCGCCGCCCGAGT
>NZ_KE387072.1:23401-29222 GCF_000430445.1 Saccharomonospora iraqiensis subsp. iraqiensis
GGGGGGGGGGGGAAACCAGGGTGAGCAGGAAGGACAGCACCAACAGCACACAGGCCACCACGGGGATGAACCTGGTGCTCCGGATCTCACCGAGGCTTGAGGAACATCCGTGTCGGAGCGTGCGTCAAGCTTTGGCGCCGCTGGTCAGCGATCAGGCAAGGGTGACTCCACCAAGATTCATTTCGCAAGGTTGACCGAGCGGCCGCCTGGCAGGATGCCGGGCACGACGACGGCCGAGGAGCAGGAGAGATACCGCCAGGCTGGCTTCGTTCGGAGCCGAGGCGGACGCCTATGAGCGTGGCCGCCCGCCGTACCCGCCGGAGGCGGTGGCCTGGCTGGTGGCCGAGCACGCACGGACCGTCGTCGATCTCGGCGCAGGCACCGGCAAACTGACCCGTGCGCTGCGGGCCCCGGGTCGGGAAGTCATCGCGGTGGAGCCTTCGGTCGGGATGCGCGCGAAGTTCTCCGAGGTGCTTCCTGACGTGCGGGTTGTGGAAGGGACGGGCGAGTCGATCCCGCTACCGGACTCGAGCGTGGACACTCTGGTGTGCGCTCAGGCCTGGCACTGGGTGGACACGGAGCGGGCGGTCCCAGAAGCCGCCCGGGTGCTGCGCCCGGGTGGGCGGCTGAGTCTGGTGTGGAACTCCCGTGACCTGTCGGTGCCCTGGGTCGCAGAGCTGGACGGGATCCTGCGCGACTGCGCCGGAGCGCCGAGGGAAGACCGACACGTGGATCGCGTGGGCGCGCCGTTCGAGCCCGTCCGGCGGCAGGACTTCCGCTGGAGCCATCCGATGACGACTGGAGAGGTCGTGGACATGGTCGCCTCCCGCAGCTACATGATCACTATGGAGCCCGCGGCACGGGAGGAACTGCTGGGGCGGGTCCGCGCGCTGCTGGACCCGGAGCGTCCGATGGAGATGCCGTATGTGACGGAGTGTTATCGAGCTGAGCTCGGATCGCTTCGACCGTGATGTTGTTGCGGCGCGGGATGTCACGAACGGGATCGCTGTCTCGTCCACCGGGGTGCACGACGACCTCGATCAGGGAGTGGACGATGGACCTCGCGCTGTGGATCGCCGCCGGACTGTTGGCCGCGGTGGCCGTCACCGGCGGCCTCAGCAAGACCTTCGTGCCCAAGCACCGACTGGAGACCATGCCGGGTGCGGGGTGGACCGCGAACGCCCGTGCCGGCTTCGTGAAGACCCTCGGTGTGCTGGAACTGCTGGCCGCGGTGGGGCTGATCCTGCCCGCCGCGGTCGGCGTCGCCCCGGTGCTGGTCCCGGTGACCGCCGTCTGCTGGGTCCTGCTGATGATCGGCGCGATGATCACCCACGGCCGGCTCGGTGAGCCGCGGCTCGCAGCGGTAAACCTGGTTTATCTCGCGGTCGCGGCGTTCATCGCCTGGGGCCGGTTCGGCCCCGCCTCCTTCGGCGCGGTCTGAACAGCGGAAACGGCGCACCCTGGCTGGCCGAGCTCGGGCGCGCTTCTCACTTCCCGGCTGACGGACCGCACGCCCGCGGTCCGTCAGCCGCGGTGGCCGAGTTTCCAGGACTCGCGCACGTGGCAGTCGTGGTTGGCCCACCACTGCAGGTCGACCCGGTCGACGTGGGTGCGGACCGGCAGCAGGTGGCGCAGGTCGCGCGCGACGCTGTCCGGGGTGATGCCCTCGGCCCGCCGGTCCAGGGTCAGGTGCGGTACCGGGTCGGGGAACGTCCCCGCGTACGGCGGGCACTGGGGGAACGCCTCCGCCAGGGCGGCGGTCAGTGCCCGGAACGGGTCTTCCGGCTCCGGGCGCAGGTGGATCAGCCCGTTGGGGAAGGTGTCGACGGTGGCGAGGGTGGCCTCGAACGGTTCGGTGCGCGCCAGGATCGTCGCGACGGTGTCGAGGTCGGTGGGCGACGGCTCCGACAGCCAGGGCCCGAGCAGGGTGATGTGCGCGTGCGCGAACGCCGGGTCGTCGGCGAGGAACGAGGCGTCGTAGTGGGCGGTGCGGGCCCGGACGTAGTCGTCGAGTTCCGGGACTCCCACCACGAGCACCGAGTGCCCCTCGGACCACACGGGTCACCACTCCCCACGAGTTCGTACCGACGGATGGAACGGCGAATCTAGCAAGTCGGCTCCGTCGGACCCGTCCGCGTGCCGCGAGGGCGGGTCCCCGCCCGCCCCGGCTCTCCGCCGGCGCCCCGGTGACCGACCACCCGTGATAAGAGGCATTATCACGGGTGGTCTCAGTCGAATGATTTCGCAGTATCACGCTTCGCGTTACTAGTTTCACGATCGCGTGCGCGAAACATAGATGTGAGATCTCCGGGCGGGAGCGTCGAAACGCTTACGGCGGGGGTGGCGGTGAGCGGCCTGCCCGTGCCGAGAGACCGACGACCGGACCGGTCGCGAACCGACCTGGAGCGTCACCGTGACGAAAAGCCCGCGGGTGGTTGGGTAGGGGTTGCTCCGCGGTGAGGGGCCTGTTCCGGCACCTCTCGGGCCGTCCCGGAGGCCGGTGAGCGGGGATCGCCTGCTACGAGGCCCGACGGGCACGGTGCCCGGCGCGCTCCCGGTGGACGCCGGTTCCGGCGGCGACCACCGGGCGGATCGCGGCCGATCCGACGACGGTCCGGAACTGACACCCTCGATCGATACGCTCGCGATCCGCGCCGGGCGAGGCGGCACGGCGACGGTTCCGCTCGGCTTTTCCGGGTACGGATGGGACGGCACACCACCAAGCGAGGGAGAGGACCATGTCCGACAGCGCATCCGGCGGCGAGCCCACCACGGCCGCACCGCGGCTCGTCACGACCGACCCGGTGAGTACGGCAGTCGTACGCGGCATCGTCCGAACGGCCGAGCTACCGGACTTCTTCGACAGCTCGTTCGGCACGCTTTCCGAGGTGCTCGCCACGCAGGGCGTAGCCATCGTCGGCCCCGCGTTCGCCCTGTATCGTCGGCCGCCCAGCAGCGAGGCGACCGACCTCGAGGTCGGTTTCGCCACCGACCGCCCCGTCCGGGGGGACGGCACGGTCGTGGCGAGCTCCCTACCCGGCGGCCGGACCGCCCGGGTCACCCACGCCGGCGCCTTCGAGGGGCTCGTCGACTCGTGGCGGCGCCTGCGCTCCTGGCTCGAGGAGCAGGACCTGACACCGGGTTCGACGATGTGGGAGGTCTACGTGACGGAGCCGTCGCCGGAGATGGACCCTCGCGACCTGCGCACGGAACTGAACTGGCCGCTGGCTGACTGAGCGCCGCCGGTCCCGGCCGCGCACCCACCCGACCGAACGGACGGCAAGGAGACGACGATGCTCGATACCGGCCTCGCCGACCAGAACGTTCTGGTCACCGGCGGTTCCGCCAACATCGGCGCGGCGATCAGTCGTGCGTTCGCCGCTCAGGGGGCACGCGTAGCGGTTCACTATCTCGCTCGGGAATCTTCCGCTCCCGAAGACACCGAGTGGGAACACGTCACTCCCGCAGCAGGGGAGGCGGACAGACTCGCGGACGAACTCGGCAACGGCTCCTTCGCCGTCAGTGGCGACCTGTCGGAACCGGATGGCGCGACCGGACTGGTGCACGAGGTCGCGAGCCGGGCAGGCTCGATCAACGTGCTGGTCAACAACGCGGCCCACTGTGAGTCACCGGACACCCTCGACACGATCACCCGTGCGTCGTTGGACCGCCACTACCAGGTGAATACCCTCGCTCCTGCGATCCTCACCGCCGAGGTCGCACGGCTGCGCCGTGCTGGCGAGCCGTTGTGCGTCGTGAACATCACGACCGACGCCGCACGGGCGTTCCCGGGCCAGACCGGGTACGGGACGTCCAAGGCCGCGCTCGAAGCGCTCACCCGTTCCACCGCGCTGGACCTGGCGCCGCGCGGTATCCGGGTGAACGCCGTGGCGCCGGGTCCTGTCCAGACCGGGTGGATGGGCGAGGAACTCCTCGCCCGCGTAAGGGAGGTGGTTCCGATGGGTCGGGCCGGCGAGCCGGCCGACGTCGCCGACGCCGTCGTGTACCTGGCCTCCCATCAGGCCCGGTGGATCACCGGACAGATTCTGCAGGTCGCAGGCGGGCACGCACTGTGACCGCGTTCGGAACGCTTCGCGAGGTCCCGGGCCAGTCGTGATCCATCAGCACGGCGACCACCGTCAGCCGAGGGGCCGGAAGTGGTGGGTCTCGCCGTGGGTGAGGTAGTGGAACTCCGCGGTGGTCGACGACGTGGCCGCCGCCTGTTTGACGTCGTCCAGACCGGAGGCGAACACGGAGTAGTCGTTGTAGTGGATGGGCACCGCCTGCCGGGGGGCGACGATCTCCACGGCGCGGACGGCCTGTGCACCGGTCATGGTGACCACGGTGCCCAGCAGGGTGGTCCCGCCGGCGTGCACGAGGGCCAGGTCGATGTCGGGGTAACGCTGGGGGATGTCGTACAGCCGGTCGTGCAGCAGGGTGTCGCCGCTGATGTAGAGCCGGAAGGACCGCTCGCCGTCGCGGCCGAAGTCCAGCATGCTGCCCATGGTGGGTGGCAGCATGCCCGCCACCGGGTCGGGGTCGTGTTTGGCGGGCATGGCGGTGATCCGGACGGTGTTCTCGCCCCGGATCACGTTCTGGGACTGCCAGGTGTCGAGGGCGTGGCCCCGGGTGAAGCCCTGCTCGGACAGCAGTCCCACGGCGTGCCCGGTGGTGATGATCGGGAGGTCCTTGGACAGTTGTGCGGCGGCGACGTCGTCGAAGTGGTCGCCGTGGTGGTGGGAGAGCACGACGAAGTCCAACGGCGGCAGGTCGGCGATCCGGCAGGCGGGTTCGACCTCGCGCCGGGCGTACATGCCGTGTCCGAGGTGCACGTGATCCCCGGCGTGCAGGAACGTCGGGTCGGTCAGGATGGTGAAGCCGCCGTAGCGGATCAGCGTGGTGGCGTTGCCGATGAAGTACACGCTGCCTTCGCTGAGATCGCCGGATCCGGTGTCCGGCAGGGTCAACGGTGCGTCCACGGGGTCTCCCTCGGTGGGGTGTGCGGTCCGTTCCCCGAGGGGACTGCCCCGGCCACGTCGCCGGTAAAACGCCACACGCCCACGGACGTGCCGTCGCCCTCCCCGGCGACGTCCCCGGTGCAGAATCTCTCTGCCGGGGATGTCGAGAATGCGCGTCCGGCTCCGTCCCCCGGGTGAAACGGCCACACTGGGCCGTAGGGACCGAGGAGGACACGATGACCAAGTACCTGCTGCTGAAGCACTACCGGGGCGCGCCCGCGGCGGTGAACGACGTGCCGATGGAGAAGTGGACCCCGGAGGAGGTCACCGACCACGTGCGGTACATGAACGACTTCGCCGCCCGGCTGGAGGCCACCGGCGAGTTCGTCGACGGTCAGGCGCTGGCGCCGGAGGGCACGTTCGTCCGTTACGACGGCGAGGGGCGCCCGCCGGTCACCGACGGCCCGTTCGCCGAGACCAAGGACCTGATCGCGGGCTGGATGGTGATCGACGTCGACAGCTACGAGCGGGCGCTGGAACTGGCCGGTGAGTTGTCGGCGGCCCCGGGCGCCGGTGGGAAGCCGATCCACGAGTGGCTCGAGGTGCGCCCGTTCCTCGGCGCGCCGGAAACCGTCACGGAGTGAGCCCCCGGTGGACGGGACACTGCTGCGCGGCCGCACCCCCACGGTGATCGGGATCCTCGTCCGTCGCGGAGCCGACTTCGCGGCGGCCGAGGACGCCGTGCAGGACGCCCTGGTCGAGGCCCTGCGGGTGTGGCCGCAGGCCGCCCCGGCGGACCCCACGGGGTGGCTGGTCACCGTGGCGTGGCGCAAGTTCCTCGACGCCGCCCGCGCCGACACCGC
>NZ_KE387072.1:29322-32603 GCF_000430445.1 Saccharomonospora iraqiensis subsp. iraqiensis
CCCCCCGCGGCCGCCGCGGGGTCGGGTGTGGTGGCCGCGGGCTCGGCGGTGGGGGTGTGCGGCGCGGGCGGTGTCGTGCCGTCGTGGTCGTCGAGGTCGAGGGTCTCGCGCAGGGGTTGTTCCCGGATGAAGGCGACGGCCACGACGGTGACCAGAGCCGCGCAGGCGGCGATGAGGAACAGGGTGCCGGTGGCGTGGCCGTAGGCGGCGCGCACGACCTCCCGCACGGGCGGGGGCAGCGCGTCGACGTCGAGGGTGCCGCCCCCGCCGTTGAGGGCCTCGCCGACGGGCAGGCCGCGGGCGGTGAGGGTGCTGGTGATGTGGTCGGCCACGCGCATCGCGAGCACCGCACCCAGCACGGACACCCCGGCGGAGCCGCCGAGGGTGCGGAAGAAGGTGACGGTGGCGGTGGCGGCGCCGACGTTGCGCATGCCGACGGTGTTCTGCGCGGCCAGCACGAGATTCTGCATCATCGAGCCGACGCCGGTGCCCATCAGCGCGAGGAACACGCCCATCCACACGAGGTCGGTGGTGTGGTCGACGGTGGACAGCAGGGACAGCCCGGTGAGCAGCACCAGCGACCCGGCCACGAGGAACGGTTTGGTGCGGCCGGTGCGGGACACGATGCGGCCGGTGATGGTGGAGGAGGCGACCAGCCCGCCGACCATCGGCAGGGTGAGCAGCCCGGCCACCGTGGGGGAGTAGCCGCGGGCGATCTGGAAGTACTGCACGAGGAACACCGCGCCGCCGAACATGGCGGTGCCCACGGCCAGCGACCCGACGATGGCGAGGGTGAAGGTGCGGTCGCGGAACAGCCGCAGCGGCACCACGGGTTCGCTGACCCGGGTCTCGACGAACACGGCCAGCGCCAGCAGCGCCAGTGCGCCGCCGACGAGCCAGCCGGTGGTGGGCGAGAGCCACGCGAAGTCCTGCCCCGCCAGGGAGAACCACACCAGCAGCAGGGTCACCCCGGACACCAGCAGCAGCGCACCCAGCCAGTCGATCTTGATGTCGCGCTTGACGACGGGCAGTTTCAGCGTGCGGCCGAGCACGACGAACGCGGCCACGGCGATGGGCACGCCGACCCAGAAGGTGAACCGCCAGCCCAGCGGGGAGTCCACGATCAGCCCGCCGATCAGCGGTCCGGAGGTGGTGGCGACGGCGAAGGTGGCGCCGATGTAGCCGGCGTAGCGGCCGCGCTCCCGCGGGGTGATCATCGCCGCCATCACGGCCTGGATGAGCGCCTGCAGCCCGCCCATGCCGATGCCCTGCAGGGCGCGGAACCCGATGAGCTGCGGCATGGTCAGCGCGAACCCGCCGAGCACCGACCCGAGCGTGAAGATCACGATCGCGACCTGGTACAGCAGCTTCTTGCTGAACAGGTCGGCCAGCTTGCCCCAGATCGGGGTGGTGGCGGTGGAGGTCAGCAGCATCGCGGTGACCACCCACGCGTACTGGCTCTGCGTGCCGTCCAGGTCGGCCAGGATCGTGGGCAGCGCGCTGGAGACGACGGTCGACGACAGGATCGCCACCAGCAGCGCGAGCAGCAGCCCGGTGAACGCCTTGAGCACCTGCCGGTGCGACATCGGCCGCTCGGGCGGCTGCCCCGCGTGCGGCGGCGCGGCTTCGGCGTCGGACGCGGATCGCTCGGGCGCGGACGTGGCGGGGCTCCCTTCACGGGCCGGAAATCTTTTCCGAAGCTAACGAAAAAAGTTGTGTGATGCAACTATGCTCGGGGTGGCCCGCCCCACCAGCCGCCGCGCCGCCCGGTTTGACCTCCACCGCACTGCAGGTGTGACGCTGACGCCATGACCACCACCGCACCCACCCCGGCACCCACCGACACCGACGAATGGGGCGTCGACGCGCTCGACCTCGACGCCTACCTCGCCCGCATCGGGTTCGCACACACCCCCGCCGCACCGTCGACGGAGGGGCTGCGCGCGCTCCACGAGGCCCACGTGCGCACCATCCCGTTCGAGAACCTCGACGTCGTGCTCGGCCGCACCCCGGGCCTCGACCTGGAATCGATCACCGCGAAGCTCGTGCACCGGCCCCGCGGCGGCTACTGCTACGAACACGCCCTGCTGTTCGCCGCGGTGCTGGCCCGGCTCGGCTACCCGGTCGTGCGCGGCGTGGCCCGCGTCCGACCCGACCACCCCGGCCCGCAGACCCACGTGATCCTGCTGACCCGCGTCGACGGCGTCGACCACCTCGTCGACGTCGGCTTCGGCTCCGGCGTGCTGCACCCGATGCCGCTGCGCGACGGGCACGTCGTCGACCAGGCCGGCTGGCCCCACCGGCTGCGCACCGACGGCCGCACCTGGCGCCTGGAGCAGCACACCGACGACGGCTGGAAGGCCCTGCACGCCTTCGACACCACCCCGCAGCACCCGGTCGACTACACCGTCGGCAACCACTACATCGCCACCCACCCGGACTCCCCGTTCACCGGCCGGCCGGTAGTGATGCGCCTCGAACCCGGCCGCTGCCGCCGCCTCGTCGGCACCGAACTGCACACCACCCACCCCGACGGCCGCCCCGCCGAGCGGGTGCCCGTCCCACCGGAGCAACTCGACGAGACACTGCGCGAGCTCGACATCACCCTCGACCCGGACGAGCTGTCCCGGCTGCGCGACCGGCTCGGCGGGTGACCCGGCACCCGCCCGCGGCTCACCCCGCCGGCATCAGCTCCGTGATCAGCCGGGACAGCTGCCGCACGTTGCGGCACTCGTGCATCGGCACCACCCGCGCGTAGTGGTGGGCCGCCGAGTCACCCGTGCCCCACAAATTCTCCGGCTCCGGGTTGAGCCAGTACACGTGCCGCGCCGCGGCCGCCACCTCCCGCAACACGGGCAGGTTCGGATCACCCCCGTTGGTGCGGCCGTCCCCGAGGATCAGCACGCTCGTACGCGGACCGACCGCGTCCGGCCACCCGGCCACGAACGAGTCCAACGCCCCGCCGTAGTCACTGTTGCTTCCCCACGTCGTCACCCGCGCCTGCGACAGCACCCGCACCGCGAGGTTGCGCGGGTCCTCACTCCCGGCCCGCACCAGGTCGGTGACCTCGTCGGTGACCCCGACGAACGCGAAACTGCGCACCTTGCTGAACTGGTCGGACAACGCCTGGATCAACAGCAGGGTGAACTGCGCGAACCCGGCCACCGACCCGGACAGGTCACACAACAGCACCAGCTCCGGCCGGTGCGGGCCACGCCGCCGCAACACCGGCCGCATCGGCACCCCGCCGGTGGCCATCGACCGGCGCAGCGTGCGCCGCA
>NZ_KE387072.1:32703-34533 GCF_000430445.1 Saccharomonospora iraqiensis subsp. iraqiensis
CAGCCCGCGCACGGCGGCGAACCAGCGGGCCAGCGAGTGCGGGCCGCGGCCGGGGGGAGTGGAGCCGTCCTCGGCGATCTTCAGACCGGCGCTGTAGCGGCGGTCCGGCAGCCGGGACACCGTGGTCAGGGCGACCTCCAGATCGTCCGGCTCGATCGTGTCCAGGACGGTGTCGGCGCCGAGCAGATCGGTGAACTCGGTCAGGTCGCGGCGGTAGGCCTCCAGCGTGGTGGCGCTCAGCTGCGAGCGCATCACCCGACGTTCCAGGACCTCCAGATACTCCAGGGTCGCCTCACGTACCGTGACCTCGGACAACGACGCCGGTTCCGCCACGCCCAAGATCATATCACCGCTCGCGGTCACCGAACGTGCTCAATCGAACCCACCATCGACGTGGGCAACGCCGGTAACCGGAAGCAGAGCGGGTCGTTGCACCGCGTATGCGCAGAAGTGGTTCCCGGCTGCTCGCGGCCGTCAGCGTCGTCCTCTCGGTTCTCGCGGTGTCCGTGGTTCCCGCCCACGCGGCGAGCGGTCCGCCGTTGCGGACGCCGCAGTGGATGCTGGAGCAGGCGCTGGAATGCGACGCGGACGTGGCCGAGGCGCGACGGACGCCGATGATCCTGGTGCACGGTACGGGAGCGACCCCGGAGGAGAACTGGTCCGCGGGCTACGCCCGGGCGCTGCCGCGCCGGGGCTTCCCGGTGTGCACCGTCGAGCTCCCCGAACGGGCCCTGGTGGATCTGCAGGTCTCCGTCGAGTACGTCGTGCACGCGATTCGCGAGGTCTCCCGGCTCAGTGGTCGCGAGGTCAGCCTCATCGGCCACAGCCAGGGCGGGCTGCACCCGGTGTGGGCACTGCGTTTCTGGCCGGGGCTGGCCGACAGGGTCGAGGACGCGATCGGGCTGGCCTCCCCGTACGGCGGGACGCAGGCCACGGATCTGCAGTGCCGTGACGGCTCCTGCACAACGGCGTACTGGCAGATGCGGCAGGGGGCGGACTACATCCGAGCGCTGCGGCGGCACACCCCGCCGGAGGGCGTGTCCTACACCTCGATCGGCTCCCGCACCGACCAGCTGGTGTTCCCCGCTCCACAGGCGACCTCCCTGCCGGGAGCCCGCAACATCTTCGTCCAGGACGTGTGCCCGGCCCGGCCGGTCGATCACCTCGCGATGGCTTTCGACAACGTGGCCTTCGAACTGGTCCTCGACGCCGTGACACACCCCGGCCCGGCGGACACCGCACGAATCCCGCCCGGCACCTGCACACAGCTCTACGCACCGGGCATGGACCCGCTCAGGCTGACGATCGGGGGACTGTCGTACCTCGAAGCCTCGGTCAGCCAGGACGTGCGGGGCTCACACGAGACCGACGGCGAGCCCGCGCTGCGCCGCTACGCCCGGCACGGCTGACCTTCGAACCGCCACGCCGGCACCCACCGGCGAACTCGGCGCACCCCTCAGGACCACTCCGCGAACACGGGTCCGTCAGGGGAGCGCCCCGACCCGCTCACTCCATGTCGTGGATTGCCTATTACACGACACGGAACCCATCTCACCGCCCGGACGGGGCATCCGACCCCGCCACCCGGCCGCCGTTGTCGTCGTGCCGTGAAGGACTCCTTCGCTGCGTCGGACGCAGGCAGGGAGTCCCTGACGGCACCCGGCGCAGTGAAGGGGTCCTTCACGGCAACACCGGGCACCGCGCCGGGTGGGCTGCCGGGGTGGGTGGGGGTCGCCCGATCGGTGCTGTCGGGTGTGTGTGGCGTGGCGGCGGGCCGTCGTTCGGCGCACGCCGTGGACTGCGGGGCGTTGCCGCCGCGTGGCCGCCGGA
>NZ_KE387072.1:34633-38374 GCF_000430445.1 Saccharomonospora iraqiensis subsp. iraqiensis
CAACTCGCCCGCGTCCCCGACGGTGGTCAGGTCGAGGCCGGTGAGGTGCAGGCCAGTGGCGGTGGCGTGCACGTGGGCGTCGACGAAGGCGGGGGCGACGAACGCGCCGTCGAGGTCGACGGTGTCGGCGTCGGGGTGCAGGGCGCGGGCGGGCCGGTCCTGCCCGACCCAGCTGACGGTGCCGTCGGTGATCGCCATGGCGGTGGCGTCGGGGGCCTGCGGGGTGTGGATGCGGCCGCCGACGAGGAGGGTGGTGTTGCTGCTGCTCACGTCTCCCGAGTCTGCCACCCACCCATCGGCGACAACTTTTGCGCCGCAGTGTCGGTATGTCAGGATAATTTCCACCAGTTGTCGAGATTGAGGAGCAGAAGTGACTGCGATCCAGGAACCTGCTGCCGAGCTCGCGGAACAGCCCTACACCTACCGGCGCGCCGAGTTGGTCGAACCCGACTGGCGCCGCTTCCCGGGCTGGCGCGACGTGACCGCGGCCGAGTGGCGGGACGCGCAGTGGCAGCGGGTGCACTGCGTCCGAGGGGTCAAACAGCTGCGCGCGGTCATGGGTGACCTGCTCGAGGAGCGGTTCTACACCGACCTGGTGGCCGACCAGCAGCGGATGGCGACCATGTCGATGCTGCTGCCGCCGCAGATGCTGAACACGATCGCGCCGCACGCCGACACCGACCCGGCCACGTTCACCGACGCGTTCTACGCCGACCCGATCCGCCGGTACATGCTGCCCGTGGCCAGTGACCGCGACCCGGTCTGGCCCAGCCACCCCTACTCGCAGCGGGACTCGCTGCACGAGGCGGAGATGTGGGTGGTGGAGGGGCTGACCCACCGCTACCCCACCAAGGTGCTGGCCGAACTGCTGTCCACCTGCCCCCAGTACTGCGGCCACTGCACCCGCATGGACCTGGTCGGCAACTCCACCGAACTGATCGACAAGCACAAGCTGGAACTGAAACCGGTGGACCGGCAGGACGCCATCGTCGACTACCTCAAGCGCACCCCCGGGGTGCGGGACGTGGTCGTCTCCGGCGGCGACGTGGCCAACGTGCCCTGGCACCAGCTCGAATCGTTTTTGATGCGGCTGCTCGACATCGACACCGTGCGCGACATCCGCCTGGCCACCAAGGCGCTGGCCGGGCTGCCGCAGCACTGGCTGCAACCCAAGGTCGTCGAAGGGCTCGAACGGGTCGCCGGCACCGCGCGGCGACGCGGGGTGAACCTGGCCATCCACACCCACGTCAACCACGCCCAGTCGGTGACGCCGCTGGTGGCCGAGGCCGCCCGCACCGCGCGGGAGGTCGGCGTCAGCGACGTGCGCAACCAGGGCGTGCTGATGCGCGGGGTCAACGACACCCCCGCCGCGCTGCTGGACCTGTGTTTCGCGCTGCAGGGCGAGGCGAACATCCTGCCGTACTACTTCTACATGTGCGACATGATCCCCAACGCCGAGCACTGGCGGCTGTCGGTGCGGCAGGCGCAGGAACTGCAGCACGCCATCATGGGCTACCTGCCCGGCTACGCCACCCCGCGGCTGGTGTGCGACGTGCCCTACGTCGGCAAACGCTGGGTGCACCAGGTCGCCGAGTACGACACCGAACTCGGCATCTCGTACTGGACGAAGAACTACCGCACCGGCATCGAAACCGACGACCCGGAGGCGCTGCACCGCCGCTACCCCTA
Source organism: Saccharomonospora iraqiensis subsp. iraqiensis (assembly GCF_000430445.1). Lineage (GTDB taxonomy): Bacteria > Actinomycetota > Actinomycetes > Mycobacteriales > Pseudonocardiaceae > Saccharomonospora > Saccharomonospora iraqiensis. The sequence goes on from NZ_KE387072.1 coordinate 36,323, forward strand.
CTACGACCCCGTGTTCACCCTCCCCGAGTCCGGCCGCACCTGGTGGGAGTCCCAGCGGTAACGACGGTCACGGAGTCCGCGCCGCACCGGCACGGGCGCGACACCACCGACGGTGACGACACGCGGTGACCGGCGAGTACACTCGCCCGCGATGTCCAGGTTGCGGTGGTGGCTCGGCGGTGCGGCGCTGGCCGGGGTGCTCGTGCTCGTCGCCGTGTTCGTCCTCGTCATCCCGGGCGACGAGGAACCGGCCGAACGGCCGGGCCCGCCGGGGACCGGGCCGTTGACCGTGGTCAGCCTCGGCGACAGCACCCTGTCCGGGGAGGGCGCGGGCGACTACACCGCCGCCACCGACGGCGCGGACGGCAACTGGTGCCACCGCTCCCCGCACGCGATGGTGCACCGGCTCGACCTGCCCGGGGTGACCGAGTCGGTGAACCTGGCCTGCTCCGGCGCCCCCTCCGGGCACGTCGCCCTCGGCGACGTCGCGCAGTACACCGAACCGTCGCAGGCCGCCCAGCTGCGGGAGCTGCTCGACACCCACCGGGTGGCGGCCGTGGTGGTGGCGCTCGGCGCGAACGACGAACCCCAGTTCTCCCGCCTCATCTCGGAGTGCTTCACCTCGTGGTTCCTCGACCGCGGCGCCCCGTGCAGCGAGGAGATCAAGGCCGACTGGCCGTCCCGGCTGGAGGCCATGGTGCCGAAGGTCGAGTCCGCCCTGGGCGACGTGCGCACGGTGCTGTCCGAGGCGGGCTACTCCGACGACGACTACGAACTGGTGCTGCAGTCCTACGCCTCCCCCATCGGCCCGGACATCCCCGAGTCGCTGCGCAACCTGGACGGCTGCCCGTTCCGCACCAAGGATCTGACCTGGGTGTCCGGCCCGGGTTCGGCGTCACTGTCCGAGGCGCTGCGCACCGCCGCGGACGGCGCCGACGCCCGCTTCCTCGACCTGTCCCGCGCCGGACGCGGCCACGAGGCCTGCTCCGGCGGCGACGACCCCTCCTCCGAGTGGTTCACCCGGTTCACCGTCGCCTGGGACGACCTGGACGACGAAGGGCGCGTCTCGCACGCGCTGCAGGAATCGTTCCACCCCAACGCCCGCGGACACGCCCAGGTGGCCCGCTGCATGAGCGAGTTCCTCGCCACCGACGACCGCGCGGCGGCCTGCCTGGAGGGCGCCGACGGCAACCTGCACGCCGCCCCCTCGGTCCGCGCCGCCCCCGACGGGTGAGCGCGAGGTGGGCGGTCACCCGTCGGCTGGCGGTCACCGCCCCGGCGGGCGGTCACAGTGTCGGGGAGCGGCCCTCGAACGGGGTGGACAGCACCACGGTGGTGCGGGTGGACACCCGGGCCGCCTCGCGGATGCGGCGCAGCAGGTCCTCCAGCGCCAGCGGGGAGGCCACCCGCACCAACAGCACGTACGACTCGTCCCCGGCCACCGAATAGCACGACTCGATCTCGGTGATGTGCTGCAGCCGCTGCGGGTAGTCGTCCGGGGCGGCCGGGTCGTTCGGGGTCAACGAGATCAGCGCGGTCAGCGGCAGCCCGATCTGTTCGCCGTCGAGTTTGGCGGTGTAGCCGCGGATCACGCCGCGTTGTTCCAACCGGCGCACCCGCTGGTGCACCGCCGACACCGACAGCCCCACCCGTTCGGCCAGGTCGGTGAAACTGCGGCGCCCGTCGGCGGACAGTTCCCGCACGATGGCCCGGTCGAGCGGTTCCAACCCGTCCGCGGTCATGCGGGCAGCACGGTCAGCTCGTGCGGGCGGGTGTTCAGCGGCTCGACCCCGTCGGCGGTGACCACGACGATGTCCTCGATGCGGGCACCCCACCGGCCCGACCGGTACACGCCGGGTTCGACGCTGAACGCCATGCCCGGCTCCAGCGGCAGGTCGTTGCCGCCCATCAGGTAGGGCTCCTCGTGCACGTCGAGCCCGATGCCGTGGCCGGTGCGGTGGATGAACAGCTCGGCCAGCCCGGCGTCGGCGAGGGTGTCGCGGGCGGCCGCGTCGATCGCGGCGGCGGTGACGCCGGGCCGCACCGCGTCCA
>NZ_KE387072.1:38474-42324 GCF_000430445.1 Saccharomonospora iraqiensis subsp. iraqiensis
TTGCGGCGCCTGCGGCTGGCCGTACCCGGGCTGCCCCGGCTGGCCCGGCTGGCCGGGGTGGCCGTACTGCGGTGGGCCGCCGAATCCGCTCTGGTCGGGGAAGCCACCCGAGTCCGGCCCCGCGGGGGGCTGCTGGCCCCACTGCGGCGGTTGGTTTCCTCCGTACGGCGCGCTCATCGTGTTGCCCTCCGCCAAGTCACCGACATGTGCACGGCACACCACCGTGGGTGTGCCGTGCGGAATCCAACCACACCCGCACCCGGCGGCGCACACCTGCACACCCCCGCGGCACCGGTTCACGCGGACCTCACACGGGCCGGGTGTCGCCACCCCTCCAGGGGGCGGGTCACACCTCGCCCGCGGCGGCGACGACACCGCGCCGCAGCGACCGGGCGGCCTTGCCCGCCGCCCCACCCACCGGGTGTTCCTTGCCGAGCACGGTCTTCAGCTGGTCGAGCAGGTCGATCACCTGGCGGGCCCAGCGCACGAAGTCCCCGGCGGACAGTTCCTGACCGTTCGTCTCGGCGGTGGTGAGCACCTTCTCCAACGACTCCCCGCGCGCCCACCGGTACACCGGCCAGGCGAACCCGGCGTCGGGTTCGCGGGTGCGGTCCAGGCGGTGCCGGCGTTCGTCGTCGACGAGGTCGGTCCACACCCGCACCGTCTCCCGCCAGGCCTCCGACACCGGCCCGGACGGCACCTTCGCCTCCGCCGTGGCGTCCCGCCGCGCCTCGTACACCAGGGTGGACACGACCGCGGCCAGTTCCGCCGGGCCGAGGCCGTGCCACACGCGGTGCCGCACACACTCGGCCGCCAGCAGGTCCGACTCGCTGTACAGCCGGGACAGCGTCCACCCGTGTCCGGTGACCTCGTCGCCGTCGTCGCCGAGGTAGCCGCGTTCGGCCAGCAGCCCGCGGATCCGGTCGAACGACCGGGCCAGCGAGTGGGTGGTGGCGGCGACCTTGCGTTCGAGCTTGTCGTTCTCCGCGGCGAGCCGCTCGTGCCGTTCCACCCACCGCAACCCGGCCTCCCGGTCGGCCATGCCGTGCACCGGGTGGGCGCGCAACTGCCGGCGCAGCTCGACCAGTTCGCTGTCCGAGGCGGCGTCGGAGCCGCGTCGACGCTGCCGCTTCGGCCGGGTGATGCCGGTGTTGCGCAGCGAGGAGGCGATGTCGCGGCGGGTCTTGGCCGAACGCAGCTCCACATGTTTGGGCAGCTTGACCCGGCCGAGCGGCTCCACCGGCGCGGGGAAGTCCGCCACCGACAGCGGCCCGGACCAGCGGTCCTCGGTCACCACGACCGGGCGGGGTTCCTCCATCTGGTCCAGCCCCGGGTCGACCACCACGGCCAGCCCGGCGCGCCGCCCACCCGGCACCGAGATCACGTCGCCCTTGCGCAGGTTCTCCAGCGACCGGGCGGTCTCGGCGCGGCGGGCGGCCGTGTTCTGCCGGGACAACGCCTTCTCCCGCTCGGAGATCGCGCGGCGCAGCTGCGCGTACTCCCGCATCTGCTCGAAGTCGCCGGGGACGGCGTCGGCGTAGCCGCGCAGCGCCTCGGCGTTGCGGTCGATCCGGCGGGACAGGCCCACCACCGACCGGTCGGCCTGGAACTGGGCGAACGACCGTTCCAGCATGCCGCGGGCCTCGGCGGCGCCGAGCTGGCCGACGAGGTTGACGGCCATGTTGTAGCCGGGCCGGAACGACGACTTGAGCGGGTAGGTGCGGGTGGAGGCCAGCCCGCCGACCTGGCGCGGGTCCATCCCGGGCTGCCACAGCACCACGGCGTGCCCCTCGACGTCGATGCCGCGGCGCCCGGCGCGGCCGGTGAGCTGGGTGTACTCACCGGCGGTGAGGTCGACGTGGGCCTCGCCGTTGTACTTGACCAGCCGCTCCAGCACCACGGTGCGGGCGGGCATGTTGATGCCCAGCGCCAGCGTCTCGGTCGCGAACACGACCTTGACCAGGCCGCGCACGAACAGTTCCTCCACGGTCTCCTTGAACGCGGGCAGCAACCCCGCGTGGTGGGCGGCCACGCCCTGCTCCAACCCGTCGCGCCACTCCCAGTAGCCCAGCACCGCCAGGTCGTCGGGCGGCAGGTCCGCGGTGCGTTCGTCGACCACGCGGCGCACCTCGGCGACCTCGTCGGGCGTGTTCAACCGCAGCCGCGAGTGGCGGCACTGGGTGACGGCGGCGTCGCACCCCGCGCGGGAGAAGATGAACACGATCGCGGGCAGCAGTCCCGCACGGTCCAGCCGGTCGATCACCTCGGTGCGCGACGGCGGCCGGTACCGGGGCATCCGCGGCGGGCCGCCGCGCCGGTTCCGGCCCCCCTTGCCCGCCCCGGCGGGGGCGTGCATCCGGGCGGTCTCCTCCACCCGGCGCAACAACCGCGGGTTGATCTTCGCCTCGCCGGTGTCCGACTCGCCGGCGAACAGGTCCATCAACCTGCCGCCGACGAGCATGTGCTGCCACAGCGGCACGGGCCGGTGCTCGTCCACCACGACGGTGGTGTCGCCGCGCACGGCCACCAGCCACTCGCCGAACTCCTCGGCGTTGCTGACCGTGGCCGACAGCCCCACCACCCGCACATAGGCGGGCAGGTGCAGGATCACTTCCTCCCACACCGCGCCGCGGAACCGGTCGGCCAGGTAGTGGATCTCGTCCATGACGACGTAGCCGAGGTTGTCCAGCGCCGCCGAACCCGCGTAGAGCATGTTCCGCAGCACCTCGGTGGTCATCACCACGATCTGCGCGTCCCCGTTGATCGAGGTGTCCCCGGTGAGCAGCCCCACCGTCCCGGTGCCGTACCGCTCGGTCAGGTCGGCGAACTTCTGGTTCGACAGCGCCTTGATCGGCGTGGTGTAGAAGCACTTGCGGCCCTCGGCCAGCGCCAGGTGCACGGCGAACTCGCCTACCACGGTCTTGCCGGCGCCGGTGGGCGCGCACACGAGCACACCGTGCCCGTCCTCCAGCGCCTCGCACCCGCGGACCTGGAAGTCGTCGAAGGTGAACGCCAGCTCGCCGGTGAACCGGGCCAGTTCGGGGTAACGGCCGCGCCGCCGCGCCGCCGCGTACGCCTCGGCCGGACTGGTCGACGGGGAGGGATCGGTGGAAGGGTCCACGACCGTCAGGGTTGCACACCCCGCAGGCGAGGCACAGACGGCGGGTGCCACTCACCCCGGCTGCCGGTCACCTCAGCAGCGCGTCGAGTTTCTCGTAGCCCTCGCGGACGCCGACCTCCATGCCGCTGCCGAGCATCGCGTCCCGCGCCTCGAGGGTGTCGACGAGCGAGGTCACGGTCACCCGGGTACGGCTCCCTCCGAGGTCGTCGAACACGGCGGTCTCCAGGCTGACCCCGTCGGGCAGGTCGGTCCAGGTGAAGGTCTGCACGATCCGCTCGGGCGGGCGGACCTCGTGGAACGAGCCGTAGAACGAGGCCACGTGCTCCCCGCCGCGCCAGTTGGAGTACCGCCAGTGGCCCCCGGTGCGGGGGTCCCACCCGTCGATGCGCAACTCCAGATCCCGCGGCCCGATCCAGCGCGCCACCAGATCCGGGTCGGTCCAGGCGGCGAACACCCGCTGCCGGGCAGCGGCGAACTCGCGCACGATGCGGACCGCGGGCAATCCGTCGACGGCCTCGATCGTCGTCCCGCGCGTGGTGGTCGTCTCGTGGGCGCTCATGCTGCGTCCCTCCCGTGCCGGGGAGGTGGGGCCGCCACGGCCGCCGGGCGCCCCACGGGGTCGTCCGGTGAGTACCCACGGCGTGGACGGCACACCACCCTGCCGCCCGCGCCCGGGTGTCAGGTCACGTCGTCGGTGCGGCCGCGGCCGTCGCCGTCGCGGCGGGGGGG
>NZ_KE387072.1:42424-47157 GCF_000430445.1 Saccharomonospora iraqiensis subsp. iraqiensis
AGCACCACGTCGGCCCACGGCCGGGAGTACGCCGCCGCCAGCGCCACCACGTCCGGGCCCGTGGCGAGCCGAGCGGCCTTGGCCGCCAACGGGCCGGGCGGGTCGAGGACCAGACGTCCGTTGGCCAGGGTCTCCTTCAGCTGCACCAGCGCACCCCGCGCGTGCGCCTCGGCCAGTGCCGGACCGGCGGAGGGCTCCAGCGGATTCCACGTCGACTGCACGGCCGTGAACACGGCGCGACCGTCCACCTCCGTCGCCAGCGCGCGGCGGATCGTCTCCGCCTGGCGCGGCCCGGACGTGGAGAACCCCACCCGCACACCCCGGTCGGACAGCTCCGCCAGATCCGACAGCAGCGGTTGGTCGTCGAACAACGGACTGTCCGGGGTCAACGAGTGCACCTGGTACAGCGACACCGCCCCGCCCAGCAGCGTCCGGGTGCGGTCCCACTGTGTCCGGAACCGGGTCCGGGAGTGCTCCTTGGTCTCGTGCACCTCGGCGTCCACCCGCCAACCGCCGACGTAGGCGTATCCCCACTTGCTGGACACGACCACGTCCGGGTGCCCGCGGTCGGCGAGCCAGTCCGCGAGGAACTCCTCGGCCCGCCCGTAGGAGGCGGCCACATCCACCCGCCGCACCCCGCGCGCGTAGGCCCGGTCGAGCACCGCGTGGGTGACCTGCCGCATCTCCCGCACGGACCGTTCGTCCGGCAGTACCTCCACCCGGCCCAGATTCAGGTACGCGGGCCTGCCCACCGCAGCCAGTCCGATCGCCGTCCGTGCGAGGTTGTTCATCGGACCGACGGTACGGGGTGGCCCGGGACGGCGAAGGTGTGTGCGCCCCGAGCAGGGCGGTATAGGACGTTATACACCTGAACGTTGTCGGAGGAGTTCGAGGAACTGCTCGGCGGAGAGCACCTCGCGGTGCAGCTTCTCCAGCCGCGCCGCCGGCGCCCGGACATACCCCTTGCCGAAGACCGGCGCGAGTTGACGCAGACTCGCCCCCTCCTCCCGGGCGGCGAGCAGCGTCCAGTCCGAGGCGTTCGCACACGCCGTCGCCGCCTGCCGCAACTGCCCCAGCAGCGCGACCAGCTCCTCCGCGGCCAGCTCCCCCGCCCGCACCGCCCGCGCGGTCTCCTCCAGCCAGGCCAGCATGTCCGCCGCCGTCACGGGTGGCGCGGGGCCGCTCACCGGCGAGTCCACGTCCGGGCCGGTCGGCTGCGTGTCGTCCACGTCCATGCCCGGACGGTATAGGACGTTATACGTCTCTGGCCAGCCGGCGCGTCCCGGGGAGAACCCGCCCCATCCGACAGTGGGGCCGCCCGCGCGCACCGCGGGCGGCCCCACTGTTCCTCGGAGGTGTTGCCGTGGTCGTGTCCGTACCGGCCCGACACCGGCCGGATCAGAGGTACTGGCCGGTGTTGGTCGCGGTGTCGATCACCCGGCCGGAGTCCTGGTTCTTCCCGGTGACCAGGGTGCGGATGTAGACGATCCGCTCCCCCTTCTTCCCGGAGATGCGGGCCCAGTCGTCCGGGTTCGTGGTGTTCGGCAGGTCCTCGTTCTCCGCGAACTCGTCCACGATGGCGTCCAGCAGGTGCTGCACCCGCAGCCCCGGCTGCTCGGTCTCCAGCACCGACTTGATCGCCGACTTCTTCGCCCGGTCGACGATGTTCTGGATCATCGCGCCGGAGTTGAAGTCCCGGAAGTACAGCACCTCCTTGTCCCCGTTGGCGTAGGTGACCTCCAGGAACCGGTTCTCGTCGGTCTCCTCGTACATCCGCTCGACCGTGTGCTGGATCATCGCGTCCAGCGTGGCCTCCGAGTCACCGGCGAACTCCCGCAGGTCGTCGGCGTGGATCGGCAGGTCCGCGGTCAGGTACTTGGAGAAGATGTCCTTCGCGCCCTCGGCGTCCGGACGCTCGATCTTGATCTTCACGTCGAGCCTGCCGGGGCGCAGGATCGCCGGGTCGATCATGTCCTCCCGGTTCGAGGCGCCGATGACGATGACGTTCTCCAGCCCCTCGACACCGTCGATCTCCGACAGCAGCTGCGGCACGATCGTCGTCTCCACGTCCGACGACACACCACTGCCGCGGGTGCGGAAGATGGACTCCATCTCGTCGAAGAACACGATCACCGGGGTGCCGTCGGAGGCCTTCTCCCGGGCCTTCTGGAAGATCATGCGGATGTGCCGCTCGGTCTCCCCGACGAACTTGTTCAGCAGCTCGGGGCCCTTGATGTTGAGGAAGAACGACTTCGCGTCGGCCGCGCGCCCGTCTCCCCTGGCCTCGGCCACCTGCTTGGCCAGCGAGTTCGCCACCGCCTTCGCGATCAGCGTCTTCCCGCACCCCGGCGGCCCGTAGAGCAGGACCCCCTTCGGCGGGGCGAGCTGGTACTTGCGGTACAGGTCCGCGTGCAGGAACGGCAGCTCCACCGCGTCCCGGATCTGCTCGATCTGCCGGAACAGGCCACCGATGTCCTCGTAACGGACGTCCGGCACCTCCTCCAGGGTCAGATCCTCGACCTCGGCCTTCGGCACCCGCTCGTAGGCGTAGCCTGCCTTGGAGTCCACCAGCACCGAGTCGCCCGAGCGCAGGTTCTGCTCGGCCAGCGGGTCGGCCAGCCACACCACCCGTTCCTCGTCGGCGTGGCCCACCACGAGCGCACGGGCGCTGCCGCTGCCGTTCTCCGGCAGCAACGTCTCCCGCAGCGTGCAGACCTCGCCCGTGCTCTCGAACTCACCGGCCTCGACCACGGTCAGTGCCTCGTTGAGCCGGACACTCTGCCCCCTGCGCAGCTCGGACACCTCGACCGCGGGCGAGACGGCCACCCGCATCTTGCGCCCGGACGTGAACACGTCCACGGTGCCGTCCTCGTAGGCGGTGACGAACACGCCGTACCCGCTCGGGGGCTGCGCGAGCCGGTCGACCTCCTCCCGCAGCGCCAACAACTGACTCCGCGCCTCGCGCAGAGTCTCGGTCAGCTTGTTGTTGCGCTCGGTGAGCTGGCTCACCCGCTCGTTGGCCTCCGCGAGCCGTTGCTCCAGCACGCGGTTCTGCCGGGGCGAGTCGGTGAGCTTCCGACGGAGCAGGGCCACCTCCTCCTCGAGGAAACGGATCTGCCGTGCCTGCTCGCTCGATGGGGTCTCCGTGGCTCCGGCTCCGCTCGTCTGTGAAGGGTCGGCCTCCTCGTGCCGACCTCCGGGAAGGTCGTGTGGCATTTCGGCACCTCCTCGGAATGCATTTCTTCCCACGGTACCGGCGATCACCGACATGAAAAGCCCTATCCGCGTTACAGGATCGGCGCGTCGTCCGGCTCCCGACCGTGTACCCGCCGGACCCGCACGGGACTCCGGTACCCGCACGGGCACAACCGGTCACGCCGAACGCACGATCCCGCCCACCGCCGGAATGATCCTCTTCTACGATTGGTCCGCCTCCGGGCGATCACCACAGGCGACGAGGAAACAGGAGCAGTCGTGACACAACCGCCGCAGGGCCCACCCGACCCCTACGGGCAACAGGGCCCGCAACCCGGCCAGTGGGGCAACCCCGGCCAGCCCCAGCAGGCCGGCTGGGGACAGCAGGGTCAGTGGGGACAGCCGGACCCGTGGGCCCAGCAGGGCCAGTGGGGACAACAGGGCCAGTGGGGACAGCCGGGCCAGCCCCAACCCGGTCAGCAGGGCCAACCGGACCCGTACCAGGCCGGGTATCCGCAGGGCTATCCCGGCGCGCACCAGGGGCAGCCCGGATTCGGCCAGCCGGGTTTCGGACCGCAGGGCCCCGGTGGGCAACCTCCGAAGAGCAAGACCGGCCTGATCGTCGGCCTGTCCTTCGCCGGGCTCGCCGTCGTCGGCGGCGCGGTCACCCTGATCCTGCTGCTCACCGGCGGGGACGACCAGGCCGAGGTCGAGGATCTCGCCGACCGCACGGCCAGGGCCATCGAGGACCAGGACACCGCCGCGGCCAGGGAGGTCTCCTGCCCGAGCAACGCCGGCGAGGTCGAGGCGACACCCGACGAGATGCCCGGCGACTTCTCCTTCTCCGCCGAACGGGTCGGTCAGGTCACCATCGACGGCGACACCGCCGAGTTCGACATCGAACTCACCATCGACATGGGCAGCTCGTTGCCGAACAACGCGGGCGGACCGCAGTCCACCACGATGACCCTGGAAGCCGCCCACGAGGACGGCGACTGGTGCGTGAAGGGCTCGAAGCCCTGACTCCGCGCCGCCCGGCCGCCCGGCACGCACCGCCGTCCGCGATGCCGGCGCGGCCCGGGCCACCGTCCCACCCCCGGACGATCACCACAGGCAACTCGAACGGGAACGAGTCGTGACACAACCACCACCGCAGGGCCCACCCGACCCCTACGGACAGCAGGGTCCGCAGGCAGGCCGGTGGGGCCCGCCCGGCCCACCCCAGCAGGGAGGATGGGGCCAATACGACCAGTGGGGACAGCAGGGCCAGTGGGGACAGCAGGGCCAGTGGGGACAGCAGGGCCAGTGGGGACAGCAGGGCCAGTGGGGACAGTGGGGTCAACCGGACCCGTCCCGGGCGGGCGGTTACCCGGGATACGCCCCCCCGGGCCCCGACGGACCGCCGCCGAAGAAGAGGACCGGCCTGATCGTGGGTTTGTCCGTCGCCGGACTCGCCCTCGTCGGCGGGGTGGTCACGCTCGTCCTCGCACTCACCGGTGGGGACGACGAGGAGTCCGAACACCAGGCACAGTCGGGCG
>NZ_KE387072.1:47257-49854 GCF_000430445.1 Saccharomonospora iraqiensis subsp. iraqiensis
CCCCGGCGCGCGGTTCGGTGCGGTGGGCGCCGGGGGTGCGGGTGGGGCTGCTGGAGCAGGACGTGTCCTTCGCCGAGGCGCACCGCACGCCGCACGAGCTCTACACCGCCGCCCGCCCGGACGGCGGGGCACCCGCGCTGACGTCGTTGGGGCTGCTGGCGGCCCGGGACTGCCACCGCCCGGTCGGCACACTGTCGGTCGGGCAACGGCGCAGGCTCGCCCTGGCCCTGTTGATCGCACGGGCGCCGCACGTGCTGCTGCTGGACGAGCCGACCAACCACCTTTCGCCCACGCTCGCCGAGGAGCTGTCCGAGGCGTTGGAGACCGCCCCGGGCGCCGTCGTGCTCGCCTCGCACGACCGGTGGCTGCGCCGCCGGTGGCACCACGACCGGCTCGACCTCACCGGCCACTGAGTCACGCAGCGACGGCCCGACGGAACCTCGAATCACTGCGGGGCGTGATGCCACAGCGCCGACACGGGCAGGGCGGCCATGCGCTCGACGCCCCACGGTACTGCTCAGCGCTGCTCAGTGACGGGCCAGGTATTCCTCCAGGGCCTCGCGGACGATCTCGGATTCCGAGCGGTGTTGGGTATGGGCGAGGGATTCCAGATGACTCTTGACCTCGCGGGATACCCGGGTGTCCACCCGCGGCGAGTGCACTCCCGGTGTGGTCAGCGACGGCCGACCACGGCGCGGATACACGACATCGACCTCGTGGACCGCCACATCGCCGGTTTCCAGAGCTTCCCCGGCCCGGTCCACCTCGTCCTCGGTGATCCGTCGACCCTGCCGGTCGAAGACAGGCTCACGGTCGAGGTCGACGTCCTCGGTGTCGGTGTCGGTGTGTTTACGGGTCATGGCACGTTCCCCTTGCCGAAGTCGTAGTAGGGACGGAAACTCGCCCGAGGGTCACAGCGAAGCGTGGTGCCACAGCGCCGACACGGGCAGGGCGGCCATGCGCTCGCCGAACCGGTGGGTCTGCTGACCGAGGTGGAGCACGTAGCCGGCGACGAACCGCTCGCCGAGCCGGTCGGCCAGCCAGCGCAGATGCCGGAAGTCGTCGGAGCCGACCGTGCTGGACGCCTTCACCTCGATCCCGACGACCTCCCCGTTCCGCCGTTCCAGTACGAAGTCGATCTCCCGGCCGTCCCGGTCGCGGTAGAAGTGCAGCCGGGCACCGAGGTCACTGGTGGCGAGCAACCGCGTCAGCTCGGCGTGCACGAAGATCTCGGTGAGGCTCCCGGCGGCACGGCTGCCGGGGACGGCGAGCGCGTCGTGGTCGACCTCCATGAGATGGGCGGCGAGCCCGGAGTCCGTCGGGTAGGTCTTCGGCGTCTTGACCAGTTTGCTGTTCAGGTTGGTCGACCACGGCGGCAACTGCGCGGTGAGGAACACCGTGTCGAGGTAGCCGAGGTAGTTGCGCACCGTGGCGTGGTTGAGCGCGAGTTCCCGGGCCATGTCCGCGAGCACCGTCTGACCGCCGGACCGGGCGGCGAGCATCGCGAGCAGCCGCGGTACGACGTCGGCGTGCTGGATCTGGGCGAAACTCGCGACGTCGCGGAGCACCACGGTACTGAGGTAGCCGTCGAACCAGGCGCGGCGTTGCGCGGGCGTCTCGAGCTCCAGCACCTCCGGGTAGCCACCGGCGGCGAACAGGTCGACGTAGTCCGCCCGGGTCCACGCCGAACTGTCCGCGTCGGCCAGTGCGTCCCGGCCCGCGAACGCGCGCTCACCGAAGTCACCGGGGGCCCCGGTCCGCTCGGCCGTGCTCAACGGCCACAGATCGACGAACACGGCCCGCCCGGCCAACGACTCGGACAGGGTCGGGACGGTGAGGAACCGCGTCGAGCCGGACAGCACGAACTGCCCACGGCGGTTGTCCCGGTCGACCAGGTACTTGATCGCCAGGACGAGGTCGTCCCCGCCCCGCTGGATCTCGTCGATCACCCGGGGGACGGCGCCGTAGTCGGCGAAGTCGGTCGGCGCGTCCTGCGCGCTCCGGAGTGTGGTCGCGTCGTCCAGTGAGCGGAACGATCCCCCGTGGCTGCGTTGGAACTGCCGCAGCAGGGTGGTCTTCCCCGCCTGGCGCGGCCCGTTGACGATCACGACACGGAACGCCCCGGCCCAGTCAACGAGCCGATGCAGTGCGAAACGCTCGACGAACTCCGACATTCGGCAAATCTAACAGAGGTATCTCACCTTCGCCGACGTCAGGCTGTTCGATCTGCCGTGCGACACACGTCGCCCCCGCCCGAGGTATGGAGGTCGTCACCGCACCCGGGTCGGGCCCGCTCAGCGGCCTCAGCCGGTCCGCGTCGCGTGCCCGGGCAGGATCCGCTGCAGCGCGTCGTCGAGGGTGACGACCCCGAGGATCCGGGATCCGTCCATCACCACGCTGAGCTGTTCGCTGGCCCGGCGCATGCGGAAGAGGGCCTCGTGCACGGGTGTGTGCGGCGGCAGGACGAACGCCGGACGGGCGAGGTCCCGCGCGGGCCGGTCGGCCGGTGCCAGCAGGGTGTCCCGGACGTGGACGACACCCGGGGTGCCGCCGCCGTCCGCGCCGACGAGGATGCGCATGTGTCCGGAGCGCCCGGC
>NZ_KE387072.1:49954-51796 GCF_000430445.1 Saccharomonospora iraqiensis subsp. iraqiensis
CCGAGGCCGCCGCGGGGCGGCAGCCGCACCGTCTCCGCGCCGTTGGACAGCAGCGCCCCGATCCGGTTGCCGCCGCCGCGCGTCAGGTGCGCCACGGCCGCGACCGCGCACACCACCAGGTCCCGCTTCTCGCAGGCGGCGGTGCCGAAGTCGAGGCTGGGTGAGAGGTCGCCGACCACCCAGGTCTCCAGTTCCCGGTCGGCGACGGTCTCCCGGACGTGGGGGGCGGTGGTGCGGGCGGTGACGGCCCAGTCCATCCGGCGCACGTCGTCGCCGGGCTGGTACGGCCGCGCCTCCCCCGGTTCCGATCCGGGGCCCGGCACGAGGCCGAGGTGGTTGCCCTGCAGCAGGCCGTCCAGCCTGCGCCGCACGTCCAGTTCGAGGGTGCGCAGACCCGCTTCCAGCCGGTCACCGCGCAGAATCGGCGGAGCCCACTCGGGCCTGCCGCCACCGGCGTCCCTGCGGGAGGTCATGGTGCGGCACTCACCTGCTCGAGGCGCCCGCCGGGACCGCGGGGCCGGAGCCGCCCTGCGGCCGGGCGGACACCTGCGGCAACGGCACGGTCTGCAGGACGCGGTTGACGATGTGGTCCAGCGGGACGCCGTCCGCGAGGGCGTCGTAGGAGAGCACGAGCCGGTGCCGCAGCACGTCGGGCACGATGTCCACCACGTCCTGCGGCAGCACGTAGTCCCGGCCGCGCACCAGCGCCAGGGCGCGGGCCGCGGAGATGACCCCGAGGCTGGCGCGGGGGGAGGCGCCGTAGGCGACCCACCCGGCGACGTCGGACAGCCCGTGCTCACCGGGTCTGCGGGTGGCCAGCACGAGGCGGACGACGTAGTCGACCAGGGCGTGGTGGACGAAGACCTGGGAGGCCACGCCCTGCAGGCGGATCAGCTCGTCGGGGCTGAGCACCTGCTCCGGCTCCGGGGGCGTCACGCCCATCCGGTAGACGATCTCGCGCTCCTCCTCCGCGGTCGGGTACTCCACGAGGATCTTGAACAGGAACCGGTCGCGCTGGGCCTCCGGCAGCGGGTAGACCCCCTCGTTCTCGATGGGGTTCTGGGTGGCCAGCACGAGGAACGGCTCGGGCATGGGGAAGGTCTCCCCGCCGATCGAGACGTGCCGTTCGGCCATGACCTCCAGCATCGCCGACTGCACCTTCGCGGGCGCGCGGTTGATCTCGTCGGCGAGTACGAAGTTCGAGACCACGGGCCCCAGCTCGACGTCGAACTTCTCGCTGTTCTGCCGGTAGATCCGGGTACCGAGGATGTCGGCGGGCACGAGGTCCGGGGTGAACTGCACGCGGGAGAACGATCCGCCCACCACGCGGGCGAAGGTCTCCACGGCGAGGGTCTTGGCGACCCCCGGGACCCCCTCCAGGAGCAGGTGGCCCTTCGCCAGCAGCCCGACGAGCATCCGTTCGACGAGCCGGTCCTGCCCGACGATGACGCGCTTGACCTCGAACACGGTGCGCTCCAGCAACTGCGCGTCCCGCGCCGGGGTGCCGGGCTCGGTCACACCTACCTCCTCGCCGCCGACCGGTTGTGCGTACCCCGCGACCGTACCGGGTGGCGGGGGTGCGGCTGATCACGACCTGCGGGCACGGCCGATCGCCACCGTCTGCTCGCCAGCCAACCGCGTACCCGGTGTGACGGCTGTGAAGCCACCCGGCGGAGCCACCTCGCGGCCGGTGGGCGGTCGGTGGCCGGTCAGCGCCCGGTGAGGTCCCCGGGCGCGTCCACGTCGTGGGCCTCCCCCGGCAGCGCCGGGACGTCGACGGTCGCCAGGGGGCCGAGACAGGACCGCAGGGACACCCCACGCGGGTCGGGGGGCAGGGCCCGG
>NZ_KE387072.1:51896-57660 GCF_000430445.1 Saccharomonospora iraqiensis subsp. iraqiensis
GCCGGCGCGCTCAGCCCGGGACGGTCTCCGAGGCGCCCAGCCCGAGTTCCGCCGCGGCCGCGCGCACGGCGTGGATGACGAGCTGGAGCGCGGGCCTGCGCAGCGCGGTGCGCCGGTAGGCCACGGAGACGGTGCGCAGCACCGGGGTCGTCAGCGTCACGATGTCCACGCCGGACGGGCGCAGGGTCAGCCCGAGGTCGGACACGAGGGTGATCCCCAGTCCGGCGCTGACCATCGCCATCGCCGTGGCCTGCTCCTCGACCTCGTGGTTGATCATCGGTTCGAACCCGAACCGCTGGCAGGCCACCCGCACCGCGCGGCCGAAGTGGCTGCGCGGGCTCGCCAGGATCCACCGCTGGTCGGCCAGCTCGGCCAGGGACACCGTGCTCGCGGGTGCGGTGGCCGCGGGCACCGCGGCGTACAGCCGCTCCACCGCCACCGCGACCCGTTCCAGCCCGTTGTCCCAGGGTGTCGGGGCGTCGGTGTAGTCGAGCACGAACGAGAAGTCCAGCGACCCGTCGCGCACGGCGTCGGCGGTCTCCTCCGGCGCCAGTTCCCGGGTGCGGACCTCGATGCCCGGGTGCTCGGCCGCCAGGGAGGTGAGCGCGGTCGGCAGCAGACCCGAGGCGACCGAGGCCCACACGCCCGCGGTCAGCCGCACCGAGGAGGTCTCCTGGGCCGACTCCAGCGCGAGCGTGGCCCGTTCGACGGCGTCCAGGATCTGTTCGGCGTGCTCGGTGAGCACCATGCCGAGCTCGGTGAGCTGGACCCGTCTGCCGAGCCGTTCGAACAGTTTCGCGCCCACGTCGCGCTCCAGCTGCGCGAGCTGCTGCGAGACCGCCGAGGCGGTGTAGTGCAGCGCGGCCGCGGCCGCCGTGATGGTGCCGCGACGGTGCAGCTCCCGGAGCATCCTCAGCCGATGCACCGACAGATCCATGCACCAACCATAAAGGGAAACGTGCATGATCTATAACTGGACGCACACGGCCCTCCGGCCGGATTCTGGCAGTACGCACGACGACCGGTGCGCCGCACCGGGAACCGCCCGTGCGACCGGGATCGACACAGGGACGCCGACCGACCCAGGGAGGGCCGAGTGGTTACTCAGCACGCCGACGAACCGCTGCTGCGACTGACGTGGACCGACCGGGTGACCGGCGCCCACGGTTATCTCGTCGTGCACAGCCTGGTGTCCGGACTGGCGACCGGCGGCACCCGCATGCGGGCGGGGTGCACGATGAGCGAGGTCGAGGACCTGGCGCGGGGCATGGCCGCCAAGACGGCCACGTTCGACCTTCCGGTGGGGGGCGCCAAGGGCGGGATCGACTTCGACCCGCGGGACCCGCGTGCCACCGAGGTGCTGCGCCGGTTCTGCCAGGCCATGCGTCCCTGGATCGACGCGCACTGGGTGACGGCCGAGGACCTGGGTGTGCCGCAGCACGTCATCGACGAGGTGTTCGCCGACCTCGGGTTGGAGCAGTCCTACCACGCCGCGATCCGCCGTGCGGCCGATCCCGCGCGCACCCTCCGCCGGGTGCAGGCGGGGCTGAACGCGCCCGTCCCGGGCGGGCTGCTGCTCGGCGACGTCATCGGCGGGTACGGGGTCGCACAGGCGTGCCTCGGTGCCGCCGCGGCGTGGGACTGGTCCGTGGCCGCGACGACCGTGGCGATCCAGGGCATCGGCACGATGGGCGGCGGCGCGGCCTGGTACCTGCACGAGGCGGGGATGCGGGTGGTCGCGGTGGCCGACGCGGCGGGCACCCTGTACGACCCGGCGGGGCTGGACATCCCGGCGCTGTTGCAGGCGCGCGACGCCTACGGCGAGATCGACCGGGACGCGGTGCCCGGCCACGTCGCACGCCTGCCCCGCAACGCCGTGCTCGGGGTGGACGCCGACGTCCTGGTGCCCGCGGCGATCTCCTACGCCCTCACGCCGGACAACTCCTACGACGTGCGGGCCGCCGTGGTGGTCGAGGCGGCCAACGCCGCGACCACCCCCGAGGCCGAGGCCATGCTGGCCGCACGGGGGGTTCCGGTGATCCCGGACTTCGTCGCGAACGCGGGGGCGGCCGCGTGGGCCTGGTGGCTGCTGCTGGGCCGGGTCGGGGCGGAGGCCACCGACTCGCTGTTGAAGCTGCGCACCGAGATGCAGGCGAAGGTCGCCCTGCTGCTCGGCGCGTGGAACGCCGACCGGGTGCCGCCGCGGCAGACCGGCTGGGAGTTCGTCACCGCACGGGAGAACGCGGTGGCCCCGGCGGAGTCGGCACTGACCATTCCCTGACACCCCGCGACACACCCGGCACCGGAGAAGCCCCGTTCCCGCCCCCGGCGGGGACGGGGCTCCGTCGTGGGCGGGTGTCCGGCGACGACGGGACGCCGGACACAACTCACAGTACGTACGTACGGATTGCGGGTGGATGGTCAGGGGTGTCAAGATCGTGGGATGCCACGGGTCAGCCAGGACCACCTCGACGCGCGTCGCCGTCAGATCCTCGACGGTGCCCGCGTGTGTTTCACCCGGTACGGATACGAGGGTGCCACGGTGCGCCGCCTCGAGGAAGCGACCGGGCTGTCCCGGGGGGCGATCTTCCACCATTTCCGGGACAAGGAGTCGCTGTTCCTGGCGCTGGCCGAGGACGACGCGGCCCGGATGGCCGATGTCGTCGCCCAGCAGGGGCTCGTGCAGGTCATGCGGGACCTGCTCGCCGGCACCAGCCCGCATCCCGCCGACTGGCTCGGCACGCGGCTGGAGGTCTCCCGCCGGCTGCGCACCGACCGGGAGTTCCGTGCCCGGTGGGCCGAGCGTTCGGAGCAGCTGACCACGGCCACCCGGAAGCGGCTGCAGTGGCAGCGGGAGTCCGGCAACCTCCGGGACGACGTCGGGGTCGACGTGCTGACCTCCTACCTGGAGCTGGTCCTGGAGGGGCTGGTCTCGCACCTGGCGATGGGGCTGCCCGCCGACGACCTCGAACCCGTCCTCGACGTCGTCGAGGAGAGCGTGCGCCGGCACCGGGGGCGGAGCGGGACGTGACCGCCGCCCGTGCCGGGGGCCGCGGGAACACGACCTCACCGGTCGACGTTACCGATGGTTAAGATGTCGGCCCTACCGCCTCCGTATCCCGTTCCCGTCGAGGAGGAGTGACACTCGCGTGCGCGCAGCGCCGTCACCGGACGACAGTACCGGGCCGGGTGAGGAACCCGGCTGTCCCGATTCGTCCCGTCCCGTTCCGGATCCGTCCCGTCGCGGCCCCTCCCGTCGTGACCCGGCCCGTTCCGGGGGCCGCTGATGGACATCCTGCTCTCCGTTCTGGGTGTCCTGTTCGTCGTCCTGCTCACCGTGGGCACCGGCCTGGCCGTCGCCGCCGAGTTCTCGCTCACGACGTTGGAGCGCAGCACCGTCGAGGCGAACGTCCGCAACGTCGGTGACCGGCGGTCGAGGACCGTGCTGCGGGCCCACCGCACCCTGTCGTTCCAGCTCTCCGGGGCGCAGGTCGCCATCACCCTCACCACGCTGGTCACCGGGTACGTCGCCGAGCCGCTGCTCGGGCGGTTCATCCGGCCCGCGTTGACCGCGGTGGGGATCCCGGAACCGGCCGCGGCCGGGACGTCGCTGGTGGTGGCGATGCTGCTGGCCACGACGTTGTCGATGGTGATCGGCGAGATGGTGCCGAAGAACCTGGCGGTGGCCCGACCGCTGCCCACCGCCCGGGCCGTCTCCGGCTATCACGCCGGCTTCTCCGCGTTGTTCCGCTGGTTGATCGACCTGATGAACAACAGCGCCAACTGGGTGGTGCGCAAGCTGGGCGTGGAACCGCAGGAGGAACTGCGGTCGGCCCGGTCACCGCAGGAACTCGGCTCGATCGTGCGCTCCAGCGCCGAGACCGGCACCCTCGACGAGTCCACGGCGGAACTGCTGGACCGGTCGCTGCGGTTCGGCGGCCGGACGGCGGGGGAACTGATGACCCCGCGCGTGCGGCTGGAGGCGTTGCACGTCGACGAGACCGTGCCCGACCTGGTGGAGCTGGCCCGCCGCACCGGGTTCTCCCGCTTCCCCGTCTACCGCGAGGATCTGGACGACATCCGGGGCACCGTGCACGTCAAGCAGGCCTTCACGGTGCCGACCGCCGAGCGGGAGGGCACCCCGGTGGCGTCGTTGATGCGGCCGATGCCGACCGTTCCGGAGTCGCTGCCCGGCGACGCGGTGCTCGACCGGCTCCGGGACTCCCGTTTCCAGGTCGCCGTCGTGGTGGACGAGTACGGCGGCACCGCGGGCCTGGTCACCCTGGAGGACGTCGTCGAGGAGATCGTCGGGGACGTGCGGGACGAGCACGACCTGCAGGAGGAGCCGACCGCGCAGCAGCTCGCCCCGGACCGGTGGGTGGTGTCCGGCCGACTCCGGGACGACGAGGTGCTCGACGTCACCGGCTTCCGCATGCCCGAGGGGGACTACGAGACCATCGCCGGCCTGCTGCTCGACCGGCTCGGGGAGATTCCCGAGGTCGGTGCCGCGATCGACGTGGACGGATGGCGGCTCGAGGTGACCGGGATGGACCGCCACCGCATCGCGGAGATCACCGTCCAGCGGGAGGAGGCCGGAACCGCATGAACGACTGGGTCTCGATCTCGCTGATCGTCGTGCTGCTGGCGGCGAACGCGTTCTTCGTCGGTGCCGAGTTCGCGCTGATCTCGTCGCGCCGGGACCGTCTCGAAGCCCTGCTGGAGCAGGGCAAGTCGCGGGCCCGCATCGTGATCAACGCGACGCGCAACGTCTCGCTGATGCTCGCGGGCGCGCAGCTGGGCATCACGATCTGCTCGCTGTTGCTGCTGCAGTTCGGCGAACCCGCCGTGGCCCACCAGCTCGAACTGGCCGTGGCGGCGCTGGGCGTGCCGCTGCCCGGGTACGTCATCCACGCGGTGGCCTTCACCGTCACCCTGGTGGCGCTGACGCTGCTGCACGTGCTGGTCGGCGAGATGGTGCCGAAGAACCTGGCCATCGCCGAACCCGAGCGGCTGGCGCTGTGGCTGGTGCCCCTGCACGTGGCCTGGGTGCGGGTGACCGGCCCGTTCATCCGGCTGCTGAACGGGATGGCGAACTCCGTGCTGCGGCTGGCGAAGGTGGAGCCGAAGGACGAGGTGGACACCGGCTACACCTCCGACGAACTCGCGAGCCTGCTGCGGGAGTCCCGCCGGGAGGGCCTGTTGGAGCAGTCCGAGCACCGCCGGTTGTCCCAGACCCTGTCCTCGGCGGGCAAGACGGTGTCGGACGTGCTCGTGCCGCTGGACGAGCTGACGATGCTGCCGTCCCGCCCACGGGTCGCCGAGGTCGAGCGGGCCGTGTCCCGCACCGGCTTCTCCCGGTTCCCGGTGCGGACCGAGGCGGGGATGCTGACCGGCTACATCCACGTCAAGGACGTTCTCGACCAGATGGGCGACGACCCGCAGGGCACGGTGTCCCCCGGCAAGACCCGCAGGCTCACCCGCCTGGCCCTGGATGCCAGGCTGGACGAGGCGCTGTCGGCCATGCGCCGGGAGGGCAGTCACCTGGCGACGGCGGTCAACACCGAGGGCAGCGCCGTCGGCATCGTCGCGTTGGAGGACCTGTTGGAGGAGTACGTCGGCACGGTCCGGGACGGCACGCACGTCACGGGGCATCCGTGAGCGAGCCGCACCCCACCCCCACCACCGCGGCCGGATCCGCCCCGGACCCGGTCCGACTCGGCGCGGACGAGTGGCTCGCCCGCGAGACCGCGCACGCCCACCGGAT
>NZ_KE387072.1:57760-60366 GCF_000430445.1 Saccharomonospora iraqiensis subsp. iraqiensis
CTGCCGGTGTTCACCGAACTGGTGCGCGAACAGCTCTCCGACCGGGTGGCCGAACAGGACCGCACCATGACCGCGCTGACCCTGGTCGGCGGCCTGGCGAACCTGTTCACCGCCTACCTCACCGGCCAGCTCGACGTCTCCCGCGAGCACCTCACGGCCCACTGCGTCCGCCTCGTCCTCGGCGCCGACGCCCTGCACGCCTGACCCCTCCCCCACCCCGCGAGTCGCCACCCCAGCCCCGCGAGTCGACGCTCCAGGTCCGCGAGTCGCCACTCCAGACCCGCGAGTCGCCGCTCCGGGTCCGTGAGTCGACGTCGGGGGTGCGTGACCCGAGGGGGTGGGACCACGTCCGCCACGCGGCGCCCGCCGACAGCTTGCGCCGACTCGCGGGGGCCCCACCCCGGCTCGCCCGCCTCCCGCGCGAACTCGCCGGCCTCCCGCGTCAACTCGCGGGCACCGGGCGGCGACTCGCGGACCTGGAGTGGCGACTCGCGGGGAGGTCATGACGACAGTTGGAGGGCGATGTCGATGATCATGTCTTCCTGGCCGCCGACGTAGCGGCGGCGGCCGACCTCGTAGAGGATCTCGTGGGCGGGCACGCCGTAGCGCTCGGCGGCACGTTCGGCGTGCAGCAGGAAGCTGGAGTACACCCCGGCGTAGCCCTGCACGATGGACGAGCGGTCCATCACCGGAAGCCGGGTGATGTAGGGCTTGACCACGTTCTCCGCGGCGTCCATGAGCACGTCCTTGTCCGCCCCGGTGTGCACGCCGAGCCGATCGAAGGTGGCCGCGAGGACCTCGGTGGGCGAGTTGCCCGCGCCGGCCCCGAGCGCCACCAGCGACCCGTCGATCTGCCGGGCGCCCGCACGGTGGGCCAGCACCGAGTTGGCCACGCCGAAGCTGAGGTTCTGGTGCCCGTGGTAGCCGACCTGTGCCTCGTCGCCGACCTCGGCCACCAGGGCGGCGACCCGGTCGGCGGCGTCCTCCAGGATCAGCGCGCCCGCCGAGTCGACCACGTAGACGCACTGGCAGCCCGCGTCCACCATGATCCGCGCCTGTTTCGCCAGCTCCTCCGGCGTGGACATGTGCGCCAGCATCAGGAAGCCGACCGTCTCCAGGCCCAGCGCGCGGGCCTCGCCGAAGTGCTGGATCGAGACGTCGGCCTCGGTGCAGTGGGTGGCGATGCGCACCGCGCCCGCACCGAGGTCGGCGGCGGCCTTGAGGTCGGTGACCGTGCCCAGCCCCGGCAGCAGCAGCACCGCGATGCGGGCCTGCCGTGCCTGGTCGACCGCGGCGGAGATCAGGGTCCGTTCGTCCACCCGGGAGAAGCCGTAGTTGAACGTGGAGCCGCCGAGCCCGTCGCCGTGGGTGACCTCGATGAGCGAGATCCCCGCCGAGTCCAGCGCGCGCACGGTGTCGCGCACCTGGGCCTCGGTGAACTGGTGGGCCATCGCGTGGCTGCCGTCGCGCAGGGTGGTGTCGACCAGCCGCACCCGGTCGGCACCCGTGCCGCTCGTGCCCGCCGTGCCCGCCGTGCCGCTCGTGCCTGCCGCGCCCGTCGTGCTCATGCCCGCACCGCCTTGTCCTCGATGATCCGTTCGGCCAGCAGTTCGCCCACCTTCGACGCGGCGGCGGTCATGATGTCCAGGTTGCCCGCGTAGGTGGGCAGGTGGTCGCCGTTGCCCGCCACCTCGAGGAACGCGGCCACCCGCGCCTTGCCGCCCCAGTCCGGACGCGGGTCGTCGAACTGCGGGTCGGCGGTGAGCCGGTAGCCGGGCACGTAGGTCTGCACCTCGGCCACCATCCGGTGGATCGACTCGGCCACCGCGTCCCGGTCGGCGTCCGGGTCGATCGCGCAGAACACCGTGTCCCGCATGATCATCGGCGGTTCCATCGGGTTGATGATGATGATCGCCTTGCCCCGCTCGGCACCGCCGACCTCCTCCAGGCCGCGGGCGGTGGTCTCGGTGAACTCGTCGATGTTGGCGCGGGTGCCCGGCCCGGCCGACCGCGACGACACCGACGCGACGATCTCGGCGTAGGAGACGGGGGTGACGCGGGAGACGGCGTGCACCATCGGGATGGTGGCCTGCCCGCCGCAGGTGATCATGTTGAGGTTCGGCGCGTCGACCCGGGCGGGCAGGTTCACCACCGGGCAGGTGAACGGCCCCACCGCCGCGGGGGTGAGGTCGACGGCGGGGATGCCGGCCTCGGCATAGCGCGGCGCGGCGGCCAGGTGGGCCTTCGCCGAGGTCGCCTCGAACACCAGGTCCGGCCGTTCGTCCCGGTCGAGCAGCCAGTCCACCCCCTCGGCGGAGGCGGCGATCCCGAGCTCGGCCGCCCGCGCGAGCCCGTCCGAAGCCGGGTCCACACCCACCATGTACCGCACGTCGATCCGCTCGCTGCGGCGCAGTTTCGCCAACAGGTCCGTTCCGATGTGCCCCGGGCCGACGATGGCGGCCACCGCTCGGGAATCGCTCATGGCGGCACACGGTGCTCCGGCGCGCACGGTGGGGCAACGTCGCCGTCCCGCTCACCGGAAACGGCCCGCCCACGCCGGGTCCCGCCCCCACCGCGGGACCCGGCGCGGGGCTCGTCAGGCGCCG
>NZ_KE387073.1:0-2317 GCF_000430445.1 Saccharomonospora iraqiensis subsp. iraqiensis
CTGCCCGACGCGCTGCACGCGGTCGCCGAGGCCGCCGGGCGGGCCCCGCACGGGCGCGACACCGGCCCCGACCTCGTCGTCGACCTGTACCTGACCTGGCCCGACCGTCCGGAGGACGAGGACACCACGGCCGCGAAACTGGTCGCCGCGCTCTCCGAGGTCGCCCTGCCCGACCGCCTCCGCCGGATCACCACCACGGTCGCCGGTCGCAGCGGCGCGGCGATGCACCACCACTTCACCTTCCGCCCGTCGCCGTCCGGACTCGCCGAGGACCGGCTGATCCGCGGGCTGCACCCGCTGGTGGCCCAGCGCCTGCAGCTGCACCGGCTGAGCAAGTTCGACCTCACCCGGCTGCCGTCGGCCGACGAGGACGTGTACCTGTTCCGCTGTGTGGCCACGCGGAACCCGGCCGACGAGCGGCTGGTGGCGATGGCGCAGGTGCGCGACCTCACCCCGCTGCGCGACCGGGAGGGCAGGCTCGCCGCGCTGCCCGCGGTCGAGGGGGCGCTGGCGGGCTGCCTCGACGCCATCCGCAAGGAGCAGACCCGCAGGCCCGAGCGACGCCGGTTCGACACCAACCGGGTGCTGATCTACGTCTGGCCGGACAGCGACCTGACGCTGGACGAACTGCGGGCGATGTCCCGCCGGGTGCTGCCCACCACCGCCGACGCGGGGCTCGAGGAGATCGAGTTCGTCGGACGCCAGCGCGACCCGGACACCGGCTCCTCGCACGACGTCGCCGTCCACCTCCGCTGGACCGACGGCGGGGTGCGGATGTGGCGGGGCGCGCCCGCCACCGAGCCGGTCGAGCCGGTGGACGACTACGGACAGCAGGTCCTGCGCGCCCGTCGGCGCGGCACGGTCCACCCGTACGAACTGACCGACCTGCTCGCGGGGGACGACGGCTCGTTCGCCGAGTACGACCTGGCCGACGACGGCGCGCTCGTGCCGGTCGACCGGCCCCGGGGCGGCAACACCGCGGGCATCGTGACCGGGGTGGTCACCACCCCCACGGCGCGGTTCCCCGAGGGCGTGGCGCGGGTGGTGCTGCTGGGTGACCCGACGAAGGCGCTCGGCGCGCTGTCCGAGCCGGAGTGTGCCCGGGTCATCGGTGCGCTCGACCTGGCCGAGCGGCTCCGGCTCCCGGTGGAGTGGTTCGCGCTGTCCGCCGGTGCGCGGATCGCGATGGACTCCGGCACGGAGAACATGGACTGGGTGGCCGCGGCGCTGCGGCGGATCGTGCACTTCACCCAGGACGGTGGCGAGATCAACGTCGTGGTGGCCGGCATCAACGTGGGCGCCCAGCCGTACTGGAACGCCGAGGCGACCATGCTGATGCACACGAAGGGCATCCTCGTGATGACCCCCGACTCGGCGATGGTGCTCACCGGCAAGCAGTCGCTGGACTTCTCCGGCGGCGTCTCGGCCGAGGACAACCACGGCATCGGCGGCTACGACCGGGTGATGGGCCCGAACGGCCAGGCGCAGTACTGGGCCCCGGACCTGGCGGGGGCCCGCGAGGTCCTGATGGCCCATTACGACCACAGCTACGTCGCGCCGGGGGAGGGCACACCCCGCCGGGCCGACACGGCGGACCCGCGCGACCGGGACGTGTCCGACTATCCGCACAGCGCGGAGGGCAGCGACTTCACCACGGTCGGGGAGATCTTCTCCCCGGAGACGAACCCCGACCGCAAGAAGGCGTTCGACATCCGGACCGTGATGCGCGCGGTGTCCGACGCCGACCATCCGGTGCTGGAACGCTGGGCCGGGATGGCCGAGGCGGACACCGCGGTCGTGCAGGACGTCCACCTGGGCGGGTGGCCGGTCTGCCTCGTCGGTGTCGAGTCGCGTTCGGTGCCGCGGCGCGGGTTCCCGCCGACGGACGGCCCGGACACCTACACCGCGGGCACGCTGTTCCCCCGGTCGTCCAAGAAGGTCGCGCGCGCCATCAACGCGGCCAGCGGGAACCGGCCGCTGGTGGTGCTGGCGAACCTCTCCGGGTTCGACGGCTCGCCGGAGTCGATGCGCGAGCTGCAGCTCGAGTACGGCGCCGAGATCGGGCGGGCGATCGTCAACTTCTCCGGTCCGATCGTGTTCTGCGTCGTGTCCCGCTACCACGGCGGCGCGTTCGTGGTGTTCTCCAAGGCGTTGAACCCGAACATGACGGTGCTCGCCGTCGACGGGTCGTTCGCCTCGGTGATCGGCGGCGCACCGGCCGCGGCGGTGGTGTTCTCCGGGGAGGTGAACGCCCGCACCGCCGCCGACGAGCGGGTCACCGCCCTGGAGGGGGCCCGGTCGGCGGCCGACGACGCCG
>NZ_KE387073.1:2417-3705 GCF_000430445.1 Saccharomonospora iraqiensis subsp. iraqiensis
GGGTCGGGCCCGTGGCACGCGCGTGGGCGGCGGGGCTCGCGGGAACCCGGCCGTCGTCCGCAACCGCTCCCGCCCCGTCCCCGCAGGGACCCGGGGCCCCCGTCCAGGACAGCACCAGCAAGGAGGTGCGGCACCCATGAACATGCCTCTGCACCAGAGTCTGCGCATCGCCCGGTACCTGATGGCGCAGAAGCTCAAGCGGCGGGACAAGTTCCCGCTCATCGTGGAGCTGGAACCACTGTTCGCCTGCAATCTCGGGTGTCCCGGATGCGGCAAGATCCAGCATCCGGCGAGCGTGCTGAAGCAGCGGATGCCGGTGGAGCAGGCCGTCGCCGCGATCGAGGAGTGCGGGGCGCCGATGGTGTCCATCGCGGGCGGCGAACCCCTGATGCACCCGGACATCGACACCATGGTGAACGAACTCGTGCGGCGGAAGAAGTACGTGTTCCTGTGCACCAACGCGGCGCTGCTCCGCAAGAAGATCGACAAGCTCGACCTCGCGCCGTCCAAGTACTTCGCGTTCGCGGTGCACGTCGACGGGATGCGGGAGCGGCACGATGCCGCGGTGGACAAGGAGGGCGTGTTCGACGAGGTGGTGGAGGCGGTGCGGGAACTCAAGTCCCGCGGGTTCCGCGTCACCTCGAACACCACGGTGTTCAACACCGACACCCCGGCCACCGTCATCGAGGTGCTCGACTATCTCAACGACGACCTGCGGGTCGACGAGATGATGGTCTCGCCGGCCTACGCCTACGAGAAGGCCCCCGACCAGGACCACTTCCCGGGGGTGGAGGAGAGCCGGGAACTGTTCCGCAAGGCGTTCGCGGACGGCAACCGCAAGCGCTGGCGGCTCAACCACTCGCCGCTGTTCCTCGACTTCCTGGAGGGGAAGGTCGACTTCGGGTGCACCGCGTGGGGCGTGCCGTCGTACTCGCTGTTCGGCTGGCAGAAGCCGTGCTACCTGATGAACGACGGCTACGCCGAGACCTACCGGGAGCTGATCGAGACCACCGACTGGGAGCGCTACGGCCGCGGCCGGGACCCGCGGTGCGCGAACTGCATGGCCCACTGCGGCTACGAGCCGACCGCGGTGCTGGCCACACTCGGCTCGGTGCGGGAGTCCCTGCGGGCGGCCCGGGGTGGCTGACCGCACCGGGCGATCCTGCCGGTGTCCCGCCCGGGTCGGCTGACCGCACCGGGCGGTCCTGCCGGTCCCGCCGGCCCCGCCCGGTGGTGCGGCTCAGCCGAACCGGTCCTGCAGCGTGTCGGTCAGTGCCGGGGCGAGTCC
>NZ_KE387074.1:0-2141 GCF_000430445.1 Saccharomonospora iraqiensis subsp. iraqiensis
GTGTCCCCGACCGGGGGCGCCCGCGGTGTCCGCCGGACCGGCGGCACCCGGGGTGCCCGTGGGATACGCGGTGCCGGTGGGATCCGTGGGGTCCGCCGGAGCTTCGGCACGCGTGGTGCCCGTGGGATCCGCGGTACCGGTGGCATCCGTGGTGTCCGTGGTGTCGGCGACCGCCTCCGGGGCGGTGGCTGCGTCCGGCGAGGGCGCCGAGCCCGCTCCGTGCGGCACGATCGGGTCGAGGCACGGGACGAGCACCACGGTGTTGTCCGGGTCGGCGACCCGGCGCCCGCTGCGCTCGCGGTACACGAACGCGCCCTCGGCGTCGATCTCCACGAGATAGCCCGCCTCCGCGAGCTGTCCCTCGTCCAGGTCGACCAGCCGTTCCCGGCGCGACGGCACCACCCGGTAGGACGGCCACGACGCGTCCGCGTACGTGTCGTGGAACTGGGTGAGCAGCGCGGCCATCCGCTGCTGCCACGGCAACGGCATCGCCTCCACCAGGGACCGGGGCAGCACCACGTACCCGTCGTCGACACCCGGGTGCCCACGGGAGAGGTAGTCGGCCAGTGGTGTGGTCGACGCGGGCGGCGTCTGCCGCCCGGCGTGCGGTGGCGGCGGGGCCGCCGGGGTGTCGCCGGACCCACCGGGTCCGGGCGCGGGGGAACCCGGCAGCACGATCGGGCTCCGCGACTTCCTGCGTCTACGCCACTTCCCGGCCACGACCAACTCCGTTCCCGTCGAGCCTCACCCGCTCAGCGTCACACACCCGGCCGGACCGCCTGCGGAACCAGGCCCGGCTCGTCCCACGAGATCGGCCGGGTGTGGACCGGCACGCCTGTTTGTTGCGCCTCCACGATGCGACCGTCGCCCAGGTACATCGCCACGTGGTGGATGGTCTCCGGGTTGGCGGAGTCGTGCGCCCAGAACACCAGATCGCCCGGCTGTGCCTGCTCGACCGGCAACATCGCGCCCGAGTGGTACTGGTCCCGCGACACGCGGGGAATGACCACCCCCGCCGCCTCGTAGGCGCGCAGCAGCAGGCCCGAGCAGTCGTACGAGCCGGGGCCGGTGGCACCCCACACGTACGGCTTCCCCTGTTCGCCGAGGGCGAAGTCGATCGCCTCCGCGGCGGCCGGGTTGGGCGGGACCACCGTGCCCGCCGGGCTCGTGCCGCATCCGGTCGGGTCGGCGACCTCGCCCATGGTCTCCACCAGGTGCACCGCCATCGCCTCCCAGCGGTGGTACCGCTCGGGGAAGGCGGACCGCTCGACCGCCTGGGCGGCGTCCCCGGGCCGGATGCCCTGCCAGTCCGGCACCGACTCCAGCACGTCGTAGAACTTGTTCACCTGGTACGGCGGGTCGGTGACCTGCTCCGGGGTTCCCCAGCCCATCGACGGCCGCATCTGGAAGATGCCGAGCGAGTCCCGGTCACCGTAGTTCAGGTTGCGCAGCCGGGACTCGGTCATGCCTGCCTGGATGGCGATCTGCCAGGCGCGGGGGGACAGCTCCCGGTCCTCCCCGATCCCGATGATCAGCGAGACGATCCGGCGTTGCTCCTGATCCAGGGCACGGGCGTCGGCGACGCCCCGGCTCTGCTGACCGGGCCGGGACGGCCCGATCCCCGCGTCGCAGCTGAGCAGGTCGACCCCGGCGGCCTGCTGTCTGCTGTCCAGGATGACCACCGCGCCCGCCGCGAGCAGGATCGTGGCGGTCGCGGCGGCGACGAATCCGATCAGCAACCCGGCACGCACGGTGGCATCACCCCGACGCTTCCCGGTACTCGGCCACACGCCACCCGGAGTCCGTCTCGATGACGGTGAGCACGAGCGTCGGCCCGTCCGTGCCGACCTCGACGTCCACCGAACTGGTGTAGGACTCGCGGGCCTGCGGTGTTCCGACGATCTCGGTGCCCGTGATCCGGTCCGGGTCGACCGTCCGCATCCGCGGCAGGTACTCCTCCGTGGTGTACGGGCGTAGTCCGTCGAGCCATTCCCGGTCGGAGGCGACCTGCCCGTGGTCGAGCCACGCGGCCACCCACCGCTCGGCGACCCGCAGCGCCTCCGGGGACGGCGGCGCGCTCGTCGGGGTCGCCAGGGGTTCGGTGAGCCGCGTCGGCGGTGGTTCGGACCCCGACGCGGTGT
>NZ_KE387074.1:2241-3768 GCF_000430445.1 Saccharomonospora iraqiensis subsp. iraqiensis
CACTGGCGGGCTCGGCACGGACGGAGTCGGCGATCGGGTCGGTTCCCCGCGTCTCCCGCGCCGTCGGCGCGGTGGCGGTGTCCTCACCGGCCCCGCCGGCCAGGAACGTGGCGTCGGTGTCCGCGGCCGGCGTGCCGGACCCCTCCCCGGCCGCGCCGCCGTTCGCCTGGGTGTCCATCGCCTCGTTGGCGAGACGGTCGGCGTGCTTGTTGCGCTCGCGCGGGATCCACTCGTAGCGCACCGTGTCGAAGCCGGATGCCAGTTCCTTCGCCCGCAGCGCGAGCGGCTTCAGCATCGCGTTCTTGATCTTCCAGCGGCCGCACATCTGCTCGACGACCAGCTTGGAATCCATCTTGACGTCCACAGTGGAGGCACCCACCGCCGCGGCGGCCTCCAGCCCCGCGACCAGCCCCCGGTACTCGGCCACGTTGTTCGTCGTGACGCCGAGGCCCTCCTGACGCTCGGTGAGCACCTCCCCGGTGTCGGCGTCCCGGACCACCGCGCCGTAGCCGGCCGGTCCGGGGTTCCCGCGCGATCCGCCGTCCGCCTCGACGACCACCCGGCCGCCGGTCACAGCCCCGACTCCAGGGTCCGCACGAGGATGGCGTCACAGTTCTCGCACTGGACGACCTCGTCCTCGGGACTGTTCTTGATCTCGGCGATCGTGCTGCGGTCGAGTTCGAGCTGGCAGGACCCGCACCGGCGCGCCTTCAGCAGGGCCGCACCGATGCCCTTGTGTCCGCGCACCCGCTCGTAGAGGGCCAGCAGGTCCTCCGGCACCTTCGGCGTCAGCTCCGCCCGGTCGGCCTCGCGCCGCGCCTGGGTCGCGTCGAGGTCGGCCACCGCCTCGTCCCGCCGCCCGCGGGCGTCCGCCAGCGCCCGTTCGGCCTCGTCCACCTCGGCCGCCGTGCGCTGCACGTCGGAGTCGAGGGCCTCCTTGCGCTCCATCAGCTCCAGCTGGTCGTCCTCCAGCGCCGACTGCCTGCGCGCCAGGGTGTCGAGTTCGTGTTCGAGCTCGGTGAGCTGCTTGGCCGACACCGACCCGGACTCCATCATCTTCCGGTCCCGGTCGGCGCGGGCGCGCACCGCCTCGACCTCGCTCTCCTGCTTGGTGACCTCACGGTCGAGGTCCGAGGCCGCGGTCTGCGCCGCCACGAGCGCGTCCCGGCGCTCGGTCACCCGCTTCTCGGACTCCTCGATCTCGGCCAGCTCGGGCAGGGTGCGGCGGCGGTGTGCCACCCGGGACAGCTCGGCGTCGACCTTCGCGAGGTCGAGCAGCTGACGCTGCGCGGCGGGTTCTGCCTTCACTGCATTCTCCGTTCGTCCTCACACTCGCAGGTTCCACGGATCGGTGCACCGCGTGGACACGTGGACCTCGACGTTACCCGCCTGCCGCAGCACCCCGGCGGCTTGGCCGCACCACGGCCACTCGCTCGCCCAGTGGGTGAGCCCGACCAGCGCGGGCCCGCCCGCTTCGAGGTGTTCACCCGCGGGGTGGTGCCGCAGGTCCGCGGTCACGTAGGCGTC
>NZ_KE387074.1:3868-7743 GCF_000430445.1 Saccharomonospora iraqiensis subsp. iraqiensis
TGCGGCCCCGGTCGTCCACCGGGACCACCCGTGCCGACGGCCACCGCGCGCGGAGCCGCTCCGGGTCGCCGCGCAGGGTCTCCTGCCGGTCGGCGGTCGAGCGGGACAGCGCCGGATCCGCACCCAGCCGGAAGGGTGTCGCCGCGCTCATTCCCGGTCCACCGTCACTCCACCGAGCGCTTCCAGGCGGGGGGCGAGCACGTCGGCGTCGCCCACCACCACGCCGGTGAACCGGCTCGGGGCGAAGAACGTGAGCGCGGCCTCGGCGACCTCCTCCGTGGTCACCCGTGCCACCCGGGCCGGGTGTTCGAGCAGCCACTCGACGCCCAGCCCCACGACCGCGAGGGAGGAGAGCTGGTTGGCCAGCCCCGCCTGCGACGACGACCCGATCAGCAGCGACCCGATGGCGTACTGGCGCACGGATTCGACGTCGTCGTCCGTCGGCGGCACCAGGCCGAGCCTGCCGAGTTCGTACCGGGTCTCCAGCAGCGCCGCCGCGGTGACGTCGCTGGCGGTGTCGGCCTCCACCTGCACCGTCGCCCCTGTGCCGGTGAACTCGAAGCCGGAGTGCGCCCCGTAGGTGTAGCCCTTGTCCTCGCGGAGGTTCTCCACCAGCCGGGACGAGAAGTATCCGCCGAGCGTGAGGTTCGCCAGTTGCAGCGCGGGGTAGCGCGGGTCGGTCCGGGGGACGGCCTGCGCGGAGAGCCGGATCTGCGACTGCACGGCACCGGGCCGGGGCACCAGCAGCACGTCACCCGCCTGAAGGTGCGGCAGCGCGGGCAGCTCGGCCGCATTGCGGTCGCTGCTCCAGCCCCGCAGGGCCTGCTCGACGTCCGCCACGACGGTGTCCGGATCGAAATCGCCGACCAGAACCAGCGTCGAACCACCCGGCAGCACCGAGGCGGCGTGCAGGGCGCGCACCGCCTCCGGGGTCACGGCCGCCACGTCCTCGGCGTGCGGGATCTCCCGGGTGTACGGGTGGTCGCCGTACCGGTGCCGCTGCAGCGCCTCCCGCGCGATCACCCGGGGTTGTGTGCGTGCGACGGCCAGCCGCTCGGCGATGCGGTCCGCCTCCCGGGCGACCTCGGCGTCCGGGTGGGACGCCTCGGTGAGCACGTCGGCGAGCACGTCCAGCAGCGTGGGCAGGCCGGAGGCCAGGGCACTGCCGGAGAGTCCGAGGTGCTCCGGGTCGACCATCGCGCCGAGCTCACCGCCGATCAGCGCCAGGTCGGTGTCGATGGCCACCCGGTCGCGGCGCCGGGTCCCGGTCAGCAGGGTCTCCGCGAGCACCTCCGCCGTGGCGGGGTGCAGCGGGTCGTCCCCGGCGAACGGGATGGTCAGCCGCATCTCCACCATCGGCACGGTCTGCTTGCGCACCGCCAGGACGCGCAGCCCGTTCGGCAGCACCGTGTCGGTGTGCGCGAGGTCGGCCGCGGCGCGCTGTTCGCCGAGGCCGGGGACCTCGCGGGGACCGGTGGCGGTGCGGCCGATCGCGTCCGCGTCGCGGTGTCGGGAACCGGTCGTGTCGGTCGCGCTCACTGGGTACCTCCCTGGTCGGGCTCCACCACGAGCACCGCGCGCGAGTCGGGGCGCAGCGCCTTCGCGGCCTCGGACACCTGCGTCGCCGTCACGGCCGCGATCCGTTCGGGCAGCTCGTACACCAGCGCGGCGTCGCCGTGCAGCAGCTCCGTCGAGCCCAGCGCGAGGGTGCGGGAGATCAGCCGGTCGTGGTCGGAATGCAGGTTCGCGCTCCACCGCGCGGTCACCTTCGCCAGCTCCGCCTCCCCCGGCGGGGTCGCGGCGAGCTCACCGAGCTCCGCGTCCAGGGCGCCGAGCACGGTCTCCGGGGCCACGTCCGGTGCGTGGACGGCCGTCACCGAGAACGTGTCCGGGTCCCGTGCCTCGAACGGACCGAACAGCCCCGCGCCCGCGTTGATGTCGGTGACCAGCGGCTCCCGGTGCACCATGCGCTGCTGCAACCGGGAGGAGTCCCCGTCGGTGAGCACCCCGGCGAGCACCAGGTTGGCCAGGTAGCCGTCCAGCTCGTTGACCGGGTCGGGCATCCGGTAGCCGACGGCCAGTGCGGGCAGCGGCGCGTGCGGGTCGGTGTGCGTGGCGCGCAGCTCCGAGTCCGGCGCCGGTTCCGCGAACGAGGGACGGTGCGGCCGCGGCCGTGCGGGTACGTCCCCGAAGTGCTTGTCCACCAGCTCCCGGGTGCGGTCGACGTCGAGGTCGCCCGCCACGGTCAGCACCGCGTTGGCCGGGGCGTAGTAGGTGTCGAAGAAGGCCGCGCAGTCGTCCAGGGTGGCCTGTTCGAGGTCGGTGAAGTCGCCGTAACCGTTGTGCGCGTTCGGGAACGTCGAGTACAGCACCGGAGGCAGCAGGATCCACGGGAACCCGCCGTAGGGCCGGTTCAGCACGTTGAGCCGGATCTCCTCCTTGACCACGTCGATCTGGTTGGCGAGGTTCTCCCGCGTCAGCTTCGGCGCGCGCATCCGGTCGGCCTCGAGGAACAGCGCGCGCTCCAGCGCCGCCGACGGCAGCACCTCGAAGTAGTCCGTGTAGTCCGGATGGGTGGATCCGTTGAACGTGCCGCCGCTGCTCTGCACGTACCGGAAGTGCGCGAGTTTCTCGAGACTCTCGCTGCCCTGGAACATCAGGTGCTCGAACAGGTGCGCGAACCCCGTGCGTCCCTCCGGTTCGGAGCGGAAGCCCACGTCGTAGTGCACGCTGACACCGACGACCGGCGCCGTCGGATCCGGCGCGAGCACGACCCGCAGGCCGTTGTCGAGGGTGAATCGGTGTAACTCGGAGACGGCCATGGCCACACCCTACGGGTACTCTCACAGGCAGGGGTATGAGACCACTCAGCGAGCAGACCATCCTCGTCACCGGCGCCACCGACGGCCTCGGCAGGCACCTGGTACGCGAACTCGCGGCCCGGGGCGCCCGGGTGATCGCGCACGGCCGCAGTGCGGACAAGCTGCGCGACCTGCGGGACGAGACCCGCGCGAACTGCGGGGCCGAGGTGGAGGCCGTGCGGGCCGACCTGTCCGACCTGCACCAGGTCGAGCGCCTGGCCCGGGAGATCCGGCAGCGGTACGAGCGGATCGACGTGCTGGTGAACAACGCCGGGATCGGCACCGGATCCGATCCGACGGTCCGGCGGGAGAGTGTGGACGGCATCGAACTCCGCCTGGCGGTGAACTACGTGGCCGGTTACCACCTCACCCGCAGGCTCCTGCCGCTGCTGCGCGCCCCCGCCCGCATCGTCAACGTCGCCTCGGCGGGGCAGCAGGAACTGTCGTTCAGCGACCTCCAGTGCCGTCGGCAGTACAGCGGGGCCTCGGCCTACATGCGCAGCAAACTCGCCCAGGTGATGTTCACCTTCGACCTCGCGGAGGAACTGCACGGCAGCGGCATCACGGTCAACGCCCTGCACCCGGCGACGTTCATGGACACCTCGATGGTGCGCCAGTCCGGACGGACCCCGGCCAGCACCGTCGCCGACGGGGCGGCCGCGACGCTGCGGCTGATCTGCGGCGAGGACGTCGAGGGGGTGACGGGCCGGTTCTTCAACGGGACCGAGGAGTCCGAGCCGCACCCGCAGGCGTACAAGCGCAACGCCCGGGCCCGGCTGCGCGAACTCACCGACGAACTGATCGCCGACGCGCTCAGCCGGGAGGCGTGAACGGCCCGGACCGTTGATCGTCCGCGGTGTCCCGGTGACCGGGGTCCCCCTGCCCGGCGTCGTCGGCGGCGCCCCCGTGGGACACACCGCCGTGGGAGACACCGCCGTGGGACGCGCCGCCGTCGGGAGCGGGACCACCCGGCGGGACGGCGGACGGATCCCGCGCGGAGACGCCCCGGGCACG
>NZ_KE387074.1:7843-13050 GCF_000430445.1 Saccharomonospora iraqiensis subsp. iraqiensis
CGCGGCGGCCGCGCGCGCGGGTCGTCGGCCCCACCCGGGCGCGTACGGCCGCGACCAGCGCCACGAGCAGGACCAGCACGAGCAGCACACCGGCGATTCCGCCCGGGGTGGCGTCGGTGAGCGCGGACACCAGCTCACCGAGGCGGGCGCCGATCCAGTCCGTCACCCGCTGCAGCAGGGACGGTTCCGCCTCCCGGTAGACGGGATCGGACAGTTCGGCCCGCGCGGCGCGGCGCGCCTCGTCCCGGCCGGGTTCGACCGGGACGTCGACGGCGGCACCCGCCGCGCGGGGAGCCGGGATCAGCGGGCGGGTCGTGGTCACGCACCTCCCGCCGCGCGGGCGAGCTCGATGTCCAGACCTTCCCGACGCATCCGCTGGTCGATGTAGAGCAGCGCGGTGACCGCCGAGGCGAACGGCACGGTGATGGTCTCCGCCACCGCGCTGCCGAGCTCGGTGATCAGCAGCTCGCCGGTGGTCATCCCGCGCAGCACGGCGTCCGCGTCGACCAGGAAGCTGAACGGCACCTGGATGATCGAGCCGATGATCAACGTGACCAGCAGGGCCACCGCGAGCACGCCGAACACCCGCCACCACGAGCCGCGGACCAGGTCGCGGGAGCGGCCCAGCGCCTGCCCGACGCGACCGCGTTCGAGCACCAGGGCCGGGGTGGCCAGGCTCAGCAGCACGTAGAGCCACACCCCGGGGAGGACGAAGAACAGGCTCGCCACCGACACGGCCAGGGTCACCAGCACGGTGAGCCCGAACAACGGCAGCAGCCGGGGCCGCAGCTCCTCCCACGCCTGCGCCACGGTGATCGGGCTGCCCAGGACCGCCTTGCCGACCACGACGGTGAGCAGTCCGGACAGGAAGGTCTGGGTGAGCATGGTGAGCAGCGCGACGAGCAGGAAGCCGGGCACGCTCTCCCCCAGCACGGTCATCATCTGGTCGAGCTGCTGCTCCGGCGGAGCGGTCTCGTCGATCACCGGCGCGGGCTCGGTGGCCCCGAGCAGCCACAGGTCGGCCGCGAAGAACAGCACCGCCCCGACCAGCGCCACCACGGCGGACGAACCGAACACGACGGCCGCGTGCCGACGCATCGTGGTGATCGCCCCGTCGAGGATCTCGCCGAGCGCCAGGGGCCGCAACGGAATGACGCCCGGTTTGCCCGTCCGGTGGCGGTCCGGGCCCTGGGGATACCGGGGGTACTGTCCGCCGGAG
The DNA here is from genome assembly GCF_000430445.1 of Saccharomonospora iraqiensis subsp. iraqiensis. Lineage (GTDB taxonomy): Bacteria > Actinomycetota > Actinomycetes > Mycobacteriales > Pseudonocardiaceae > Saccharomonospora > Saccharomonospora iraqiensis. The sequence continues at coordinate 9,063 of NZ_KE387074.1, forward strand.
CCCGGGGAGTCGGGATCGGGTGCGGACCAGCCTGTCGAGTCGGTCATGACCGTCATCCTCGCGTGTCGTCGTCGCCGGACGCCTCCAGGGGTGTTCCCGTGAGCCCCGCACAGTGGCCCGGGGGCTCCGTTATGCTGGCGGCCGAGACCGAGCTACCCGCGGGACGACCACATGACACAACCCCCACCGGGGCCGCCACCGCAGGGCCCTCGGCCGGGCCACGGGTACGGCGACGACCGTTTCCCGCACCCCCACCGGCCCGCCCCGCCGCCACCGCCGCGGCGCTCGCACGTCCCACTCGTCGTGGCCTCGGTGGCCGGGGTGCTGGTCCTGGTGCTCGGGCTGGTCGCGGTGGTCACGCTGACCGGCGACGACGAGCGGGACAGGCTCGCCGAACCCGGCCGGGACGACAGCGGTGTGACCCTCCCCACATCCCCCACGGCGCCGTCGTCCCCGCTGTCGACCGACCCGACCCCGTCGGAGACGTCGCCCGGGACCTCGTCCGCCACCCCCTCCCCCTCCGGCGGGGTCGCGCCCCCGGCCCGGCAGGAGGGACCGCGGAAGGTCTACAAGCTGGCCGACCACCCGATCCTGCAGGACCCCGACGCGGGACTGCGCAACCGGGTCTGCGATCTGCCCGCGTGGCGGAGCTCCCCGGACGGGGCCAGGGAGTTCTTCACGGCCGCCCGGCACTGTCTGGACGCGGCGTGGGAACCGTTCCTGCGGGCCTACGACCTGCCGTTCCGGCCGCCGCGGCTGCACTTCCCGTCGAGCGGCAGCTTCGAGACCGAGTGCGGACGGATCAACGTCGGGCTGACCACGGCCGCGTACTACTGCGAGAACGAGCTCTACCTGCCGTTCGACGGCCTGCAGACCGAGCAGTACGGCAACGCGCCCGGCGTGTATCTCGCGTTGTTCGCCCACGAGTACGGCCACCACGTGCAGGAACTCGCCGGGATCATGGACGCCGCCTGGGAACGGATCTACGCGGCGGGCCGGGACAGCCCCGCCGGACAGGAGATGTCCCGGCGCAAGGAGCTGCAGGCGCAGTGCTTCTCCGGGATGTTCCTCGGTGCGCACGTCGACCAGGGCGGCACGATCACCCGCGCGATGTACGAGCGCGCCTGGTACGACCAGGAGACCCGCGGCGACGACACCTCCGGGACCAGCGACCACGGCAGCAACGCCAACTACGCGAAGTGGTGGCGCGCGGGCGCCTACGACAACCGCATCGTCGACTGCAACACCTTCGCCGCCCCCAGCACCGACGTCTCCTGACCCGACGGCGCCCGGTGGGATGCCGTGAAGGCCCCCTTGCCTGCGTGGTGTGCCGTGAAGGGGTCCTTCGCTGCGTGAGACGCAGGGAAGGACCCCTTCACGGCATCACCCGGCGGGGTCAGGCGAGGGCGGGCTTCGGGCCGCGGGCGACGAGGTAGGCGTAGGTGCCGCCGCCCGCGCAGCTCAGCACGAGCAGCGCCATGCCCACGGGACGGCGCAGGTCGCTGGTGCCGGGGGCGGTGGCGGCCAACCGGACGTCCACCGGCCCTCCCCCGGCGGACGACTCCGGGGGTACGGCCACCCGGACCTGCTCGCCCTCGTCGTGCCCGCAGCCGCTCAGGCGTCCGTCCCGTTGCCCGGACCGACCCTCGAAACGCACCGTCTCGACCGCGTCCGGATCACTGCACTCGGCGGGCGCGGTGACCGTGGCCTCCACGATCCGGTGCCGGTCCGCGGGCGGGGCGCCGAACAGCGACGCGCCCGTCCACCAGGCCCCCAGCAGGATCAGCAGTCCCGTCACCGCGGCGACACCGAGGACCTTCCCGGTCAGCGGCGGCATCGGCCGTCGTCGGTGATTCACAGGCGCCCGCACGCGGCCCATGGTTCCAGAACACCGGGGCACTGCCCAGCGATCGGAGGCACGCACAACAGCTGTCCGCGGCCCGACCCGGTGCCCTGACACGGACACGGTTCGACGGATCACGCCCCGCGTCCGGCGGTGGGAACCGGCGGCAGGCTCGCGGCCCCGGGGCCTCAGATCACAGCCCCGGGGGCGGCCACGGGCCTGGGGCGCCAGATCGCGGGCCTGGAGTGGCGACTCGCGGGGCTGGAGTGGCAACTCGCGGGGCTGGGGTGGTGGGGGTTACGGGACGGTCTCCTCGCCGACGGCGACCTTGCGGACGTAGAGGAGGCGGTCGCCGCGTTCGAGGGAGTCGGCCTCGGGGGCGTCCACCCGGTAGAGCACGCCGCCGCGGACCAGCCCGAGCACGATGTCGGGCAGGTGCCGGGGTGAGCCGCCCTCCTCGAACTCCTCGACCGGGCGCTCGGCGATGGCCAGGCCCGTCTCCGGGGTGAGCAGGTCCTCGACCATGTCCACCACCCGCGGGGTGCGGGTGGCGATGCCCAGCAGCCTGCCCGCCGTCTCACTGGACACCACGACCTGGTCGGCGCCCGACTGCTTGAGCAGGTGCACGTTCTCCGCCTCGCGGACCGAGGCCAGGATGCGCGCCTTCGGCGCCAGCTCCCGCGCGGTCAGGGTGACCAGCACGGCCGTGTCGTCCCGGTTCGGCGCCACCACCACGGCGCGGGCCCGCTGGATCCCGGCCACGCGCAACACGTCCGACCGGGTGGCCGAGCCGTGGACCGTGATCAGCCCGCGTGCGCTCGCCGAGTCCAGGGACACCCGGTCGGTGTCGACCACCACGACCTGGCTCGGATCGAGGTCCTCCTCGGCCAACAGCGCGTTCACCGCCGACCGGCCCTTCGTGCCGAACCCGATGACCACGACGTGGTCGCGCACCTGCCGCCTCCACTTCTGCACCCGGAACGCCTGCCGGGACTTCTCGGTCAGTACCTCCAGGGTGGTCCCGATCAGCACGATCAGGAACAACACCCGCAGCGGCGTGACGAGGACGACGTTGACCAGTCGCGCCGAGTCGCTCGACGGCGAGATGTCCCCGTAGCCGGTCGTCGACAGGGACACGGTCGCGTAGTAGAAGGCGTCGAGCAGCGACACCCCGTCCCCGTTCGAGTCGGAGTACCCGTCCCGGTCCAGGTACACGACCACCACGACGACCACCAGCGCGAGCAGCGCGAACAACACACGCCGCGCGATCGCCCGCGCGGGCCCGATCGTGTGAGCGGGCATGTTGATGACGCCGACGAGCGCGTGCCCCGGCTGCTCGGGCAGCCGCTCGTCACCGTTGCGTTTCCAGGGTCGGGCCACGGGAGTCCAGCCTATTCCCCGGACGGCTCCCCGCCAGACGGCGCCTCGCCCGTCGGGACTCCCCGCAGCAACCCGCGCAGACCCTCGGCGTCGAGCAGGTCGACGGGGTGGACGGTCCGCCCCGGGCGTACGTAGTGGAACGCCGCGCGCACCTTCTCCAGCGGCGCCCCGGACAGCCCCGACCACGCCAGCCGGTAGGCCGCGAGCTGCACCGACAGCGCGCGCATCCGGTCGGCGTCGGGGACCGCGCCGGTCTTCCAGTCCACCACGGTCCATCCGCCGTCGGCGTCGGCGAACACGGCGTCCATCCGCCCGCGCACGGTGACCCCGTCGACGTCGGTGGAGAACGGGACCTCGATCTCGTGCGGCGTCCGCCCGGCCCACGGACTCGCCTCGAACGCCTCCCGCAGCGCGGCGAGATCCCCGTCGTCGGCGTCGGCGTCCGGCCCGTCCACATCGGCCGACCCGGGGAGGTCGTCGAGGTCGAGCAGGCGGTCCCCGGCGAAGCGGCGCTCCAGCCAGCCGTGGAAGGCGGTGCCGCGCCGCACCGGGGCGTTCGGCGGGAAGGGCAGTGGTCTGCGCAGTCTGCGGGCCAGTGCTTCGGGGTCGTCGGCCAGTTCGACGAGTTGGCTCACCGACAACTTGCCGGGCAGGGCGATGTCCGCGCCGCCGTCGCGGGCCCGGGCGCGCTCGGCCAGCAGCACGTCGGTGTCGGCGATCCACCCGTCCGGGTCGGCCACGCCGTCCGTGCCGTCCGGGTCCGTG
>NZ_KE387074.1:13150-17982 GCF_000430445.1 Saccharomonospora iraqiensis subsp. iraqiensis
CGCCCGCCGGGCGGCGGTGACACCGACGGTGAACCCGGCGAGGTCGGCGACGCCCGCCGCGGGGCCGGTCACGGGGCCGCGACCTGCACGACGCCGTCGACCACGCGCACCGGGTGGGTCGGCACCCGCACCGACGTGTCGTCCAGGCAGACACCGGTGCGCAGGTCGAACCGCTGCTTGTACACGGGTGAGGCCACCACGGGCGCGCCCGCGTGCTCGCCCACGATGCCGCGGGAGAGCACGGCGGCACCGCTGAACGGGTCGATATTGGACAGTCCGTGCAGGCTGTCGTCGTCGGTCCGGAAGATCGCCACCTGCACGTTCCCGTCGAGTAGGGCGGCCACCCCGTCGGCACGCGGCACGTCGGCGAGCCGGCACACGGCCACCCACCCCGCTCCCGAGGGGTCCGGCCCCGGCACGTCGTGCGCGCGGTCGCCGGTCGCTGGGTCCCCGGCCGCAAGGTCTCCGGCCGCTGGGTCGCCGGTCGTGGGCTGTCCGGTCTTGGGCTGTCCGGTCGGGGTCATCGGTGCGGCACCTCCGGGGTCGGCAGGAGCACGGGGACGTGCTGCTCGCGTTCCACCTCGAACGCCACGGTCGGGTCACCGACGCCGGGGGCGTTGACGAAACTGGTGAACCGGGCGAGCTTGTCCGGGTCGTCCAGCACGTCCTTCCACTCGTCGGTGTAGCCGGCGATGTGTTCGGCCATCGCCCGGTCCAGTTCGGCGCCGATACCGAGTTCGTCGTCCACGACCACCGCGCGCAGGTGGTCGAGCCCGCCGTCCAGTTCCTCCAACCACGCCGCGGTGCGCTGCAGCCGGTCGGCGGTGCGGACGTAGAACATCAGGAACCGGTCCACGATCCGCACCAACGTCTCGGTGTCCACATCGGATACCAACAGCTCGGCGTGCCGGGGCAACGCCCCGCCGTTGCCCCCGACGTAGAGGTTCCAGCCGCGCTCCGTCGCGATGATGCCGATGTCCTTGCTCCGCGCCTCCGCGCATTCCCGGGCGCAGCCGGACACCCCCGCCTTGATCTTGTGCGGCGAGCGCAATCCCCGGTACCGCAGCTCCAGTTCCACCGCCAGGCCGACGCTGTCCTGCTGGCCGTAGCGGCACCAGGTGGTGCCGACGCAGGACTTCACGGTGCGCAGCGCCTTGCCGTAGGCGTGGCCGGACTCGAACCCGGCGTCGACCAACCGCCGCCAGATCGCGGGCAGCTGTTCGACGCGGGCGCCGAGCAGGTCGACCCGCTGCCCTCCGGTGATCTTGGTGTAGAGGCCGAACTCGCGGGCCACCTCGCCGAGCACGATCAGCTTCTCCGGGGTGATCTCCCCGCCCGGTACCCGGGGCACGACCGAGTAGGTGCCATTGCGCTGCATGTTGGCGAGGAAGTGGTCGTTGGTGTCCTGCAGGCCCGCCTGCTCGCCGGAGAGGATGTGCCCGTGGCCGAGGGTGGCCAGGATGGAGGCCACCGTGGGTTTGCACACCGCGCACCCCCGGCCCCGGCCGTACCTGGAGATCAACTCGCTGAAGGTGCCGATCCGGGTGGCGCGCACGATCTCGAACAGCTCGGCGCGGGACTGCTCGAAGTGCTCGCACAACGCCGTGGACTGCTCCACCCCGCACGCCGAGAGCAGCGTGCCCAGCATCGGCACGCACGAGCCGCACGAGGTGCCCGCCCGGGTGCACGCCTTGAGCGAGGCCACGCTGTCGCACCCGTCGTCGACGATCGCGCGGGTGAGTGCCCCCTTCGTGACGGCGTTGCAGGAGCACACCTGGGCGGAGTCGGGCAGGGCGTCCACGCCGACCGCCGCACCCCCGCCCTCCGGGGCGAGCAGGGCGGCGGGTTCGTCCGGCAGCTCCGAGCCGACCAGGCCGCGCAACAGGTTGTACTCGCCGGCGTCACCCACCAGCACCCCGCCGAGCAGGGTGCGGGCGTCGTCGGAGACCACCAGCTTCTTGTACGTGCCCGCGACCGCGTCGGCGACGGCCACCTCCAGTGCGCCCGCGGAGGTGGCGTGGGCGTCGCCGAAGGCGGCCACGTCCACCCCCATCAGCTTGAGCTTGGTGGCGGTGTCCGCCCCGCCGAACTCCGCGTGCTTGCCGAGCAGGATGGCGGCGGCGACCTCGGCCATCGTGTAGCCGGGGGCGACGAGCCCGTACACCCGGCCGTCGACGGCCGCGCACTCGCCGACCGCGAACACGTCCGGGTCGCTGGTGCGGCAGGAGGTGTCCACCAGCACGCCGCCCCGCGGTCCGAGCTCCAGACCGCAGTCGCGGGCCAGTTCGTCCCGGGGCCGGATCCCGGCGGAGAAGACCAGCAGGTCGATGTCGAGTTCGGTGCCGCTGCCGAGGCGGGCGCGCAGCCGGTCCCCGTCGGGCTCGATCACCTCGGTGGACGTTCCGGTGTGCACGGTCACGCCCAGGTCGGTGATCAACCGGTGCAGCACCGCACCGCCACCCTCGTCGACCTGCACCGGCATCAGCCGGGGCGCCATCTCCACCACGTGCGGGGACAGACCCATGTCGCGCAGCGCCTTCGCCGCCTCCAGCCCGAGCAGGCCCCCGCCGACGACCGCGGCGGACGGCCTGCCCACCCCGGCGCGGGCGCGGGTGACGGCATCGGAGATGGCGTCCAGGTCGTCGATCGTGCGGTACACGAAACACCCGGGCAGGTCGTGCCCCGGCACCGGGGGCACGAACGGCCGGGACCCGGTGGCCAGTACCAGCGCGTCGTAGTGCACGACCTCGCCCGAGGCGGTACGCACGCACCGGCCCGCCCGGTCCACCGCGACGACCGGATCCCCGAGCCGCAGTGTGACCGCGTCGTCGGCGGCGTAATCGGCCCCCGGCAACGCGAGCGCGTCCGCGTCCCAGTCGTCCACGTACGACGTGAGACCCACGCGATCGTAGGCGGGGCGAGCCTCCTCGCCGAACACGACGATCCGCCAGGTCCCGTCGGTATCCGCGGACCGCACGGCCTGCACCAGCCGGTGGGCGACCATGCCGTGCCCGACGACAACCAGCGTTCGACTCATCGGCAACCTCCGTAGTGACGGCTGCGGTCCATACTCACCGGCAGCGGTGTCCGGGCCGATTCCGCGGCGTTGCGGCGGTGTTTCCGCTTCCTCCCACGGAATCCCGGCCACGGTGCTCACACCCGCGCGTGGGGGAGACCGGGCTCGCGGTCGACGGCGAACCGCCTGCGCAGGTAGAACCACCAGGTGGCGGCCAGGCAGCCGACGTAGAAGGCCACGAGCACCAGCAGTGCCGGACGGATGCCCGCACCCGCGTCGTCGAGGGAGGACCGGAACACGAGGTTGATCAGCACACCCCCGAAGGCGCCGACCGCCCCGCACACACCGACGACGGCCCCCGCCTGCCGCCGGGCGGAGGCGGCCACCACCGCCGGATCGGTGCCGCGGTTCCCGGCCGCGCGCTCGGCCTCGGCGGCGAAGATGACCGGGATCATCCGGTAGGTCGACCCGTTACCGATGCCGGTGAGCACGAACAGGGCCACGAACGCGCCGAAGAACAACGGGAAGTCCTCGCGGGACACCCCGGCCAGCACGCCCAGTGCGCCGAGTACCAGCGCGACGAAGGTCCACAGCGTCACCCGGGCGCCCCCGATCCGGTCGGAGAGCCACCCGCCCAACGGCCGGGTGACCGACCCGATCGCGGCCCCGAGGAACGCCAGCGACACGTACTCACCGTGGTCGGTGAAGCTCATCGAGATCAGCGTCGGGAAGGCGAAGGAGAAGCCGAGGAACGACCCGAACGTGCCGATGTAGAGCACCGACATCACCCAGGTGTGCCGGTTGCGCAACGCCGAGCGGTAGGAGTTCCCGTCCGGCCTGGCCGCGGTGACGCTGTCCATGAACGCCCACGCGCAGGTGGCCGCCACGATCACCACGGGCATCCACATCAGCGCCGCGTAGGCCAGGTTGGTCCCGGTGCCGAGACCGATCACCACCGGGACCAGCAGCTGTGACACGGCCACACCGAGGTTGCCGCCCGCCGCGTTCAACCCGAGCGCCAACCCCTTGCGGTGCTCCGGGAAGAAGAACGAGATGTTGGCCATCGACGAGGAGAAGTTCCCCCCGCCGAAGCCCATCGCCGCCGCGGTGAGCAGGAAGAACCAGTACGGTGTGCCCTCGTTCGTGACGGCGTGGGCCAGCATCAGGCACGGGATCAGCAGCAACGACGACGACAGGGTCGTCCACGCCCGCCCGCCGAGCAGCGGGACCGCGAACGTGTACGGCACCCGCAGCGCCGCGCCGACCAGGTTCGGGACGATGAGCAGCCAGAACGTCCGCCCGACGCCGAAGTCGTAGCCCACGGAGTCCAGGTGGACCACCACGATGCTCATCAACGTCCACACGCTGAACCCGAGGTGCTCGGCGAAGACCGAGAACACCAGGTTCTTCCACGCGGTGGCCCGGCCGCCACCCCGCCAGCAACGCGGATTCTCCGGCTCCCAGTGGTCCAGCCACCGTCCGCGCCATCGGAAGGCCTCCGGCGCCGGTGTCGGTGGCGGTGTCGTCGTCGCGGTCCCGGGTGCGCGGGCCATGGGCGTCTCCTTTGCCGTGTGCGGATGCGGAACGGTCGGCACGGAGCGTCCCGTCGGCGGGTTTCCGCGGTGCCGTCGACGCGGTGGCGGCCGTGCTACGTCCTCCGCACCGCGCCGTCGGCACCCGGTGAGCACCCGGCCCGGATCCGGACCCCGGATGTCCGGGAGGGTCCGGGAGGGTGGGCGGGTTCAGGCCGTGTCCGCCAGCCAGTCGGCGATGCCCCGCACGGCGTCGGCGCAGCCGCCGCATCCGGTGCCCGCCC
>NZ_KE387074.1:18082-23846 GCF_000430445.1 Saccharomonospora iraqiensis subsp. iraqiensis
CCTGCGCTCGGTCGCGGCGGCCCGGCGGCCGAGGCCGCCCGGCAGGCCGAGCGTCACCCGGCCCATGTCGCCGGACGAGGTGGCGATCAGGGCGACCCCGTCGACCCGCTCGTCCACGATGGTGGGATGCCGCTCGGCCAGGGCCAGGAGCGTCATCCCGCCCATCGAGTGACCGGCGAGCACCAGCCTCCCGTCCGGGGCCAGCTCCGCGAGCACGTCGGCGAGGTCGTCGGCCAGCCGGTCGATCGTCGCCGTCCCGGGCCCGGCCGCCTCCGAGGCGCCGTGCCCGCGCAGGTCGTAGCGCACCCGGCGTACCCCCGAGGGCAGCTCGTCGACGACCCGGTCCCACGTCCGATGGTCCTGTGTCCAGCCGTGCACCAGCACCACCGTCACCGCCGCGTCCGGTGTGCCGCTCACCTCGGCGTGCAACGCGGTGCCGTCCGAGGTGACCACCCGGCACGGCCGCGCCGCGCTCTCCGGCGGTTCGCCCGCCGGCGGTCCGCTCTCCCGCCACCCGCTCACCGGTCGGCCACCAGGAACGCGCGCCGCCAGAGCGGCATCCCCACCGACCCGATGAGGCCGTTGTCGTCCAGGAACCCCATGATGCGCTCCCCGGCGTAGCGGATGGTCGCGTGGTAGTACGGATTCGCCATCGCGGCCCGGTAGCCGTCCCGGGGCCGGATCCCGACGGCCTTGTAGACGTGCGGGTTGATCAGACTCTGGACGACCTCGTGCGAGACCGCCGCGAGCAGCCACTGCTGGTACTTCAGCTCCGGCTTGGAGAGCCGGGCCACCCCGCGCGTGACCTCCTCGCGGGCGAAGGTGACGTGCCGGGCCTCCTCCAGCACGTGGATCCGGTTGACCATCCGCACCAGCGGCTGGACCTCCGGATCGTTCATCTGTTCGCGCTGCAACCGGTCGAGGATCTCCTCGGCCACGAGGATCGCCCCGTACATCGCGGGGCCGTAGCTGATCAGCGGCAGCAGCTTGGCCATGCGGCGGCGCCACGGCAACGGCCCGTACGGCGGGCAGCCGATGCGCTCGGTCATCCGGGCGAACATCGTGGAGTGCCGGCACTCGTCGGCGATCTCGGTCAGCGCGTACTGCGCGAACCCGCTGGTCGGGTCGGCCTTGTAAATCTCCCTGAGCAGCATCTGCATCAGCAGGATCTCGAACCACAGCCCGTTCGTGGCGATGCTGGCGATCTCGTGCTTGCCCAGCTCGATGCGCTGCTCGGGGCTGAGCCGCTCCCACAGTGCGGTGCCGTACAGACTGCTGCGGTGCTCCGGGAGATACCGCTTGCCCTCGACGAGCGGGGCGTCCCAGTCGATGTCGATCTCCGGGTCGTAGGACTTCCTCGCGGACGAGTTCAACAGCCGGTGCGCGGTCTTCTCCCGCCGGTCCCGCCCGGGGGCGGCACGCCCGCCCTCCGTGGCCGGTCCACCCTCCGACTCCGCAGGCGCGCGCGTCATCGCGGCCACCGCCTTCCCCTGTTCGTGTAACTTCCGGTAACAGTTACCTCTGGTAGCATGAAGACCATGGTCGACCGTGTCAACCGCGGTGGTGGGTCCACCGCGCGCTCCGGAGCCACGACGGCGGGGGACGCGCGCCGGGACCGCTGGCGCAAGCACCGCATCGCCCGGCGGGCGGAGTTCGTGGAGGCCGCCCTGCGGGCGCTCGACGCACACGGGCCCGAGATGGGGATGGAGGACGTGGCGGCCGAGGCCGGTGTCACCAAACCGGTGCTCTACCGGCACTTCGACGACAAGGCGGACCTCTACCTCGCGCTCGGGCAGCGGGGCACCGAGATCCTGTTCGAGCGCCTCATCCCCGCGATCAACTCGGAACTGGCGCCCGTCCCGCTGATCCGGACCGCGCTGAACGCCTTCTTCTCGGTGATCGAGGAGCACCCGAACCTCTACCGGCTGCTCGCACGCAAGTCGTTCGCCGACCGCCCGGTCGACGCGGACGTGGTCGCCGAGGACAAGCAGGTGATCGCCACCGCGCTGACCGCACTGATCGGTGACTACATGCGGATGCTGAACATGGACTCCGGTGCGGCGGAACCGTGGGCGCACGGGATCGTCGGCATGGTCCAGAACACCGGCGAGTGGTGGCTGGACAAGCGGACGATGAGCCGGGACAGCGTCGTCGACTACCTGACCCGGATCATCTGGGCCGCCATCGACGGCCTCGTCCGGCAGCACGGGCAGGTGCTCGACCCGGACAAGCCCCTCGACGCGAACAAGGTCGTCCACCTGCGACCGACGACGGACACGGGAACGGGAGAGCCCTCGTGAGCGGACACACCGAGACCACCCCGGGACACGACGACCACGACGACCACGACGGCTACACGGGCCCGGCCACGCTGGTGCTCGGGGACACGGAACTGGACGTCGAACTCCAGCTGCGCGGCCACTTCCAGCCGATCGACGGCCGGTACCACTGGTACGGCCGGATCCGGCCCGACGCCAGGCTGTCCGAGGCCGCCGGAGGGAAGAAGCGGACGGTCGAGATCCGGACCCCGGACGGCAGCGCGTCCGGTGAGATCTCCGACCCCGACCCGTGGGACCGCTACCGCATCGCGGGCACCAGCACACCCCCGTTCCCGGTGCCCACGACCCTGGACGCCCTGGACACCCCGGCACAGACCTGAGTCCGACCGCGCGGGCTCAGGCCGTCACGGCTCCGCTACCGCCTCCGCGGCGGGACCACCACCACGACCGCTCACCTCGGCACGTGCCGCATCGAGCGCCGCGAGAACCGCGTCAGGGTCGATGTCCCGGCACGGTTCGGGGAGGGTGGCCAACCAGCGGCTCGTCGCCCTCGCCGAAGGACGCATGTCGACAACGTCGTCCGCCCTCGGTTCGACATTCCGGGCGGCCCCGGCGGGGCCGGGGCCGGGTCCGGACTCAGGAGTCGACGGCGAAGCCGACGCGGCGGACGTCCGACGGCGCGATCTCCACGTAGGCGATGCGGTCGGCGGGCACCAGGTACCGGCGGCCCTTCTCGTCCGTGATCCGGAAGAGGCCGTCGTCGGCGTTCAGCGCCTCGGACACGAGCTTGTCCACCTCGTCGGGCGACTGGCCGCTCGCGACGACCAGCTCCCGGGGGGTGTCCTTGACGCCGATCTTGACCTCCACCTGTGACCTCCGCGGGTGTTGGTTTGGTGCGTTGTCCGTTCCAGGCTAGCCGAGACCGAGGCTCTTCATCCGCTTGGTGTGCCGCTGCTGCAACCGGCGGAGCAACGCCGCGATGCCCGAGAGGTCGCCCGACCCGGCGACGATGAGCTCGGCGAGGCCGTCCCGCTCGGCGACGATGTACTGGGCCTGCGTGAGTGCCTCGCCCAGCAGTCTCCGGCTCCACAGGGCCAGCCGGTCGCGCAGCGGGGCGTCCGACTCGATCGCCGCGGCGACCTCCTGCTGGGCGAATTCCGAGTACCCGGTGTCGGCGAGCACCGTCACGACCAGGTCGCGGGTGCGCTCGTCCAGCACCTCGGCGAGCTCGCGGTACAGATCGGCGGCGAGGTTGTCCACCACGTAGGCCTTCACCAGCGATTCGAGCCAGGATCGCGGTGCGGTGGAGGACTGGAAGGCGTCGACGTGTCCGATGAACGGGCGCATGGCGTCGGTGACCGCGACCCCGTGCTCGGCGAGATACCGTTCGAGCAGGCCGTAGTGGCCGATCTCGGCGGCGGCCATCGACGCCAGTGCGGCGTGCCCCTGCAGCGTCGGCGCCGAACGCGCGTCCTCGGCCAGGCGGTCGAACGCCGACAGCTCGCCGTAGGCGAGCACCCCCAGCAGGTCCACGACCCCGGTGGCGATCTCCGGTTGTGCGTCACTCACGGCGCCCACCGTAGTTGAGCGGAAATGGAGACCAACAACACGCCGGAGCCCCGGCCTGTCCCGGCCGGATCGGGCGCGAGACCCGTTACACTGCCCCTCAGTGGTGAAGTTGCCCTCGTGTAGTACGAGTTCCCCTCGTAGTACGAGTCCTCCTCGTAGTACGAATTGTCCGCGTGACGCGAGACGGCGCGTGCGCCCCGCCGGGGGTGCCGCCCCTCCGTCGCACTTCACCCCCGACCGACAATGTGCGTGCACGCCTCCGGCGGCGTCCCACCCCGTTTCGTGTGACACACCGCGAAGCGAAACGCTTCGGCGTGGTGGTCGAGTGTCGCGAAGTCACCAGGCTGTGCGCGCTGGTATGAGAGAGGCGATCCGACATCGACCCGAACACCGACATCAACGCGAACACCAGCATCGACGCGGACACCGGCATCGACCCGGACACGACCGCTGAACAGCCCACCCCGGCGGCGGGCGCCGGGGGCGACGACGACAACGCTGCCGACGAGGCGCACCCGCTGGTCGCCGGCGCCCCGGTGCGGTCGGACGACAACCCCACCTTCGCCGAGCTCGGCGTGCACGAGGACATCGTCCGGGCGCTGAAGGACACCGGCATCGAGCGGACCTTCGCCATCCAGTCGCTGACCCTGCCGCTCGCGCTGGCGGGCGACGACGTCATCGGCCAGGCCCGCACCGGGATGGGCAAGACCCTCGGTTTCGGCGTGCCGCTGCTGCAGCGGCTGTCGCTGCCCGGGGACGGCACCCCGCAGGCACTGGTCGTGGTGCCGACCCGCGAGCTGTGCGTGCAGGTCGCCAAGGACCTCACCGAGGCCGGTGCCCACCTGGGCGTGCGCACCGCCTCCATCTACGGGGGGCGCCCGTACGAGGCCCAGATCGAGACCCTGCAGCAGGGCGTGGACGTCGTCATCGGCACGCCCGGCAGGCTGCTGGACCTCGCCGAGCAGCAGCGGCTGGTGCTGGGCAAGGTCGGCACCCTGGTGCTCGACGAGGCCGACGAGATGCTCGACCTCGGCTTCCTGCCCGACATCGAGCGCATCCTGCGGATGGTCCCGGAGAAGCGGCAGACCATGCTCTTCTCGGCCACCATGCCCGGGCCGATCATCAACCTGGCCCGCACCTTCCTGCACCAGCCGACCCACATCCGTGCCGAGGAGAACGACGAGGGCGCGATCCACGAGCGCACCCGGCAGTTCGTCTACCGCTCGCACTCGCTGGACAAGCCGGAGCTGGTCGCCAAGGTGCTGCAGGCCGAGGGCCGCGGGCTGACGATGATCTTCACGCGGACCAAGCGCACGGCGCAGAAGGTCGCCGACGACCTCGCCGAGCGCGGCTTCGCCGCCGCGGCCGTCCACGGTGACCTGGGCCAGGGCGCCCGGGAACAGGCCCTGCGGGCGTTCCGCTCCGGCAAGATCGACGTGCTCGTGGCCACCGACGTGGCCGCGCGGGGCATCGATGTCGAGGACGTCACCCACGTCGTCAACTATCAGACGCCGGACGACCAGAAGACCTACGTGCACCGCATCGGCCGCACCGGGCGTGCGGGCAAGACCGGCGTGGCCATCACCCTGGTCGACTGGGACGAGATCCCCCGGTGGAAGCTGATCTCCGACGAACTCGGACTCGGCGTGGACGAGCCGGTGGAGACGTACTCGACGTCCAAGCACCTGTTCGCCGACCTCGACATCCCGGAGAACGCCCCGAGCAGGCTCCCGCTGTCCAAGCGGACCCGCGCGGGGCTGTCCGCCGAGACCGAGGAGGACTTCGGCGAGCGGCGCCGGAAGGGGTCGAAGGGGGCGAAGGGCTCCGGCCGGTCCGGCTCCGGCGGATCCGGCCGGTCCGGAGGTGACACGACCGAGGGACGCTCGCCGCGGTCACGGTCCCGCAGGCGGACCCGC
>NZ_KE387075.1:0-3478 GCF_000430445.1 Saccharomonospora iraqiensis subsp. iraqiensis
TCCCGGGAGACCGCCGAGAGCCGGCCGAGCGACCACGGCCCGGCGTCGACGACCTCGTGCCCGCGTTCGGCCAGCTCGGCGAGCGTCTCCGCGCCCAGCCGGGACTCCACGACCAGTTCCCGGGGGTGCCACGCACGCGGATGGAAGGAACTGGGGAACGCCGTGGTGTGCCAGGCGGGCGCGTCGATCGACTCCTGCAGGTTGTACCCGCCGACCACGTGGGCGAGCCAGAAGCACAGTTGCCACTGGTCCTGCTGGTCACCGCCGGGAGTACCGAACGCGAGCGCCGGTTCCCCGTGATGCAGGGCCATCGACGGTGACAGGGTGATGCGGGGGCGCTTGCGCGGGGCCAGCGAGTTCGGCAGCCCCTGTTCCAGCCAGAACATCTGCGCCCGCGAGTCGAGGCAGAAGCCGAGCTCCGGGATGGTGGGCGAGGACTGCAACCAGCCGCCGGACGGGGTCGCGGAGATCATGTTGCCCGCGGCGTCCACGATGTCGAGATGCACCGTGTCGCCCCGGGTGCCCCCGGCCGGGTCCACGGTCGGCTCGCCGACCGCCCCGCCGCCGGCGGCCTGTCCCCGGGTGCGGGACAGCACCTCCGGCAGCCGCGGGTCCGGACCACCCGGTCGCAGCCGGTCGTCGGCCTCCTGCCCGACCAGTGCACGGCGCCGCGCGGCGTACTCGGGGGACAACAGCCCGGCCAGGTCGACCCCGGTGTCGCCGTAGTACGCCTCCCGGTCGGCGAAGGCGAGTTTCGCGCACTCGGTCGCCAGGTGGACCGTGGTCGCGTCCGGGACACCGTCGCGGAAGGTCAGTTCGTCGCGGAACCCTTCGAGCAGCCGGAGCTGCTGGGCCAACACCGGGCCCTGGGTCCACGCCCCGCACTTGACCAGGCTCCACTCCCCGAAGTCGCTGATCACCGCGTCCTCGTAGGTGGCCTCCCAGCCTGCGAGGTCGTCGGCGGTGAGCAGGCCCGCGTGGTCGGCGCCGGAGTCGTCGCGGAACGCCCGGCGGGCGAAGGTGTCGATCGCCTCGGCGACGAAGCCGTGCGACCAGGCCCGACGGGCGGCGTCGATCTGTTCCTCCCGCCCCCGACGGGTCTCGGCCTCGGCGAGCAGCCGCTGCCAGGTGCGGGCGAGCGCGCGGTTGCGGTGCAGCGACCCGGGGGTGGGTGCCTCACCGCCGGGCAGCCACAGTTCCGCGGATCCGGGCCAGTGGTGGGTGAACAGCCCCGCCACCGCGTCGATCGTGTCGGTGATCCGGGAGACGACCGGAACGCCCTGCCACGCGTAGGAGATCGCGTACTTCAATACCTCCCGCAGGTCCCTGGTGCCGTGGTCGCGCAGCAGCAACAGCCAGGCGTCCCACGCACCCGGCACGGTCGCGGCGAGCAGCCCGCTGCCGGGGATCAGGTCGAGCCCGAGCTCGGCGAAGTGCTCCGGCGTCGCCGCCGCCGGGGCCACGCCCTGCCCGCACAGCACCCGGGGCGTCGCCTCCCCCGCCACGGAGAACAGCGCGGGCACCTGACCCGCGGGCCCGTTCAGATGCGGCTCCGCCACCTGGAGGACGAACCCCGCGGCCACTGCGGCGTCGAAGGCGTTGCCGCCGTCCTCCAGCACCGCCATCCCGGTGCTGGAGGCGAGCCAGTGGGTCGAGGCGACCATGCCGTGGGTTCCGGCGAGTTCCGGTCGGGAGGTGAACACGGTGTCGACCATACGGGTGACAAGTTCGTTCGCTCAACTAACTTCCGACCAATCTTTCCGCAAGCGGGAGCGAATGCCGGGGCGGGCGGCGGGTTCCCGCAAACCGGGGCCGCTACGGCTACGCCCCGGAGCGCCGGGTTGCGCATTCCGACCGGACCTGACCACCGTCGAACGGCATCAGCCGAACCACTGCACCTCGAAGACCAGGACCTACAGTCCCGCCTTCGTGCGGGTGACCGACAACGGCTCGTCGGCGGGCACCGGATCGCCGGTGCGCAGCTCAGCGGCCCGGCGCGCAACGCGCGCGAAGTTCTCCCGATCGGCTTGAAGAGCGGCGATCCTCCGCCAGGACTCCACCAGGTCCAGCAGTGCGGTCAACTCCAGGCTGGCGCGGGCCTCGTCCAGCGCCGCGGTGTAGGCCGCGTCGAACGCGCCGCGGTCCTCGGGAAGCAGCGCTGCCCGAATCGCCGCGGGCGACGCGCCCGGAGCCAGCCGATGCCGACGCCGAGACGGTTCCTCGGCGTGTGGTGCACTCATGCCCGCCACGATAGCCGCACCCACCGACAGCCGACAGCGTCGACGCACGACGTCACGCGACCGGGGGCGCGGTGGGGACCGGGGGCTGCGCCCGGCGACGTCAGAGATCGCCGACGTACGGGACCGTCGCGGCCGGGCCGCTCATCCACTCCCGGAGGGCGTACGTGGCCCGTACGTCGTCCTCGTTGTAGCGCAGCAGGCGGTCCCGCTGCCCGGCGTCGGGATTCCCGCCGTCCATCCCGACGGCCTCCCGGTACCAGCGCATCGACGCCTCGCCCCCCGCCTCCGGGTCGCGCCAGGCGAACCCGGCCACCGGGGCCACGACCTTGAGCCCCTTGCCCCGGGCACACAGGAACTGTTCGGAGACACCGCGGAACAGGTCGACCCACTCGTCCGACTCGACGAACGCGCGCACCTCGTCCCGGGAAGGCACGCCCCCGGTCCCGGCGAAGCGCTCCGCCGAGGAGTACAGCCAGCGGTTCTCCGCCATGGCGTTGTAACAGTAGGCCCGGAAAGCGAGCCCGGCCGCCGCCGCGGCGGCGCGCACGCGGGACAGCCAGGTCCAGAACCGCGCGAACGAGTTCCCCTCGTCCGGGGTCGGCAACGGCTCCCAGGTGGCGAAGGCGTGGTATCCGGGTTCGATGCCGAGGTCCACCCCCGATGCGGTGGTCAGCAGTGCGCCCCACAGGTACGCGCCGGAGTCGCCGAAGCTCTCCATGTCGATGTCCACCTCGACGTCCCCGCGGGGCACGTGCACCCGCTCGACCCTGCGGACCACCGTGAGGTCGGCCAACCACGCCCGGGCCAGCGCCACGGCGTCGGTGAACGTGGCCGCGGTCCACTGGATCGGCGACGCCCCCTGCGGGTCCAGCGCGGCGAGCTTGTCCACCGTGGTGATCCCGGCCCGCCGCAGCTGCACGGCGTCCTCACCACGCACGACGAGGCTGACGTCCCGCGCGGCGGTCAACCGGCTCTCGCACACCGGCCACCACGGACAACCCTTGCACTCCAGCACCCGGGACGGTTCGGCCAGCGCCTCCGACCGGCTCGCGGCCGCCCGTGCCACCGCCAGCCGGTCGGCGAACCGCTCGTCGTACTCGTCCAGCGCACTGCGCCCGCCCGGCCACGTGGGCGCGTTCAGGTCGTGCCACACGACGACGTCGGCGTCCAGGCCGATGACCCCGCCCAGCGCACGCCCCGGCTCGACGACGCCGGCGGCCTCCGCCAGCCGGTGCAGA
>NZ_KE387075.1:3578-6114 GCF_000430445.1 Saccharomonospora iraqiensis subsp. iraqiensis
CCCCGGAGGCCAAGCCGGCCGCGCGGGAACGCGTGGCCGCCGCCGTGACGTCCGGCGACTACGGCACGCGCGAGGTGGGGATCCGGGTGAACGCGCCGGGCACCGAGTGGCACGACGAGGACCTGCGGGCCGCCGCCCGGGCGAATCCGGACGCGGTGGTGGTCCCCAAGGTGAACTCGGCGGACGACGTGCGGGCCGTGGACCGCGCCCTCGACCTCGCCGGGGCGGACGGGGGCACCGCGATCTGGGCGATGGTCGAGACCCCGACGGGCGTGCTGCGGGCCGGGGAGATCGCCACGGCCTCGGAGCGGCTCACCGCGCTGGTGCTGGGCACCAACGACCTCGCGAAGGAACTGGGCGCCGCGTCCGTGCCGGGCCGCGCACCCCTGCTCGGCGCCCTGTCCAGCTGCGTCCTCGCCGCCAGGGCGGCGGGCAGGACCGTGCTGGACGGCGTCTACAACGACGTGCGCGACGCCGAGGGCTTCGAGGCGGAGTGCGGGCAGGCGCGGCAGTTCGGCTTCGACGGCAAGACCCTCATCCACCCGGGGCAGATCGAGATCTGCAACCGCGTGTTCGCGCCGTCGGACGCCGAGATCGCCCACGCCCGCGCGGTGATCGAGGCGTTCGAGCGTGCGGCCGCCGAGGGCCGCGGCGTGGTCACGGTGAACGGCAGCATGATCGAGAACCTGCACGTCGAACAGGCCCGCCGCACCCTCACCCTCGCCGACACCACCACCCCCTGACCTCCCCACCCGGACGGGTGTTGCCGTGAAGGGCACTTTCCCTGCGTGAGAGCCCGTGAGGGGCACTTTCCCTGCGTTGAGTGCAGGAAAAGTGCCCCTCGCGACACTACGGACGGTGAGCGGGTCGGGTCAGCTGCTGCGCCTGCGGCGTTGGAGGACGACGAGAGTGGCGCCGCCGGTGAGGAGGGCGAGGCCGACGAGGATCGGCACGAGCACCGACACGCCGGTCCGGGCCAGATCCCCGGAGTTCGCCTGCGGGGTCACCGAGGTGGTCTCCGTGGTCTCCGGTGCGGACGGCTGCGTCGTCGGGGCCGGGGACGACGTGGGCGTGGTGCTCTCCTCGGGCGGGGTGGTCGGCGCCGCGGTCCAGTCCGCACCCACCGAGGCGTCCAGGGTCGTCTTCTCCGAGGTCGCCACGATCAGCGACTGGGCCGGCTCCTTCTCGTAGTCCTCGCTGACGAACAGGCGGCCGGTGTCCAGCTGCCCGGTCGCGGACAGGGCGAACTCGGCCTGCCCGGCCCCGGTCCCGCTGGGCACGTCGAGGTAGACCTCGCTGCCGTCGACCAGGTCCTCCGCGGCGAGTTCGGCACCGTCCGCGTCGGTCAGGGTCACGCCCTCCGGCAGCTCACCGGTGATCTCCGTGATCTCCCCGGTGGTCGCGACGGTGAACGGGCCGATCGGTTCCCCCGCGACGCCGGACGCGGTCTCCGGTGTGATCTCGAGAGCCGGCGTCGGCTGCTCCCCGGTCCCCACGTTGGTCTCGCCGGTGAGGTGGTCGTACAGGGCCAGCACGTCGGCGTCGGCCGCGTCGTCCCCGGTGCTCGGGTCGTCCCGGTCGAGGTCGAGCCCGTCGCTGAAGTGCCACACCGCGGCCTGCGTGCCGGTGATGGCCTCCTTCTCGCTGAGGCCGTCGTGCAGCTCGGCGCCCGCTCCGGTCAGTGTGTCCGCCAGCGCGTCCACCCCGACGGACGGGTAACCGTGGTGCAGCACCCAGCTGATCCGGTCACGATTCTCGTGGAACGGCGATTCCGCGTCCGGGAACTCGTCCCACGGACTTTCGTGCAGCGAACGCTCGGGGTCGACGGCCACGCTGATCTCGACACAGTAGGCGCGGATCGAATTGCCGCCCTCCAGGTCCAACGCGAACAGATTCGTCTCCGTGGACGTGCCCCCGAGGTGGGCGGTGTACCCGGATTCCCCGGCCGTCGTGTCGATCCGGCCCTCGGTCTGGGCCGACGCGGGCACGGAGCCGAGCACGACGGCCGTGCCCACGGCCGTGAGCAGGGAAATCCCTCTGGCCGACGCTCTTCTACCGTTCATGTGTCTCCTCATTCCACAGCGGCGAGAAACCTGCCGGGAAAACGCGTGATGTCACAGCGGGAGCGCAGCATACACGCGGCGTGGAATGCGCGAACGGGGGACAACCACCCGGTCTTCCGTTACTCCGGAAGGAGCAACGGAGAGCCGAATCCGTCTCGCGAAATGTTTATTGCACGGAATGCAAGGCGTGTTCGAGATCGCGCCACAGATCCTCGGGATCCTCCAGCCCCACACTGAGCCGCAGGAGGCCGGGCGCCACGTGGGCGTCGCCCGCGCGGGCGGCCCGGCGTTCCACCGTGCTCTCCACCCCGCCGAGGCTGGTCGCGTGCCGGATCAGCCGCAGCCGGGCGCACACCCGGTCCGCGGTGTCGGCGTCCGGGAGGTCGAAGGCCAGCATCGCCCCGTTGCCCGGGTACCGCACGCGCCGCACGACGTCGTGTCCGGCGAGCCGGTCGGCGAGCAGCCCGGCGGTG
>NZ_KE387075.1:6214-8120 GCF_000430445.1 Saccharomonospora iraqiensis subsp. iraqiensis
GGGGGGAACTTTTGGCCGTTACCGGGACCGGGCGACGACAACTGAGCCGGGGCCCGGGCGGCGACACCTGGCCCGGGCCGGGATGACCGCCTGAGCGCGCACCCCGGCCCGGCCGGTGCGGGTTCAGGCGGTCGCGCCCGCGGCGCGCTGCAACTCCCGCGTCGCCTGTTCCAGGTCGCCGACCAGGGTGTCCGGAACCGGGTGTCCCGCCGAGGACATCCAGTTGGCCAGCATCCGGTGGCCGCTCTCGGTCAGCACGGACTCGGGGTGGAACTGCACCCCCTCGACGGGCAGCTCGCGGTGCCGCATCGCCATGACGATCCCGGAGTCGGTGCGGCCGGTGACCTCGAACGCGGCGGGGACGGTGTCCGCCAGCACGGTGAGCGAGTGGTAGCGGGTGGCCGTGAACGGGTCGGGAAGCCCGGCCAGGACCCCGGCGCCGTCGTGGGTGACCCGGCTGGTCTTGCCGTGCAGCAGCTCGTGCGCCCGGTCGACGGTCGCCCCCCAGGCGACCCCGATCGCCTGGTGGCCGAGGCACACGCCCAGCACCGGCACCCCGTCGGCCGCGCACCGGCGGGCGGTGTCGATGCTGCGGCCCGCGCGCTCCGGGGTCGACGGGCCGGGTGAGATCAGCACCCCGTCGAACTCGGCGATCCGGTCGAGGTCGACGACGTCGTTGCGCCACACCGTGCACTCGGCGCCCAGCTGGGCGAGGTACTGCACCAGGTTGTAGACGAAGCTGTCGTAGTTGTCGACGACGAGAACGCGCATGTCGCACAGCCTACGGCAACGCCGCGGCGCACCCGCTCACTCGTCGACGGCGACCTCGTTGAACGGCAGCAGCGGCTCCGCCCACGGGAACACCACGAACATCAGCAGGGCGACGACGCCGAGCGTCAACGCGGTCGCGAGCCCGATCCGCACCGGGAGCGGCCCCGGCAGGTGCCGCCAGATCCAGGCGTACATCAGATCTCCCCGATCTCGGCCAACAGTTCCTCGTAGCCCGCGCCCGGCCGCTTCTCGTACCGGTGGGTGAGCTCCGAGTGGATGATCATGCGTTCCCGGTCGGAGAACTGCGGGTGGCAGGTGGTGAGGGTCAACAGCGCCGCCCGCGCCTCCTCCGGCACCGCACCGGCGGGCCGGTAGGGCACCGGCGCGACGGCGTCCCCGCGGCTGGGCAGCACGATGCGGCGGCCGACCGTGTCGGCATACTCCTCGTGGTGGCGTTCCGGGGGCGCCACGTCCGCGCACCGCGGGTCGCTCCCCCGGCCGGAGGCCCAGCCCGCGACCTCGTCGCGCATCGGCAGCACGCGGTAGACGAAGAAGTGCTCCGCCGTCTCGATCACCACCGGGTCGCAGGACTCCAGCTGGTCGAGGTCGTTGAACGGGGCGCCCTTGCCGACCCGGTGACCGGCCACGGCGAAGTTGCCGGGCTGTCCCGGCGACGCGGAGTCCCGGTAGTGGCCCGGGCCGATCTCCAGCGTCGCGTCGTCGACCCCCTCCTGCACGGTGAACGACCAGTCCGCGCCGAAGGACGGGATGTAGAGGCGCGCGAACGCCGCCCCTCCGTCCGCGCCCGCGTCGACCTCCCGCTCGGGGCCGTCGGACCAGCGCCGGTCGAGTTGGGCGTCGGCCTCCCGCTGGAGCTGTGCCGACATCAGGTTGGTCACGTACAGCTCGTAGACCACGAACAGCAGCACGACGAGCCCGAGAGTGATCAGCACTTCGCCGAACGTGCGCACCGCCACCCGGCCGGGGCCGTCGCCCGATCCCCCCGGCGACGTCCCGGGCGGGGACGTCCCCGGCGGCTCGTCCGGCGGATCATCGGTCGGCTCGACCGGCGATTCGTCCGGGAGCCCGTCCTCCCGGTCCGGCCACCGTGCGGCCGGGTGCCCGTGCAGGACCT
>NZ_KE387075.1:8220-10992 GCF_000430445.1 Saccharomonospora iraqiensis subsp. iraqiensis
AACACCCCGGAGCGGGACCGGCCCTGAACCCGCGCGTCGCGGCCGGCCGTCGAGTGCCCAGGTGGAGCACTCCGGCCGGCCGCGACACGTCTTCCGGTGCAGCGCCGACGGCGCGATGACGCCCACGGACACGCTCACCGGTGCTAGGGTGCGTTCCCTCCGCGACACACAGACACCCGGCACGGGTGCCGGGGGCGTTCCTGGGGGGATCGACGTGCCCACGGTATGGACCAGACGTCTGCAGATACTCGTGTTCACCTGTTCGCTGGTGTTCACCCTCGGCACCGCGTTGCAGAATTTCGTCGTCGTCGACGAGGAGATGCTCCGGCACACCATGCGCCTGGCCGGGCAGACCGCCGACGAGGCGGCGGCGAACGCACCCGGCTTCCTGACCGGCTTCCGCGTCGTCGGCTGCGTCTACCTCGTGGGCAACGCGCTCGGACTCCTCGCGCTGACCGGACGGAACTGGGTGTACTGGGTGGTGCTCGCCGTCAACGTCACGCAGGCGGCCGGGGTGGTCGTCATCCCCACCGAAGTCTTCGAGACCTCACTCGACCTGTACGGGACGGCGGGCGTACTGCCGACCGCCGTCACCGACGGGGGTGCGCTGCTGCTGTCCGCGGTCCTGCTGACGTTCCTGGTGCGGTTCCGCAGGCCATGGGCCCGCCGCCGGCTTGACCCTCGGGACGGGCAGCGGGACGAACCCGCTCCACGGTGACGACGGGACACAGCGGCGATGACGGACACAGAGTCCACACCATCGTGTGGTCACACGCTGTGGAGCTGAGGGGAATCGAACCCCTGACCTCCGCCTTGCAAAAGCGGCGCTCTACCGATTGAGCTACAGCCCCGGACCGCGGGTGGCATCACCCGCGGGTGGTCTCAGTTCGTGCTCGTCGCGTCCGAGCTCGCCTTGGTCGGGGCGCTGCCGTTCTGGGAGGCGCCGGCCGTGGGGCGCTCGCTCGGTGCGGTGGCTTCGCGCCACAGATCGGCTTCGGCCTTGGCGTCCTTGTTCTTCTTGATCACGAAGAACACGCCGCCCGCGACGACCGCGAGTGCCAACAGCTTCTTCACGGTGAAGCCCTCCTCGACAACCTGCTGACCATGCGCCCCCGATGCTACTGCACGTCCCCGGCCGCGTGTTTATCCGGTACCGCACCCGGGTAGCTGCGGGGAGTCATCGTCGGAGAAAGGGGAGTCGCATGGCCGAACGGGACGAGAACCAGGAAGGGATCAAGGGCGCGGTCGAGGACCTCAAGGGTCGCGCCAAGGAGACCTTCGGAACGGCGCTGGGCAACGACGAGATGGAACGCGAGGGCAGCGCCCAGCAGGAGAAGGGGCAGGCGCAACAGACGGCCGCCGAGAAGCAGGCCGAGGCCGAGCGCGCCGAGCAGGAGGCCGGCCGGGCCGAGTCCCGCGAACAGTCCCAGCAGTGATCGGAGGCGGCACAGACCGCATCCGAAATTCACTCGATATGACGTATCGCCGGGTGTGCGGTCCCTCCGCACCGGCGCGCCCCGGCGGGCACCGTCCCGACGTCGTTGTTTCACATGGAACAGCGGCGGTGTGCCCCGCCGGAGCCCCGGGCGGCAGAGCCGTCCCGGGTCAGTAATCCAGGGCGGACAGCGGTAGCCGCCCGAGCGACCATCCGGCCACCTCGGTCAACAGACCACGCCAGTGGACCCCGGGCTCGGGACCGAGGTGGCCGGACGGTTGCACCCACTGGCTGTCCCGCAGGTGTACGTAGGTGACCTCGCCGTGCACCTCACCCCGGTTCTGCGAGGCGCGCTTCTTGTAGAGCACCGACTGCTCCCGGTACACGTTCGCCACGTGGTACGCCGCCTCCGACCCCTCCAGTTCGACGAGCGTGGCGACCTCGTCCATCCAGCGCGTCGCCGTCACCAGGTCGCCGGTGATGAGGCCACCCGACACGCTCAGGGTGACGCCCATGGCGAAATCCTCCATCTGGTTCGCCGCGTCGACGAACGCCTGCAACAGGAAATCCGGGCGGGCAGCGCACATCACCGGCCCCCTTCGTCACCGACTGTCGTGTCGGAGACCTACCCCCACCGGAACCGGATGAACGCACCGGCGGACGACGTCACGCCTGTGACTGACACCGGGACGACAGGACGGGTGGCCCGGTCGGAGACGAAAAAAGGGCCGGTACCCGAATCCGGATACCGGCCCCTTCCGGTGGGCCCAGGAGGACTTGAACCTCCGACCTCATCGTTATCAGCGATGCGCTCTAACCGCCTGAGCTATGGGCCCGTAACGCTGAACAGCTTACCTCAGGCGATCAGCGACCTCCCGACGGGGGTCGCTACTCCCGCTCGGACAGCGTCACCTCGAGGCCACCCGCCATGTCGGCACAGACGTTGTAGATGAACGCGCTCACCGTGGCCAGGGCCGACACCAGCACGATATTGATCGCACCGACGACCGCGGCGGCGATGAACACCGTGCCCGCCGTGATCAGCGGACCCTCCGTCGCCGCGCCGTCGTTCTGCACCAGCGAGTCGTACGTGCCGTTGATGCTCTCCCAGACGCCCATCCCGCCGAGCACGGTGTAGAGAACGCCCACGGCGACGAGCCAGACGAAGAACAGGGCCACGCCGAGCACCAGGGACAGCTTCAGCACCGACCACGGATCGAACCGCTTGAGCTGCAGGTTCGCCCGCCTGGGCCCGCGCCCGGGCCTCCGCAGCGCACTGATCGGCCGCGAACCGCCACCGGCGGCACGGCCCTGCTCGGGCGCCTGCGCGCCGAGCG
>NZ_KE387076.1:0-2933 GCF_000430445.1 Saccharomonospora iraqiensis subsp. iraqiensis
CTGCGCCGGGCGGCGAGCACGACGGTGTGCGCGCCCCGCTCCGCCAGCCGCCGTGCCACGGCCGTGCCGATCTCGCTGCGGCCGCCGAGCACGACCACGGTGCCCGGGGTTTCCGTCGTCGGTGCCGAAGAGGCCATGGCGGGCAGTGTCGCAGAACCGGGACAGGCTCAGCCGATCGAGGCATCGTGGTGGGGCACCCGACGCGGCTAGAATCGAACACATGAGCGATGAAGGGGGAGGCGACCGTGCGCCGTGCGGTGCACTGTCGCGTATGGACCGCATCCGCACACTGGGCGAGCACATCGCCCGGTTGCAGGCCCGTCAGCTACGGGAGATCGCCGCGTGTGTCGACGGGCGCACCCCGGCGGACGTGGCCGCCGAGCTCGCCCTGACGTTGACGATCGGCGATCACCACGCCCGGCGGACCGTCGACCTGGCGACGGTGCTGGTGTCCCGCTTGCCGTCCACATTGGCCGCGATGGAGACCGGGGTCCTCGATGTGTACAAGGCGTCCAAGGTGGCCGAGCCGACGGCGTGCCTCCCGGACGGGAAGGCGCTGCAGGTCGACGCGATCCTCGCCGACCGACTGTCCGGAAAGGACCCGGGGGCACTGCGGCAGGCGGTGAACCGGGTGGTGGCACGGGTCGACCCGGACGGCGCGGCCGACCGCGCCGTGCGGCGCCGTGCCGAGCGGCGCGTCGAGCTGATCCACGGCGACGACGGCACGGCCGTTCTGCGTGCCGAGTTGCCCGCCGAGGTGGCGAGCGCGGCCTATGCCCGCGTCGACCGGATCGCCCGTTCCCTGCGTCGGCACGGGGAGACCCGGACTACCGACCAGCTCCGGGCCGACGTGCTGGCCGACCTGCTGCGAGAGGCACACACCACGACCGAGGGTTGTGCACCGCGCACCCGTGCGGAGGTGTTCGTGCACGTCGCGCTGCCCACCCTGCTCGGTACCGACGACCGCCCCGGAGAACTCGCCGGGCACGGACCCGTCCCGGCGCAGGTGGCCCGAGAGATCGCGTTCGACTCGACCTCGACGTGGCGCCGCCTCGTCACCGACCCGCTCACCGGGTCCCTGTTGGATGTGGGGCGGGCGCGGTACCGGCCACCCGCGGCGACGGACGAGTTCGTGCGGGTGCGGGATCACGTGTGCCGGTTCCCGGGGTGTCACCGGCCGAGCCGGTTCGGCGACCTGGACCACGTGGTGGACTGGGGACGCGGACGCCACGGCCGCACCGCCCCGGACAATCTGGTGGGCCTGTGCCGACGGCACCACCGGTTGAAGGACGTGCCCGGGTGGAGCTTCCGGCTGAACCGGGCCACCCACCGGTTCACCGTGCACACGCCCTCGGGCCACACCCACGGCACCGACCCGCGACCGCTCCTGGACCCGGGCGCGCACGCCACGACCCCGGACCCCGACCCACCTCCGTTCTGAGGTCCGGGGGAGCGGTGACGTGCCGGGGGGCGGAGGGCCCGGACCCGGCCGATACGATCGGGGCATGTCCGAGCGCCTGTACTTCCGGCAACTGTTGGCCGGCCGCGACTACGCCGTCGGCGACCAGATCGCCACCCAGATGCGCAACTTCAGCTACCTGATCGGCGACCGGGAGACCGGCGAGGCCATGGTGGTCGACCCCGCCTACGCGGTGGACGACCTGCTCGGACTGCTCGACGACGACGGGATGCGGCTCACCGGCGTGCTGGCCACGCACTACCACCCCGACCACGTCGGCGGGGACATGATGGGCTTCTCCCTGCCCGGGGTGGCCGAGCTGCTCGCCCGCAAGCAGGTGCCGATCCACGTGGCCGACGCCGAGCAGGAGTGGGTGCGGCGGGTCACCGGCGTGTCCGGCACCGACCTGGTCGCCCACGAGCACGACGACACCGTCGCGATCGGCGCCGTCGAGGTCCGCACCCTGCACACGCCGGGGCACACCCCCGGCAGCCAGTGCTTCCTGCTGGACGACGCGCTCATCGCGGGCGACACGCTGTTCCTCGACGGCTGCGGGCGCACCGACCTGCCCGGCGGCGACGCCGACGCGCTGTACGGCAGCCTCCAGCAGCTCGCGGGCCTGTCCGGCGACCCGGTGGTGTATCCGGGGCACATGTACTCGGCCGAGCCGTCGGCGAACCTCTCCCACGTGCGGGAGAACAACGTCGTCTTTCGGCCCCGGTCGCTGGCGGAGTGGCGGCAGATCTTCGCGGGCTGAGCCCGGAGCCGGCCTACTTCTCGGCGACGAAGGTGCCGCGTCCGACCACGACGGTCACGATGCCTTCCCGCCGCAGCTCCAGGACCGCTCGCTTGACCGTGCCCACCGCCACGCCGTACGTATCGGCCAGGTCCGCGTAGGCGGGTAGCCGTGCGCCCTCGCTCAGGCGCCCCGCCCGCACGTCCGCAGCAATGTCGTCGGCGATCTGTCGCCAGATGGTCACAGGGCCTTCGTGCCTGATGCGGTCACGCCGATCACCCAGCATGTCAGTGACGCTAGACCTGTTCGGCTCACTCTGCCGAGCTATATCAAGCCATGCCTAGGCATAGTAGGCTAGTTCTCACCTGGGAAAACGTTGCAACGTGGAGGTGTGCGATGGAGCAGCACGCGAGGCTGGCCCAGTGGCAGTGGGAGGCGTTGCAGGAGGTGTTCGCCGAGATGTGCGAGCGCACGGGCGGGTCGCTGGAGGACCTGCACGACCGGGCGAACGGCATCCTCGTGTCCTCCCGACCGTCCGGGTGGGACGCGGGATCGGGCACCCGCTCGTGGCCGGGCGGTGCGCTGTGGAGGTTCGCCTACGAGGTGCTCGGCGAACTCGCGCACCTGGCCGACGCCGCGCCGGAGGACACCGGTGCCATCCACGGGACCGCGTGCCGGGTGCGCGACCTGGCGCGGGCGATGTCGGAGTACCCGGGCGGGGCCGTCCCGGCGCCGGGG
>NZ_KE387076.1:3033-5721 GCF_000430445.1 Saccharomonospora iraqiensis subsp. iraqiensis
CGCCGCCCGTGGCGGGTGTGCCGCCGAGCAGGTCGAGCCCGGCGTCGAGCAGTTGCCGCCGCCGGGCGGCCCGCCGGTCGGCCAGTGTCGTGCCCGCCCAGGTGCGTTCCGCGTTCCCCGAGTCCGTCATCACCCGTCCCACGTCCGACCGTGCCACAATTGACTACGGCTGTTGTCACTTCTACGCTGGGTCGCATGCCACACGCCGACCGTGACGACGTCGAGCCGCTCGGGCCCGACTCGCTGACCTGGCGTTACTTCGGCGACTGGCGCGGGTTGCTGATCGCCCTGTGGGCGGGCTCCATGCAGAACATGCACCCCGGCCTCGGCGCGGGCGTGGAGCAGCACTCGCGCTTCTTCGCCGAGCGGTGGCAGCGCCTGCTCCGTTCGCTCTACCCGATCGGCGGGGTCGTCTACGACGGCCCCCGCGCCCGGGAGACCGCGCGGCAGGTCCGTGGCTACCACGACACGGTCTCCGGCGTCGACGCCCACGGGCGCCGCTACCACGCCCTCGATCCGGACACCTTCTACTGGGCCCACGCCACCTTCTTCGTCAGCACCCTGCGTATCGCCGAGCATTTCATGGGTGGGCTCACCGAGGAGCAGCGGCGCACCCTGTTCGACGAGCACGTGCGGTGGTACCGGATGTACGGCGTGAGCATGCGGCCGGTGCCGGACAGCTGGGAGGAGTTCCAGCGGTACTGGCACCGGATGTGCACCGAGGTGCTGGAGGACAACAAGGCCACCCGGGACGTGCTCGACGTCGCCGACATCGCCCGGCCGCCGTTCCTGCGGTGGCTGCCCTTCCCGCTGTGGCGCCTGGTGCGCAGGCCGCTGATGTCCGGGTTCGTGTGGCTGACCGTCGGGATGTACGACCCGCCGGTGCGCGAGCTGCTCGGCTACCGGTGGACCGCCCGCGACGAGCGGTGGCACCGGCTGCTCGGCCGCGCGATCAACGCCGCGTTCCGGCTGGTCCCGTTCGAACGTCGCTACCACCCCCGCGCCCGGGCGGGCTGGCGGCGGGCGCTGGGCCGGGACCCGGTGGACACGGCACCGGTGGAGACCCCGGCGCGGAACCTTCCGCCACCGGAGGAACGGGACAAACCCACGCACTACTCGCCGGCGGTCCGACCGGCCCGCTCCGGTGAGCGTTGACCCGAAGGGAGACCGCGGCCCGTGAAACTCGGCTACCACCTCGGCTACTGGTCGTCCGGCCCGCCCGCGCACGCGGCGGAGACGATCCGCACCGCCGAGGAACTCGGCTTCGACTCGGTCTGGACCGCCGAGGGATACGGGTCGGACGCGCTGACCCCGCTCGCGTGGTGGGGCTCGGCCACCTCGCGGGTCACCCTCGGCACGAACATCGTGCAGATGTCCGCGCGGACCCCGACGGCGACCGCGATGGCGGCGATGACCCTCGACCACCTCAGCGGCGGCCGGTTCGTCCTCGGCCTCGGCGCCTCCGGTCCGCAGGTGGTCGAGGGCTGGTACGGCATGCCGTACCCGAAGCCGCTGGCGCGCACCCGGGAGTACGTCGACATCATCCGCAAGGTCGTCGCGCGTGCCGAACCCGTGACCCACGACGGCGCCCACTACCAACTCCCGCTGCACTCCGGGACCGGGCTGGGCAAGCCGCTCAAGCCCACCGTCCACCCGCTGCGCGAGCACATCCCGATCTACCTGGCCGCCGAGGGGCCGAAGAACGTCGCACTGTCCGCCGAGATCGGCGACGGCTGGCTGCCGCTGTTCTTCTCCCCGCGCAGTGACGGCTTCTACCGCGCCGCCCTCGACGAGGGCTTCGCCCGGCGGGCGCGGCCGCCCGCGTCGTTCGAGGTGGCCGCGTCGGTGCCGGTGATCGTGCACGACGACGTGGAGGCCGCAGCCGACCTGATCAAGCCGTCGCTGGCCCTCTACATCGGCGGCATGGGAGCCCGCAATGTCAACTTCCACCGCGACGTGTTCGCGCGGATGGGCTACGAGGAGGTGGCCGACCGGGTGCAGGAGCTCTACCTCGCGGGCCACAAGGACGAGGCCACCGCCGCGATCCCCACGCGCCTGGTCGAGGACACCTCGCTGATCGGTCCGCCCGCGAAGATCCGGGACGAACTCGCCGCCTGGGAGGAGTCCGTGGTGACCACCCTGCTCGTCCGGGGGGACGCGGCGACCCTGCGCAGCGTCGCCGACGTGCTGTCCTGACCGGCCCCCCGTGGCAGGCTGACGGGATGAGTGAGACGCCGCGGGAGCCGGACCCGGAACTGCTCGACCTGTGGGCGCGGGTCTTCGACATGGCCCGGCACGGACACACCGAGACCCTGGCCGCCTACGTGGACGCGGGGATCTCGCCGAACCTGACCAACGACAAGGGCGACACCCTTGTGATGTTGGCCGCGTACCACGGGCACGCCGGGACCGTCCGGGCCCTGCTCCGCCGCGGTGCGGACCCGGACCGGCTCAACGACCGCGGGCAGAGCCCGCTCGCCGGCGCGGTGTTCAAGAACGAGCCCGACGTGGTGCAGGCCCTGCTCGACGGCGGTGCGGACGCGTCGGCGGGCAGCCCGTCGGCGGTGGAGACCGCCCGCATGTTCGACAACGCCGACATGCTCGCCCTGCTCGGGGCCTGAGTCCACCCTGCGGGACGGGCCGTACCCGCTACGGCATCCTGGGCACCATGCTCACTCGCACCGTGCC
>NZ_KE387077.1:0-3143 GCF_000430445.1 Saccharomonospora iraqiensis subsp. iraqiensis
CCTGCCGCCGACACCAGCCTGCGCGCGCGGTCCGTGTCGTCGGCGGACAGCGCGGCGGCCCGCTCGCTCGCGGCCGCCGCCTCGACATGGTCCGCCCCCGCCCGTGCCCGTTCGGCGACCTCGTCCAGTTCGCGGACCAGATCGTCCGACGGTGTCCCGGCGGTCGCGGCCCGGTGCCACACCACGCGGTACCGGTCGGCCACCGGATCCGCCACGTCCGCCAGGAGCCGGTGCGCCCGGTGCGCTTCCCCCGGATCGGTGGCGGCGAGCAGGGTGCATCCGGGCACGGCCTCGGCCGGGTGCACGATCTCCCCGGAGACCTCGATCAGCCCGGAGTCGACCGCGTCGGTCAGCGCGTCCGCATCCTCCCCGGTGGCGGCCCACACCCGGTCCAGCGTGCGCCGGTCGAGCCGGTGGTCCACGGCGGCGAGCACGACGACCCGCCGGCCCGCGGGCGACAGCGCCGCCAGGCGCCTGCGGACCGTGGCGCACAGTCTGCTGTCGCCCGGAAGTCCGGTCGGTGGGTCGGTGCGGCCGCTGAGCTGGTCCACCGTGACGGCCGAGGCGAGCTCGACCAGGGCGAGCACGTTGCCGTCGGCGACGTCGAGCAGGCTGTCGGCCAGGTCGTGGGGCAGTGCGGGCCCGAGGTGGTCCCGCAGCACCCGGTGCCCGGCCCCGGGTTCCAACGGCCCGAGCCGCAGGCGCGGCAGCTCGGCCAGGAACTCGGCCCGCTCCGCCGGGATCGCGTGGTCGGTGCCGAACAGGACGACCACGCCCAGGTGGTCGAGCCTGCGGGCGGCGAACGCCAGCGCGGCCAGCGACTCGGTGTCGAGCTCGTGCGCCGCGTCCACACAGCACAGCGTCGGCCCCTCCGCCGCGGCGGCGGACAGCAGGGCGTGGGTGGCGGCGCGCACCGTGATCGGCTCGACCTCGGCGCACAGCCCGAACGCCCGGTGCAGCGCCTCCGCCTGCCCGGCGGGAAGCCGGGACAGCAGGTGGTCCAGTGGCCGCAACAGCTGGTGCAGACCGGCGAACGGCACCTCCGACTCGGCGACCGTCCCCCGGGTGCGCAGCACCCGGAACGTTTCGGCCCGGTCGGCGACCTCGTCGAGCAGTGCCGTCTTGCCGACACCGGACCGGCCCACGACGACACGCGCCGCTCCCCTGCCCCGGGAGGCCTCGTCGAGCACCCCGGTCAGCGCGGTGAGTTCCCGGTCGCGCCCGTGCACCGGAAAGGTGTGCGCGGGCGTCGCATTCCACACGGCGAGCATGCCGACAGTGTTACCGGTCAGTCACCGTAAGGAAAGAGTTGCGTTGCAGAACCGACCGATCAGCGGTTCTTCTCGTCCCGCCAGGCCAGCCACTCACGCAATGTGGTCAGGTCGTACTCCGGGCCGCTCGCCGGGACCGTGAACGTCGTGATGCCGAGGTCGAGCAGTTGGTCGCCGGACGCGGCGGGGCTGCCGCTCACCCCCACGGACCGTTCGATGTCGGCCGGGTCGCGTCCGACGTCGGCACAGTGCCGGTCGAGGATCTCGACCTTGCGCCCGGCGGTGTCCACGTCGCCGAATCCGTGCCAGATGTCGGCGTGTTCGGCCGTCAGCCGCAGCGTCTTCTTCTCGCCGCCGCCACCGACCAGGATCGGGATCCGACGGGTCGGCGGCGGGTTGAGTTTGTCCAGCCTGCGCCGGATGCGCGGCAGCGACTCGGCCAGGTCGGCCAACCTGCTCCCCGCGGTACCGAACTCGTAGCCGTATTCGACGTAGTCCTTCTCGAACCAGCCCGCCCCGATGCCGAGGATCAGCCTGCCGCCGCTGATGTGGTCGACCGTGCGCGCCATGTCCGCGAGCAGGTCCGGGTTGCGGTAACTGTTGCAGGTCACCAACGCGCCGATCTCCACCCGGGACAGCGTCTCCGCCCAGGCGCCGAGCATGGTCCAGCACTCGAAGTGCTTGCCGTCCGGGTCACCGCTGAGCGGGTAGAAGTGGTCCCAGTTGAACACCATGTCGGCACCGAGGTTCTCCGCCTCGACGGCGGTGCGCCGCATGTCGGCGTACTCGGCGTGCTGCGGCTGCAGCTGGAGTCCGATGCGGACTCTGCGGTTCGTCGTGGTCATGACGTCGAGCGTACTGAGGACGACGCACCCGCGCGCGGACGACGGCGGGTGCGGTGCTCACCGGTGAGGCGCGCGGCGGCGAGGCGTCCGGAGATCAGCACGGGTGGGATGCCGACGCCGGGCACGGTGCCGCACCCGGCGAGTACCACGTTGTCGATCCCCCGGACCCGGTTGGCGGGGCGGAACGGCCCCGTCTGGAGGAGGGTGTGGGACAGCGAGAACGGGGTGCCCGCGGCGAGGCCCCGCTCCGCCCACGTCCGGGGGGTGACCACCTCGTCGATCGTGACGTCGTGGGCGAACCCGTCCAGACCGCGCCCGGCCAGCGTGTGCAGCAGTTCGTCGCGGTAGGCGGGGGCCAGTCCCGGCCAGTCCAGCCGCCCGGTGTGCAGGTTCGGCGCCGGGGCCAGTACCGAGATCACCTGCCTGCCCGGCGGCGCGAGGGCCGGGTCGGTCGCCGTCGGCCGGGTCACCAGCAGCGACGGATCGCTCATCAGCCGTCCCTCGCGCGCGATCTCGGCGAAGGTGCGCCGCCACGCGCCCCCGAAGAACAGGGTGTGGTGGTCGAGAGCCTGCCACTCCCGGTGGGTGCTCCCGTGCAGGACGACGGCCGACGGGGAGTACCGGAGCGGCACGGGACGCCGGGGCCGCGCACCCAGCAGGGCGTAGGCCGTGGTCAGTTCGGTGGCCAGCACCACCGCGTCACACGCCAGACGTTCCCCCTCGGCCGTGACCACGGCCGACACCCGCGACGACGACCGTTCCAGCCACGCCACCCGGGTTCCGGTGCGCACCTCGCCACCCGCGCGTCCGAGTGCTCCCGCCAGGGCGCGGCCGAGGGCGCCCATTCCCCCGCGCGGGTGGTACACACCCGCCACCGTGTCCATGTACGAGATCACCGCGTAGGCGGCCAGGGCGCGCGCCGGATCCAGGCCGGCATACAGCGACTGGAACGAGAACAGCCTGCGCAGCCGCTCGTCGGTGAGGAACCGCCCGATCGCCGGTCCGAGCCTGCCGAATCCGCCGAGCG
>NZ_KE387077.1:3243-6954 GCF_000430445.1 Saccharomonospora iraqiensis subsp. iraqiensis
GCTCGGTGAACGCCTCGGGCACCCCGACCGGCAGGGCCGCGCCCAGCGCGTCCCGCACGCGCCCCGCGTCCTCGATCGCCAGGTACCGCGGCTCACCCGCGATCCGCACCACGATCGCCCGCCGCCGCGCCACCAGCTCCTCCAGCCATTCCGGGGACACGCCCCGCTCGCGGGCCTCGTCGGTGGTGAGATCCCCGAGGAACCGCAGCAGGTCCGCCGTGTCCTCGGGACCCCGCGCGTGCCGCTCCGGATCGAGGCGCTGCAGCGACCGCTCGATCTCGGACACCACGTCGGCGTCCAGCAGCTCGCGCACCGCCTCCGTGCCGAGCAGCTCCGCGAGCAACGCCGAGTCCAGCGACAACGCGGCGGCCTTGCGCTCGGCCAGCGGCGCGTCGGCGTCGTAGAGGAACATCCCGACATAGCCGAACAGCAGACTCCGCGCGAACGGCGACGCCGCCGGGGTCTCCACCTCCACCACCCGCACGCTGCGGGAGCGCACGTCGGACATCAGCTCGCGCAGCCCGTCGACGTCGTAGACGTCCCGCAGGCACTCCCGCATCGCCTCCAGCACCACGGGGAACCGTTCGTACTTCGACGCCACGGACAGCAGCTGGGAGGCGCGCTGGCGCTGCTGCCACAGCGGGGTCCGCCGCCGCGGGTCCCGCCGGGGCAGCAGCAGCGAACGCGCCGCACACTCCCGGAACCGCGCCGCGAACAGGGCCGACGAGCTCACCTCGTCGGTGACCACCGACTCCACCTCGTCCGGGTCCAGGACCACGTCCTCGGCGCCGAGGACCACCTCGCGCCCCTCGGCGTCCAGCGCGTCCGGCAGCCGCAGCACGATCCCGTCGTCGGAGTGCGCCACCTGCGCGTCGATGCCGCGCCGGTCCCGCAGCCGCGCCGCCACCGCCAGCGCCCACGGCGCGTTGACCTGCGCGCCGAACGGCGAGTGCAGCACCACCCGCCAGTCGCCGAGCTCGTCACGGAACCGCTCCAGCAACACCGTCGCATCGCCCGGCACGTGCCGGGTCGCCGCGCGCTGCTCGGCCAGGTACGCCAGCAGGTTCTCCCGCGCCCGCTCGTCCAGACCGGCCTCGGCGGCCCGGCGCAGCGCGTCCTCCCGGTCCGCCGAGCTCACCGTGCGCAGGAACGCCCCGAGCGCCCGGCCGAGCTCCAGCGGACGTCCGGGCGCGTCCCCCTTCCAGAACGGCATCCGCGCCGGCTGCCCCGGAGCCGGCACCACGATCACCCGGTCGTGCGTGATGTCGGTGATCCGCCAGGACGACGTGCCCAGCAGGATCGTGTCCCCGACCCGGGACTCGTAGACCATCTCCTCGTCCAGCTCACCCACCCGGCGCCCCGCACGGTCCCCCTCGTCCGGCGGCGTGGTCACGGTGAACAACCCGCGGTCCGGGATCGTCCCGCCGGAGGTCACCGCGAGCCGCTGGGCCCCCGGCCTGCCCTCCAGCACCCCGGTGACCCGGTCCCAGGTGATCCGCGCACGC
Source organism: Saccharomonospora iraqiensis subsp. iraqiensis (assembly GCF_000430445.1). Classification (GTDB taxonomy): domain Bacteria; phylum Actinomycetota; class Actinomycetes; order Mycobacteriales; family Pseudonocardiaceae; genus Saccharomonospora; species Saccharomonospora iraqiensis. The sequence continues at coordinate 4,749 of NZ_KE387077.1, forward strand.
AGCTCGCCGAACTCCTCGCTCGGGTACCGCCCCGCCAGCATGTCCAGCACCGCGGACAGTGCGTCGTCCGGCAGCGCGGTGAACGGCGCCGCCCGCCGCACGGTGGCGGCGACCTCCGCGACCGTGCGCGCCTCGACCGCCACCATCGCCACGAGCTGCTGCGCCAGCACGTCCAGCGGATTGCGCGGATACCGCACGGCCTCGATCGCGCCTGCGGCCATGCGCTCGGCCACCACCGCGCACGAGACGAGATCACCGCGGAACTTCGGGAACATCACCCCGCTCGACGTCGCCCCGACGTGGTGGCCCGCGCGCCCGACCCGCTGCAGCCCGGACGCCACCGTCGGCGGCGCCTCGACCTGCACCACGAGATCCACCGCACCCATGTCGATACCCAGCTCCAGCGACGACGTGGCCACCACGCACGGCAGCCGCCCCGACTTGAGCTCCTCCTCGGTGTGGGTGCGCTGGTCCCGCGACATCGACCCGTGGTGCGCCCGGGCGATCACCGGGTCGGCACCCGTGCTCGCCCCGGACTGGGCGATCGCCTCCGCCGGGAAGGTGTCGCCGGCGGTGAGGTCGGTCCGTTCGGCGGCCAGCTCGTTCAGCCGCGCGGTCAGCCGTTCCGCGAGCCGCCGCGAGTTCGTGAACACGATCGTCGACCGGTGCCCACGGATCAGCTCCAGGACACGTTCCTCCACGGCGGGCCAGATGGACGCCCGCGGTGCGGCCCCGTCCCCCGTTTCCGGCACGGCGGGGGCGGGGACGTCCTCGTCCTCGCTCGGCAACGGCGGCGGCTCCGCCTCCCCCGTGTCCGACCCGTCCGCCCCGTCCGACCGGTCCGATCCCGGGGCCGACCGCGGCGCGTCGAGCGCGGCCATGTCCTCCACCGGCACCTCGACCCGCACCTCGACCGTCTTCGGGTGCTCGGGCTGCACCACCCGCACCGGCCTGCCCCCGGCGAGGAACGTCCCGATCTCCTCGACCGGCCGGACCGTCGCCGACAGCCCGATCCGCTGCGCGGGCGCGTCCAACAGCTCGTCCAACCGCTCCAGCGAGAGCGCCAGGTGGGCCCCGCGCTTGCTCCCCGCCATGGCGTGCACCTCGTCCACGATGACCGTCTCGACGCCGCGCAGCGACTCCCGTGCCGACGAGGTCAGCAGCAGGAACAGCGACTCCGGGGTGGTGACGAGGACGTCCGGCGGGGTGCGGATGAACGCCCGGCGCTCGGCCGCGGTGGTGTCGCCGGTGCGGGTCCCCACGGTGATCTCCGGTGGGGCGAGACCCAGCCGCCGGGCGGACTGGGACAGGCCGGTCAGCGGCGCCCGCAGGTTGCGCTGCACGTCCACCGCGAGCGCCTTCAGCGGCGACACGTACAGCACCCGGCATCGCCGGGTGGGCGTCCCGGGTGGGGTGCTGGTCGCCAACCGGTCGAGTGCCCACAGGAACGCCGCGAGCGTCTTGCCGGAACCGGTGGGGGCCACGACCAGCGCGTGCTCACCCGCGTGCGCGGCCCGCCACGCCCCGTCCTGCGCCGCCGTGGGTTCGGCGAACGCGCCCGCGAACCAGTCGCGGGTCGCGGGGGAGAAGAGATCGAGTACGGCGCTGTCCACACCCCCATCATGCGTGCCGCGGTGACCGAACCGCCCCGTCGGAGCGGACGCGGGTACCGCTCCCGGCGCCGCCGACCGCCCGGCCGGTCCCCTCCCGGGGACGCCGACGCCGAGGGGCGTGTCACCCCCGCGGGTGGTCGTGACAGCATCACCGACGGTCCACCGGACACGTGCCAAGGGGGAAACTGTGGGGATTCTGTCCGTCGATCTCGGGACGTCCAATACGGTCGCCGTGCTCTCCGTGCCCGGGAGGGCGACCCGTGTGGTCGAGGTCGACGGCTCGGCGACGATGCCCTCGGCCGTGTTCGCCGAGGAAGGGGGCGAACTCCTCGTCGGCAGGGACGCCGAACGGCGCGCCCGGCTGGACCCGACCCGGTTCGAGCCCAACCCCAAACGCCGTGTCGACGAGCAGGCGCTGGAACTCGGCACGGACTCCGTCCCGGTGGACGAGGCGCTGGCCGCGGTGCTGCGCCGGGTGTACGACGAGACGGTCCGGCAGCTCGGCGGCACCCCACCGGAGCAGATCCGGCTCACCCACCCCGCCGAGTGGGGGCCGCGGCGCCGGGAGGTGCTGCTCGCGGCCGCCCGCGGGG
>NZ_KE387078.1:0-3668 GCF_000430445.1 Saccharomonospora iraqiensis subsp. iraqiensis
GGCGGGGGCGCCCGCCGTCTCGTTGGTCGACCGGCGGGCGGCGGAACTGCTGTCGGAGACGGTCACCCCGCAGGGGCTGGTCGCGGTGTGCGACACCGTGACCGTGGAGCCCGAGCGGGCCCTGTCCGGGACGCCCCGGCTGGTCGCGGTGCTGGTGGGCATCGCCGACCCGGGCAACGCGGGCACGGTGGTGCGCGTCGCGGACGCCGCGGGCGCCGACGCGGTCCTGCTCACCGGGGACGGGGTGGACGTCCACAACGGCAAGTGTGTGCGCGCCTCCACCGGGAGCCTGTTCCACCTCCCCGTCGCCGTCGAACGCGATCCCGCCGCGGCGCTGGCCGCCTGTTCCCGGGCGGGTCTGCGGACGGTCGCCGCGCACGGCCACGCGGAGTCCGATCTGACCACAGCGGAGGGTCTGGACTCCCCGACGGCCTGGCTGTTCGGCAACGAGGCCCACGGTCTGCCCGACGACGTGCTCGCGGCGGCCGACACCGCCGTGCGGGTGCCGCTGCCCGGCCGGGCGGAGAGCCTCAACCTCGCCACCGCCGCCGCGGTGTGCCTCTACGCCCGCGTGCTGCGACACTCCCCCTGACCGAGGGTGACCGGCGTGCGGGCCCCGGGCTCGCATAGAATCTCCGGCGTGCATCGCTGACGTGCGCTCACGCTCGCGTGCAGCCGCCAACCGTGAAGCGGACGTTCGAGGAGTTATGTCCGAAGCCGTGGAGAAGCAGGGGCCGGAGTCGGCCGACACACTCGCGCCGGAGACGGTGCGGGCCGCCGTCGACGAGGCCAGGGAGGCGTTCGCCGCCGCGACGGATTTGGACGCGCTGGCCGCGGTCAAGCCCGCGCACCTCGGGGACCAGTCGCCGTTGGCGCTGGCCCGCCGTGCGATCGGTGCGCTGCCCAAGGCGGAGAAGGCGGACGCGGGCAAGCGCGTGAACGAGGCGCGGCAGGAGATCCAGTCGGCCTTCGACGAGCGCCGTGCGGTCCTGCGGGCGGAACGCGACGAGCGGGTCCTGCGCGAGGAGGCCGTCGACGTGACGTTGCCGTGGGACCGCGTTCCGCGCGGCGCCCGGCACCCGATCACCACGATCGCCGAGCGCGCCGCGGACGTCTTCGTCGCCATGGGCTACGAGGTCGCCGAGGGCCCCGAACTGGAGGCCGAGTGGTTCAACTTCGACGCGTTGAACTTCGGCAAGGACCACCCGGCGCGGGCGACGGCCGACACCTTCTACGTCGCCCCCGAGGACTCCAACCTCGTGCTGCGCACGCACACCTCGCCGGTCCAGGCGCGGGCCCTGCTGCACCGTGACCTGCCGGTGTACGTCGTGTGCCCGGGGCGCACGTTCCGCACCGACGAGCTGGACTCCACCCACACCCCGGTCTTCCACCAGGTCGAGGGCCTGGCGGTGGACAAGGGTCTGACGATGGCGCACCTGCGCGGCACCCTGGACGCCTTCGCCCGGGCCATGTTCGGCGAGGAGTCGGGCACCCGGTTCCGGCCGCACTTCTTCCCGTTCACCGAACCGTCCGCCGAGGTGGACGTGTGGTTCCCGGAGAAGAAGGGCGGGCCCGGCTGGGTCGAGTGGGGTGGTTGCGGCATGGTCAACCCGAACGTGCTGCGCGCCTGCGGGGTCGACCCGGAGGTCTACTCCGGATTCGCGTTCGGCATGGGCCTGGAGCGCACCCTGCAGTTCCGCAACGGCATCCCGGACATGCGCGACATGGTGGAGGGGGACGTGCGCTTCACCCTCCCCTTCGGAACGGAGGCGTGAACGATGCGGGTCCCCGTCAGTTGGCTCACCGAGCATCTGGACATCGGCGCCGAGGTCACGGCGCAGGAACTCGCCGAAGCGTTCGTCCGCCTGGGTATCGAGGTCGAGGACGTGCGGCCGGTCGGCGACGTCACCGGCCCGCTGGTGATCGGTCGGGTCGTCGAGGTCGAGGAGCTGACCGGGTTCAAGAAGCCGATCCGGTACTGCCGGGTCGACGTCGGCGGTGACGTCGACTCCGATGCCGGGGCCGATGCGGGGGACGCGGTCCCGGACCCCACGCGGCCGCCGACGAACGGCATCGTCTGCGGTGCCACCAACTTCGCCGAGGGCGACCTGGTGGTGGCGGCGCTGCCGGGGGCGGTGCTGCCCGGTGACTTCACCATCGCCTCCCGCAAGACCTACGGCCGCGTCAGCGAGGGCATGATCTGCTCGGCCCGGGAACTGGGTCTGGGGGAGGACCACAGCGGCATCCTCGTGCTGCCCCCGGGAACCGCCGACCCCGGCGACGACGCCCGGGACGTGCTCGAGCTGGGCGACACGGTGCTGGATCTGGCCCCGACCCCGGACCGCGGGTACGCCCTGTCGGTGCGGGGTCTCGCGCGGGAACTCGCGGGCGCGTTCGACGTGCCGTTCGGTGACCCCGCGCAGGGGGAGCTGCCCGGTGCCGAGGGCGACGCCTGGCCGGTGCGCATCGACGACCCCGAGGGGTGCCGCCGGTTCGTGCTGCGCCGCGTGACCGGTCTCGACGCGGGCGCGCCGACCCCGTGGTGGATCCAGCGCCGCCTGCTGCTCGCCGGGATGCGGCCCATCTCGCTGGCGGTGGACGTCACCAACTACGTGATGCTGGAACTCGGCCACCCGCTGCACGCCTTCGACACCGGCGCGATCAAGGGTGACCTGGTGATCCGACGGGCGGAACCGGGCGAGACGTTGGTGACGCTGGACGACGCCGAGCGGAACCTGGACCCGGACGACGTCGTGATCGCCGACGACACCGGGGTGATCTCGCTCGCGGGCACGATGGGTGGTGCGAGCACCGAGATCCGCACCGACAGCACGGACGTGCTGCTGGAGGCCGCGCACTGGGACCCGGCCTCGATCAGCCGTACCGCGCGCAGGCACAAACTCTTCTCCGAGGCGGCCAAACGGTTCGAGCGGTTCACCGATCCCGAGCTGTGTGCGGCCGCGGTGGAGACGGCCGCCCGACTGTTGCGCCGGTACGGCGAGGGCAGCATCCGGCCCGGTCGGACCGACGAGGGGACGTCCGCGCAGGCCGAGCCGATCACCATGCCGATCAACCTGCCCGACCGGGTCGCCGGGGTGAACTTCGACCGCGGCGTCACCGTGCGCCGGCTCACCCAGGTCGGCTGCAAGGTGTCGGTGGGGACCGGCCAGGACGGGTCCGCACTGGTGAGTGCGGTGCCGCCGAGCTGGCGCGGTGATCTCGCCCAGCCCGCCGACCTGGTGGAGGAGGTGCTGCGGCTGGAGGGCTACGAACACATCCCCTCCGTGCTGCCGTCCGCTCCCGCCGGGCGGGGCCTGACCCGGGCCCAGCGCCGCCGACGTGCGGTGTCCCGCACGCTGGCCGAGGCCGGCTACGTCGAGGTGCTCCCGTTCCCGTTCGTCGCCCCGTCGACGTGGGACGACCTCGGTCTGCCCGCCGACGACGAGCGCCGGAACGCGGCGAGTGTGCAGAATCCGCTGGAGGCCGAGCGCCACCAGCTCGCGACGTCGCTGCTGCCGGGCCTGTTCGAGACACTGCACCGCAACCTCTCCCGCGGGTTCCGGGACGTGGCGCTGTACCACGTCGGCCAGGTCGTGCGCCCGCGCGAGGGCCAGTCCGCCGCGCCGGACCCGGGCGTCGCGCGGCGCCCGGACGATGCGGAGCTGGCC
>NZ_KE387078.1:3768-5715 GCF_000430445.1 Saccharomonospora iraqiensis subsp. iraqiensis
CGCGCCGGACCCGTCCCCGCGCCTGACCGGGTCGCCGCCCGGGCGCGAGCGGCGCGGCCGGTGCGCGACAATGTCGGCGTGAGTGAGCACATTCTCGACGAGCTGTCCTGGCGCGGTCTCATCGCGCAGTCCACCGATCCCGAGGCGATGCGCCGGGAACTGGACTCCGGGCGGGTCGCGGTCTACGGCGGCTTCGACCCCACCGCCCCCAGCCTGCACGCGGGTCACCTCGTCCAGATGCTCGTGCTGCGCCGGTTCCAGGACGCGGGACACCGGCCCGTCCTGCTGGCGGGGGGCGGTACCGGCCTGATCGGCGACCCCCGCGAGGTCGGGGAGCGGACGCTGAACTCCGAGGAGCAGGTCCGGGAATGGGCGGGCAGGCTGCGGGGACAGCTGGCCCGGTTCGTGGACTTCGACCACCCGGACGTGCCACCGATCGAGGTGAACAACCTCGACTGGCTCGGATCCATGAGCGTGCCCACCTTCCTGCGGGACGTGGGCAAGCACTTCTCGGTGAACACGATGTTGTCCCGGGACACGGTCCGGCGCAGGCTCGAGGGCGAGGGCATCTCCTACACCGAGTTCAGCTACATGCTCCTGCAGGCGACCGACTACCGCGAGCTGTTCGACCGCTACGGCGTACGGCTGCAGATCGGCGGCTCCGACCAGTGGGGCAACATCGTGGCCGGGGTCGACCTGGTGCGCCGGGTGTACGGCGAACAGGTGCACGCGCTGACCACACCGTTGATCACCGACTCCGAGGGGCACAAGCTCGGCAAGTCCACCGGCGGCGGCAACGTGTGGCTCGACCCCGCGATGACCTCGCCGTACGCCTGGTACCAGTACTTCGTCAACGTGGCCGACGCGGACGTGGTGCCGTACCTGAAGCTGCTGACCTTCCTCGACGCCGACGAGATCGGCGAGCTGGAGACGGCGACGCGGGACCGTCCCGCGGCGCGGGAGGCACAGCGCCGGCTGGCGCGCGAACTGACCGACCTCGTGCACGGCCCGGAGCAGACCCGCAAGGTCGTGGCGGCCAGCCAGGCGTTGTTCGGCCGGGGGGAGTTGCGCGAGCTGGACGAAGCCACCCTCGATGCGGCGATGGCCGAGGTGCCCACCGGGGAGGTCAAGCTCGACGACGCGCCCACGGTGGTCGACCTGCTCGTGGCGGCCGGGGTGGTGGACAGCAAGGGCGCCGCACGCCGGACCGTGAAGGAGGGCGGCGCCTACGTGAACAACAGCAAGATCACCGACGAGGGCTGGCAGCCCGCGGCCACCGATGCCCTGCCCGGACGCTGGCTCGTCGTCCGCCGCGGCAAGCGGACCCTCGCGGGCGTGCGGCTGGTGGCCTGACCCCCCGAGCGCTCCCGTCCTGTGACGGCCCCTCCCGCCGGTGTGCGGGAGGGGCCGTCGGCTTTTCAGCCCCGGAGTGGGCGGTGACCAGGGAAGACGTCGTCAAGGGACCCCCCTTTCGGGTGGGGTTGGGCGGGTGTGTAGTGTTTACTTCGTCGCCGGGGAGACCGGACGGGCCCTCCGAGAGGGGGAGTTCGGGTTACTCGGCGGGGGAACATGAACCAAGCTCCCATGGTTGTGGTAGAGTGGGTGTTCCTCGCTCCGGGTGAGTGGTCACCCCCCTTGAAAGAGCCTTCCGAGGTTGTTGTTAGGGTGGGTGTCGCTCGGAGGGAAAAACCGAGAAACATCTTTGTGGTGTTGTTTGAGAACTCAACAGTGCGCTAGTGATTGTCAGCTAGTAGAGCTTTGATGCCTCACCTGTTTTGGTGGGTGGGGTTTGCCCCTTTTTGTGGGTTTCTTTGAGACATTGGGTCTCGGATCGAATATTCATTGTTGGAGAGTTTGATCCTGGCTCAGGACGAACGCTGGCGGCGTGCTTAACACATGCAAGTCGAACGCTGAAGCCACCTTCGGGTGGTGGATGAGTGGCGAACG
>NZ_KE387079.1:0-3086 GCF_000430445.1 Saccharomonospora iraqiensis subsp. iraqiensis
GGCCGGCCCGTCGGACGACCCGTCGGCCCGTCCGGCCGACCCGTCGCCCGTGGATTCCGGGCCGCCGTCGGCGGCGTCCTGCGCCCGCACCGTCTCCCGCACCGGTTCCGTCCCTTCGCCGTCCCCCGCGGTCACACGAACCCCTGTTCCGTCCACGGCTGGCGCAGCCCGCGCAGCACGTGCGCGGTGGTCAACGCCGCCTCGACCGCCTCGTGCCCCTTGTCCTCGGTCGACTCCGGCAGGCCCGCCCGCGCCAACGCCTGTTCCTCGGTGTCGCAGGTCAGCACCCCGTTACCGACCGGGGTGCCCTCGTCGAGGGCGACGCGGGTCAGCCCCGCGGTCACCGAGTCGCACACGTAGTCGAAGTGCGGTGTCCCGCCGCGGATCACCACGCCGAGGGCCACGACCGCATCGTGCCCCCGCGCCAGCGCCTGCGCCACGACCGGCAGCTCCACCGCACCGGACACGCGCAGCACCGTCGGCTCGTCGGCCAGCGGCACGTCCCGCACGGCCCGCAGCGCGGATTCCACCAAACTGTCGGTGATCCGGGTGTGCCACCGGGTCGCCACGATCCCCAGGCGCAGGTTCGCGCACTGGCTCAGGTCCTGCCCCGTGTCGGGACGTCCTTCTCCACTCATCCCGGTGTCCCGTCGTCTCCGGTCGTCCAGTCAGTCCCCCCGGCCGGTCGGCCCGGGGCCCGTCCGGCCCCGGCACCCGGTCACACCGGGTCCGCACCGTCGCGGTGCTCGGTCACCTCGGCGCCGACCTCGTCGAGGTGTTCCAGCTCGGACAGGTCGTGTCCCATCCTGTCACGCTTGGTCCGCAGGTACCGCAGGTTCTCCGGGTTGGGCGAGGTCGGCAACGGCTCCCGCCCGGTGACCCGCAGGCCGTACGCCTCGATCCCGACCCGCTTCGCGGGGTTGTTCGTCAGCAGCCGCATCGACCGCACCCCGAGGTCGGACAAAATCTGCGCCCCCGTGCCGTAGTCGCGGGCGTCGGCGGGCACCCCCAGCTCCAGATTGGCGTCCACCGTGTCGGCCCCGGAGTCCTGCAGCTGGTACGCCTGCAACTTGTGCAGCAGGCCGATCCCACGGCCCTCGTGTCCCCGGATGTAGAGCACGACGCCGCGTCCCTCGGCGGCCACCGCCCGCAACGCCGCCTCCAGCTGCGGGCCGCAGTCGCACCGCAGCGACCCGAACACGTCGCCGGTCAGGCACTCGGAGTGGGCCCGCACCAGGATGTCCTCGCCGTCGCCGATGTCGCCGTACACAAAGGCGATGTGTTCGATCCCGTCCAGCAGGCTGTCGTACCCGATCGCGCGGAAGGTCCCCGCCGCGAGCGGGACACGGGCCTCGGCCACGCGCTCGACCTGCTTCTCCTTGCGCCTGCGGTAGGCGATCAGGTCGGCGATGGTTATGAGCTTGAGTTCGTGGTCGGCGGCGAAGACCTCCAGCTCGTCCCGCAGGGCCATGTCGCCCTCGTTCTTCTGCGACACGATCTCGCACAGCACCCCGGCCGGGGCGAGCCCGGCCATCCGCGCCAGGTCCACCGCGGCCTCGGTGTGCCCCGGCCTGCGCAGCACCCCGCCGTCCTTGGCCCGCAGCGGCACGACGTGCCCGGGCCTGCGGAAGTCGGACGGCTGCGACTTCGGGTCGGCGAGCAGGTTGATGGTGTGGCTGCGGTCGGCGGCGGAGATGCCGGTGCCGATCCCCTCGGCCGCGTCCACCGTGACCGTGTACGCGGTGCCGCGCATGTCCTGGTTGGTGTGGAACATCGGCGGCAGGTCGAGCCGGTCGCAGTCCGCGCCGGTGAGCGAGGCGCAGATGTAGCCCGAGGTGTAGCGCACCATGAAGGCGAGCAGTTCGGGGGTGGCCTTCTCGGCCGCGAAGATCAGGTCGCCCTCGTTCTCGCGGTCCTCGTCGTCGACCACGACCACCGGACGACCGTTCGCGATGTCGTCGATCGCCGCCTCGATCAGGTCGATGTCCGGTGCGGGACCGGCCTCAGTCATGGTCACGCGTCCTCCTTGCCCACGCCACTCCCCACCGTATCCCCCGGAAGGTGGACGGCGGCCAGTCGCTCCACATACTTCGCGAGCACGTCCACCTCCAGGTTGACCGCCTCGCCCGGCTCGTTCCGGCCGAGTGTGGTGGCCCGCAGCGTGGTGGGGATCAGCGCGACGGTGAACTCCTCGTCCGTGACACCGGCCACGGTCAGCGAGATCCCGTCGACGGCGATCGACCCCTTCTCCACGACGTAGCGGGCGAGTTCGGGCGGGAAGGCGAACTGGGTGAGCCCGTCCGGGTCGCGGGACAGGAACGTGCCGGTGCCGTCCACGTGCCCCTGCACGATGTGCCCACCGAACCGGTCGCTCGCCGCCATCGCCCGTTCGAGGTTGACCAGCCTGCCCGGCCCGATCCCGTGCAGGCTGGTGCGCTCCAGGGTCTCCGGCACCACGTCCACGGTGAACTCGTCGGCGGAGACCTCGACCACCGTCAGGCACACCCCGTTCACGGCGATCGAGTCGCCGTGTCCCGCGTCCTGTGTGACCACGGGCCCGCGGACGGTGACGCGGCTGCCGTGCGGCTCCTGCCGCACCCGCGTGACCTCGCCGAGCTCCTCCACAATGCCGGTGAACACCTAGTCGCCTCCCTCGCCCGTGACCGGGACGGCGGAGATCCGCACGTCCTCACCGCTCATGGTGGCCCGTTCGACCCGCCAACGGTGTGCCTCGGTGATCGTTGACACTCCCGCATCCCCCAGGGCCGCGGGCCCGGCGCCCAGCAACACCGGGGCGACGAAGGCGACGATCCGGTCCACCCGGTGCGCGGCGACGAACGCGCCCGCCAGGGCGGGCCCGCCCTCCAGCAGCACGTCCACGATCCCCCGCGCGTCCAGGGCGGCCAGCACCTCGTCCGGGTCGCGGGAACGGACCCGCAACGTCTCCGCCGAGGAGTCCCGCACCGCCGCCTCCGACGGGATCTCCCGGGTGCCCACGACCACCCGGAGCGGCTGACGTCCGACGGGGGTGCCGTCGGCGCCGCGCACGGTCAGCCGTGGGTCGTCGGCGAGTACGGTGCCGGTGC
>NZ_KE387079.1:3186-9692 GCF_000430445.1 Saccharomonospora iraqiensis subsp. iraqiensis
GTCGTCGGCGGTCGCGCCCTGGGCGCCGAACCCGGGGGCGAGCACCGGTCCGTTGAGCCCGTCGAGCCGGATCTCGGCCGGTCCGACCGTGGCGCCCACGACCACGCCGATGTCGCCCAGTGGCACCGCGCCCGCGTTGAGCCGGGCCGCCTCGTCCACGATGGACTGTGCGACATGGTGCCGGTGCGCGGTTTCCGCGCGCTGCACCGAGGCTCCCTCCGGATTGGACGTCCGGGCGAGCACGAACAGCCCGCGCCCGCTGTCGCGCGCAGCGTGCAGCGCGGGCTCCAGCGAGCCGAAGCCGAGGTACGGCGACACCGTGATCGCGTCGGCCGCGAGTGGTGCCCCGTCGGTGAGATACGCCCGGGCGTAGGCGGTCATCGTGGAGCCGATGTCCCCGCGTTTGACGTCGAGCAGCACGAGCGCCCCCGCCTGCCGGGCGCGCGCGCACACGCGCTCCAGCACGGCGATCCCGGCCGCCCCGTGGCTCTCGAAGAAGGCGGACTGGGGTTTGAGCACCGCGACGTGCCCGGCGAGTGCCTCGGTGGCCGTGAGCGCGAACCGCTCCAGCCCGGCGGCGTCGTCCTCGAGCCCCCAGTCCCGCAGCAACCCGGGGTGCGGGTCGATCCCCACGCACAGCGGCCCCCGCACCCGCACGGCCGCCCGCAACCGCTCCCCGAACGACTCACCCACGCGCCGCACCTCCCGCCCGGCAGGCAGGGTGGGCCGTGAGGGGCACATTCACTGCGTCGGGCGCAGTGAATGTGCCCCTCACGCCACCACACGCAGCGGGAGTGCCCTTCACGGCAACCCGCACGGTCACGGGGTGGCTCCCTCGCGGAGGTGGTGGCGCAGGGACTGGAGGGGGCGGACGCCGATGTCGCCGCGGATGAGGGCCTCGATGCCGTGCACGGCCGCGGCGGCGCCCTGCACCGTGGTCACACACGGCACCCCGCGGGAGACGGCCGCGGTGCGGATCTCGTAGCCGTCCACCCGCGGGCCGCTGTTGCCGTACGGCGTGTTGATCACCATGTCCACCGCGCCGTCCCGGATCAGCTCCACGACGTTCGGCTCGGAGTCGGTGCTGCCCTGGTAGTGCTTGCGCACCACGGAGCAGGAGATGCCGTTGCGGCGCAGCACCTCGGCCGTCCCGGAGGTCGCCAGCACCGCGAACCCGAGGTCGGCCAGCCGCTTGACCGGGAACACCAGGGAGCGCTTGTCCCGGTTGGCCACCGACACGAACACCGTGCCCCGCGTCGGCAGCGACCCGTAGGCGCCCGCCTGCGACTTGGCGTAGGCCTCCCCGAAGGACAGGTCGACGCCCATCACCTCACCGGTGGACTTCATCTCCGGACCCAGCAGCGAGTCCACGCCGTGCCCCTCGGGGGTGCGGAACCGGTGGAACGGCAGCACCGCCTCCTTCACCGCGACCGGCGAACCCAGGGGCAGCCCGCCGCCGTCCCCGTGGGCGGGCAGCACGCCCTGCTCGCGCAGGTCGGCGAGGGACGACCCGGTCATCACCAGGGCCGCCGCCTTCGCCAGCGGCACCGAGGTGGCCTTGGACACGAACGGCACCGTGCGCGAGGCGCGGGGGTTGGCCTCGATGACGTACAGGACGTCGTCCTTGAGCGCGTACTGCACGTTCAGCAGCCCGCGCACCCCGACCCCGCGGGCCAGCGCCTCGGTGGAGGAGCGCACCGCCTCCAGGTCGGTGTGCCCGAGCGTGATCGGGGGCAGCGCGCACGCCGAGTCGCCGGAGTGCACCCCGGCCTCCTCGATGTGTTCCATCACGCCGCCGAGGTAGAGCTCCTCGCCGTCGAAGAGGGCGTCGACGTCGATCTCGATCGCGTCGTCCAGGAACCGGTCCACCAGCACCGGGTGTTCCGGGGTGACCTCGGTCGCGCGCTGGATGTAGTTCTCCAGCGACGCCTCGTCGTAGACGATCTCCATGCCCCGGCCGCCGAGCACGTAGGACGGCCGCACCAGCACCGGGTAGCCGATGTCGTCGGCGATGCGCCGGGCCCCGTCGAACGAGGTCGCCGTGCCGTACTTCGGCGCGGGCAGCCCCGCCGCGGCCAGCACGTCGCCGAACGCGCCCCGCTCCTCGGCCTGGTGGATCGCCTCCGGCGGGGTGCCCACCACGGGCACCCCGGCGTCGGCGAGCCGCTGCGCCAGCCCCAGTGGCGTCTGCCCGCCGAGCTGCACGATCACCCCGGCGACCTCGCCGGAGGCCTGTTCGGCGTGCACGACCTCCAGCACGTCCTCGAACGTCAGCGGTTCGAAGTACAGCCGGTCGGAGGTGTCGTAGTCGGTGGAGACCGTCTCCGGGTTGCAGTTGACCATCACGGTCTCGAACCCGGCCTCGCGCAGGGCGAGCGCGGCGTGCACGCACGAGTAGTCGAACTCGATGCCCTGCCCGATCCGGTTCGGCCCGGAGCCGAGGATCAGCACCTTGGGCCGGTCCGTCTGGGCGACGACCTCGGACTCCGCCGCGGGGTCCCGTTCGTAGGCCGAGTAGTGGTACGGGGTGCGGGCCTCGAACTCGGCGGCGCAGGTGTCCACGGTCTTGAACACCGGGCGGACGCCGAGCCGGTGGCGCAGCGCCCGCACGCCGTCCTCACCCGCCAGCTCGGGCCGCAGCGCGGCGATCTGCCGGTCGGACAGGCCGATCCGCTTGGCCCGGCGCAGCAGTCCGGTCTCCAGGACCGGCGCCTCGGCCACCTCGGTGCCGACCTCCCCGATCAGCGCGATCTGGTCGAGGAACCACGGGTCGATCCCGCTGGCCTCGTGCACCTGCTCCGGGGTGGCACCCAGTCGCAGCGCCCGCTCGGCGGTGTAGAGCCTGCCCTCGTGCCCGGTGCGCAACCACTCCAGGGTGGTGGCGAGGTCGGCACCCTCCGGGTCGGGCCGGGTCCAGAACCCGACCGCCTTGGTCTCCAGCGACCGCATCGCCTTGTTCAACGCCTCGGTGAAGCTGCGGCCCAGCGACATGGCCTCGCCGACGCTCTTCATCGTGGTGGTCAGGCCGGGGTCGGCGCCGGGGAACTTCTCGAAGGCGAACCGCGGCGTCTTGACCACCACGTAGTCGAGCGTGGGCTCGAACGACGCCGGGGTCTCGCCGGTGATGTCGTTGCTGATCTCGTCGAGGGTGTAGCCGATGGCCAGCCGCGCGGCGATCTTGGCGATCGGGAAGCCGGTGGCCTTCGACGCCAGCGCCGAGGACCGGGACACCCGGGGGTTCATCTCGATGACGACCATGCGCCCGTCCGCGGGGTTGACCGCGAACTGGATGTTGCAACCGCCGGTGTCCACCCCAACCTCGCGCAGCACCGCGATGCCGACGTCGCGCATGTGCTGGTACTCGCGGTCGGTCAGCGTCATCGAGGGCGCCACCGTCACCGAGTCGCCGGTGTGCACGCCCATCGGGTCGACGTTCTCGATCGAGCACACGACCACCACGTTGTCGTGCCGGTCGCGCATGAGCTCGAGCTCGTACTCCTTCCAGCCGAGCACGCTCTCCTCGATCAGCACCTCGGTGACCGGGCTCTCCTCCAACCCGAGCGAGGCCATCCGCTCCAGCTCGTCGGGGGTGTGCGCCATGCCGGAGCCCAGCCCGCCCATCGTGAACGACGGCCGGATGACCACCGGCAGGCCCAGTTCGGCCACGACCTCGCGGACCTCGTCCATCGAGTGGCACACCGCGCTGCGCGGCACCCCGCCGCCCACCGAGGCGGCGATGTCCTTGAACTTCTGCCGGTCCTCGCCCCGCTGGATCGCGTCGACGTCGGCACCGATCAGTTCGACGCCGTACTTCTCCAGCACCCCGCGCTCGTACAGGTCCACCGCGCAGTTCAGCGCGGTCTGCCCGCCGAGGGTGGCCAGCAGGCAGTCCACCGGGCGGCCCTGCTCCTGCTCGGCGGCCAGCACCTTCTCGACGAAGTCGGGGGTGACCGGTTCCACGTAGGTGGAGTCGGCGAACTCGGGGTCGGTCATGATCGTAGCCGGGTTCGAGTTGACCAGACTCACCCGCATCCCCTCGGCGCGCAGGACACGGCACGCCTGGGTTCCGGAGTAGTCGAACTCGGCGGCCTGGCCGATCACGATCGGCCCCGACCCGATGACGAGCACGTGCTCCAGGTCAGTGCGTTTGGGCATGGCGGGCCTCCATCAGCGTCACGAACTCGTCGAACAGCGGCGCCGCGTCGTGCGGGCCCGCCGCGGCCTCCGGGTGGTACTGCACGGAGAACGCGGGCACGTCGGAGCAGCGCAGCCCCTCCACGGTCCCGTCGTTGGCGCAGTGGTGGCTCACCCGGGCCGTGCCGAACGGTGAGTCGAAGCGTTGTCCGGGCTCGCCCTCCAGGGCGAAGCCGTGGTTCTGGGCGGTGATCGCGACCCGCCCGGTGGCGGCGTCGAGCACCGGGATGTTGATGCCCCGGTGGCCGAACCGCATCTTGTACGTGCCCAGTCCGAGGGCGCGGCCGAGGATCTGGTTGCCGAAGCAGATGCCGAACAGCGGGATCTCCCGGCCGAGCACCTGCCGGGTCAGTTCGATCGCCGCGGTCTGGGTCTCCGGGTCACCGGGGCCGTTGGACAGGAACACCCCGTCCGGGGCGACGGCGAGGACGTCGTCCACCGTGCTGCCCGAGGGCAGGACGTGCAGCTCGACGCCCCGCTCGGCGAGCTGGCGCGGGGTGTTCGTCTTGATGCCGAGGTCGAGCGCGGCGACCCGGAAGCGGGTCGCGCCGCGGGCGGGCACCACGTAGCTCTCCGCCGTGCTGACCTCGCCCGCCAGGTCGGCGCCCTTCATCGGTGCGCTCGCGCGCACCGCCTCCAGCATGGCCTCGTCGGTGACGAGGGCATCGCCGGAGAACACGCCCGCGCGCATGGCGCCGTGCTCCCGGATGTGCCGGGTCAGGGTGCGGGTGTCCACTTCGGCGATGCCCACGACCCCCTGGGCGGCGAGTGCGTCGTCGAGCGAGCGGGTGGACCGCCAGTTCGACGGCATCCGCGCCGGGTCGCGCACCACGTAGCCGGCGACCCGGATCCGGTCGGACTCGTCGTCCTCGTCGTTCCAGCCGGTGTTGCCGATCTGCGGTGCCGTCTGCACCACGATCTGCCGGTGGTACGAGGGGTCGGTCAGGGTCTCCTGGTAGCCGGTCATGCCGGTGGTGAACACGACCTCGCCGAGGGTGCGTCCACGGGCCCCGTAGGCGGCGCCCCGGAAGATCCGGCCGTCCTCCAGCACGAGCGCGGCGTCGGTGGTTGCGACGGTCATACCTGGGCACCTCCCGTGACCCGGTCGATCCAGTGCGGGTAGGCGGCGAGATCGTCGCCGCGCAGGCCGGTGTCCAGGACGACGCCGTCCAGGCGCCAGGTGAACACCAGCAGGCTGTCGGTGCCCATCACCTTGCCCGCCATTCCTTTCGCTGTCGTGACGTCGACGACGTCGGCACGCGGGATCCAGAATCCCGGTGCCCCGCGTCGGTCGACCTCGATGCCGTCGGGGTACAGGCGCAGGGTCGCGGGACCACGCATCCCCGCGCCGCGGGTGACGACCCGGTCCTGCCAGTGCCCCGAGCGGGTGGTGCTGACGTAGATCCCGCTGGTGGTCAGCAGCGGCTCACCCGGATCGGAGGGCACCTCCGGGAACGGGGGGATGCGCACGCTCTGCGTGCGGGCCTGCCGCCGCCAGCCGCGCCACATGCCGTACAAACACAGGGCGAAGAACGCGAAAACCAGCAGCGTCAGTGCGATTCTGTCCATGACCCGATCCCGTCCATTACACAGTCTTCCCTTCGCGCGAGGTGAGACGCCCGCGCAGCAGCGTGGCCCGCACCACGCCGGGCAGCCGCAGCCCCTCGTACGGGGTGTTCGCGGCCACACTGGCCAACTCCGCCCCGTGCACGGTCCACTCGGCGTTCCCGTCCACCAGGGCCAGGTTCGCCGGTTCCCCCACCGACAGCGGCCTGCCCTGGTCCGGCAGGCCCGCGATCTCCGCGGGGCGTTCGCTCAGCACCCGCGCCACACCGCGCCAGTCGAGCAGTCCGGTGCGCACCATCGTGTGCGTCACCACCGACAGCGCCGTCTGCAGCCCCAGCATTCCCGGCGGGGCGGCGGCCCACTCGCGGTCCTTGTCCTGCACCGCGTGCGGGGCGTGGTCGGTGGCCACGCAGTCCAGCACGCCGTCGGCCAGCGCCTGCCGCAGACGGGTGGTGTCCGCGTCGGTGCGCAGCGGCGGGTTGACCTTGTTCACCGGGTCGTGGGTGTTCAGCCGTTCGTCGGTGAGCAGCAGGTGGTGCGGGGTGACCTCGGCCGACACCGCCGTGCCCAGGCCCTTCGCCCAGTCCAGGACGTCCACGGTACCCGTGGCCGAGACGTGGCAGACGTGCAGCCGCGCCCCCGCGTGCCGGGCGAGGACACAGTCGCGGGCCACCACCGACTCCTCCGCGGACGGCGGCCATCCGGTGTAGCCGAGCCGCGCCGCCCGCTCGCCCTCGTGCGCCTGC
>NZ_KE387079.1:9792-14585 GCF_000430445.1 Saccharomonospora iraqiensis subsp. iraqiensis
CCGCCGCCGCGCTGGTCGCCGCGGCCCGCAGACCGGGACGGGTGGGGGCGGTGGTGTCCCGGGGCGGCAGGCCCGATCTGGCGGGTCCGGCGCTGTCGGAGGTCCGCAGCCCGACCCTGCTGATCGTCGGGGGCCGGGACGAGCAGGTCCTGCGGCTCAACGAACGGGCCGCGGAGAGCCTGGACACCGAGTACGAGATCCGGGTGGTGCCGGGAGCCACCCACCTGTTCGAGGAGCCGGGGGCCCTGGAACAGGTCTCCCGGCTGGCGACCGGGTGGTTCACCGGCCACCTCGGTCCGGGGGGTTGAATCCCGCGCGCACGCGTCCGTTCCGGTGGCGGACCGCCCGTTAGGGTGGGGACACATGGACACCCTGCGTTTGGTCGAACAGTGGCCCGTGCCCCACGCCGCCGTCGCGGTGGTCCGGCCCGACGGGACGGTGCCGTTCGCCCACGGCGACCGCACGCGCGTCTTCCCCCTCGCCTCGGTGACGAAGCTGCTCACCGCGCACACCACCCTGATCGCGGTCGAGGAGGGTGCGCTGGAACTCGACACACCCGCGGGGCCCGAGGGCGCCACCGTCCGGCACCTGCTCGCGCACACGGCCGGGCTCGGCTTCAACGACCACACGGTGTACGCGGCACCCGGCGAGCGCAGGTTGTACTCCAGCGCCGGGTTCGAGCAGCTCGCCGCGGCCGTGGCCGAGCACACCGGCATCGCCTTCGACGAGTACCAGAAGGAGGCGCTGTTCCAGCCGCTCGGGATGGTCGACACCCGGCTGGAGGGATCCCCGGGTGCGGGCGCGTCGTCCACCCTGGACGATCTGCTCGTGTTCGCCCGTGAATTGCAGGAACCCGCGCTGATCGACCGGTCCACCCTCGACCTCGCGACCCGGGTGGCCTTCGCCGGCCTCAACGGGGTGCTGCCCGGTTTCGGACACCAGAAGCCGAACGACTGGGGACTCGGCTTCGAGATCCGGGACGGCAAGGACCCGCACTGGACCGGCAAGCGTGCCTCGCCGCGCACGTTCGGGCACTTCGGACAGTCCGGGACGTTCCTCTGGGTCGACCCGGACGCGGAACTGGCCTGTGTGGCCCTCACCGACCGGGACTTCGGCCCCTGGGCGGCCGAGGCGTGGCCCGAGTTCTCCGACGCCGTCCTCGCCGAACTCGCCTGACCGCACCACCCGCGGGGTGGCGCCCGGCACCGCCCGCACCCCGACCTGTGTCGGCTGGCCGGGCCTGGAGCGTCGACTCGCGGGCCTGGGGCGTCGACTCGCGGGACCGAAGTGTCGACTCGCGGGCCTGGGGCGTCGACTCGCGGGGCTGGAGTGGCGACTCGCGGGGCTGGAGTGGCGACTCGCGGTCAGGGGGTGAGGACGCGGGTGGGGGTGCCGGCCCGGAAGGCGGCGATGTCCTCGACCGCGTCGCGGTAGAACACCTCATAGACGTCCCGGGTGACGAACCCGATGTGCGGGGTGAGCAGCGCGTTCGGCAGCGAGCGCAGCGGGTGGTCGGCGGGCAGCGGCTCGTGGTCGTAGACGTCGAGCGCGGCGCCGCCGATCTCGCCCCGCCGCAGGGCGGCGACCAGCGCGTCCTCGTCCACGATGGCCCCGCGGGAGGTGTTCACCAGCAGCGCGGTGTCCTTCATCGCCGCCAGTTCCGCCGCCCCGATCAGGCCCCGGGTCCGCTCGCTGAGCACCAGATGCACCGACAGCACGTCGGCCTCGGCCAGCAGGGTCTTCCGGGACACGGCGGTGACGTCGTGTTCGGCCGCCCGCTCCGCCGTCAGGTTCCGGCTCCACGCGATCGTGCGCATACCGAACGCCTGACCGACCCGCGCGACCCGGGAGCCGAGCCTGCCCAGCCCCAGCAGCCCGAGGGTGCCGCCGCGCAGGCCCGTGCCGAGCGTGCTCTGCCAGCCGCCCGCACGCATCGCGGCCACCTCGGTGGGCAGGTGCCGCTGCGCGGCGAGGATCAACGCCCAGGTCAGTTCCACCGTGGGATGCGGCAGGTAGCCCGTGCCGCACACCACGATCCCGTGCCGCGCGGCGGCGGCCACGTCGATCGCGGCGTTCCGCGCGCCGGTGGTGACCAGCAGCCGCAGGTCCGGCAGTCGCGCCAGCAGCGCCGCGTCGAACGGGGTGCGCTCGCGCATCGCCACCACGACGTCGAACCCGGCCAGTCGCCGCACCAGCGCGTCGGGGTCGGCGACGTGGTCGGTGAACACCGCCACCTCCTCCGCCCCCAGCGAGTCCCAGTCGGCCAGCTCCCGTGCCACGTCCTGGTAGTCGTCGAGGATCGCGATCCGCATGCGGCCACGCTAGCCCATCGACGACCCCCGGGACCGAGGCCCACGCCGGGGACGGGACCGCCCGGACGTTCGCCCGGCGACACCCTGTTCGCCCGGTGACACCCCCACCGATCCGGATCCGGTGCGCCTGCCCCACTCCCGCGGGAAGGCGCACCGGTGGAGAACCGCAGTTCACGGCGGCTCCCTCCGCCGGTGTGCCACCGACACGGACCACTGCCGTCCCGTCGGGGACGGGTGGGTGCGGGTTGCCCCGCCCCGTGTGCTCACCGACCGTTCCTCACGGCCCCCACGGGGCCGGGAACGACTCATGCGACACGACGGAGGAGTGACCAATGGAGACGGTGTCGGCACGTCCGGACCTGACGAGCACGCGACAGACGTTCGGCGACAACCCGCTCGCGGTCCGCGAGACCGACCACTACACCCGGGAGTACGTGGGCGGCCTGGTCGAGAAGTGGGACGACCTGATCGACTGGGACCGTCGCGCCGAGGCCGAGGGGACCTTCTTCCTCGACCAGCTGCGCGGGCGCGGCGCGCGCACGGTCCTCGACGCGGCGGCGGGCACGGGTTTCCACTCGGTGCGCCTCCGCGAGGCCGGTTTCGACACCGTGAGCGCGGACGGCAGCCCGCAGATGCTGGCCCGGGCGTTCACCAACGGGCTGACCCGCGGACAGGTGCTGCACGCGGTCAACGCCGACTGGCGCACGCTCGGCCGGGACGTCCCGGGGGTGTACGACGCGCTCGTGTGCCTCGGCAACTCGTTCACCCACCTGTTCTCCGAACACGACCGCCGCAGAACACTCGCGGAGTTCTACGCCAAGCTCGACCACGACGGCGTGCTGATCATCGACCAGCGCAACTACGACGCGATCCTGGACGGCCGGGCGGGCGGGAACCGCACCTACTATTACTGCGGCACCGAGGTCACCGCCGCCCCGGAACACGTCGACGAGGGTCTGGCGCGATACCGCTACACCTTCGCCGACGGCGGCGAGTACCACCTGAACATGTGCCCGCTGCGCCGGGATCACCTGCGGGCGCTGCTCCGGGAGGCCGGGTTCGGCCGGATCGAGACCTACGGCGACTTCCGCACCGAGCAGGCCGGTGACGAGCCGGACTACTTCATCCACGTCGCCGGAAAGCGCTACGCGGCGGAGCCGGACGGCACCGGTCGCGAGACCGCGCGGCGTGAGGCCCGGGGTGGCCGCGCGCCGCGAGGGCAGGCGGCTACCTAGGATTGACGGGGACCTCCGGACCGGCCACCGGCGACACGGTGGCCGGTCCGCCCGGCGACGTGGGGAGTGACGCGTGCGGTCGGTGGAGCGGACGGTGGCGGTGTTGCGTGCCTTCACCGCGCGGCACCCGACACGCACGCTGACCGAGGTGGCGACCGCCTGTGGACTCGACCGGGCCGGCACCCGGCGGATCCTGCTCGCCCTGGTCGAACTCGGCTATGTCCGGCACGACGGCCGCGAGTACTCGCTGACCCCGCAGGTACTCGAGTTCGGCCACGCCTACCTCTCGGGCCGCTCCCTGCCGCAGATCGCGCAACCGCATCTCGACCGACTCAGCGACACCGTGCGGGAGATGACCGCTCTCGGTGTCCTCGAGGGTCCGGACGTACGGTACGTGGCGCAGGCGCCCGGGCCGAAGCTGCTGTCGGTCACGATCCCGGTCGGGACGCGGTTCCCCGCGCACACGGTCTCCCTCGGCAAGGCCCTGTTGGCCGGGATCCCGCCCGAGGATCTGGAGATCTGGCTGGGCGCCGGGACCCTCGATCCGGTGACCCCGCACACGCTCACCGGGCGACGTGAGTTCCTCGCCGAGATCGCCACCGTCCGACGACGGGGCTTCGCCGTCAGCGAGGGGGAGTTGGAGGAGGGGCTGCTCGGCGTCGCCGCACCGGTCCGCGACCGCGACGGTGCGGTCGCCGCGGCGGCGAACATCGCGCTGGACGCCCGCGGCAGGTCCGCGGACGAGCTCCACCGGGACGTGATCCCCCTGCTGCTGACCACGGTCTCCCGGATCGAGGCCGATCTCCGCCTGCGGACGGGGGACGGCTGACCCGGGCCGGAGGACTCAGTCCGGGGCGAGCGGGAGCCGGTGCCCCGTCGCCTCGCCCAGCGCGTCGCGCATCGCCTCCCGGGGCGCGGGCAGCCCGGTGAACTGCTCCACCTGACCGAACGCCTGGTGCAGCAGCATGTCCAGACCGGTGGCCGGGCGGCCGCCCGCCTCGGTGACCTCCCGCGCCAGCGGGGTCGGCCACGGGTCGTAGATGACGTCCAGAACCGCCGGGACCGCGGCCAGGGTGCGCACCTGATCGGCCACCGCGTCCGAAGGGACCGTGCTGATCAGGACGGAGGCGTCCGCGACGACCGTGGGGAAGTCGGTGTCGGCCCACCGGTGCACCGACACGGCCAGTCCCGCCCGCCGTGCCGCCGCCCCGGTGTCCGCCGCCCGCGCCGGTTCGCGCACGACGAG
>NZ_KE387079.1:14685-18919 GCF_000430445.1 Saccharomonospora iraqiensis subsp. iraqiensis
GACCTCGGCCTGCCGGGCGAGGTCGCGCCACCAGGTGGTCAGCGCCGCGGCACGGCTGGTCGGGCCCGCGCCGCGCAGTCCGGCCACCTCCGGGAGGTCCCGCCAGGTGGACAGCCACACCAGCACGAGCTGCGCGCCCAGCGCGTAGGACGACAGCAGGTCGTCGTCCGCGAGCGCGGGCCACAACTCGGTGACCTCCGCCCGCCACGCGGCCGTCATGGCCTCGCTCATGCCCGACGGCAGGGCGAGCGCCCCCGGACTGCCGGCGAACGGCACCCGCAGGTGCGCCACGTCGGCGAGCGCGCTGCGGATGCGCCCGTGCTCGAAGTCCAGGAACCGGACCCCCGTCCCGGTGACGAGGTTGTTGTCCGGCCACAGCCCCACGGGGCTGAACGCCCGGTACGACGCCGAGCGGGCGTGCTCCACCGCGCGGGTGACCGACTCGGTCACCGCCTCCGGGGTCGACACACCGCAGGAGTCCGCCAACAGCGCGGGAAGCTCGGTGAGCACCTCGGGCGGCACCGTGTCGTCACCGGGGTCGGCGTCGTCCTCGCCCCGGCCCGCGCCACCCATTCTGCGCAGCAGCGCGTGGAAGTCGGCCTCCCTGCTGGCCGTGCTGGCGTGGATCCGGCCGAGGGAACGGGCCCAGGACAGCAGCGCGGTCTCGGCCGCCCGGGCGTCCGAGGCGCGCAGCTTGTCCTCCAGGGTGGGGGTGCGGCCCAGGTCGTCGAGCACCAGGATCCGCCGCTCGGCGTCGTGCGCGAGCAGCTCGGGACACACCCGTTCCTCCGGAGGCAGCGCCGTGAACAGCTGGTAACTGGCGGCCTCCCGGGCGAACGAGTCCGGTTCACCGTCGGCGGCGGGATAGTGCTTGATCACCAGGGTGCGGGGCAGCGCGAACGCCGACGAGGCGACCCGGGCCCGCACCACGGTCGCCGGGCCGCTGCCGGGCAGCCCCTCGGGATCGTCCAACGGGATCGAGCTGCCGAACCGGGCCGACAGCACCGCCTCGGCCGCCGCCACCGCGACCGTCACCGGGGATTGTTCCTCTCCGGGACCGACGGACGGGGACGCTGCCGTCGAATCGTCGGTGGAGGAGGCATCCAGAATCATCGTCCACGACCCTACTAGGCGGAAAGCGACGCCCACCACAGTCGGAACGGGCGGCTCCGGAGTGCGGAACCGCCGGTCCGGCCGCGGCGCGGCGTCGCGACCGGGCGATTCAGCCGGACCGACGGGCCCCGTCCGGGGCGGCGTCGACGCCGGCCTCCCTGCGCTGCTGGGCGGTGATCGGGGCGGGGGCGCCGGTGAGCGGGTCGAACCCGCCACCCGACTTCGGGAACGCGATGACCTCCCGCAGCGAGTCGGCGCCGGCCAGCAGCATCACGATGCGGTCCCAGCCGAACGCGATCCCGCCGTGCGGCGGTGGCCCGTACTGCAGCGCGTCGAGCAGGAAGCCGAACTTCTCCTGCGCCTCGGCCTCGGGCAGGCCCATCACCTCGAAGACCCGCTTCTGCACGTCCGGCCGGTGGATACGGATGGACCCGCCCCCGATCTCGTTGCCGTTGCAGACGATGTCGTAGGCGTAGGCCAGGGCGTTGCCGGGGTCGGCGTCGAACTTGTCGACCCACTCCGGGGTCGGGGACGTGAACGCGTGGTGCAGTGCGGTCCACTGCCCGGACCCCACGGTGACGTCCTCGGTGTCCTCGGCCGCCTCGAACATCGGGGCGTCGACGACCCAGACGAACGACCACGCGTTCTCGTCGATCATGCCGAGCACCTCGGCGATCTCGACCCGTGCCGCGCCGAGCAGGTGCCGGGCGTCGGCGGGCCTGCCCGCGGCGAAGAACACGCAGTCCCCCGGCTTCGCCCCCACGGCGTCGGCGAGACCGGCGCGCTCGTGCTCGGCGAGGTTCTTCGCCACCGGGCCGCCGAGGGTGCCGTCCTCGCCGATCAGCACGTAGGCGAGGCCCTTGTGGCCGCGCTGCTTGGCCCACTCCTGCCAGGCGTCGAGCTGTCGCCGGGGCTGGTCGGCCCCTCCGGGCATGACCACCGCGCCGACATAGGGCGCCTGGAACACGCGGAACGGGGTGTCGGCGAAGAAGTCGGTGAGTTCGGTGAGCTCCAGCCCGAACCGCAGGTCCGGCTTGTCCGTGCCGTAGTGGGCCATCGCCTCGGCGTACGGCAGACGCGGGAACGGGGTGCGCACCTCGACGCCCACGAGCCGCCACAGGGCCGCGAGGACCTCCTCGGCCAGGGAGATCACGTCGTCCTGGTCGACGAAGCTCATCTCGACGTCCAGCTGGGTGAACTCGGGCTGCCGGTCGGCACGGAAGTCCTCGTCGCGGTAGCAGCGCGCGATCTGGTAGTACCGTTCGAGACCGCCGACCATCAGCAGCTGCTTGAACAGCTGCGGCGACTGCGGCAGCGCGTACCACGACCCGGGCCGCAGGCGGGCGGGCACCAGGAAGTCGCGGGCGCCCTCGGGCGTGGACCGGGTCATCGTCGGGGTCTCCACCTCGACGAAGTCGTGCGCGTGCAGCACCTCCCGGGCCGCCCGGTTGACCTCGCTGCGCAGCCGCATCGCCCGGGCGGGCGCCGCGCGCCGCAGGTCGAGGTAGCGGTACTTCAGCCGGATCTCCTCGCCGACCTCCAGCCGCTCGTCGAGCGGGAAGGGCAGCACCGCCGACTCGGACAGCACCTCCAGGTCGGTCACCAGCACCTCGATGTCCCCGGTGCCGATCTCCGGGTTCTCGTTGCCCTCGGGACGCCGTGCGACCTCCCCGACGACCCGGAGGCAGTACTCCGCCCGCAGGTGGTGGGCACGGTCGGCCATCTCCCCCTCGCGGAAGACCACCTGCGCCACCCCGCCGGCGTCCCGCAGGTCGATGAAGATCACCCCGCCGTGATCGCGCCGCCGGGCCACCCATCCGGTGAGGGTGACGGTCTGGCCAACGTGCCCGGCACGGAGCGTGCCGGCCTCATGCGTGCGAAGCACTTCGCGGAGTCCTTCCGACAGGGTCTGTTGATCTGGGTCGGTCTGTTGATCTCGGTGGGTCGTCGGTCGGTCCCGGCATCAGGGGAAACCGCTCGTCCTGCGGCCGGTGGGCCCCGGCCGGGCCGCGCCGACAGCACAGGTTAACGAACACGGCCGGTCCGGCCGCCACCAGGTTTCCCCGAACGGGGCACGCCATGCACGGCGGGTCCCGGGCGGGACGGGCACGGCGGGTCCCGGGTGGGAGGGCCGTCAGAAGCCCGCCGACAGCGTGGTCGACATCGAGCTCGCGGCGCCGCGCACGGCGTCCGAGAGCCGGTCCACGTCGAGCGTCTGCGCGCGCCCGGTGACCGAGACGGCCGCGATCACCCGGCCGCCGGACCCGAGCACCGGTGCGGCCACGGCCGCCACCCCGTGCTCGACCTCCTCCCGGGAGACGGCCACCCCGCGTTCCACCGTCCGCTCCAGGTCCCGGTGCAGCAGTCCGGGCAGCACGATCGTGCGCGGGGTGATCCGGGGCAGCCCCGCCTCCACGACCCGGCGCAGCCGGTCCTGCCCGCCCCAGGCCAGGAACACCTTGCCGGTGGCGGTGCAGTGGGTCGGCATCCTGCTCCCGACCCGCGACCGGACCGCCATCGCCCGGCCACCGGTGACCTTCTCCAGGAACAGCGTGTACACGTTGTCCGGGACGGCGACGTGCACGTTCTCCCCGCTGATCCGCTGCAGATGCTCCAGATGCGGCAGTGCCGCCTCGCGGAGCACCCGTTGCCGCGGCACGAGCTGCCCGAGCCGGAACAGCTTCGTGGCCAGCCGGTAGTGCCCCGGCCCGGAGCGCTCCACCGCACCCCACTCCACCAGATCACCGAGCAGCCGGTGGACCGTGGGCTTGGGCAGCCCGGTCCGCGCGGCCAGCTCGGCCAGGCTCAGCTCCGCCGTGCCGTCGGTGAAGGCGTCCAGCACGGACAGCCCCCGGGCGAGCACGGACCGGTTCCGCGTCGCGTCTGGACGTTCGTTCTCCGCACCCACGGTCGCGAATACTACGAAAGTCGCGCACCGGGTGGGCACACTCCCACGAGACCGGACCGGATCGACACCGCACCGCAATACCCGTGCCGTACCCGGGTCGATGCGCAGCGTGCGCATCACCGGGCCGCTCGGTCACCCGCCCGGGGACGCACGCTCCGCCCCGCCGGTGTCGGCCCCGGGCTCCGCGGGGCCGACACCGGGGACACGGACCGC
>NZ_KE387079.1:19019-28305 GCF_000430445.1 Saccharomonospora iraqiensis subsp. iraqiensis
CACCGCGCCGGACCGCCCCCGACGCACCCGGGGTCGCCGGGGACCCGCACCGCGTCGACCGCGGATCGTGCGGGAGCTCAGCCGAAGTCGGGGGAACGCCGTTCGAGGAAGGCGGCGACCCCCTCGGCGTAGTCGTCCCCGGCGACGGCCTCGGCGCGGAGCGCCTCCACGGCCGCGTCGCTGTCCCGCTGCCCCTCCGTGATCCGCTCGATGATCTCGTTCATCCCGCGCACCGACGTCTGCGACCGCGAACACAGGGTGCGGGCGAAGTCGGCGGTGGCCTCCTCCAGTGCGTCGTCGTCCACCACCTCGTCGACCAGGCCGATCCCGTGGGCACGGTCGGCGTCGAGCAGCCGCGCCGACAGGAGCAGGTAGCGGGCGCGGGCCGGCCCCACCAGCGCGACGAGCCTGCGGGTGGAGGCGAAGTCGTAGACGATGCCGAGCTTGGCGGGGGTGATGCCGAAGCGGCTCCCCCGCGCGGCGAAGCGGAAGTCGCAGGCCACCGACAGCTGGCACCCACCGCCGATGCAGTTCCCGCGGACCCGCGCGATGCTCGGCTTGCGCATCCCGGTGAGCGCGCGGACCGCCTTCTCCACCGCGTCGTCGTAGACGGCCGCCCCCTCGGGCGTGGCCCGCAGCTCGCGGAACTCCCCGATGTCGGCGCCCGCGGAGAAGTGGTCCCCGGCACCGGTGAGCACGAGGACCCGGATCGCCGGGTCGGCCTCCACCTCGGCCACCACGTCCGGCACCGCCGACCACATGGCGTGGCTGACGGCGTTCATCTTGGCGGGGCGGGCGAGGGTGAGTGTGGCGGTCGCGCCGTCCCGGTCGAACTGGATCCCGTCGGTCACGCCGCAACCATAGATCCCGCCCGCCCGCCACGGAGCCCGGAGTGGCACACGTCGCGGCACCGACCGCGCGCACGCCGGGGTGTCGACTCGCGGTCCTGGGGTGTCGACTCGGCGTCCTGGAGTGGCGACTCGCGGTTGTGGAGTGTCGACTCGCGGGGTCAGGTGGCCGAGGTGACGCGGTAGACGTCGTAGACGCCCTCCACGTTGCGGACGACCTTCAGCACGTGGCCGAGATGCTTGGGGTCGCCCATCTCGAAGCTGAACCGGCTGACCGCGACCCGGTCCTTGGAGGTCGTCACCGAGGCGGACAGGATGTTGACCTTCTCGTCGGCCAGCACCTTGGTGACGTCGGACAGCAGCCGGTGCCGATCCAGCGCCTCCACCTGGATCGCCACCAGGAACACCGACGACTCCGTCGGCGCCCACTCCACCTCCAGCAACCGCTCCGGCTGCCGGTGCAGGTCGTCGGCGTTGGTGCAGTCGGTGCGGTGCACGCTCACCGCGCCCCCGCGGGTGACGAAGCCGAGGATGTCGTCGCCCGGCACCGGCGTGCAGCACCGGGCCAGCTTGGTCCAGATGTCCGACTGGCCGCCCTTGACGACCACCCCGACGTCCCCGGTCGAGCGCCTGCGGGTGACCGTGGACGGGGTCGCACGCTCGGCGAGCTCCTCCTCGGCCTCCTCGACCCCGCCGATCAGCGCCACCAGCCGCTGCACGACGTGCTTGGCACCGATCTGGCGCTCACCGACCGCCGCGTACAGCGAACTGATGTCGGCGTGGCGCAGCTCCTTGGCCACCGAGCCCATCGTGTCGGCGGACACCAGCCGCTGCAGCGGGAGGCCGATCTTGCGGACCTCCTTGGCGATGGCCTCCTTGCCGGACTCGATCGCCTCGTCCCGGCGCTCCTTGGCGAACCACTGGCGGATCTTCGCCCTGGCCTTCGGCGACCCGGCGAAGGACAACCAGTCGTGGCTGGGTCCCGCGCCCTCCGCCTTGGAGGTGAAGATCTCCACGACCTCGCCGTTGTCCAGCTTGCGCTCCAGGGCGACCAGCCTGCCGTTCACCCGGGCGCCGATGCAGCGGTGGCCGACCTCGGTGTGCACCGCGTAGGCGAAGTCCACCGGGGTGGACCCGACCGGCAGCGTCACCACATCGCCCTTCGGCGTGAACACGAAGATCTCGCGGGTGGCCAGGTCATAGCGCAGCGACTCCAGGAACTCGCCCGGGTCGGCCGCCTCCCGCTGCCAGTCGAGCAGCTGCCGCATCCACGCCATCTCGTCGACGTCGACGGCGTTGCCCCGGTGGGTGCCCTTCGTCTCCTTGTACCGCCAGTGCGCCGCGATGCCGTACTCGGCGGTGCGGTGCATCTCGTAGGTCCGGATCTGCACCTCGAGCGGCTTGCCGTCCGGCCCGATCACGGTGGTGTGCAACGACTGGTACACGCCGAACCGGGGCTGGGCGACGTAGTCCTTGAACCGGCCGGGCATCGGTTGCCACAGCGCGTGCACCACACCCATCGCCGCGTAGCAGTCCCGCACGTCCTCCACGAGGATGCGCACACCCACCAGATCGTGGATGTCGTCGAGCTCGCGTTCCCGCACGATCATCTTCTGGTGGATCGAGTAGTAGTGCTTGGGCCTGCCCTCGACCTTGGCGTCGACGCGGGACTCCTCCAGCTGCTTGGTCAGCTCGCCGATCACCCAGCGCAGGTAGGTGTCCCGGGACGGCGCGCGGTCGGCGACCAGCCGCACGATCTCGTCGTACTTCTTCGGCTGCAGGATGGCGAAGGCGAGGTCCTCCAGCTCCCACTTCACCGTGGCCATCCCGAGCCGGTGCGCCAGCGGTGCGAGGACCTCCAGCGTCTCCTTCGCCTTCCGGGCCTGCTTCTCCGGCGGCAGGAAACGCATGGTGCGCATGTTGTGCAGCCGGTCGGCGAGCTTGATGACCAGCACCCTCGGGTCCCGGGCCATCGCGATGACCATCTTGCGGATGGTCTCGGCCTCCGCCGCGGTGCCGAGCTTGACCTTGTCGAGCTTGGTCACCCCGTCGACGAGCTGGGACACCTTCTCGCCGAAGTCCTCCCCCAGCTGCTCCAGGGAGTACCCGGTGTCCTCCACCGTGTCGTGCAGCAGGGCCGCCACCAGCGTCGTGGTGTCCATACCCAGCTCGGCCAGGATCGTGGCGACCGCCAGCGGGTGGGTGATGTAGGGGTCGCCCGACTTGCGCCGCTGCTCGCGGTGCCGCTCCTCGGCCACGTCGTAGGCCCGCTGCAACAGCGTCAGGTCGGCGCTCGGGTGCAGTTCCCGGTGGATCGCGGCGAGCGGTTCGAGCACCTGCTTCACCGAGGCGGGCCGCTGCGCGGTGATCCGCCGCGCCAACCGGGCCCGCACCCGCCGGGTCGCCGACGGGGCACGGACGGCGGCCGAGTCCACCCCCGTTCCGCCGTGCTGCCCACCCCCCGTGGACGCACCGGCGTCGGAACGGGCGGCGACCACGGAATCAAGCTCCTGGCTCACCCGCACACCTCCAGGTCGTCACACAGGCCGTCGACTCGACGTCGACCTCCAGCGTAACGCGCGACACCGTGCGGGTGCGGTCCCGGGCACTCCCGACGGGTACCCGGCCGGGCGCGGGACAGCCGTACGGGCCGGGGCGCGGGGTGGGGTGAGCCCGGTCAGAGGGTGCGCAGCGCGTGGACCGGAACCCCGGGCATCCGGGAGCGGGCGTTCAGCTGGGACAGCTCCAGCACCACCGACACGCCGGTGACCTCCGCGCCCTCCGAGCGCAGGAGTTCGGTGGTCGCGGCGACCGTGCCGCCGGTGGCCAGCACGTCGTCGACCACCGCGACCCGCTCCCCGGCGCGCACCGACCCGGCGGGCAGCTCCAGGGTGGCCTTGCCGTACTCCAGTGCGTAGTCGACGCGGCCCGCCACCTGCGGGAGCTTGCCGGGTTTGCGGACCAGCGCCACGCCGAGCCCGCGTGCGTAGCCCAGCGCCGCGGCGAGGACGAACCCCCGGGCCTCCACGGCCGCGAGCCGGTCGACGTCCCCGACCGCGTCCCCCAGGGCGTCGATCACCAGTGCGAACGCCTCGGGATCCCCGAACAGCGGGGTGAGGTCCCGGAACAGCACCCCCGGTTCGGGGAAGTCCGGGATCTCGGCGATCAGGTCCAGTGCCTCGTCGAGTTTCCTCGCGTTCACCGTTTCCGCTTTCCTGTCGGCCGGGCCGATCCGCGTCGGCCGGACGTACGTTCACCCCGTCGGGCCTTCGGGTGCCGGTCAGGCACACTCGCCGCCGCGGACAGCGCCTTCTCCCGGCGCAGCTCCGCG
This sequence comes from Saccharomonospora iraqiensis subsp. iraqiensis, assembly GCF_000430445.1. Lineage (GTDB taxonomy): Bacteria > Actinomycetota > Actinomycetes > Mycobacteriales > Pseudonocardiaceae > Saccharomonospora > Saccharomonospora iraqiensis. The sequence continues at coordinate 23,199 of NZ_KE387079.1, forward strand.
GACAACGACTCGTCGTCACCGGGGTCGAAATCGTCCCCGTCGGCGGCCCCCGAAGCCGACCCGTTGAGCTTACGGGCCTGGTGCTCGCGCCGTGCCCGCACCTTCTCGGCGTGCTTGATGTAGGTCGGGTTCCGCATCTTGCCCTCGACCAGGATCGGCGTGGCCAGCAGGATCGAGGAGAACGTCCCGGCGATCAGCCCGGTCATCAGAACCAGGCCGAGGTCCTGCAGCGTCCCGGAACCGAGCAGGATGTAGCCGATCACGAGCAGCCCCACCACCGGCAGCAGCGTGATCAGCGAGGTGTTGATCGAGCGCATCAGGGTCTGGTTCAGCGCGAGGTTGGCCGCCTCGGCGTAGGTGCGCCGCGTCAGGTTGAGCAGGCCGCGGGTGTTCTCCTTCACCTTGTCGAACACCACGACCGTGTCGTACAGCGAGTAGCCGAGGATCGTCAGCAGCCCGATCGCCGTCGCCGGACTCACCTCGAACCCGACGAGCGAGTACACCCCCGCGGTGACGACGACGTCGTGCAGCAGCGCGATCAGCGCGGCCACGGCCATCCACTTCTCGAAGTAGATGACGAGGAAGATCGTCACCAGCACCAGGAACACGGCCAGCGCGATCAGCGCCTGCTGGGAGATCTCCCCGCCCCAGGACGCACTCACCGCACTGTCACTGATCACCTGCTCGGTCGGCTGCCCGTCGGCCCCGAGCGGCCGCAGCTGCTCGAACAGCACCTGCTTGACCTCGGCCACCTCGGCCGGGTCGAGCGAGTCGGAACGGAGCTGGATCGAGGCCGCGTCCCCGACGCCGACCTGTTGCGTCTCCGACGGGTTGCTGCCCAGCGCGTCCTCGAAGGCGTCCGACGCCTCATCCGTGGTGATCGGGCCGTCCGCCCCGACGGCGGGCATCTGGATCTGGGTGCCGCCCTCGAACTCGATGCCGAAGTTGAACCCCTTCAGCCCGATCGAGGCGGCACAGATCAGCAGCAGCGCCCCGAAGGCCAGGAACCAGCGCCTGCGGTGGCCGACGATGTCGAACGCCCCGGTACCGGTGTAGAGGCGCTGCAGCACCGACCCCTCGGTCCGCGCCTCACCCACGGCGTTGGTCGCGGCCCCGGCCGTGTCGCCCCCGGCTCCGGCCGCGTCCTCGTTTCGCTCTCCCTGCTGCTCCACGTCAGGCCTCCTTCACGGCCGTGCCGAGACGGTTCGCGGTGCGCCTGCTCGAACCGATCCGCTGCACCGCTCCCAGCCCGGACAGCCGCGGACTCGACAGCTTCTTCGACTTCGCCACCAACGCCACCAGTGGGTGCGTGATGAGGAAGACGACGATCAGGTCGAGCACCGTGGACAGTCCCAGGGTGAACGCGAAGCCCTTCACCTCGCCGACGGCGAGCACGTAGAGCACGACGGCGGCGAGGAACATGACCGCGTCCGAGGCGAGGATCGTGCGCCGCGCCTTGACCCAGCCGCGCGGCACCGCCGAGCGGAAGGTTCTGCCCTCCCGCATCTCGTCCTTGAGGCGTTCGAAGTACACCACGAACGAGTCGGCGGTGACCCCGATCGCGACGATGAACCCGACGACACCCGCGATGTCCAGGGTGTACCCGATCCACCGGCCGAGCAGCACCAGCACCGCGTAAATGATCATCGCCGAGAGTGCCAGCGACAACACCGTCAGCACGCCGAGGATGCGGTAGTAGAACAGGCAGTAGACGAACACCAGCGCGAGGCCGACCGCCCCGGCGATCAGTCCCGCCTCCAGGGTGGCCAGGCCGAGCGTGGCCGACACGGTGGTGGCGTCGGACGAGTCGAACGACAACGGCAGCGACCCGTACTTGAGCACGTCCGCGAGGTTCTGCGCCTCGGCCTGGCCGAAGTCGCCGTAGATCTGGGTGTCGCCGCCCGCGATCGCCTGGTTGATGCTGGGCGCGGACACGACCTCGGTGTCCAGCACGAACGCGGCCCGCTCGCCGACGTTGGCGGAGGTGAAGTCGGCCCAGGTGCGGCCACCCCGGTCGTTGAACGAGAGGTTCACGACCCAGCCGTTGCCCTGCTGGCTGTCGTAGACCGCCGACGCGGTCTCGATCTGGGTCCCCGGCAGGAACACCGGGCCGAGCACGTACTTCTGGGCGCCGTCGTCGCCGCAGGCCACCAGCGGCCGGTCGGGGTCGTCGTTGCCCGTCAGCGGGTCGATCTGCCCCGGCGCGCAGCTGAGCTGGTTCATCGCCCGCTGCTGGGCCATCTGCGCGGCCTGCACCTCCCGCTGGTCGCTCGGGTCCGCGGGGATCAGGTCCGGGTTCTGCCGCACCTGCTTGGCCTGCTGGATGCGCTGCGCGACCTCGTCGGTGTCGCCGCCGTCCCCGTCATCCTGCTGTTGGGCCGCCGGCGCCGAGCCGCCACCGGACCCCTCCCCGGCGGGAGGCTCCGTGGTGGGATCACCTTGACCACCCTGCTCGCCGGTGCCCTCACCGGGCTGCTGCTGACCAGGCTGCGGCTGGCCCTGCTGCTGCCCCGGGGCCGCCCCGGCGGGCTGGACGGCGACCACCTTGCGGATGCCGAGCTTCGCGGTCTGGCCGAGCGTCTTGGCCTGCTCGCCCTCCTGACCGGGCACGGTGATGACGACGTTGCTGCCGTCGAGCACCACCTCGGCGCCGCTGACCCCGATCCCGTTGACGCGGTTCTGGATGATCTCCCGCGCCTGCTGGAGCTGGTCCCGCGACGGTTCCGAGCCGTCCGGGGTCCGCGCCGTGAGGGTGACCCGGGTGCCGCCCTTCAGGTCGATCCCGAGCTTCGGTGTCGGATCGCCGCCCCCGGTGAAGAACACCAGGGAATACAGCGCTGCGGCGATCGCGATGAAGAACGCGAAGTATCGTCCCGGGCGGAACTGCCCGGCCGGAGGTGCCACGGTCGGTCGCTCTCCTCGAACTGGCTCGGCGGCTTACGGGTCGGCGCGCACACCGCCGCCCGCCACAGGTGTGCGGTCGGCGAACACGTACGGCACCGAGACCCTACTCGGTGCCATGCGTACGGACCGGACCGGGCCGGGCACCGAGGGGGGACCCCGGTGTCGGCCCGACCGTGCCCGGGCTACTTCTTGCCGTGCTCCAGCGGCGGGGCGACCTGCGCACCCGAACGCTCGCTCTCCGTGTCCCCGGCGGCGACCTCGGTGGAGTCGTCGGAGGTGGTGGAGTCCGTCACGTCCGCCTCCGCGGCGTCGTCGGTGTCCTCCTCGTCGTCGGTGACCGGGTTGATCCGCTCCCGCACGGCCTGGCGCAGCCAGGTGGTCACCACGCCCTCGGCGATCTCCAGGTCGATGGTGCTCTCGTCACTCGCGTCGACCACGGTCGCGTACAGCCCGGAGGTGGTCATCACCCGATCGCCCTCGTCCAGGCTGTTCTGCAGTTCCTGCTGCTCGGCCATGGCCTTCTTCTGCTTGCGCGAAGCCATGACGAGCGGCAACGCGACGACGAGCATCAGCAGAAGCGGCAGGATGAGGCCGTCCATGGTTCTCCATTCGACGGACGCCGCCCGGTGGCTCCGGCCGGGACGTCCCAGTTTGTCCGGATGTGCTGTCTTCGAGTGTGCCAGCCGCGGCCGCGAGGTCGAGCACCGGTGGCGCACGCCTCGGTGCCCGTCCGTCGACACCGTTCCGTTCGGCCCTGCCCGGTGACCCGCTCGCCGGTCACCGTCGCCCGGGCGCCGCCGTGCACGGAGCCGGCGAGCGCCCTGCGCGGAGCCGACGTGCTCAGTCGAACAGGGTCGGCGAACCGGGGTCAACCCCTCCCGCCGGAGCGGGAGGAGGGAGTCCGAGGTGCTCCCACGCGAGGGTGGTGGCGACCCGGCCACGGGGCGTGCGGGCGAGCATACCCGCCCGCACGAGATACGGCTCACACACCTCTTCCACGGTGGTCGGCTCCTCGCCGACCGCGACCGCGAGCGTGGACACCCCGACCGGGCCACCGCCGAAGGAACCCACGAGCGCCTCCAGCACCGCCCGGTCCAGCCGGTCGAGACCGAGTTCGTCCACGTCGTAGACCTCGAGTGCGGCCCGCACGACCGGGAGCGTCCCCCGGCCGTCGGCACGGACCTCAGCGTAGTCGCGCACCCGCCGCAGCAGCCGGTTGGCGATCCGGGGGGTGCCGCGCGAACGCCGGGCGATCTCCGCGCGGCCCTGTTCGTCCACCGGGATGCCGAGGATCTCCGCCGACCGGGCCACGACCTGCTCGAGTTCGGCGGGCGCGTAGAACTCCATCTGCCCGGTGAACCCGAACCGGTCCCGCAGGGGGCCGGTCAGCGAACCGGACCGCGTGGTGGCGCCCACCAGGGTGAACGGCGCGATCTCGAGCGGGATGCTCGTGGCCCCGGGTCCCTTGCCGACGACCACGTCGACGCGGAAGTCCTCCATCGCGAGGTAGAGCATCTCCTCGGCGGGGCGCGCGATGCGGTGGATCTCGTCGATGAACAGCACCTCACCCTCGGTGAGGTTGGACAGCATCGCCGCGAGGTCGCCCGCACGCTCCAGCGCGGGCCCGGACGTGACCCGGATGGCGGTGTCGAGTTCCGCCGCCATGATCATGGCCATGCTGGTCTTGCCCAGGCCCGGCGGGCCGGACAACAGCACGTGGTCGGGCGGGACACCACGCCTGCGGGCGCTGTGCAGCACCAGCTCCAGCTGCTCCCGGACCCTCGGCTGTCCGACGAAGTCGGCGAGCCTGCGCGGGCGCAGCGCGGTCTCGATCTCCCGCTCCCCCGTGTGCGCGACCGCGGACAGCGGCCCGTCCGCCCCCTCCGCACCGGGGTGCCCGTCCGGTGCGGCCTCGCCCGGTCCGGACGGCGGGGCCCAGCCGGGACCGGACCTCGGGTCCTCGTGCACGCCATTCCCCCGATCGCAGCTCACGCCGGACACACCTCGGACCGGCTCAGCTCTTCCTGCCCAGCGACGCCAGCGCAGCCCGCAACACCCGGGACGTGTCGCCCGGCTCGTCGGCCACGACCCGCTCCACGGCCTGTTCCGCCTGCTTCGCGGGGAACCCGAGCCCGACCAGCGCCCGGACCACGTCGGTCACGACGTCGGCCCGGGCCGCGGCACCCGCCCCGGGATCCGCCGC
>NZ_KE387079.1:28405-33389 GCF_000430445.1 Saccharomonospora iraqiensis subsp. iraqiensis
TGCGGTCGCCAGCGCCACCGCCACGCCGACGAGCACGGCACGGCGGGTGGCGGGGTCCCGCAGCGACGGCAGCACCAGCGCGAGCAGGACGGCGGGGAATGCGGCGTCCAGGCCGAAGGCGTCGGTGTCGGTGACCACGGTGCCCGCCAGCGCACCGGCGACCGCGCCGAGGTTCCACAGCAGGAACAACGCGACGCCGCAGACCCAGTACGCCGCACGGCGGCGGGCGGCGTCGCGCTGCGCGAGCGCGAAGGCCACCGTCTCGTCGATCATCAGGTGGCTGCCCAGGAGCCGGCTGCCGAGGCTCCGGCCGAGCACGTCGCCCACGGCGAAGCCGAACGGCAGGTGCCGCGCGTTGACCAGGAGTCCCGCGAACACCGCCGCCAGCGGATTACCCCCCGACGCGAGCAGCCCGACGACGAGGAACTGGGAGGCGCCCGCGAACACCACCACGGACATCAGCACGGGCAGCCACAGCGGGAGGCCGGCACCGACCGCGATGGCCCCGAACGACAGCCCCACGACGGCGTCGGCCACGCACACCAGCGCGATGTCCCGCACCAGTGCACGGTCGAGGGTTCGCCACATCGAACGCATAGACTTCCATGGTGAACCCGACCGGGGCGTTCGTCAAACCGAACGATGAGGAGTGTTCATCGAACATGACCGACCGCGATCCGGCCACCAAGGCACCGCTCGACGTCATCGCCGCGTCACTGGCCCGGGAGCGGCACCGCGCGGGGCTGTCCCTGGCGGAGGTCGCCCGCAGAGCGGGCATCGCCAAGTCCACGCTCTCCCAGCTGGAGTCGGGCACGGGGAACCCGAGCGTGGAGACGCTGTGGGCGCTGGGGGTGGCACTCGACGTCCCGTTCGCCCGGCTCGTGGACCCGCCCCGCGGGGCGGTGCAGGTGATCCGCCGGGGCGAGGGGCCCGCCGTGGCCTCGGAACGCGCGGACTACGTGGCCACCCTGCTGGCCTCCTGCCCGCCGAACGCCCGGCGCGACCTGTACCTGATCACGGTGCAGCCGGGGGCGCCCCGGGAGTCCGACCCACACATGCCCGGGGTCACCGAGCACGTCGTGCTGGCCTCGGGCCGCGCACTCGTCGGCGTCGCCGAGGACCCGGTGGAACTCGCCCCGGGCGACTACATCGCCTACCCGGGCGACGAACCGCACGTCTTCCGCGCCCTCGACCCCGACACCATGGCCGTCATGGCCTCCGAACACCGCTGACCACCCCGCGGCCCGGGTGGCACCGTGAAGGGCACGTTCCCTGCGCCAGGCGCCGTGAGGGGCACTTTCGCTGCGTCACACGCAGGGAAAGTGCCCCTCACGGCACAACCGTCACCAGCCGCGTTCGGCGAGGCGGTGGGGTTCGGGGCTGTCCTCGACGTTGAGGCCGACCATGGCGTCGCCGAGGCCGCGGGAGACCTTGGCCAGCATGTCCGGGTCGTCGTGGAAGGTGGTGGCCTTGACGATCGCCTCGGCGCGCCGGGCCGGGTCTCCGGACTTGAAGATGCCGGAACCGACGAAGACGCCCTCGGCGCCGAGCTGCATCATCATCGCCGCGTCGGCGGGGGTGGAGATCCCGCCCGCGGTGAACAGCACCACGGGGAGTTTGCCGGTCCGGGCGACCTCGGCGACCAGCTCGTACGGGGCCCGCATCTCCTTGGCCGCCACGTAGAGCTCGTCGGCGGGCAGGGCGGCCAGCGTGCGCATCTCCGACCGGATCGCGCGCATGTGGGTGGTGGCGTTGGACACGTCGCCCGTGCCCGCCTCGCCCTTCGAACGGATCATCGCCGCGCCTTCGTTGATCCGGCGCAGCGCCTCACCGAGGTTGGTCGCACCGCACACGAACGGCACGGTGAACTCCCACTTGTCGATGTGGTTGGCGTAGTCGGCCGGGGTGAGCACCTCGGACTCGTCGACGTAGTCGACACCGAGGGACTGCAGCACCCGCGCCTCGACGAAGTGGCCGATCCGGGCCTTGGCCATCACCGGGATGGACACCGACGACACGATGCCGTCGATGAGGTCGGGGTCGCTCATCCGCGCCACCCCGCCCTGGGCGCGGATGTCGGCGGGCACGCGCTCCAGCGCCATCACCGCGACCGCTCCCGCGTCCTCGGCGATCCTGGCCTGCTCCGGGGTGACCACGTCCATGATCACGCCACCCTTGAGCATCTCGGCCATGCCGCGCTTCACCCGCGGGGTGCCGGTCTCGGGTCGCTGGTTGTCGGAGGGTCGGACGTCTGACACGGGGATACGCCTTTCACACAGGGGTGGTTACCCGTTCAGCGTACGTCCCGCGTGGACCGCACAGGCGGGCCAGTTCGCGGCGATCTCACCAGTCCACTTCATCCCCGGGCGACGCGACCGCTTGCCATCCCCGGCCTCCGGGTATGTGATCGGAGACACAACCCTCGTCCCGTGGTGTCACCGCACCAGGCGAACCACCCGTGGGGTCACCACACCACGCACGGCGCACACCGCCCGGGGAGGACCGCGATGGCCGAGAAGAACACCAGGATCACCGAGACCGGAGCCGGCCTCGCCGTGGACGACCCCGGCAGAGTACGCAACGTGGCCCTCGTGGGGCCGCCGGGTTCGGGCAAGACCACGCTGGTCGAGGCGCTGTTGGTGGCCTCGGGCACCATCGCCCGCGCCGGGTCGGTCGTGGACGGCACCACGGTGAGCGACCACGACCCGGCCGCGGTCCGCCAGCAGCGGTCCGTCGGGCTCTCCCTGGCGCCCGTCCGGCACGCGGACACCAAGATCAATCTGATCGACACGCCCGGATACGCGGACTTCGTCGGCGAGGTCCGCGCGGGACTGCGCGCGGCCGACGCCGCGCTGTTCGTGGTCAGCGCGGGCGAGGGGGTGGACGCGGCGACCGTGGCCCTGTGGGAGGAGTGCGCGGCGGTGCGGATGCCCCGCGCCGTCGTGGTGTCCCGGCTCGACCACGCGCGCGCCGACGTGGCCTCCGAGATCACCGAGTGCCGGGAGGCGTTCGGCGAGGGGGTCCTCCCCCTCTACCTGCCCGCGAGCGACGGCAGTCCCGGCCTGGTCGGGCTGGTCACCCAGCGGCACTTCGACTACTCCGCGGGTCATCCCCCGGCCGTGGGTCCGGTCGGTGTCGCCGATGTGGTGCGCATGACCGAGGCCCGCAACGAGCTCATCGAGGGGGTGATCGCCGAGAGCGAGGACGAGACCCTGATGGAGCGCTATCTCGCGGGCGAGGTCGTCCCGGAGGACACGCTGATCACCGACCTGGAGAAGGCGGTGGCGAAGGCGGAGTTCTACCCGGTGATCCCCGCGTGCGCGTTCACGGCGGTGGGGACGGCGGAGATCCTGGACGGCATCGTCCGGGCGTGCCCGTCCCCGCTGGAGCGCACCCCACCGGCGGTGACCACGGTCGACGGCGGGCCGCGCCCCCGGCTGACCACCGACCCGAACGGCCCCCTGGCCGCCGAGGTGTTCCGCACGACGGTGGACTCCTACGTCGGCCGGGTGTCCCTGGCGCGGGTGTTCTCGGGCACCCTGCACCCGGAGCGCCCGGTGCACGTCTGCGGACACGGACTCGCCGCACGCGGGCACGCCGACCACGACGCCGACGAGCGGGTGACGCACCTGTACTCGCCGCTCGGGGCGAGTCTGCGCGAGGTTCCACACTGCGTCGCGGGCGACATCTGCGCGGTCACCCGGATCGGCTCCGCCGAGACGGGCGACACGCTGTCCTCCCCGGACGACCCGCTGCTGATGCGGACCTGGGACATGCCGGAACCGCTGCTGCCGGTGGCGGTGACCGCCCGGACCCGCAGCGACGAGGACGCGCTGGCGCGCAACCTCTCCCGGCTGGTCGCCGGGGACCCCACCCTGCGCCTGGAACGCAACGCGGAGACGAACCAGCTGGTGCTGTGGTGCATGGGTGAGGCGCACGCGGACGTCGTGCTGTCCCGCCTGCGCGGGGGTGGCGCCGAGGTGGACACCGAGCCGGTGCGGATCAGTCTGCGGTCGACGTTCGCCGCCAAGGCGACCGGGCACGGGCGGCACGTCAAACAGTCCGGCGGGCACGGTCAGTACGCGGTGTGCGACCTCGAGGTGGAACCGCTCGAACGGGGGGCCGGGGTCGAATTCGCCGACCGGGTCGTCGGGGGCGTCGTGCCGCACCAGTTCGTCCCGAGCGTCGAGAAGGGCGTTCGTGCCCAGCTCGCGCGGGGACTCGACGACGACACTGCGGTGGTGGACGTGCGGGTGACCCTGGTCGACGGCAAGGCGCACAGCGTCGACTCCTCCGACGCCGCGTTCCAGACGGCCGGGGCGCTGGCGCTGAAGGACGCGGCGGCCAAGGCGGGCACGGTGCTGCTCGAACCGCTGGACAGCGTGACGATCCGGGTGCCCGACGACCACCTCGGCGCGGTCCTGGGCGATCTGTCGTCCCGGCGTGGCCGGGTGCTGGGCACCGAGTCGGTCGCGGGCGGGCGCAGCGTCGTCCGCGCGGAGGTCCCGGCGGGCGAACTGCTGCGCTACGCGATCGACCTGCGCTCGCTCACCTCGGGAACCGGCGAGTTCACCCGCGCCCACGCCCGCTACGAACCCGTCCCGCACCGCCAGGCCGCGGGCTGAGGTGTGCCGTGAAGGCCCCCTTCCCTGCATCCGACGCAGGGAAGGAGTCCCTCGCGGCCGGCGACGCAGGGAAGGGGGCCCTCACGGCCACCGACGCGGGGAAGGGGTCCTTCACGGCCACCGGCGCAGCGAAGGGGTCCTTCACGGCGCAGGTGCCGGGGGTGGGTGGGGGTCCGGCTCGGCGATCTCGAAGTAGTCCGGCCGGGTCGCGGTGCCCGCCAGCCGGAGCCGGCGCACCGTCCGCCGGTGCCGCAACGCCAGGGTGTCGCGGACGGCGTCGTTGTAGACGCGGCGGGCGAGCACCACCCGCTCCTCCGCGTCGGACAGCTCGCCCGCCAACGGGGCAGCCAGGCCCGCGC
>NZ_KE387079.1:33489-42251 GCF_000430445.1 Saccharomonospora iraqiensis subsp. iraqiensis
CGTCGCGCGCGACGACGGCACGGTTCCCGTCGGCCCGGCCCTGCACGACCGGGTCGGGACGGTCGGCGTCGTCGGCTGCCGCGTCCGCCTCCGCCTCCGCACGGGCGCACTCGGGCAGCAGCCGGTCCCGCACGGCGGCGCTGATCTCCCCCAGCTGGCGCACCTGTTCCGGGCTCAGCACGTCGAACAGGCCCTCCCGCACGGCCTGTGCGTGTCCCGGTGCCGCCGATTCGATCGCGGCCAGCCCGTCCGCCGTGAGGTGGGCGAAGGCCCCGCGCCGGTCCGTCGGGCACGCCTGGCGCCGCACCCACCCGTGGGCCTCCATCCGGGTCACCGCGTGCGAGAGCCTGCTGCGGGACGAGCGGGTGACCTCGGCGAGTTCGCTCATCCGGAGCACGTGGTCCTCGGCCTCGGACAGCGCGACGAGGACCTCGTAGTAGGTGAACGGCATCCCGGCGTCCCGCTGGAGCTGCCCCTCCAGGTGCGCGGTGAGCAGGTCGACGGCGGTCAGGAAGTCACGCCAGACGCGCTGCTCCGCGTCGCTGAGCCAGCGGGTTCCGGACATGTCCCCATCCTAGCCCTGATTGAGCACTCAACCAGCCTCGACTCGTCGTCCGCCCCCGTGCGGCTTCTCGACACCCCCTCTAGTTGAGCCCTCAACAATCCTCGTTAGACTGGTGCTTGAGAGCTCAACAAAGAGCCTCCGGGTCACCCGATCTCCCTGCGAACCAACGGAGGACTGTTCCCATGACAGCCACCACGACCGACATCCCCGGCTACGTGACCGGCACCTGGACCATCGACCCGGTCCACTCGAACGTCAGTTTCGTCGTGCGCCACCTCGGCGTCACGAAGGTGCGCGGCCGGTTCACCGACTTCGAGGGTGAGATCGTCACCGCCGAGGACATCCGGAACTCCTCGGTGACCGCCACGATGCGCACGGCCAGCGTGGACACCACCAACGAGCAGCGGGACGAGCACGTCCGCAACGCGGACTTCCTCGACGCGGAGAACCACCCCACGCTGTCCTTCCGCTCCACCGGCATCCGGGTCGACGGCGAGGACTACCTGATCGACGGTGAGCTGACCCTGCGGGGCGTGACCCGGCCGGTCACGCTCACCGCCGAGCTGGGCGGTTTCGGGGACGGGATGACCGAGGGCAGCACGATCCTCGGTGTCTCGGCGCAGACCGAGATCAACCGCACCGACTTCGGTGTCGGCGAGGGCGTCCCGTCCGCCGTCGTCAGCGAGAAGATCCGCATCGAGCTCGACATCGAGGCGATCAAGCAGGACTGAGTCCCGCGTGCGCGCCGACGCGCGCGGACCGGCGGGACCCGGCGGCGGTCGGGGTCACCAGGCCTCGGCCAGCATCCGCCGGGTCTCGCCGAGCAGTTGCGGCAGCACCTTCGTGTGGCCGACGACCGGCATGAAGTTGGAGTCCCCGCCCCAGCGCGGGACGACGTGCTGGTGCAGGTGGGCGGCGATGCCGGCCCCGGCGACCACGCCCTGGTTCATGCCGATGTTGAAGCCGTGTGCCCCGGACACCGAGCGGATCACCGTCATCGCGTGCCGGGTGTACTCGGCCAGCTCCGTCATCTCGTCGTCGGTGAGCTCGGTGTAGTCGGCCACGTGCCGGTAGGGCACCACCATGAGGTGTCCCGGGTTGTACGGGTAGAGGTTGAGCACCGCGTACACGGTCCGGCCCCGCGCCAGGATCAGTGCCTCGTCGTCGGCCATCCCGATCAGCCGGCAGAACGGGCACTCGCCGGAATCCTCGTCCGCGGGCTTGTTCTCGCCCTGGATGTAGGCCAGCCGGTGCGGGGTCCACAACCGTTGCAGCTGGTCGGTGACCCCGACCCCGTCCTGGCCGACGTACTCGGGCCCGGGCGCGTCACCGCCGGGGCCCCCGCCGCCGTCGACGTCAGCGGCCAACGAGCGCTCCCACCGTCTCGGCGGTCGGGGAGCTGTTCTCCCGACGGGCCACCCAGTCGGCCACCGCCGCCACCGCGGTCTCGACGGGGACGCCGTTGATCTGGCTGCCGTCGCGGAACCGGAACGACACCGCGCCCGCCTCGACGTCCTTGCCGCCCGCGAGCAACAGGAACGGCACCTTCTGGGTGGTGTGCGTCCGGATCTTCTTCTGCATCCGGTCGTCCCCGGTGTCCACCTCGACGCGGATCCCGTGTCGGCGCAGCTCCTTGGCCACCCCGTTCAGGTGCTCGACGTGGTCGTCGGCGATCGGGATGCCCACCGCCTGCACGGGCGAGAGCCACGCCGGGAACGCGCCCGCGTAGTGCTCGGTGAGCACGCCGAAGAACCGCTCGATGGAGCCGAACAGCGCACGGTGGATCATCACGGGTTGCTGCCGCGATCCGTCGGCGGCCTGGTACTCCAGGCCGAACCGCTTCGGCTGGTTGAAGTCGAGCTGGATGGTCGACATCTGCCAGGAGCGGCCGATCGCGTCCCGCGCCTGCACCGAGATCTTCGGCCCGTAGTAGGCGGCACCGCCCGGGTCCGGTACCAGTTCCAGACCCGATTCCTCGGCGGCCGCCCGCAGCGTCTCGGTGGCCTCGTCCCATTCCCACTGCTCGCCGATGAACTTCGGGGACTCGTCCCTGGTCGACAGCTCCAGGTAGAAGTCGTCGAGTCCGTAGTCGCGCAGCAGGTCCAGCACGAACGCGAGCAGGGAGCGCAGCTCACCCGGCATCTGCTCCTTCGTGCAGTAGATGTGCGAGTCGTCCTGGGTCATCCCCCGCACCCGGGTCAGCCCGTGGACCACGCCCGACTTCTCGTACCGGTACACCGACCCGAACTCGAACATCCGCAACGGCAGTTCCCGGTAGGAACGCCCCCGCGCGGAGAAGATCAGGTTGTGCATCGGACAGTTCATCGCCTTGACGTAGTAGTCGGTGCCGTCCAGATGCATCGGCGGGAACATGTTCTCCGCGTAGTGCGGCAGATGCCCCGAGGTCTCGAAAAGGTCCGACTTCGACACGTGCGGGCTGTTGACGAACTCGTAGCCGTGCTGCTCGTGCTTGAGCCGGGAGTAGCTCTCCAGCTCACGGCGGATGACGCCACCCTTGGGGTGGAACACCGGCAGGCCGGAGCCGATCTCCTCCGGGAAGGAGAACAGGTCGAGTTCCGCACCGAGCTTGCGGTGGTCCCGCCGCTCGGCCTCGGCGAGCATCTCCAGGTACCGCTCCTGGGCCTCGGTCGATTCCCAGGCGGTGCCGTAGATGCGCTGCAGCTGCGGGTTGTTGTCGTCCCCGCGCCAGTAGGCCGCGGCGACCCGGGTGAGGGTGAACGCCGGGATGTGCTTCGTGGTCGGCACGTGCGGGCCCCGGCAGAGGTCGCTCCACACCCGCTCCCCGGTGCGCGGGTTGAGGTTGTCGTAGATCGTCAGCTCACCGCCGCCGACCTCCATCACCTCGGACGTGTCCACGGCCCCGGTGTCCGCCTCCGACTTCAGCTCGACCAGTTCCAGCTTGAACGGCTCGTCGGCGAGTTCGGCGCGCGCGTCGGCCACCGAGTCGACCGCACGGCGGGAGAACCGCTGGGAGTCCTTGACGATCCGCTTCATGCGCTTCTCCAGCGCCTGCAGATCGTCCGGGGTGAACGGCTCGTCCACGGCGAAGTCGTAGTAGAAACCGTCCTTCACCGGGGGGCCGATCCCCAGCTTGGCCTCCGGGAACTGCTCCTGCACGGCCTGGGCGAGCACGTGTGCGGCCGAGTGCCGGATGACGCTCCGGCCGTCCTCGGTGTTCGCCGCGACCGGCTCGACCTCCACGTCGGTGTCCGGGGCCCAGGCGAGGTCGCGCAGGGCGCCGTCGGCGTCCCGCACGACCACGACCGCGTCCGGGCCCTTCGCGGGCAGTCCCGCCTCGCGCACCGCGGAGCCCGCCGTGGTGCCTGCCCGCACCAGCACACGCGGAGCGGACGGGGCTGCGGCGGACGACGGTGACGACACGGGCACTCCTCGACGTGGGAATGGACTTCGGGGGACGCCTCCGATGTTAATCGCCCGCGGTGCCTCTCCCGCCACGGGCCGCGTGTCGCACACCCGCACGCGCACGCCCGGCGCGGGGGACCCCGGGCGCGACGACGGCACGACCCCGACACCGACTCCGCACCGTGATCATGGTCGGGGCCTTGGTCGACAGTCCCCGGACCATGCATCCGAGTGACGCCAGTCACAAAGTGTGTGTCGTTACACCGACATCGCAGGGCACAAGCTGCTCGTTAGAGTGGTGCCATCGCGTTCGGAACCCAGCATGGGCGACGAAGCGTGACAACGACCGGGAAGGCGTTGGCCACTCCGAGTGACGAATGATCGGCGTCTTCCCCGGAGCGAGGCGATCCCGCCTCGTTTCCGGACGCGGACGGGAACCGGACGGTTCCCGTCCGGACGGGACCGGCCGGTGCGGGGTTCACCCGCCCCGGGAATGGCTCTCCATCGTGGTTGGTTGGACCCCATGACGGCGGGAACATGCACAACAACCCCGGTACCCGCCGGGCTCGGCCGACCGGAGACGAGAAAGGCCGGAGAACCCGTGGTTCTCCGGCCTGTTCGATGACAACAACTGAACTTGATGTGGTGGGCGATACTGGGATCGAACCAGTGACCTCTTCGGTGTGAACGAAGCGCTCTCCCGCTGAGCTAATCGCCCCCTCGCGGTGTGTGAACCACTGTAGCGGAGCCCGCGGGCCGCACCACGAGGGGGGTCCCCTTTCCGGCCGACGCGGCCGGGAGCCGGGGAGCCCGGACGGACCGGGCCCGCGCTCACGGTGGGCTCACCGACCGGGCACGGACCGGGGTCCTGAGCGGGTCGATCGCGTGTCACCTGCAACAATCGCGCGACTTGCCTGTCGTCCGCCCGTCGAACCGAGCAGGATGTACCGGGGTGCCGACACCACGGGCACGCACACACGTGCGGGTGATGTTGGGCCCCACGGCGTGCGAGCCGACGTCGGTACGCGTCTCACCCGACAGACACGGCGCGAGCCGGCCGGGAAGGAGCAGAAGGGTAACGACCATGCGAAACGATCACGTGACGCTCCGGTCCACGGCGGTCTTCGACCTGCTGGCACCGAGGACCCCGCCGGTTCCGGTGAAGGTCGAACTCCGCTACGACACCCGCGACCCGTACGCGGTCGTCGCGGCCTTCCGGACCGGCCGCGCGGGCTGGGTGGAGTGGGTCTTCGCCCGCGACCTGCTCGCCGACGGCCTGCTCGGCGAGGCCGGCGACGGCGACGTGCGGATCCGCCCGTCGATCGAGGACCCCGAGTCCGTCCTGGTGGAGCTCAACTCCCCCTCCGGACACGCCATGTTCGAGGCCTCGGCCCAGGAGCTGGCCGACTTCCTCGACCGGACCTACGACGTCGTCCTGCCGGGCAACGAACACCTGTGGGTGGACGTCGACGACGCCCTCACCCGGCTCATCCCGAACGATCTGACCTGAGCACGGCCCCGCACCCGGGAATGACCACCCCCCGTGCGAACGGCCTCACCGCCATCCGATACAGTTCTTCACACACGACGACGACGGGTCGCACGGAACACCCCCCGACGGGGGTGGGACGGATGACCCGGAGTCGCCGACTGCGGACGTAGCGCAGCTGGTAGCGCATCACCTTGCCAAGGTGAGGGTCGCGGGTTCGAATCCCGTCGTCCGCTCGACTGCGGCGGCATTCCGCAGTTGGATCGAGCACCACGCCCGATCCACGCACACGGCGGAGTGGCCGAGTGGTTCAGGCAAGGGCCTGCAAAGCCCTGTACACGGGTTCGATTCCCGTCTCCGCCTCGCGCGATTAGCTCAGCGGGAGAGCGCTACCTTGACACGGTAGAGGTCACTGGTTCGATCCCAGTATCGCGCACCCTCCGATCCCCCGCCCGGCCCCGCCGGGCGGGGGTTTTTCGTGCGTGCGGAAGGTGTTCGCGTCCGCGCGTGTGCGTGTCCTCGGGGCGTGCCCCGGCAGGGTCCGGAGGCACGCCCCGAGGCGTCAGTTCTCGCCCTGGTCGCGGCGCTGTTCGGAAAGGAACTGCTCGAACTGGCTGGCGAGCTCGTCGGCGGTGGGCATCTCGTCCACGTCGGCCAGCAGGTTGTCCTCCGGCTCCACCGCGGAGAAGGCGTCGTACTGCCGCTCCAGGGCGGTGACCACGTCGGCGACCTCCTCGTTCTCCCGGACCTGCCGCTCGACCTCCTCGTCGGCGCTGACCGCCGACTCACGGATCGCGTCCGAGGACACCGTGATCCCCGCCGCCTCGGACACCGCGTCCAGCAGGGTGATCGCGGCCGCCGGGTAGCGGGACTGGGCCAGGTAGTGCGGGACGTGGGCGGCGAAGCCCACGGCGTCGTGCCCGGCCTGGCCCAGCCGGTACTCCAGCAGCGCGGCGGCGCTGCCGGGGATCTGCATCTGCGAGTACGTGGCGCGGTAGCCGCGGACCAGCTCGGAGCGGGTGGCGTGCGCCGTGATCCCCAGCGGCCGGGTGTGCGGGACTCCCATCGGGATCCCGTGGTAGTTCACACTCAGCCGCACCTGCCACCGCTCGATCAGTTCCCGCACGGCCGTGGTGAACAGTTCCCACTCGTGGTCCGGCTCCGGGCCGGACAGCAGCAGGAACGGCGTCCCGTCGGTGTCGTGCATCAGGCGGACGGCCAGTTCGGGGGGTTCGTAGTCCGACCAGTGGTCGGCGGAGTAGGTCATCACCGGCCTGCGGGAGCGGTAGTCGATCAACCGGTCGACGTCGAACCGCGCGACGACCCGGTCGTCGTCGAACTCGGCGCGCAGGTGCTCGGTGAGCGCCTCCCCCGCGGAACCGGCGTCGACGAAACCGTCGAGATGGTAGAGCAGCACCGCTCCCTCCGGGACGGCCACACCGGAGTCCAGTTCGTAGAGCCGCTCGGGATCGCGCCTCACCGTGTACCTCCTGACCTCGCCGTACATCGCGGTCGCTCGTCCGTGTGTCACACCCGTGGGCGTCCGGCCCATCCCACCACACGGTGTGGGAGGGGCCGCCGGGGCGTTCGACACGGGCGCGGGAGAAGATTCCCGCCCCCGGACGCCCCGGTGGACCCGCTCAGCGACCCTTACGCGCCTTCGCGCCCTGCCCGCGGCCGGCCTTGCCGCCCCGGCGGCCGCCCTGCGGCTTCTTCTCCCGGACCCGGACGTTGATCCGGACGGGGCTGCCGGTGAAGCCGAACTCCTCGCGGAACTTGCGTTCGAGGAACCGCCGGTAGCCCGCCTCCAGGAACCCGGTGGTGAACAGCACCAGCGTCGGCGGGCGGATCCCGGCCTGGGTGGCGAACAGCACCTTCGGCTGCTTGCCGCCGCGCACCGGCGGCGGTTTCGCGGCCACCAGGTCGGACAGCCAGCCGTTCAGCCTGCCGGTGGGCACCCGCTTGTCCCACGAGTCGAGTGCGGTGCGCAGGGCGGGCGCCAGCTTGCGCACCGCGCGACCGGTGAGCGCCGAGACGTTGACCCGCTCGGCCCACGGCACGCGCACCAGTCCCCGGTCGATCTCCCGGGTGAGCTGGTGCCTGCGCTCGTCGTCGACCAGGTCCCACTTGTTGAACGCCAGCACCAGCGCCCGGCCCGCCTCGGCGACCGTGCTCACCACGCGGAGGTCCTGCTCGGACAGCGGCTCGCTCGCGTCCAGCAGCACGATCGCCACCTCGGCCGCGTCGATCGCGGTCCTCGTCCGCAGCGAGGCGTAGTACTCGGTGCCGTGGGCCGTCTGCACCCGGCGGCGCAGGCCGGCGGTGTCGACGAAGCGCCACGTCTGCCCGTCCAGTTCCACCAGCGAGTCCACCGGGTCCACCGTGGTGCCGGCCACGGTGTCCACCACCGCACGGTCCTCGCCGGTGATCTGGTTCAGCAGGCTGGACTTGCCGACGTTGGGCTTGCCGACCAGCGCCACCCGGCGTGGGCCGCGCCCCGCGCCGTCCCGCTCCCGCGGCGCGTTCGGCAGGGCGCCCACGATCTCGTCGAGCAGGTCACCGGAACTGCGGCCGTGCAGGGCGCTCACCGGGTGCGGCTGTCCCAGCCCCAGCGACCACAGCGACGCCACGTCCGCGTAGAGGCGCTCGTCGTCGACCTTGTTCGCGGCCAGCAGGACGGGCCGGTCGGCGCGGCGCAGCACCTTCGCCACCGCCTCGTCGGTCGCCGTCGCGCCCACCGTGGCGTCCACCACGAGCAGCACGACGTCGGCGGTGGACATCGCCAGCTCGGCCTGGGCCGCCACCGCGGACCGCATCCCGGCGGCGTCCGGCTCCCAGCCCCCGGTGTCCACCAGGGTGAACCGGCGCCCGCTCCAGGTGGCGTCGTAGGCGACCCGGTCGCGGGTGACACCCGGGGTGTCCTGCACGACCGCCTCCCGGCGGGCGAGGATGCGGTTGACCAGCGTCGACTTGCCGACGTTCGGCCTGCCCACGACGGCCACCACCGGCTGGGCGGGCGCCGCGGCCGAGCCGTCGGACGCCTCCTCGTCGGCCGGGTCCTGTGCGGCCTCGGCGTCGAGCCGGAGGAACTCCGACTCGTCGGACCAGGTGCCGTCCGGCACCTCGACCGTGCCGTCCTCCTGTGTCATGGGTGTCCCCGTTCCCTGTCTCGATCGAGTTCGGCCACCAGCGTGGCGAGTGCGGTGCGGATGTGTTCGGTCGCCTCGGCGAGCCCGGCCCGGCCCGGCCCGACGTCGGGGGCGAAGGGTTCGCCCACGCGCACGGTCACCCGGGGACGCCAGCGGAAGCGGGTGCCCGGCGGGC
>NZ_KE387079.1:42351-47190 GCF_000430445.1 Saccharomonospora iraqiensis subsp. iraqiensis
GGCGTCGTCCCGGCCGTACCGCGCGAGCTCGGCGTCGGCCTCCGCCCGGGCGTCGGCCTCGGCGCGGGCGATGCGGCGGTCCTCCAGGTCGTCCTGGACCTCGTCGTCGCCGAGCAGCACCCACGCGCGGTAGGCCAGGGCGAGCAGGAACGTGCTCAGCCCGAAGGTGATCACCACCGCGGTGAGCGCGAGGGCCTGCACCAGCGGGTCGGCCATCTCCCCGACCGGCACCAGTCCCACGAACGCGGGCGAACCCGGGGGACCCCCCGCGGCCTGGAGGAACAGGTTCGCCCCGTGTCCGACCACCACGAAACCGAGGATGACCTGCATCAGGGACCGCTGCATGAGCAGGAAGAACCCGGCGGCGTAGACCACACCGAGGACGACGGTGGTCACCAGGTCAACGGTCATCGCCACCCCCGTCCGCGGGCCCGCCCCCGGTGGCGTCCTCCGCGGTGCCCATGCCGCTCTCCCCGCCCCCGACCAGGCCCGCGCGCCGCTCGCGTTCCAGTTCCCGCTTCTCGATCCCGGCGCCGAGAGTGCGCAGCAGGTCCAGCACCACACCGATGATCAGGACGTACACCCCGAGGTCGAAGGCCAGATTGCTGGCGAACTTGACCTCGCCGAACAGCGGCAGGTCCGGCTCCCACGACCCGCTGGTGAGCGCGGGGTGTCCGAACACCATCGGGACCAGGGCGGTCACCGTCGACAGCGTCAGCCCCGCGCCGATCAGCGCGGGGGGCCGGATCCGCACGGCCGCGGCCAGTTCCATGCTGCCGCCGGCCACGTAGCGCAGGACGAACGCCAGCCCGGCCACCAGCCCGCCGGGGAACCCGCCGCCCGAATGGTTGTGCCCGGCGAAGAGCAGATACACCGACAGCACCAGCACGGTCGGGAACACGACGCGGACGCCCACCTCGAGCTGCAGCGACCGCGGCCACCCCCCGGGGCTGCGTGCGTTGCGCAGCCACCGCTGCCGGGGGACGTCCATCGACTCCCACTCGGAACCCGCGCTCATCGGTCTCCCTCCCCCGTTCCGTCGGGCGGATGTCCGGCCCCGCCTCCGCCCGATCGGTCGCCGGACGCGGTGGTGTCCGGCCCGGTCGTGTCGGGTGCCGTGGTGCCCGGTGCGCGGTCCGCGGCGGGGCTCTCCGGGACCGGCACCACGGGGTTGCGTCCCCGCGCCAGGGCCAGGCCGAGCGTCGCCGCACCGACCGCGGCCACCAGCAGCACGGTGATCTCGCCGACGGTGTCCAGCGCGCGGAGGTCGACGAGGATCGCGTTGACGACGTTGGTGGCCCCCGCCTCGGGTTCGGCCAGCTCGGCGTAGGCCCGCCCCACACGCGAGCGTGACTCGCGCAGGCCGGAGAAGACGACCGCGAACACCGCCACGAACGCGCCCGCGGCCACGGCGACCACCGCCTTGAGGAGGGTGCCCCGGCGGCTGACCGGGTGCTGTCGGACGAACGGGGCGGACACACGGCGCAGCACCAGCACGAACACCACCAGCGTGAGCGTCTCGACCAGGAACTGGGCCAGCGCGAGATCCGTGGCGCCGAACACGAGGAACAGCCCACCCACGCCGTACCCGACCATCCCGGTGAGCAACACGGCGGTGAGCCTGCGGCGGGCGAACGGCAGCGCGAGCGCGGCCACCACGACGAGTAACGACAGCGGCAGCTGGAGGGCGGTGTGCACGAACGTCGGTCGGCCCGGACCCACCGACCCGGTGATCAGCCCCCAGGTCGGCACCACGGCCACCGCCACCAGGATCGTGCTCAGATACACCGGGAGCGATCCCGTCTGGATCCGCGCGGTGAGGCCCTGGGCGAGCCGGTTCACCCCGCGCAGGGTCGCCCGGTACCCGGGGTCGGCCTGCAACGCGCTCGGCAACCACCCGGCGGTCCGTTCGAACACCGCGCTCCGTCGGTGCAGCAGGTAGCCGCCCACGAGGATGACCGCCGACAGCAGCAACGGCAGGGTGAGCCCGTGCCACAGTTCGAGGTGGTAGTCCCGCCCCGGGAAGCGGTCGGCGTAGGTCCCGGCGAACCGTTCGACCGCCCCCGGCACCACCCCCAGCACCAGACTCGCCCCGGCGGGGACCGCGATCGCCGCGGTGAACACCGCCCCGGGACCGCGGGCCGCGTCGGGCCGCCCGTCGCTGCCACCGAACGCACCGACCAGGAAGCGGACGGTGTAGGCGGTGGTGAGCACCGACCCGAGCACGATGCCGGCCAGGATCAGCGCGTCGGTGACCGTGGCGTGCGAGAACGCCTCCAGCGCGGTCTCCTTGCCGATGAACCCGAGCAGCGGCGGCACCCCCGCCATCGACGCCGCCGCCAGGGTCGCCAGGACCGCCAACCCCGGCCAACGCCGGCCGAGCCCGGACAGTTCGCGCAGATCCCGGGTGCCGGTCCCCTTGTCGATCGCCCCCGCGGTGAGGAACAGCGCCGACTTGAACAGGCCGTGCACCAGGATCATCGTCGCGCCCGCGAGCTCGGACACCCGCGTGCCGCCCGCCAGCAGCACCATGAGGAACCCCAGCTGGCTCACCGTGCCGAAGGCGAGCAGCAGTTTGAGGTCGTACTGCCGCATCGCGCGGTACCCGCCGAGCAGCATCGTCCACAGCCCCACCACGACCAGGGGCACCCACCACTCGGGGCGGTCGGCGAAGGCGGGGGCGAAGCGGGCCACCAGGTACACGCCCGCCTTGACCATCGCCGCCGCGTGCAGGTAGGCGCTGACCGGGGTGGGGGCCACCATCGCCGCGGGCAGCCACGGGTGGAACGGCACCTGCGCCGACTTGGTGAACGCACCGACCAGCAGCAGCGCGATCCCGGTCGTGGCCGCGGCCCCGGTGGGCGGGTCGGCGACGATCCCGGAGATCCGCAGGGTGCCCGCGGCCGTGCCGAGCAGGATGAGCCCGAGCAGCATGGCCAGCCCGCCGAGCGTGGTCACCAGCAGCGCCTGCCGGGCCGAGCGGCGTTCCTCCCGGGTGAGTCCGCTCCCGCCGACGAGCAGGAACGAGCAGATCGTGGTGACTTCCCAGAAGACGTACAGCGAGAAGACGTCGTCGGCCAGGACCAGGCCGAGCATCGCGCCCGCGAACAGCACCATGACCGCGGCGTCGCGCCCGATCCCCGCCTCCCCCGGCTTGGCATAGCGGGAGAAGTAGACCAGCACCACCGTCCCGATCCCGGTGACCAGGGCGACCATGATCGTCGCCAGCGAGTCCATCCGGACGGTGAACTCCAGGCCGAGCGCGGAGGCCCAGACCACGCGCTCCGTGGCGGGCAAGGCGCCCAGCCGGGTCGCGGCGACGACCAGGGCGAAGGCCGGTGCCAGCGCGCCGATCGCGAACGCACGACGGTCCCACCGGCGGGCGAGCGCAGGGAGCGTCGCCGCCACCGCGAGATGCACGACGATCGCGACCAGCACCGTGCCCGCTTACCCGCGGCGACGTCGGGGCAAACGCCGGGAGGTCCGGTCCGGTGCCGCCGGTGGGTGTACCACCGTCCGCCCGCGGCGACGGTGGTACACCCACCGTCGCCGCCGCACGTCAGCGGTCGGCGGCCTCCAGCTCGATCGCCCGGCGCATGGTGGCGCGGGCGCGTCGCCGGTCACCGGCGACGTCGTAGGCGTGGGCCAGGCGGTACCAGCGGCGCCAGTCCTGCGGGTCGGCCTCCAGTTCGGCACGGCGCTGCTCGAACCAGTCGTCCGCGGCCTCCCGGTCCACCCGGCCCGAGGGCCTGCGCGGCAGGTCGGAGACGTCCGGCAGCCCGCCCTCGTCCTCCAGTCTGCGGGCCAGCCGCTGAATGCGCGCGCCCGACCGCCAGGTGGCCGCCACCAGCCAGACACCCAGCACCGGCAGGACGAGCACACCCAGCCCGAGCACCACCGCGGGCACCGAGCCCTCCCGGATCAGCGCGACGGCCCGCCCGGCCAGCAGGACCAGGTACACCCCCACCGCGACGGTGAGCAGGACGGCCACATTGCGTGCGCGCACCGCTCCCCCGTCACAGATCCAGCACGTGTTCGAGCCCCACGGTCAGGCCCGGACGCCGGAGCACGGAGCGCACGCCGAGCAGCACCCCGGGCATGAAGGAACTGCGGTCCAGGGAGTCGTGCCGGATCGTCAGGGTCTCCCCCTGGGTGCCGAACAGGATCTCCTCGTGGGCGACCAGGCCGGGCAGGCGCACCGAGTGCACCCGCACCCCGTCGACGTCGGCGCCCCGCGCCCCCGCCAGTTCCGAGGTGGTGGCGTCGTCGGCGGGGCCGTGCCCGGCCCCGGCACGTGCCTCGGAGATCAACCGTGCGGTGCGCGCGGCGGTGCCGGAGGGCGCGTCGGCCTTACGGTTGTGGTGCAGTTCGACGACCTCGGCCGCGTCGTAGAACCGGGCTGCCTGCTCGGCGAACTTCATGGCGAGCACCGCGCCCAGGGCGAAGTTCGGCGCCAGCAGCACCCCGAGCGCGGGCTTGTCGGCGAGCCACCCGCGCAGCTGATCGACCCGCTCGTCGGTGAACCCGGTGGTGCCGACCACCGCGTGCAGGTCGTTGTCCACCGCGAAGCGCAGGTTGTCCATCACCGCGTCCGGGTGGGTGAAGTCGACGACGACGTCCGCCCCGGTCAGGGCCTCCCGGCCGTCGTCGGCGTCCACGGCGGCGGCCAACCGCATGTCGGGGGCGGACTCGACGGCGGAGACGGCCTCCGCGCCCATGCGGCCCCGCGCGCCGAGCACCCCGACCCGGATCGGGTCCTGCTCGCCTCGGCCTGCGGATGCGCGCGTCATGCAATCACCTCGTGCAGCTCGTCGGGAAGGTCGTCGGAGTGAGCGTACG
>NZ_KE387079.1:47290-55105 GCF_000430445.1 Saccharomonospora iraqiensis subsp. iraqiensis
GCCACGGCCTCGCCCAGGCTCAGCGACAGGCCGGGTTCCTGCTCCACCTGTTCGAGGGTGCGGGCGCGGGCGAGGGTGAACGGGCCGACCGTGGTCCGGCGCAGCGCCCCGAGGTGCCCGCCGACGCCGAGCGCGTCGCCGAGGTCCCGGGCCAGCGCGCGCACGTAGGTGCCGGAGGAGCAGTCGATCATCGCGTCGAACTCCAGCCTGCCCTCCTCCCGCCGCACGGCCAGGACGTCGAACCGGTGCACGGTGACCGGCCGGGAGGGCAGGTCCACGTCCTCCCCGGCCCGGACCCGGGCGTAGGCGCGCCTGCCGTCGACCTTCACCGCGCTCACCGCGCTCGGCACCTGGTCGATCTCGCCGGTGAGCGCCGTCACCGCCGCGCGGACGGCGTCGTCGGAGACCGCGTCCACCGCCTGCGGGTCCGCCTCCGAGAGCACCTCACCCTCGGCGTCGTCGGTGGTGGTGGCGGAGCCGAGCACCACCGTGGCCAGATAGGTCTTGCGGTCCAGCGAGAGGTGGCCCAGCAGCTTGGTCGCCCGCTCGATCCCCAGGACGAGGACGCCGGTGGCCATCGGATCGAGTGTGCCCGCGTGCCCGACCTTGCGGGTGCCGAGCAGCCGCCGGGCCTTGGCGACCACGTCGTGCGACGTCATGCCGCTCGGCTTGTCGACGATCAACAGTCCGGGGGGTGGTGGGGAATCGCTTGCCACGCGCCGCACTGTAACCACCGGCCCCCGCCCCGGCCGGACCCGCCCGCCGGGTAGATGGGTCCGACGGTGCCCCGAATCACCGTTCGGTTCCGCTGACCGGGATCCCGGCGACGCGGGTCAGGCCGCGGGGCCGTCGGCGGGGCGGAGGTCGAAGCGGTGCCTGCGCAGCCGCACCGGGACGTCCTCGCCGCGTTCCTGCGCCGCGAACACCGCCGCCCGGGCGCGCAGCCACCACACGGCCATCCGCCAGGACCCGAACGCGAGCACGGCGGGCATGGCCAGCAGCGCGATGCCGTACCGCCCTCCGGTGAGCTCCAACAGGACGCCGATGAGCAGAGAGGTGACCGTCGTCGCCACGAAACCGCCCACGTTGACCACCCCGGTCGCGGTGCCGACCCGGGGCAGCGGGTTGTAGTCGCGCACCAGGCCGAACCCGATGGTGGACACCGGGCCGCCCAGGGACAGCACCGTGAAGGCGGGCACCAGCACCGCCACCGGGATGCGGCCCGGCCAGCCCAGCAGCACACCCCAGGTCACCCCCACGGCCAGCAGGTAGGTCACCACCAACGGCATGCGGACGCCCGGTCGGCGGCCGACGACGCCGCCGAGCAGCGGGCCGCCCGCCATCGCGCCGACGACGAACACCATCAGCAGCGAACTCGCCGTGGTGGTGGCGTAACCCTGCCCCTCGACGAGGAACGGCACGCCCCACAGCAGCACCATCACGTTCTGCCCGAACGGCGCGGAGAAGTGCGTCCAGAACCCGAGCCGGGTCCCGGGCACGCGCAGCGCGGCCCGCAGCTGCTCGCCCACCTCGCGCACCGGCACCGTGCGCGACTCGGTGCGCCGCGCGTGCGGGGTGTCGTGCACGGCCACCAGCAGCACGGCCACGAACACCACGGTCACCAGCCCCGCGGTCAGGAACGTCGGGGTCCAGCCCGGGCCCGCCAGCAGCAGCGTCAGCGGCAGTGTCGCCGCGAGATTGCCGACGAACCCGAGCGCCCCGGTCAGCGCCGTGACCAGCATGTACTGCCGCTGCGGGAAGTGGTTCGCGGCCAGCCGCAGCACGGAGACGAAGGTGAGGGCGTCACCGACGCCCAGGATCCCGCGGGCGAGCAGGGCGGGTGGGTAGGACTGCGCCACGGCGAGCAGGATCTGCCCCAGCCCGAGCAGCAACAGCGCCGCGGTGAGCACCCGGCGCGGGCCGAACCGGTCCACCAGCACCCCGGTCGGCACCTGCATCAGGGCGTAGACGCCGATCTGGAGCACGGTGAACGTCGCCAACGCGGCGGAACCGACGCCGAACCGTTCCGCCGCGTCCAGCCCCGCGACCCCCAACGAGGTGCGGTGGAACACCGCGAGCACGTACACACCCGCGCCGATCAGCCAGATCAGCCACGAGCGGACGGGAGCGGCCGGGACGGGCCGGGACGGCACGGAGTTCCTCCAGGGACGGATGAGGGGCGGAACCGGGACACGGGGCCACGACACCGTCGCCCCCATTTGTTTGTATCGCCTAAACATCCGCGGGACGTACCCGCGGACCCGGTGTCGTTGCCCACACCGGGCGCCGGTGTCGTCGCCGCTCAGGTGCGGACGGCGCCCTCCACCGCCCAGCGCCCGGAGCGCAGGCGGGC
Source organism: Saccharomonospora iraqiensis subsp. iraqiensis (assembly GCF_000430445.1). GTDB lineage: Bacteria > Actinomycetota > Actinomycetes > Mycobacteriales > Pseudonocardiaceae > Saccharomonospora > Saccharomonospora iraqiensis. The sequence continues at coordinate 49,644 of NZ_KE387079.1, forward strand.
CACCACGAACCCGAGGCGCAGCAGCATGAACAGCGTCAGGCCGGTCCAGATACCGCTGAGCCCCCACCCGACGGCCAGGGAGATCCAGATGAGCGGCAGGTAGCCGAGCACGGCGCTGCCGACCGTGGCGTTGCGGAGGAACGAGGCGTCCCCCGCCCCGAGCAGGACCCCGTCCAGGGCGAACACGACCCCGGCCACGGGTTGCAGGGCGACGAAGAACCACCACGCCTGCGGGATGGTGGCCAGCACCCCGGGGTCGGTGGTGAACGCCTTCGGCAGCACCTGCGACACGGCGGCGAACGCCACCCCGAGCGCGCAGCCCAGCACCAGACCGTAGGCGGTGATCTGGTTCGCCACGCCCTTCGCCTGCCGGGAGTCCCGGGCACCCAGTGCCGCCCCGATCAGCGACTGCGCGGCGATGGCGACCGAGTCCAGCACGAGCGAGAGGAACGTCCACAGCTGCCACACCACCTGGTGGGCGCCGACGGCCACGGTGGAGGTGCGGGCGGCCACGGCCGTGGCCGAGACGAAGCACGCCTGGAACGCGAGGCTGCGCAGGACGAGGTCCCGGCCGAGGCGCAGCTGCGCCCACATCACCGTCGGCGCCGGACGTCCGAGGGCGCGCTCGACGAACAGCGCCCGGAAGAACAGCCCGCCCGCGACCGTCTGCGCCACGACGTTCGCCACGGCGGAGCCCTCCAGCCCCATCCCCACCGGGTAGACCAGCACGGGACAGAGCACGGCGGACAGCGCGTTGCCCGCGAGCACGAAACGCAGCGGGCGCACGGCGTCCTGCACCCCGCGCATCCAGCCGTTGCCCGCCATAGTGACCAGAATCATCGGCACCCCGAACAGGGCGATCCGCAGCCACGACACCGTCTCCGCGGTGACGGTGTCGTCGCCGGACATCAGCCGGGCGACGGGTTCGGCCGCGAGCTGCCCCACCAGCAGGATGACCACCCCGACCGCCAGCGCCAGCCAGGTGGCCTGCATCCCCTCGTCCACGGCCTCGGCACGGCGCCCCGCGCCGTGCAGCCGCGCGGTCCGGGCGGTGGTGCCGTACGACAGGAAGGTCAGCTGCGTCGACACCAGGGAGAGCAGGGTGCCGCCGAGCGCGAGCGCGGCCAGCGGCAGTGCGCCGAGGTGACCGACCACCGCGGTGTCCACCAGCACGTACAGCGGCTCGGCCGCCAGCACCCCCAGTGCGGGGACGGCGAGGCCGAACACCCGCCGGGCCGGGACCCGGTCCCCCGTCCCCGTCGCCCGCGGATCCGTTCCGTCGTCGGTGCCGGGTGTGTCCCCGCCGTTCCCCTCCGCCGTCTCGACCACGCGGACGAGCGTAACCGGCGCACCCGGGCCCGCCCGCGGCTCGGCTAGGCTGCCCTGCGATGCCCGAGTACGCGATCCTCATCCTGCCGTCGGCCAACCGCGTCTACACCGACACCTCGCCCCGGCTGCTGCGCGCGGAACTCGCCGCGTTCGGCGACCGGGTGCTGACGACCGCGGTCACCGGCACGGACGTGCGCACGATCGGCGGTGTCGACTACGTCACCCTCGGCACGGAAGAACCACTGTCCGACGAGGACGTCGGGTACCTGTCCAACCTGTCGTCGGCCTACGCGCTGTTCGAGGTGCGCGGCGAGCTGTTACGGCCGCTGACGCTGGACCCGGTCGCGCTGTTCGACTCGGACCTGCTCACCATCCAGAAGTACACGGGCAAGACGAACGAGCTGTTCACCCGGCTCCTGGTGAACCTGACGATGCTGGCCACCGACCGGCCCGCCGACCTGCTGCGCGGCGCCCGGCCCGGCGACGGGCACCGGCCGCCGCACGTGCTCGACCCGCTGGCCGGCCGCGGCACGACCCTGAACCAGGCCATGATGTACGGGTTCGACGCCACCGGCGTGGAGACCGACGGCAAGGACTTCGAGGCCTACGAGCGGTTCCTGAAGACGTGGCTGCGCACCAAGCGGATCAAGCACAGTGCGGAGTCCGGGGCCCTGCGCCGGAACAAGGCGCGCCTCGGGCAGCGGCTCGACGTCACCTACGGCGCGACGAAGGAGGCCTACCGCGCCGGGGACACCCGCAGGGTGACCTACTACAACACCGACACGCTGCGCACCGACGAACTGCTGCGGCCCGGTTCGGTGGACGCGATCGTCACCGATGCCCCGTACGGGGTGCGGCACGGCAGCAAGGCGCGGGACGAGAGCCTGTCCCGCAGCCCGCGCGAGCTGCTCGCCGCGGCCCTGCCGGTGTGGACCCGGGTGCTGCGCCGCGGCGGCGCGCTGGGCGTGTCGTACAACACCTACGTTCTCGACCGCGACGAGCTCGCGACCCTGCTCACCGACGCGGGCCTGACCGTGGTCACCGACCCGGCCCACACCACCCTGGCCCACCGTGTCGACCAGTCCATCCTCCGCGACGTCCTCATCGCCCGAAACCCCGCGAGTTGACACCCCGTGCCCGCGAGTCGACGCGCGGGGCCCGCGAGTCGACGCCCCATGTCCGCGAGTCGACGCGCGGGGCCCGTGAGTCGACGTGACCGGGGCGTCGTTCGTCCGCTACTCCTCGCCCCGGTGGGAAGAGTCCCCTACCCCGGAGCGTCAACCGACGGTTCTGCAACGTCAACTGACAGGCCTGGAGTGTCAACTCGCGGGACTGGAGTGGCGACTCGCGGGCGGGAGGGTCAGTCCTCGTCCTGAGGGAGGCGGTAGGGGTCGGTCTCCCCCGCGGGGTGGGCGGTGGTCGCCCGGCGGGCGACCTCGGCGTCGGCCTCCTTCGCGCGGGCGAGCAGGTCGTCGATGTGCCGCGCCTCGCCGGGGAGGTTGTCCGCGACGAACGTCAACGTCGGCGTGTAGCGCACGCCGGTGCCCTGCCCCACCTTCGTCCGCAGCACACCCCGGGCCGACTCCAGCGCCGCGGCGGCGCCCGCGAAGTCCGGCGGGGTGTCCAGATTCTCCCCCAGCACCGTGTAGTACACGGTCGCGTCCCGCAGGTCCCCGGTGATCCGGGCGTCGGTCACCGTGATGTTGCCCAGGCGTGGATCCTTGATGTCGTGTTCCAAGGCGGACGCCACGATCTGCGCGATCCGCTTGGCCAGTCTCCGTGCGCGTGCCCCGTCAGCCACGGCGCACCCCCTTCTTCTCAGTCACCAGCCTCGTCCTCCGGCCCCAACAACCGCCGGTGTGCCGACAGCAGTTCGAGGTCGGGGCGGTCGGCGACCCACCGTTCACAGGAGTCCAGCAGGTCCCGCACATGGGTGGCGTCGCCGGACACGGCCGCCACCCCGATCAACGCACGCCGGTGCAGGTCGTGGTGCCCGGCCTCGGCCACCGCCACCTCGTACCGTCGGCGCAGCTCGGCCAGGACCGGCCGCACCGCCGACCGCTTCTGCTTCAACGACCGCACGTCCCCGAGCAGGACGTCCAGTTCCAGCGCGCCGACGAACACGGTCCGGCCCCCGGTGGATCGGGACCGGCCGGGCGGGTGTCCGTACGGACCCCGTACCCGGCCGGTCGGTCGGATCACTCGCGCGGCTTCTCGCGCATCTCGTACGTCTCGATCTCGTCCCCGACCTTGATGTCGGAGAACCGACCGAGGGTCATACCGCACTCGAACCCGTCGCGGACCTCGGTGACGTCGTCCTTGAACCGCCGGAGCGAGTTGACCGGCAGGTTCTCGGACACCACCACGTTGTCCCGGAGCACGCGCGCCTTGGCGTTGCGCCGGATGTGGCCGGAGGTGACCATGCACCCCGCGATCGTGCCGGCCTTGGAGGACTTGAACACGTCGCGGACCTCGGCCCGCCCGAGTTCGACCTCCTCGTACACCGGCTTGAGCATGCCCTTCAGGGCCTGCTCGATCTCCTCGATCGCCTGGTAGATCACCGTGTAGTACCGGACGTCGACGCCCTCGCGGCTCGCCCGCTCGGTCGCCTTGCCCTGTGCCCGCACGTTGAATCCGAGCACGATCGCGTCGGAGGCCGTGGCCAGGTCGATGTCGCTCTCCGTCACGCCACCGACACCGCGGTGGACGATCCGCAGGTCGACCTCGTCACCCACGTCGATCTGGTTCAGCGACGCCTCGAGCGCCTCGACGGTACCCGAGTTGTCACCCTTCACGATCAGGTTGAGGGTGTTGGTCTCCTTCAGTGCGGAGTCCAGGTCCTCCAGGCTCACGCGCTTGCGCTTGGCGGCGTTCTCCGCGTTGCGGATGCGGGCCTGGCGACGTTCGGCGATCTGCCGCGCCACCCGGTCCTCCTCCACGACGAGGAACGTGTCACCCGCCCTCGGCACCGAGGTGAACCCGATGACCTGCACCGGCCGCGACGGCGCCGCCTCGGTGACGTCGTGGTTGTGCTCGTCGACCATGCGGCGCACCCGCCCGTAGGCGTCCCCGGCGACGACCGAGTCACCCACGCGCAGCGTGCCCCGCTGCACCAGCACCGTCGCCACCGGACCGCGGCCGCGGTCGAGGTGCGCCTCGATCGCGACACCCTGGGCCTCCATCCGCGGGTTGGCCCGCAGGTCCAGCGCCGCGTCGGCGGTCAGCACGATCGCCTCCAGCAGCCCCTCGAGGTTCAGCCCGGGCTTGGCCGCGACGTCGACGAACATCGTGTCGCCGCCGTACTCCTCGGCCACCAGCCCGTACTCGGTGAGCTGCTGCCGCACCTTCGCCGGGTTCGCGCCCTCGACGTCGATCTTGTTGACCGCGACCACGATGGGCGCCTTCGCCGCCTGTGCGTGGTTCACCGCCTCGATCGTCTGCGGCATCACACCGTCGTCGGCCGCCACGACGATCACCGCGATGTCCGTCGCCTGCGCACCACGGGCACGCATGGCGGTGAACGCCTCGTGGCCCGGGGTGTCGATGAACGTGATCGTGCGGGGCTCGTCCTCGACCTCGGTCTCGACCTGGTAGGCACCGATGTGCTGGGTGATGCCGCCGGCCTCGGCGTCGGCGACCTTCGTCTGCCGGATCGTGTCCAGCAGCTTGGTCTTGCCGTGGTCGACGTGACCCATCACGGTCACCACCGGGGGCCGGGCCCGCAGCTCGTCGTCGCTGCCGGTGTTCTCCCCGAAGGTGATGTCGAAGGCCTCGAGCAGCTCGCGGTCCTCCTCCTCGGGGCTGACCACCTGGACGTTGTAGTTCATCTCCGTGCCGAGCAGTTCGAGCACGTCCTCGGAGACGGACTGCGTCGCGGTGACCATCTCACCGAGATGGAACAGCACCTGGACCAGGGAACCCGGATTCGCGTTGATCTTCTCCGCGAAGTCCGTCAGCGAGGCGCCGCGCGGAAGCCGGATGGTCTCGCCGCCGCCCTTGGGCAGCCGGACGCCACCGACCGACGGCGCCTGCATGTTCTCCATGTACTCCTGGCGCTTCTGCCGCTTCGACTTGCGGCCCTTGCGCGCGGGCCCGCCGGGCCGGCCGAACGCACCCGCGGCGCCGCCGCGACC
>NZ_AICW01000307.1 GCF_000430445.1 Saccharomonospora iraqiensis subsp. iraqiensis
TCCCACCGCGGGTCGCGGGTGTGCCTGCGCGGTGGGACGCGACCGGGCCCGCGGGGCCGGGGCCGTCAGGACGGGTCGATCCGCAGGGACCACACGGCGCGGGCGACGAGTTGGGGCCGCCCGGACTCGTCGACGATCGGGTTGCCCTCCGCGTCGGCCGCGTAGGACCCGCCGAGCTGCTGGACCTCCACCACGAGCAGCTGTTCGGCCGGTGCCTGGGGCACGGCGGTGTAGGCGTGCCGCTCGCCCGGGGTGAACACCTCCTGCCGGATCGGCCGCACCGTCCCCGCGGAGTCGGTGTACTGGACGTTGACCAGCCACGGGGTCTCGGCGACGTCCGCGGGAACCGAGACCTGCACCGGCTCGCCCGCCCGCACGTCGAGAACCGGGCGCTCTCCGTGGGACTCGCAGGAGGTCACCAGCGCGTCGCAGTAGCGCCACGGCTCCGCGCGCACCGACTCCCCGTCGGCGTAGAAGGTGACCTCGGGGGGTGCGGGCGCCGAGCAGCCCGCCAGCACGGCCGCACCGGCCGCCAGCGGCGCCACGCGTGCTACTACTTTGCGTCGCATATGGGCGAGACTACGAGCCGCCGCCGACCGGAGCGGTCTCGGGGCTGCCCCGCGTACGCTGCTTCCGGCGCCCGGGCAACCGGGAGGGCAGCAGCGACGTCCCGCGCCGCACCAGCCAGGTCTGGGCCAACCCGAGCGCGAGCAGCGCCGACACCACGAGGAACCCGATCCAGTACGTCGGCGGCAGCAGCAGCCCCACCGCCCCACCGGACACCCATGCCAGCTGCAGGACCGTCTCCGACCGTCCGAACGCCGACGCGCGGGACTCCTCGGGCAGGTCGTCCTGGATGACCGCGTCCAGGCTGTTCTTCGCCAGCGCGCTCGCCGTCGCGCCCACCAGACCCACCACGGCCGCCGTGGCCAGGCCGGACAGCACCGCGGCGAGCACGGTGGAGGCCAGCGTGGCCGCCACACAGCCGAGCACGAGCTGGTCGGGCCGGCCGGGCCGCATCCGGGAGCCGAGCGCGTTGCCGAGGAAACCGCCCGCCCCCGCCGCCGCGCCGATCACACCGAGCAGCAGGAGCTGGACGAACGGACTCTGCCCCGCGTCCTCGGTCTGCGCCTTCACCGCGAACGCGGCGAACATCATCAGAAAGCCGGTCAGCACCCGGATCGACCCGTTGCCCCACAGCCCCACCACGACGTGCCTGCTCAACGGCTGCCGCCGGGTCGCGGCCGGGCGGGGAGCGGTCAGTGAGGCGGGCACCTCGCCCTCGGTGACCTCCACCCACGCCGGGATCCGCAGAGACAGCACCGCCCCCGCCACGCACAGCACGGCGGTGAACCACAACGCGCCCGCCGACCCGAACGCCCAGTTCACCCCGCTCGCCACCGCGCCGAACACCCCGCCCGCGGCGAGGCCGAACACGGCCAGCCGGGCGTTGGTCGTGGACAGCGTGATCTCCGGCGGCAGCACCCGGGGCGTCACGGCGGCCTTGAGCACCAGGAACGACTTCGACAGCACCATCTTGCCGAGCGCGGCCGGGTACAACAGCCAGGTGTCGAAGTTCAGCGCCATGACCACGCACATCAGGGCCGCGCCCACCGAGGCGAGGCACATGGCCAGCCTGCGCCCCCGCTGGATGCGGTCGAGCGCGGGGCCGATCACCGGCGCCACCAGGGCGAACGGCGCGATGGTGATCAACAGGTAGAGGGCGACCCGGCCGCGGCTCTCCCCGCTGCTCGCGGCGAAGAACAGGGTGTTCGCCAGCGCCACGGCCATGGCGGCGTCGCTGGCGTAGTTCAGCATCACCGCGTACGTCAGCGAGGTCAGCCCGGACCTGTCCGCCCCGTCCGCCCGCGTGGCCCGCTGGAACAGCGCGACGGCGTTGCCGCCGAGCTCACGGCCGCGCAGCGCGGCGACCCGGGTGACGGTCAGCTTCCGCGGCATCCGCCGGC
>NZ_KE387080.1:0-4458 GCF_000430445.1 Saccharomonospora iraqiensis subsp. iraqiensis
GCCGAGCCGCCCGGCCGCCCACTCGGTGACCCGGCGCGCGACGTCCTGCGCGGTGAGCCCGACGTCGGCGAGCACCTCGTCCCGGCTGCCGTGCTCCAGGAACCGCTGCGGCACCCCGAGGTCGCGCAGCGGCACGTCGCAGTCGGCGTCCCGCAGCACTCCCCCGAGGGCCGAACCGAAGCCGCCGTGCCGTCCGCTGTCCTCCACGGTGACCACGAGCCGGTGCCCGGAGGCCAGCGCCACCAGTTCCTCCGGCACCGGCACGACCCACCTCGGGTCCACCACGGTGACCCCAATGCCCTGGTCGGCGAGCCGCTCGGCGGCGGCCAGCCCCAGCCGCGCGAACGCACCGACCGCGACGAGCAGGACGTCCGCACCGGACCCGCGCCGCAGCACGTCCACCGGACCGAGCCGGTCGACCGCGGGCACCGACTCGACGACACCGCCCTTGGAGAACCGCAGCGCCGTGGGGCCGTCGGAGACGGCGACCGCCTCCCGCAGCTCCTCCCGCAGCGTCTCCGCGTCGCGGGGGGCGGCCACGCGCATGCCGGGGACCATGCCGAGCAGGGACAGGTCCCACATGCCGTGGTGGCTGGGCCCGTCCGGTCCGGTGACGCCCGCGCGGTCGAGCACGAACGTCACGGGCTGGCGGTGCAGCGCGACGTCCATCAGTGTCTGGTCGAAGGCGCGGTTGAGGAAGGTGGAGTAGACCGCGACCACCGGGTGCCGTCCGCTCATCGCCAGCCCCGCGGCCGAGGTGACCGCGTGCTGCTCGGCGATGCCGACGTCGAACCACCGGTCGGGGAACGCCTCGGCGAAGGTGTGCAGCCCCGTCGACCGCAGCATCGCCGCCGTGATCGCCACCACGTCCTCGCGTTCGCCCCCGATGCGGGCCAGTTCCTCGCCGAACACCGACGTCCAGCTGGTCTTCTTCGCGGGGGGCTGCCCGGTGGCCGGGTCGATGGGGTCCGTCTGGTGCATCTGGTCGGCCTCGTCCGAGACCGCGGGCGGATACCCGTGCCCCTTCTCGGTGACGGCGTGCACGATCACCGGACCACCGAACGACCGGGCGTTGGCCAGCGCCTTCTCCAGCGCGACGAGGTCGTGCCCGTCGACGGGCCCGAGGTACTTCAGCCCGAGGTCGGAGAACATCACCTGCGGGGTGACGGCGTCCTTGAGCCCGGCCTTGGCCGCGTGCAGGGCGGTGTAGAGCGGCTTGCCGACCACCGGGGTGTTCTGCAGCAGCTCACGGCCGCCGTCCAACAGCCGCTCGTACCCGGGGCGCAGGCGCAGCGCGGCGAGGTGCTCGGCGATACCGCCGATCGTGGGCGAGTAGGACCGGCCGTTGTCGTTGACCACGATCACGATCGGCCGTTCCGGGTCGGCGGCGATGTTGTTCAGCGCCTCCCAGCACATCCCGCCGGTCAGCGCCCCGTCCCCGACCACGGCGACGGCGTGGCGTCCGCCGCCGTCGAGCGTGAAGCCCTTCGCCAGCCCGTCCGCGTAGGAGAGGGCGGTGGAGGCGTGACTGTTCTCGATCAGGTCGTGCTCACTCTCCGCACGCGCCGGGTAGCCCGCGATGCCACCCTGCTGGCGGAGCCCGTCGAACTCGTCCCGCCGCCCGGTGACGATCTTGTGCACGTACGACTGGTGTCCGACGTCGAACAGCAGCGCGTCCCGCGGGGAGTCGAACACGCGGTGCAACGCGAGCGTCAACTCGACGACCCCGAGGTTCGGGCCGAGGTGACCACCGGCCCTGCGCACCTTCTCGACGAGGAAGTCCCGGATCTCCCCCGCCAGTACGGCCAGTTCCTCGTGGTCCATCCGCTTGAGGTCTGCGGGCCCGTCTACGGACTCCAGCAACGTCACGCTCCACCTCGCTCGCCGTCGTTGTCGCTGCCTCGTTCCGACCCAGTCTAGGGAACACGCACCCGGCCGGGTGGCTCGCTCACCCGCTGTCGGTGGCCGCACGGGCCGCATCACCACACCGTGCCACCGACGGTGCAGGTCACACGCTGCCCGCGGCGACTACGGGCCGGATACTGGACCCACCCGGGCCGTTGTCGGCGCGCGGACGGCCACCCCGCGGCACGCGGACGACCGCCGACAGCCGGACGGGGCGGGCCGACAGCCGGACGAGAAGGAGTGTGACGTGTCCCCCGAGTTCGATTACGTCGTCGTCGGCGGCGGTACCGCCGGTTCGGTCGTGGCGGCCCGCCTGTCGGAGGATCCGGACACCTCGGTCTGCCTGCTGGAGGCGGGGCCTTCCGATGTGGACGCCCGGCCGGTGCTGGAACTGACCCGGTGGATGGAACTGCTGGAGTCCGGATACGACTGGGACTATCCCGTGGAACCGCAGGAGTCGGGCAACTCGTTCCTCCGCCACGCCCGGGCGAAGGTGCTCGGCGGGTGCTCGTCGCACAACTCCGCCATCGCGTTCTGGGCGCCCCGGGAGGACCTCGACGAGTGGGCGGACCTCGGCCTGCCCGGATGGTCGGCCGAGGACATCTTCCCGCTGTACCGACGGCTGGAGGACAACGACGCCCCGGGCGAGCACCACGGCCGCACCGGCCCGGTCCGGATCCGCAGCGTGCCCCCGCACGACCCGGCCGGGGTGGCGCTGCTGCACGCCTGCGAACAGGCCGGGATCCCCCGCACGGACTTCAACACGGGCACGACGGTCACCCACGGCGCCAACTGGTTCCAGATCAACGCCCGGGAGGACGGCATCCGGGCGTCGGCGTCGGTGGCGTACCTGCACCCGGTGCTCGGCAGGAGAACCAACCTCCAGGTCCGCACGGGGGTGCGGGCCAAGCACCTCACCTTCGACGGGACCCGGTGCACCGGGGTCGAGGTCCTCACCGAGGACATGCAGCACAGCGAGCACATCCGCGCCCGCAACGAGGTGGTCGTGTCCAGCGGTGCGATCGACACCCCGAAGCTGCTCATGCTGTCCGGGATCGGCCCCGCCGAGGAGCTCGCCGGGTTCGACATCGACGTCGTCGTGGACTCACCGGGTGTGGGGCGCAACCTCCAGGACCACCCGGAGGGCCTGGTGCAGTGGGATGCGCGCAGGCCGATGGTGCGGGATTCCACCCAGTGGTGGGAGATCGGCATCATGACCACGACCCGGGAAGGTCTCGACCGGCCGGACCTGATGTTCCACTACGGATCCGTGCCGTTCGACCTGAACACCCTGCGGCACGGCTATCCCACCACGGAGAACGGCTTCTGCCTGACACCGAACGTCACCCGGGCACGGTCCACCGGGACGGTGCGGCTGCGCACCCGGGACTTCCGGGACAAGCCCAGAGTGGACCCGCGCTACTTCAGCGACCCGCACGATCTGCGGGTGATGACCTACGGCGTCCGGCTGGCCCGGGAGATCGTCGCGCAACCGGCGATGCGCGAGTGGGCGGGCGCGGAGCTGGCGCCGGGACCGGACGCGACGACCGACGACGAGATCGGCGACTACCTGATGAAAACGCACAACACCGTCTACCACCCGTCCTGCACCGTGCGGATGGGCCCGTCGAACGACCGCGAGGCCCCCCTGGACGAACGGCTGCGGGTGCGGGGGGTGGACCGGCTGCGGGTCGCCGACGGCTCGGCCATGCCCTTCCTCATCGCGGTCAACCCGTGCATCACCACCATGGCCATCGGCGAGAAGGCCGCCGACCTCCTCCGCGAGGACGCCCGCCCCTGACCCCGGCGAGTCGCCACCCCAGTCCCGCGAGTCGCCATTCAGGGTCCGCGAGTCGCCATTCAGGGTCCGCGAGTCGCCATTCGGGGTCCGCGAGTCGCCACCCCAGGCCGGCGAGTCGACACCTCGGGCCGCCGAGTTGCCGGCGAGTCGACGCCCCATGCCGGCGACCGCCGAACGTCGACCGTCGACCTGTGCCGGAAGGCTCGCGGGACCCGAGCGCCGACCCACGTGTCCCCGACGCCCACTCGCGGGCCGCTGGCATCGACTCGCGGACCGGAGTGGTCACTCGCGGGGCCCTGACGTCAACTCGCCGTCCAGGGTGCCGACTCGCGGGTCCCGGGCGTCAACTCGCCGTCCTGGGGTGGCGACTCGCGGGCTCCTGGCGTCAACTCGCGGTTCTGGGGTGGCGACTCGCGGGGTCAGCGGCGCCAGAGGGGGAGCATGGCGTCGCGGACCTCCGCCAGGAGGTCGCGCATGGCGGCCTCGGCGGGGTCGGGCAGGCCGCGGGCGACCGCGTCGGCCACCCGTTCGTGCAGGCGTAACGCCTCGGGCACCGGCTGGTGGGGCATCAGCCCGAGCCGGGTCCGGCCGCGCAGCACCACGGCGACCACGTCGGCCAGCGCACCGAACATCTCGTTGCCGCTGCTGCGCAGCAGCAGGGTGTGGAAGGCGATGTCGTACTCCAGGAACTCGGCGAGGTCACCCGCCTCGCCGAGTTCGCGCATCCGGCCCGCGAGCCGCACCGCGCGGGC
>NZ_KE387080.1:4558-8062 GCF_000430445.1 Saccharomonospora iraqiensis subsp. iraqiensis
CTCCCCCGGGGGCCGCCGGGCCCCGGTTCCCGCCGGTCAGGCGCCCCGGGCGGGCGCCTCGCCGTACTTGGCCCGCAGCCGCGCCTCGATCTCGGCGTCGGTCTCCTCGGCCGTGTGCAGGACCTCCGCGAGCCGTTTGTCCGAGCGGCGCACCGCCCACACCACGACCAGCAGCGCCAGCCCGTACAGCGGATACCCCATCGCGATCTTGGCGAAGGCCAGCCAGCCGGTGTAGTCCTCGGCGTAGAGCCACTGCTGCACGACGAACCGTGCCGCGAACACCGCGGCCAGGGCGAGGGTGGCCACGTCGTAGCCGAACCGGGAGGGCTTGTCGCGGCGCCAGGCCATCCCCGTGCCGTTGAGGTAGTTCCACACCACCCCGGCCAGCGGCCAGCGCACCACCACCGACAGCACCAGCACACCGAAGTACACCGCGCTCGCCCAGATGCCGAACAGGAAGAACCCCTTCGCCGATCCGGTGCGGTAGGCGAGGAACGCGGCGATGGCCACGCCGAAGAACCCGGAGATCGCGGGTTGGACCGGCTCCCGGCGCACCACCCGCAGCACGGTGATCGCCACCGCGCTGCCGAGCGCCGTCCAGATCGCCGGCATCAGCCCGAGAACGGCGTTGGCGAGCACGAAGACGACGATCGGCACCGAGGAGTAGACGAGCCCGGACACGCCGCCCATCTGTTCCAGCAGCGTCGGCTCCGGGGTGTTCTCCCCGTCCGGGTCCGGCGCCGTGGACGACTCCCCGTCCGGGTCCGGTCCGCCGGCCCGCCGGTCGACGCCGTCACCGCTGCCACCACCGTCGCCGCTGGCACCACCGTCGTCCCGGACACCCCCACCCCGGTCGCGCGCGGCCGGATCCGTGCCGTCGTCGGACGTCGGGGAACGCACGCCGTCGTCGCGGGGGTGCTCAGTCACGCCGGGCCACTCTCACTGGGTCGGTTGCAACAGTTCGTAGTACGGGTTGTACAGCACCTTGTGCCCGTCGCGCTCGGCCATCCTGCCCCGCACCTTGATCGTGCGGCCGGGTTCGATACCCGGGATGCGGCGCCGACCGAGCCAGACCAGCGTGACGTCGTCGGTACCGTCGAACAACTCCGCCTCCAGCGTAGCCGCGGCGCTACCGGGGCACAGGTCGACGCTGCGCAACCTGCCCAGCACCGTGGCTTCCTCCCCGCAGTGGCAGTCGCACGCTCTCCGCGCACCGACCGCCTCGGACTCCTGCGAGAGATCGTCGGCGTCCAGTTCGGCGACGTCACTGGTCAGTTTCCGCACCAGCCGACTGAAGTAGCCGCCGTCTTTGGCGACCATAGGCGCCTGCTCCTATGTTTCCCGGGGCCCCCCGACGGACGGCCCGTGCGTGTTTCAGCGTAACCCTGTCCGGGCAAGGGAATCCCGGACCGCGTCCGGATCGCAACGTGATGTCCGCTATCCCACGTGCCCGGGACGGCGACCTCCGGCCGGACACCCCGGACCGGAGGGAACGCCGCGGTCCGGGGTGTCCGTCAGGCCCGCTGCTGGTTCTGCTGTCCCTGCTGCTGGTTCTGTTGTCCCTGCTGCTGCCGGGCCTGTCCCGCGACGTGCGCGGCGACCGCCTCCGGCAGTGTGATCGACAACGGTGTGCGGACCGGCATGGGGTCCTCACCCCGGTCGACGACCGTGCCCCGGACGATGCTCCGGAGCACCTCGGGGGCGGTCGCCGCCTCCGACTGCGGACCGGCGATCACCCCGCGCAGCATCCACCGGGGCCCGTCGACCCCGACGAACCGCAGGGCCACGTCGTTGACCACCGCGGAGAGCTCCATCCCCCACTCGCCCCGGCCGAGGGTCACCCGGGCGCCGTCCGAGCGGAGCTGGTCGGCCAGCTCCTGGCTCACCTCGCGCCACAGGCCACCCGAGCGCGGGGCCGCGTAGGCGGTCACCGTGACCTGGCCGTACCCGGTCACCACGTGGACCGCGCGCACCGTCTGGCTCGCCTGGTCCATCTCGACCTGGACCTGCGAGCCGTCCGGCACCGGGAGCCGGATCGAACCGAGGTCCATCCGGGCGAGGCCGTCGTCGGGCGCCTCGGAGACGTCGTACGGGCCGTCGGGACGCCCGCCCGAGGCGTCGTCCTCCCCGGTGTCCCCGACCACGTTCCCGGCGTCCGTCCCGCCGTCCGGGTCCGCACCGGCGTCGTCGGTGCCCTCGGCCCCGGACGGGGCCGGGCCCTCGTCGCCGCGGTCGACCTCGCCCCCGGCCGGTCCCTTCCTGCGCCTGCGTCCGAAAATGCCCACCTAGCTCTCCGTTCCGAGCGTGGCGTGCCCACCGGTCGACCCGTAGCCGCCCACTCCGCGTTCCGTCGTCTCCAACCGATCGACCTCGACGAACTCGGCGTGTTCCACCTTCTGCACGACCAGCTGCGCGATGCGGTCACCCCGGCGCAGCTCGACCGGTTCCGCCGGGTCGAGATTGATCACACAGACCCGGATCTCCCCCCGGTAACCCGCGTCGATGGTGCCAGGGCTGTTCACGATCGACAGCCCCGTCCGCGCCGCCAGCCCGGACCGGGGATGGACGAACCCGGCGTAGCCGTCCGGGACGGCCACCGCGACCCCGGTCCCCACGACGGCCCGCTCCCCCGGGGCGAGCCGCACGTCCGAGGTCGTCACCAGGTCGGCGCCCGCGTCACCGGGACGCGCGTAGGAGGGGGCCACGACGTCGGGGTCGAGGCGGGACATCCGGATCCGCACACTGGACACGGCACGGGACACTACCCCGGACACGAAAACGGGTGGCCGGGTCGTCCCCGGCCACCCGGTCGCGTCCGGGGACCCCCTCCGGTGCCCACGCCGCCCCGTTCCGTGGTGGACCGCACCCGTCCGCGACGGCCGGTCGGTTCAGGCGCAGTCCCGGCAGATGAGATTGCCACCGGACTCCTCGGCGAGGCGGCTGCGGTGGTGCACGAGAAAGCACTTCGAGCACGTGAACTCGTCGGCCTGCTTCGGCACGACCTTCACCGTGAGGTCCTCACCCGACAGTCCGGACAGGTCCGCCCCGGGGAGTTCGAAGTTCTCCCCACTGGCCTCGTCGTCGACGTCCACGACGCCGGACTGCGTCTCGTTGCGCCGCGCCTTCAGCTCCTCCAACGAGTCCTCGGCCAACTCGTCGGCTTCGCTGCGACGCGGAGCGTCGTAGTCGGTCGCCATTGTCCTTCACCCCTGCGATCAGCTTCGGTACCAGGTCTCACGGAACACCGGGCCGCGCCCGGACATTCCTCGTGCCGCTGGACAACGTTCCAGCGTCGGTGTTTGTGCCCGGAATCCGGCGTGAGGGAGGTCTCCATCGACACTCCGTCGTCACCCCTGAGCCCGGAGAGAGTAGCCCACCGCCTACCCCGACTCGAAGCTGGTCACGCAACCCCTAAAATACGTCACCCGACAGGGTTAAATCGCGGCGAGAGCGGGAGCCGACGCGGCCGCCCGGCCGCAGGCACCACCCGCGCCCGCCGCACGG
>NZ_KE387080.1:8162-17001 GCF_000430445.1 Saccharomonospora iraqiensis subsp. iraqiensis
CACGCCGCGCGGGCGGGCCGCCGCCACGCCAGCAGGATCAGCGCCGCCCCGAGGCAGCGGAGCCAGGCGACCCCCGCGGGGGAGGCCACGTCGAACAACCACACCGCCAGCGCCGCGCCGACGTACATCGAGATTCCGCTGAGAACGAACACCGCCGGGGCGGGAACGGCGTCGACTCCGCGTCGGAGGATCGGGACCTGCACGCCGACGATCGTGCCTGACCACCGGGAACACCGTCGCGGGAGGGCCTTCCGGACCCGGTCGCGGCGGGTCGTGCGGGGTGGCGGCGCCGGACGTGACACGTCTCCCACGCCCCGGCGGAACACTTGCGAGGAACAAATCGTCTGTAAGAGTGGAGGCAGCGACACCGCGATCGGGGGTGACCCGGACTCGGTGGTCGCGGCTGAACTGATGGCATCGGCTTGCGATGCCGGGACGGAGGGAGACTCTCCAATGACATCATCGACGCTCACCCGCCCCGAACTGACCGCTGCGGACCGCTGCGACCGTTGCGGCGCCGCGGCGCAGATGCGTGCCGTGCTGCCCAACGGTGGTGAACTGCTGTTCTGTGGCCACCACGGACGTGAGTACGAGGCCAAGCTGAAGGAGCTGGAAGCCGACATCCAGCGCTGAGCCGTCACCGACAGCCGCGAGAAAGGGCGGGGACCCGGTCGGGTCCCCGCCCTTGTCACGTCCGGCCCCCTCCGGCGGGGTGGTGTGCCGTGAAGGACTCCTTCACGGCATCTCACGCAGCGAAGGAGGCCCTCACGGCGTCACACGCAGGCAAGGGGGCCTTCACGGCACGACCGGAACGATCGGCGGGCGGGGCGGCTCACACCGTGTCGAGGACGTCCTCGAAGGCGGCCTCGGCGGCGCCGAGCAGCTTCACGTCGGTGCCCAGGGCCGAGGTGCGCACCCGGACGCCGCCGAGGGCCCGGCTGACCAGGCTCCGGGCGCGCACGGCGCGGTCCACGTCGTCCAGCACCGGGGCGGGCAGTTCGGTGAACAGGTCCCCGAGCACGACCAGTTCGGGACCGAACAGGTTCACCACGTTGACCAGGCCCAGCGTCAACCACTCCGCCAGGTCGCCGATCCTGCGACGGGCCCCCTCGTCGTCCGCCCGCAGCTCCCGCAGGGCGGCCACCACCCGGCCCCGGGAACTGGTTTCCGGCAGCCCCAGCGCCCGGCAGAACGCCGCTTCCCCCACCTCGGTCTCCCAGCACCCCGTGCTGCCGCAGTAACAGGGGCGCCCGCCGGGGTGGACGGCCATGTGCCCGATCTCGCCGAGGTAGCCCGCACCGCCGCGCAGCGACGCGCTCTGGGCGATGACTCCCCCGCCCACCCCGATGTCGGCGGAGACGAAGACCACGTCGGCCGCCCCGGTGGCCCTCCCGCGCAGGTTCTCGGCCAGCGCTCCCAGCTCCGCGTCGTTGCCGACCACCACCGGCATGTCGAGTGCCCGCGTCAACCGGCTGCCCAGCGCGACGTCGGACCAGCGCAGGTTGGGCGCCTCGTGGACGTGCCCGTCCGCGCGGCGCACCACCCCCGGCACCGAGATGCCACAGGCCACGGGTCGCACGCCCAGGTCCGCGGCGAGCGGGCCCGCGGACTCCACCAGCCGGGTGATGACCTCCTCCGGGGTCCGGGTGCGCTCGCGCAGGTTCCAGCCGTCCCGGCCGAGGATCTGTCCGCCGAGGCCGACCAGCGCCAGCGCCACGTGCCCCACCCGCACATCCACGGCGAGCACGACCGCCGCCTCCGGGCGGGGCAGCACCAGCAGCGACGGTCTGCCCGCCTGCCGCTGGGTGCGGGGCACCCGTTCGGCGACCACCCCGGCCCCGGCCAGACCGTCCACCAGCGTCTTGATGGTGCTGCGGTTCAGGCCGAGTTCGCCGGCCAGACTCGCCCGGGTACACGGGCCCGTCAGGTGCAGGGTCCGCAGCAGGGTGGAGCGGTTGTACCGGCGCACCTCGTCCGGCCGGGCCACGGGAGTGCTGGTCACAGGGTCATCGTCGCATCACCCGGCTCAGCGGGCCCCGGCGCCCGCACGGCGCCGGGAGAGCGCGTCCACCGTGGCGGCCAGCAGCAGCACGAGGCCGGTCACGATGGAGACCACCGCGGCGGGCTGCGCGAGCAGGCCGAGCCCGTTGGCGATCACGGCGAGGACCGTGCCGCCGATGACGGCGTCGGAGACCCGGCCGCGCCCGCCGAACAGCGAGGCCCCGCCGATCACCGCGGCGCCGACGGCGAACAGCAGCGTGTTCAGGCCACCGGCCTGTGGGTCCACCGAACCGACCTTCGACGAGTACACCACGGCACCGAGGGCGGCGGTCGTCGAGCACACGACGAAGACGCTGGCGCGGATCCGGGTGACGTCGATGCCCGCGCGCCGCGCGGCCTCCCGGTTGCCGCCGACCGCGTAGATGTGCCTGCCGTACCGGGTCCGGTTGAGCACGTAGGTGCCCAGCACGAGCAGTCCGAGCACGATCGGCACCACGTACGGCACCCCGCTGATGACCACCGAGGGGTTCGGTGACCGGTTCACGGTGAGCAGCGCCGTCGCCACGGCCCCGAACACGGCCAGTGCGCCCACCTTGGTCAGCACCAGCGGCGTCGGCCGGGTGACCAGACCCCGGCGGATCCGGCGGAAATGACCGCCCAGGGTGATGGCGGCGTAGCCACCGACGGCGACGACGTACAGGGCCCAGCTGCCGAGCGTCGACAGGTTCCCGTTGGCGACCGCGTTGAGCACCGGGGAGGTGCTGATCCCGAGGACGCCCCCCTCCCCGATGAACTGCAGGATCACGCCCTGCCAGGTGAGGAACAGGGCCAGGGTGACCACGAAGGACGGCATGCCGATCCGGGCCACCAGGTAGCCGGTGATGCACCCGATCGCGGTGCCCACGCACAGTGCGAGCAGGATCTCCACCCACGGGTTCGCCGGGATCCCCGCGCTCGCCAGCACGATGCCGAGCACCGAGACCGCGCTGCCCACCCAGATGCGCAGCAGCGCGGCGAGCAGGGCGGCCAGGGCCAGCGCCGCCAGGAACACGACGAACACCGTCGAGCCCATCCCGCCGAGCAGGTTGCCGTTCTCGACGTAGTGCATGGCCAGCACGGCGCCCGCCGCTCCGGACGCCGTGCCCGCCGACAGGTCGATCTCGCCGACCAGCAGGACGAAGACGATGCCCATCGCGATGATGGTCTGCCCGGCGCCCTGGGCCAGCAGGTTGGCGAGGTTGTGCAGCGACAGGAAGACGTCGGACAGCACGGTGAACATCACCATCAACGCCACCAGCCCGAGCAGGGCGGGCAGCGAGCCCAGCTGCCCTCCGCGCAGCCGCGCGAGGTAGTCGCGCACGGCCTCGCGGGTGGACAGCGCGGTGGTGTCGATCCCGAAGTCGGCGATCACCGCGTCGCCGGAGGCGGGGTCGGCCGCCGTGTCCGGCGACGCGGAGGAGGAGGTTTCCGTCATGACGCCCTTTCCTGGTCCTGCCTGCCTTGGTCGCGTCCCGCGGTGCCCGCCCGGCGCCCCGCGGACGGGGCCGTGTTACAGCGCGGCCGTGTCCGGGCGGGCCAGTCCGAGCTCCCCGGAACGGCCCGCGGTGATCAGTTCGACGACCTGGCCGTGCGTCACGTCCCGGGCGGGCACCTCCGCGGCCACCCGCCCGAGGTAGAGCACGGCGATCCGGTCGGCGACCTCGAACACGTCCGCCATGTTGTGACTGATCAGCACGACCCCGAGGCCCGTGTCGGCGAGCCTGCGCACGAGGTCGAGCACCTGCCGGGTCTGCGCCACCCCGAGCGCGGCGGTGGGCTCGTCCAGCAGCACCACGGAGCTGTCCCACAGCACGGATTTCGCGATCGCCACGGTCTGCCGCTGACCACCGGAGAGCGAGGACACCGGGGTGCGCACCGATTTGACCGTGCGCACCGACAGGGAGGCCAGGGTCGACCGGGCCGCCTGCTCCATGGCCGCCTCGTCCAGCAGCCACGGACTCCCCCGTTCCCGGCCGAGGAACATGTTCTCCACGATGTCCAGGTTGTCCGCGAGGGCGAGGTCCTGGTACACCACCTCGATCCCGAGGTCCGCCGCGTCGGCGGGGCCGCGGATGTGCACCGGCTCGCCGCGGAACCGCACCGTGCCCGACTCCGCCGCGTGGATGCCGGCGATGCACTTCACCAGCGTCGACTTGCCCGCACCGTTGTCCCCGACCAGCGCGGTGACCTCGCCCGCCCGCACGGAGAGGTCGATGTCGTGCAGGACGTGGACCGGACCGAAGCTCTTGTTCAGCCCGTCCAGCCGCAGCGCGGGCTCGACCGCGGGTTCCGCCGTTGCCGTGCCGCTCACGAGATCCCCAGTTCCTCGCAGTCGTCGACCAGGTCGTCCACGCACAGGTCGGAGGCGTCCACGTAGCCCTCGTCGACGACGCGCTTGACGTTGTCCCGGGTGATCAGGTGCGGTTCGAGCAGCACCGAGGCCACCTCCCGGTCGCCCTCCGGGTCCTCGGTCACGTCCCCGGCGAGCTCGTCGGCGGCGGCCCTGTCCCCCTCGGCGAGCGCGGCGGCGAGCTCCGCGGTGGCCTCGGCCTCCTTCTTGATCGGCTTGAACACGGTCATGTACTGGTCGCCGCGCAGGATGCGGCGCAGCCCGGCCGGGGTGGCGTCCTGACCGGTCACCGGCACGGTGCCGGCGAGACCGTTCTTGCGCAGTACGGTGATCACCGCCCCGGCCAGCCCGTCGTTGGCCGCGACGACCCCGTCGACCGAACCGCCGTTGGCGGTGAGCACCTGCTCGAAGATGGTGCCGCCGCGCTGGTTGTCCCAGTTGTCGATCGGTTCGCTGCGCACGAGCTCCAGCTCGCCGGAGTCGTACAGCGGCTGGAGGACGTTGCGCTGCCCCTCGTGGAAGAGCGTGGCGTTGTTGTCGGTCGGGGCACCCTCGATCTCGACGACCTCGGCGCCCTCCTGCCCCTCCAGAGCCTGGGCCATGCCCTCGCCCTGGAGTTCGCCGACGCGGACGTTGTCGAACGAGACGTAGTAGTCGGAGCTCCCGCCGAGGTTGAGCCGGTCGTAGTCGATGGTGGGGATGCCCGCGTTGTTCGCCTCGGCCGCGACCGTGCTGCCGACCTCGCTGTTGATCGAGGCGATGATCAGCACCTCGACCCCGCGGGCGATCATGCCGTCGGCCAGGGTGCTGAACTTCTGCACCTCCCCCTGGGCGTTCTGCACGTCCGGGTCGAAGCCCTCCGCGCGCAGCGCCTCCTCCAGCATGGGTTTGTCGAAGCCCTCCCAGCGCGACGACGAGGACGTCTCGGGAAGGATGACGCCCACCGAGCCCAGCGGCGCCTCCCCCTGTCCGTTCTGCCCGTCGTCGCCCTCGGCGCCGCCCCCGGCGTTGGCCCCGCACGCCGCGAGCGTCACCGTCATGGCGATCGCGCCGGCACCGGTGGCGAGTCTGTTCGTCCGCATCGGCCACCCCTTCTCGAGTATGTTGCGGCGCACAACATATGCCCCGCATCACACAAAAGGGAAATCTGTATCGATCCAGTCGACCCCCCACTCGCGAGTCGCCACCCCACACCCGCGAGTCGACGCTCCATGCCCGCGAGTCGCCACCTCGTGCCCGTGAGTCGACGCTCCACTTCAGCGGCCGGCTGACGCGGCGAGAGCGCGAATGCGTGGTATTCAGAGCGCCGGGGAATGCAGTTCGCAGTACGACCGGCGCCCGGACGCCCACTCGCGGACCCGGAGGGTCAACTCGCGGGCATGGAGCGTCAACTCGCGGTGCTGGGGTGGCGACTCGCGGTGCTGGGGTGGCGACTCGCGGTGCTGGGGTGGCGACTCGCGGGGGCGGGTGGGGTGGTCACCAGGAGCGGAGAGTGGCGATGCGCTCCTCCAGTTGTTCGACCGTGGCCATCGCGGTGGGTGGGCCGCCGCAGACGCGCCGTAGTTCGTTGTGGATCGCGCCGTGCGGCTTCCCGGTGCGGTGGTTGTGCAGCCCGACGAGGGTGTTGAGTTCCTTGCGCAGGGCCTTCAGTCGCTCGTTCACCGACTGCGGGCGTGGTGCGGGCGCCTGGCCGGACGACGGATCCGGCTCGCCCTGCCCGGCCGCACCCGTCGACCTCCCTGTGCCGGATCTGCGGCGTTTGGCGTCGGCGAGCTGTTCCTCCTGGCGCTTGCGCAGCAGCGCGCGCATCTGGTCGGCGTCGAGCAGTCCGGGAAGCCCCAGATACTCCTGCTCCTCCTCGCTGCCCGAGAACGTCGCGGTGCCGAACGAGTTGCCGTCGTAGATGACCTGGTCCAGCTCCGCGGAGGCGCCGAGCGAGGTGAACGCCTTCTCCTCCTCGCCACGCTCGTCGTCGGTGCGGTTGGCCGCGACGAGGAGTTCGTCGTCCCAACCCTCCTTCTCCCGGTCCGGCTTGCCGAGCACGTGGTCCCGCTCGGTCTCCAGCTCGCTGGCCAGCTCCAGCAGCACGGGCACGCTCGGCAGGAACACGCTCGCGGTCTCCCCCGGCTGCCGCGACCGCACGAACCGGCCGATGACCTGGGCGAAGAACAACGGGGTGGACGCCGACGTGGCGTAGACGCCCACCGCGAGCCGGGGCACGTCGACGCCCTCGGACACCATGCGCACCGCCACCAGCCACCGGTCGGTCGATTCGGCGAACTCGCCGATCCGCTTGGTGGCCTTCGGGTCGTCGGAGAGCACCACGACCGGCTGCTCCCCCGACACCCGGGCGAGGATCTTCGCGTACGCCTTGGCCGACTCGTGGTCGGTGGCGATGACCAGCCCGCCCGCGTCGGGCACCCCGCCCGCCCGCAGCTGGGTGAGCCGGGTGTCGGCGGCCTGCAGCACCGAGGGGATCCACTCCCCCGACGGGTCGAGGGCCGTGCGCCAGGCCCGCGCGGTTTGCTCGGCGGTGAGCGGTTCGCCCAGCCGGGCGGTGAACTCGTCGCCCGCGCTGGTGCGCCAGGACGTCTCCCCGGAGTAGGCCAGGAACACCACCGGGCGCACGACCCCGTCGGCCAGGGCGTCGGCGTAGTTGTACGAGGAATCGGCCTTGCTGCGCAGTGCCCCGTCGGCGTCCGGTTCGTAGGTCACGAACGGGATCTGGGCGTCGTCGCTGCGGAACGGCGTCCCCGTCAGCCCCAGCCGCCGCACGGCCGGGGTGAACGCCTCGAAGATCGCGTCGCCCCACGACTTCGCGTCCCCGGCGTGGTGGATCTCGTCGAGGATCACCAGCGTCTTCCGGTTCTCCGTGCGCACGCGGTGCAACGTCGGGTGCGCGGCCACCTGGGCGTAGGTCACCGCGACGCCCCGGTAGTCGGGGGAGGTGACGCCGGTGCCGTTGGTGAAGTTGGAGTCGATCGGGATGCCCGCCTCCTCCGCGGAGGCCGCCCACTGGTGCTTGAGGTGCTCGGTGGGCGTGACGATGGTGACCGCCTCCACCGTGCGGTCGGACAGCAGCTCCGCGGCGATGCGCAACCCGAACACGGTCTTGCCCGCGCCCGGCGTGGCCACCGCGAGGAAGTCCTTCGGCTTGCGGCTGAGGTATTTCGCCAGCGCACGGCGCTGCCAGGCGCGCAGCGGCCGGGCTGTCGCGTCGTCCGCCGGTTCGGGTGCGGCGACGTCCCCCCGGGCTCCGGCCGTGTCCGACACCGACGCTTCCCTCCCTCGCGAGCTCACGACACCGGCATGCGAAAACCCCCACGACGGCGGCCGGCGGCCGTGCCGGCTGCGCGGTGAGGGCGCACCGGGCAGCCTACCGCCTCCCGCAGGGACGGCGACGGAAAGGACACGCCGAGCGGGGAAAGAGCGAGACGCGGGCGGCCGCGATGGACCATGCTGGACACCGCGATGCGGAGGCGTGAAGACGGTAGCCAGCAGCCCCCCGGTCCCGGCAGGCGGCCCGGGGGTGCGGGTCCGCTGCGCCTGGTGCGCCGCACGATGGCCCGGGCCTGGGGCGGCAGCGTCTTCGCCGAGGCCGCCGAGGCCGCGTTCTGGCAGACGCTGTCCCTGCCGCCGTTGCTGCTCGGCCTGCTGGGCAGCCTCGGCTACGTCGGTGACTGGTTCGGCGAGGAGGTCGTGCGCCGGGTTCAGCAGCGGATCCTCGCCTTCTCCGACACGATCTTCAGCGACAGCATCGTCACCGGCATCATCGCGCCGACCGTGAACGACATCCTCACCACCGGCAAGGGCCAGATCGTGTCGGTGGGTTTCCTCATCTCCCTGTGGGCGGGTTCGTCGGCGATGGCCTCGTTCGTCGACGCGATCACCGTCGCGCACGACCAGCACCGCGTGCGCAACGAGATCTGGCAGCGGTTCCTCGCCCTGCTGCTGTACCTGGCGAGCCTGGTGGTGCTGGTGGTCGGACTGCCCGTGATCGCGATCGGGCCCGGGCTGCTGCCGGAGTTCTTCCCGGAGCCGTGGCGTCCCGCGATCGCGTCGTGGCTGTCGGTGCTGTACTACCCCACGTTGGCGGTGCTGCTGGTGCTCGCGCTGGCGACGCTGTACAAGCTGGCGCTGCCGCGCAAGCTGCCGTGGCACCGGGGCGTCCCGGGCGCGATCCTCGCGATGGGGATCTTCCTGCTGTCCAGCGTGGGCCTGCGCGTCTACATCGCGTGGATCACCACCACCGGCTACACCTACGGCGCGCTCGCCACCCCGATCGCGTTCCTGCTGTTCACGTTCTTCATCGGGCTGGCCATCATCACCGGCGCCTACTTCAACAGCGCGATCCAGGAGCTGTGGCCCGCGCCGAGCACCCGGCGGCAGCGCCGTCGGTGGCGCGGCCCGGAACGGGGACGCAGCGGCGGGCGGCTGCGTACGGCGCGG
>NZ_KE387080.1:17101-27468 GCF_000430445.1 Saccharomonospora iraqiensis subsp. iraqiensis
GATGGCCCGGGACGGGCATCTGCCCCGGGGTCTGGCGGCCGTGCACCCGCGGTACCGGGTGCCGCACCGGGCCGAGCTCGCCGTGGGGGCGGTGGTCGCGGCCGTGGCCTCGGTGGCGGACCTGCGGGGCGCGATCGGGTTCTCGTCGTTCGCCGTGCTGGCCTACTACGCGGTGGCCAACGCGAGCGCCTGGACGCTCGGTGCGCGCCGGGTGGTGCCCACGGTCGGTCTGCTCGGCTGTGTGCTGCTGGCGTTCAGCCTGCCCACGACGTCGGTGCTCGCGGGCGTGCTCGTGCTCGCCGTGGGGGCCGTGGTGTACGGCGTGCGCCGGGCCGCACACCACGGCACCCACGGCGCCCCCGACAACGCCGGGAGCGGGTGAACCGCGTCAGGCGTGCCGGATGCGGGACACGCCGTCCACCGCCTGTTCGAACTGGCCCACCAGCTCGTCGACCACCTCGGCGACCGGGCGTACCTCGTTCAGCCTGCCCACGATCTGGCCCACCGGCATGGACACCACGGACGGGTCCGCGGCGGCGTGGATGCGGTTGTGCGCGGGCGAGACGAGCAGGTTCTGCAGCGGCATCGGCAGGGGCTCGGGGGCGTCGTCGGCCTGCCACGCCTCGGTCCAGCGGGTCTTGAGCAGCCGGGCGGGCTTACCGGTGTAGATCCGGGTGCGGACGGTGTCCGACGAGTCCGCCGCGACCAGCGCCTGCTGCACCGCCTCGGAGGCGGGCATGGTCTCCAGGTACTCGCGGGTGGTCAGCCACAGTGAGCCCGTCCACACGCCGTGCGCGCCGAGCGTCAGCGCCGCGGCGGCCTGCCTGCCCGAGCCGATCCCGCCCGCGGCGAGCACCGGGACCCGGTCGCCGACCGCGTCGACGATCTCCGGCAGCAGCACCATCGAGGCGATCTCCCCGGTGTGCCCGCCGGCCTCGTAACCCTGGGCCACCACGAGGTCCACCCCGTTGTCGACGTGCCTGCGGGCGTGTTCGGCCTTGCCGGCGAGCGCGGCCACCGGCACGCCGTGCTCGTGGGCCCGGTCGATGACGTCCACCGGTGGCGAGCCGAGCGCGTTGGCGATCAGCGACGGCCGGTGCTTGAGCGCCACGTCGACGTGCGAGCGGGCCACCGAGTGCAGCCAGCCGAGCACGCCCGCGCGTTCCTCGGTGTCCTCCGGCAGTTCCGGCACGCCGAGCTCGGCGAGGGTGCGCTCGACGAACGCACGGTGTTCGGCGGGGATCAGCTCGTTCAGGTCCATCGAGCTGCCCTCGGTGGGGATCTTCGACGGCATCACGACGTCGACGCCGTAGGGCCTGCCGTCGGTGTTGTCGTCCATCCAGGTCAGCACGTCGTCGAGTTCGTCGCCGTCGTTGAACCGGACGCAGCCGAGGACGCCGAGTCCGCCCGCCCGGCTGATCGCCGCGGCGACGTGTTCGGAGGGGGTGAACCCGACGATCGGGAGGTCGATGCCGAGCGTGTCGCACAGCGTGGTGCGCATGGTGATTCTCCTTCGCGGGGGTTACGCCTGCGACGCGTCCGTGGGCGGGTTCTCGGCCGCGTGTCGCGCGGCCCAGGTGTAGTCGGGCTTTCCGCTGGCCAGGCGGCCGATGGTGTCGACGACCCACACGCTGCGCGGCACCTTGTACCCGGCGATCTCGGTGCGCACGTGGTCCCGGACCGCGGCGAGGTCGAGGGTGGCGCCCGGGCGGGGTTCGAGGATCGCCCCGACACGCTGCCCGAGCCGCTCGTCGTCGACCCCGATCACGAGCGCGTCGAACACGTCCGGGTGCCCCTTCAGCGCGCCCTCGACCTCCTCGGGGAAGACCTTCTCCCCACCGGTGTTGACGCACTGCGAACCGCGGCCGAGCAGGGTGACGGTGCCGTCGTCCTCGTAGCGCGCGTAGTCGCCGGGCACGACGTAGCGGACGCCGTCGATCTCGACGAAGATCGTCTCGCTCTTGGTGGGGTCCTTGTAGTAGCCGAGCGGGACGTTGCCGCGGCGTCCGATCCGGCCCACGGCGCCCGGGGCGGGGTCGACCCGGTTGCCGTCGTCGTCGATGAGCACGGCGTCCGAACCGAAGTTCACCCGCGGCCCCGCGGAGTGGTCCGCCTCCTTCGACATCATGCCGATGCCGGTGAAGCCGCTCTCCGACGAGCCGATCGCGTCGGTGAGGACCACGTTCGGGAACGTGTCCAGGTACTGCTGCTTGACCGCCTGGGAGAACAGGGCGGCGTGGCTGGACACCGCCACCAGCGACGACCCGTCGTAGCCGCCGGAGCGGTAGGCGTCGATCAGCGGCCGGGCCATCGCGTCACCGACGACGGTGAGCACCTGCACCCCATGCCGGTCGATCTCGCGCCACACCTCGTGCGGGTCGAACTGCGGGGTGAACACGACCGTGCCGCCGGCGAACAGTGCCCCGAACGCCGCCCACTGCGCGGCGCCGTGGATCAGCGGGGCGACCGGGAACCGCACCATCCCGCCCTGTTTCGCCTGTTCGGCCAGCGCCCACTCGTCGGTGACGTACTCGCCGGTGACGAAGTCGATGCCGCCGCCGAGTGCCCGCCAGACGTCCTCGTGCCGCCAGACGACGCCCTTGGGGTAGCCGGTGGTGCCGCCGGTGTAGAGGATGTAGCGGTCGTCGGAGCTGCGTTCGCCGAAGTCGCGTTCGGCGGAGGCTCCCGCGAGCGCGGTCTCGTAGGCGACCCCGCCGTGGCGCTCGAAGTCGGCGTCCGAACCGTCCTCGACAACGACAACGTGTTTCACATCGGGTGCCTCGGGCAGGACCGCCGCGACCCTGTCCGAGTACTGCCGCTCGTGGACCAGAGCGACCAGGTCGGCGTTGGTGAACAGGTACCGCAGTTCACCGTGCACGTACCGGTAGTTCACGTTGATCGCGATGGCGCGGAGTTTGTACGCCGCGTACATCGTCTCGATCATCTCGATGGAGTTCCGCGAGTACACGCCGATGTGATCACCCTTGCCCACCCCGTTGGCGGCGAGGTGGTGGGCGAGCCGGTTCGCCCGCTCGTCGAGTCGGGCGTAGGAGACCCGCCGGTCCCCGCAGATGACCGCGGTGCGGTCCGGCACGGCGTCGACGGCGTGCTCAAGCAGATCCGCGATGTTGAAAGCCACCCGAACAAACTAGAACATGTTATCGTTCGCGGCAATGGTCGAGACTGGCGCCGAGGCGAACGGGAGGCCGCCGATGGAGCAACCGCACGCACTGGTCGAACAACGCGGGCACACCCTCGTGGTGACGATGAATCGGCCCGAGGCCCGCAACGCCCTGACCGGCGAGATGCTGGAGATCCTGGTCGAGGCGTGGGACCGGGTGGACACCGACCCGGAGATCCGCGCCTGCGTGCTGACCGGCGCGGGCGGGGCGTTCTGCGCGGGTGCGGACCTGAAGTCGATGAGCCGCAACAGCCCGTCCGAGTCGTTCTCCCGTGGCAGCTTCGACCCGAGCCGGATGGACGGGTTGCTCAAGGGCAGGCGGCTGAGCAAACCGCTGATCGCCGCGGTGGAGGGCCCGGCGATCGCGGGCGGCACGGAGATCCTGCAGGGCACCGACATCCGGGTGGCGGCCGAGAGCGCGAAGTTCGGCGTGTCCGAGGCACGCTGGGGTCTGTTCCCGCTGGGCGGGTCGGCGGTGCGGCTGCCGCGGCAGATCCCCTACACCCGCGCCGCCGAGATCCTGCTGACCGGCAGGCACCTCACCGCCGCCGAGGCCGCCGACATCGGGCTGATCGGCCGGGTCGTCCCGGACGGCACGGCGTTGGAGCAGGCGCTGGAGATCGCCGACACGATCGCCGCGAACGGCCCGCTGGCCGTGCAGGCGATCCTGCGCACGATGCGCGACACCGAGGGGATGCACGAGAACGAGGCGTTCAAGCTGGACGCCAAGTACGGCGTCGAGGTCTTCGCCAGCGCCGACGCCAAGGAAGGCCCCAAAGCCTTCGCCGAGAAGCGCACCCCGGAGTTCCACGCCCGCTGAGATGGTGCCGTGAAGGCCCCCTTGCCTGCGTCGGGTACCGTGAAGGACTCCTTCGCTGCATTCAACGCAGGCAAGGAGTCCTTCACGGCACACCCGCCGGCGCGGGGTCAGATGGCGCGGTCGTGGTTCTGCCAGTAGGGGTCGCGGAGTTTGCGTTTGTAGAGTTTGCCGTTCGGGTCGCGCGGGAGTTCGTCGACGTAGTCGATGCTGCGCGGGAGTTTGAACTTCGCGAGCCTGCCGCGGGCGTGCTCCAGCAGCTCGTCGGTGAGGGCGTCCGAGGGGTCGACGCCGTCGGCGGGCTGGACCACCGCCTTGATCTGCTCGCCCCGGTCCTCGTGCGGCACACCGAACACGGCCACGTCGGCGACCTTGGGGTGCAGCACCAGTTCGTTCTCGATCTCGGCGGGATAGATGTTCACCCCGCCGGAAATGATCATGTCGCTCTTCCGGTCGTGCAGGTACAGGTAGCCGTCCTCGTCGAGGTAGCCGACGTCGCCGAGGGTGAACAGGTCGCCCACCCGGGACTTCTCGGTCTTCTCCTTGTCGCCGTGGTACTCGAACGTCGAGGAGCCCATGCGCATGTAGACGGTGCCGGTCTCCCCCGGCGGCAGCTCCTCCCCGTCGTCGTCCAGGACCGTCACCACCGAGCCGGGCCAGGCCCGGCCCACCGAACCGGGCTTGCGCAGCCACTCCTCGCCGCTGATCACGGTGCCGCCGCCCTCGGTGGCCGCGTAGTACTCGGTGACCACCGGGCCCCACCAGTCCAGCATCCGCCGCTTGATCTCGTCCGGGCACGGCGCCGCGCCGTGCACCATGACCCGCAGTGACGAGACGTCGTAGCCCCCGCGCACGTCCTCGGGCAGGTCGAGCAGCCGGTGGAACTGTGTCGGCACCATGTGGCTGTGCGTGACCCGGTGCCGCTCGATCAGCCGCAGCATCTGTTCCGGCTCCCACTTGTCCATCAGCACCGCCGGGTGCCCGAGCTGCAGTGAGATGACGACGAAGTTCAGCACCGCGGTGTGGTACAGCGGCGAGCCGCACAGGTGGACGTGCCCGTCGAACGGCTGGATGCCGAAGATGGAGAAGAACCAGGTGGAGGCCACCGGCACCTCGTCCGGGTCGGCCCCGGTCAGCGGCCGCCGCACCCCCTTCGGCCTGCCGGTGGTGCCCGAGGTGTACAGCATCGGCGACCCGGCGGTGCGGACCTCCGGCCTGCCCGACCCGCCCAGCTCCGCCAGCTCGGCGACGGCACGGAAGCCGGGCACCGTGCCCACGGCGAACCGCGCCCCGGCCGGGATCCCCGCCTCGTCGGCGGCGGCCACGGCGGTGTCGGCGAAGCGCTCGTGCGCGAGGAACGCCTTCGCCCCCGAGTCGGTGAGGATGTAGGCGATCTCGGGGCCGACCAGGTGCCAGTTGGCCATGACGACGTAGAGCCCGGTCTGCAGGGCGGCGAAGTGGGCGGCGAGCAGCTCGGAGCCGTTGGGTTGCAGCACCACGATCGCGTCCCCGGTCTCCAGCCCCAGCGCGCGCAGGCCCCGCGCGTAGGAGTCGGCCTTCGCCACGAGGTCGCCGTAGCTGACCTCGGTGCCGTCCGGGTCGATCACCGCGGTGGTCGACGGGCTCTGCGCGGCGATGTTCCACAGCCCGATCGCGGGCGTCGTCGGTGGGGCGGTAGTAGACATACCGGCAAATTTAGAACGTGTTACAGATGCGGGCAAGACACAACGACCCGGACGACCATCGGGAATCTTGCGCCAGCTAAAGGAACGTGTTTCACTTTTGCCCGTGATTCCTGCCGAGACCGAGAAACCGCTGTCGGCACCGCTGGACGTCGGCTTCGACTACACCCGGTCGGTCGGCCCCGTCCTCGGCCGCTTCGTCAACGCGCTGCGTGAACGCCGCATCGTCGGCGTCCGGGGTTCGGACGGCCGGGTGCACGTCCCGCCGGTGGAGTACGACCCGGTAACCGCGGCGGCCCTGTCCGAGTTCGTCGAGGTCGCCGACGAGGGCACGGTCGTGTCCTGGTCGTGGGTGGCCGAGCCGCTGGAGGCGCAGCCCGTGCAGCGCCCGTTCGCGTGGGCGCTGATCCGCCTGGACGGGGCGGACACGGCCCTGCTGCACGCCGTGGACGCGGGCTCGCCCGCGGCGATGCGCACCGGGATGCGCGTGCGGGTGCGCTGGGCGGACGAGCCCGTGGGCCACATCCGCGACCTCGCCTACTTCGTGCCGGTCGACGACCCGCCGGGCGACCCCGCCCCGACCCCGGAACCCCCGCCGGTGGCGAAGCGGGAGGAGGGCGCGCCGGTCGACACGATCGTCACCCCGATCCACCTGAGCTACCGGCACTCGGTCTCCCCGGAGGAGAGCCGGTACCTGCGGGGACTGGCCGAGGGGCGGGTCCTCGGCCAGCGCTGCCCCGCCTGCGGCAAGGTCTACCTCCCGCCGCGCGGCGCCTGCCCCACCGACGGCGTGCCCACCGAGGAGGAGGTCGAGCTGCCGGACACCGGTGTGGTGACCACCTTCTGCATCGTCAACGTCCCGTTCCTCGGCCAGCGCATCAAACCGCCGTACGTCACCGCCTACGTCCTGCTCGACGGGGCCGACATCCCGTTCCTGCACCTGGTGCTCGGCTGCGAGGCCTCCGAGGTGCGGATGGGGATGCGGGTGCGCGCGTCGTGGAAGCCGCGCGAGGAGTGGTCCACGACGCTGGAGAACATCGCCCACTTCGAGCCGACCGGCGAGCCGGACGCGCCGTACGAGACCTACGCCCACCACCTGTGAGGGGAACACCATGAACGACGTGGCGGTGGTCGGGTTCGCGCAGGCGCCCAGCGTCCGGCGCACCGACGGCACCACCAACGGCGTGGAGATGCTCGTCCCGATCTTCACGCGGGTCTTCGAACAGACGGGACTGACCAAGTCCGACATCGGCTTCGTCTGTTCCGGCTCGTCGGACTACCTGGCGGGCCGGGCGTTCTCGTTCATCGCCGCGGTGGACGCGTTCGGCGCGTTCCCGCCGATCCACGAGTCGCACGTGGAGATGGACGCGGCCTGGGCACTGTACGAGGCGTGGCTGAAGATCCGGATGGGCGAGGTGGACACCGCGCTCGTCTACGGCTTCGGCAAGGCCTCGGCCGGGGACCTGCGCCGGGTGCTGGCGCTGCAGCTCGACCCGTACGTCACCGCGCCGCTGTGGCCGGACCCGACCGGGATCGCGGGCATGCAGGCACGGCTGGGCCTGGAGTCGGGCCGCTGGACCGAGAAGGACCTGGCCGGGGTGGCCGCCCGCAGCCGGCGCGACGCGGCGGACAACCCGTACGCCCAGGTCTCCGGCGAGACCGATGTGGACACCCTGCTGGCGGCCGACCCCGTCGCCGACCCGCTGCGGGCCCACGACATCGCCCCGGTCGGTGACGGCGCGGCGGTGATCGTGCTCGCCTCCGCCGAGCGCGCCCGGGAGATCGTCGACCGGCCCGCGATGATCAGCGGTATCGAGCACCGGGTCGACTCCGCGGCGCTGGGCGCGCGCGAGCTCACCCGCAGCCCGTCGACGGAACTGGCGGGCCGGGCCGCGGGCGCCGGCGACGCCCGGCTCGACGTCGCCGAGCTGCACGCGCCGTTCAGCCACCAGGAGCTGATCCTGCGCGAGGAACTGGGCCTGGGCGAGGACGTGCGGATCAACCCGTCCGGCGGCGCGCTGACCGCGAACCCGATGTTCTCCGCCGGGCTGATCCGGATCGGGGAGGCCGCACGGCACATCCTCGACGGCGGTGCCGAGCGGACCCTCGCGCACGCGACCAGCGGCCCCGCGCTGCAACAGAACCTGGTGGCCGTCCTGGAGAGGGGCTGAGAGGCCGTGGCCAAGAACCGTACCGCCGTGCTCGGCACGGGACAGACACACCACCGCTCCAAGCGCACCGACGTGTCGATGGCGGGCCTGCTCCGGGAGGCGGTCGACCGGGCGATGGCCGACGCCGCCGTCGACTGGGCCGACATCGACGCCGTGGTGGTCGGCAAGGCGCCCGACCTGTTCGAGGGCGTGATGATGCCCGAACTGGCGCTGGCCGACGCGCTCGGCGCGCCGGGCAAACCGCTGCTGCGCGTGCACACCGCGGGCTCGGTGGGCGGCTCCACCGCGCTGGTGGCGGCCAGTCTGGTGCAGTCCGGGGTGCACCGCCGGGTGCTGTCGGTGGCGTTCGAGAAGCAGTCCGAGTCGAACGCCATGTGGGCGCTGTCGATCATGCCGCCGTTCTCCATGCCGGTGGGCGCGGGCGCGGGCGGCTACTTCGCCCCGCACGTGCGCTCCTACATCCGCCGCAGCGGCGCGCCGGAGCACGTGGGCGCGATCGTGGCGGCCAAGGACCGGCGCAACGGCGCGCTGAACCCGTACGCGCACCTGCGACAGTCCGACATCACCGTGGACTCGGTGCGCGCCTCGCAGATGCTGTGGGACCCGATCCGCTACGACGAGACCTGCCCCTCCTCCGACGGTGCCTGCGCCGTGGTGCTCGGCGACGAGCAGGCGGGGGACGCCGTGCCCGGCGGCGCGGCGTGGATCCGGGGCACGGCGATGCGCACCGAACCGACCACGTTCGCCGGCCGCGACCAGGTGAACCCACAGGCGGGCCGGGACGCCGCCGAGGCGCTGTGGCGGGAGGCGGGCATCACCGACCCGCTGGAGCAGGTGGACACCGCCGAGATCTACGTACCGTTCTCCTGGTTCGAACCGATGTGGCTGGAGAACCTCGGCTTCGCCGCTGAGGGCGAGGGCTGGAAACTGACCGAGGACGGACAGACCGCGCTCGGCGGCCGCCTGCCGGTCAACCCGTCCGGCGGGGTGCTCTCCTCGAACCCCATCGGCGCGTCCGGGATGCTGCGGTTCTCCGAGGCGGCCAAGCAGGTGATGGGCCGGGCCGGGGACTACCAGGTCGACGGTGCCCGCACCGCGCTCGGCCACGCCTACGGCGGCGGCTCGCAGTACTTCGCCATGTGGCTGGTGGGCGCGGACAAGCCGTGACGGGGTAGGCCACGACCCCGGACGGAACGAGCCGCGGGGGACGACGACGTCGGGCACAACCGGGCGGAGTCGTCCCCCGCGGCCTGCTGCGCGATACGGGTCAGTCGGCAGACACCCGCTCGACGACGGCGTCGGCCAATGCCGAGGGCCCCGCCTCGCCGGAGTCGAGGAACACCGTGTCCCCCGGCATGTCGGCCCGCGCGGCGAGGCACCGCGTCACCTGACCCAGCCGCCACCGCCGGACCTCCGCGTCGCGCTCGGCATTGTCGGGCAGCAGCACCTGGTCGGTGATGCGGGAACGGAGGAGGGCCTCGTTCAGCGTGAGGAAGAAGTGCCGGACCGCGAGTCCCGCGGTGCGCAGCCCACCGAAGATCTCGTCACGATACTGCCTGCGCACGAGCGTCATCGGCACGACGAGAGGCCGCTGGTAGATCTCCGCGATCCGCGTCGCGGTGTCCACCGTCAGCGAGCGCCACACCGGAAGGTCCTGGAAATCGCCGCTCGGGGCGGGCGGGACCACCGACCGCAGCATGAAGCCGACCTCTTCCGGGTCGAACAGCATGGAGCCGGGGAACCGGTCGACCACGAGTTCCGACACGGTCGTCTTGCCCGCCCCGAACGGACCGTTGAGCCCTGCTGCCCGACCCCGGATCTCAGGCAGCGAGCTGCCGCCGAAGTTGGTCGAGTTCCTGCGCGATCCGCTCGACGATGCGCACCGGGGAGTCCGAGCCCGCACGCAGGTGGTCGAGGACCCAGCTGCGCACCAGTGCCGAGGCCGGAATCTCCAATGCGGCGGCCCACCGGTTCAGTTCGTCGAACTCCTCCGTACTCAACCGCACCGAAAGCACCTTGGCGCGCCCCTCCCCCGGCCGGGTGGCATGCCTCGACAACGGCGCGTCCGGAGCGCTCTCCGCCTCGTCCCGGTATTCCTGCAGCTCCTGCTCGGTGACCTCACTCATCGCCAGCTCCCTTCCAATACTGACGCCGCGGGGCGCCTCGCGTTTTCCACGCGGACGCCCCGCGCAGCACTCCGTCAGCCCCACGCAGAGCCACCACGGTGATGACCATACGTGCGGTCGGCGAGTAACCCACGATCCGCGCGCTGTTCGCGTGGGCGGATCGCGAGTCCGGCTCCTCCACCAGCCGGTCCAGTCATGGCTGTTGCGTGGGCGGCGTGGCCGGGCATTCTCCCGGGGGAGGTCATCGGTGTGGGGGCTGTTCCAGCACGCGGATCAGGCGGTGCAGGCGTGGGTCCCGGGCGGCGAGGCCGTCCGCGGCGAGGTTGACCGGGCCCGCGCAGCAGGGCGTACGGCCGCCAGGCGGCCGGGGTCAGGGTGCGCGGGGCACGG
>NZ_KE387080.1:27568-35383 GCF_000430445.1 Saccharomonospora iraqiensis subsp. iraqiensis
CCCCGGGATCGCCCGGGCCGCGAGCCGCGCCCTGCACACCGCCCGGGTGACGGGCGCCTCCGTCCGGACCCACAACGGCACCGAACCGCTCGGGCCGTTGCCGCACCGGTGGGACCGGGTCATCGCCACCGCCGGGGTCCACGTCGGCCGCCTGCCGTACTCCTGGGTCGCCGAATCCGCGCCGGGCGCCGTGCTCCTCGCCCCCATGAACACCGACCTCACCGGCGGGCCACTGGTGCGGTTCGCCGTCCACGACGACGGCACCGCCACCGGCCACGCCCACCCGGACCTCCGCGTCGGATTCCTCGAACTCCGCAGCCACCGCACCACCCGGGCCACCGCTCCCCTGCCGGAGGATCCCGGCACCCACCCGGACGTCGAGGTCTCCACCACCGGCTACGACCCGTGGCGGATGTTCTCCGACAGCGACCACCGCTGGCCGATCGCGCTCGCCGTGCCCTCGGCCACGTCCTTCCTCGTCAGCCACGACGACGGCACCCGCCCCGACGCGCTGTGGCTGCGCGAGGCGCTCACCGGGTCGTGGGCGCGGGTCTCCCCCGCCCGGTCCGGCGACGGGTACCACACCGTGCACCAGTACGGGCTCCGCAGGCTCTGGGACGCGGCCGAAGCCGCCCACCGCTGGTGGCTCGCCCGGGGCGCGCCGAAGCTGCACGAGTGGGAATGGCACGTCACCCCCACCGCCCAGACCGTCCGCATGCCCTGAGCACGTCCCTCCCCGGTCAGTGGCGGCCACGACAGGTTGTGTCGTTTCCTTGCATCGCGACCGCGTCTGTTCAAGTTTGGCCCCGTAACCTTTAACGCGGACGGTCACCATTCAAGGATAAGGACGAAGATTCGCCGTCGCGGGCGACCGGGAGGCCGGTCACCGATGCCTTGAAGTGCCTAGGACGAGACCTCGTTCACGATCCTGTTCACGTTCTCCTTGGTCAGCGTCCCGAAGAGTATCGGGTTGGCGAGTGCGTTCACCGCGTCGATCACGTCCTGCGAGCCGAAGGCGATGTCGTCGCGCCCTTCGACCGCGTCGGCCCACTCCTCGAGCTCGTCCGCGTCGATCCGACCGCGCTCGAACATGTCGACGACACGGCGGAGTGCCGAGACGTCGAGGGTCACCAGCTCCTCGTCGGAGTCCCAGGGGAACTCCCGCAACGCGGCGAGGGTGTGTTCGATCGGCTTCCGGAACTCCACCAGGTCCGTGACGATCTCCTGCCTGTCCACAGTATCCCTTCACATCTTCGTCTTTCGGTGAATCAGCACCCCGTCAGGACCGTAGGTGTCTTTGACGTACTGTACGGTGTTGCCTTCCTTGTCGACGACCTTGATGTACTCGGCGTACGACCCAGGGATGTTGTTCGAAGGGACCTTGGAACTCATCCTCACCGCCCCATCGGACAGCTGTTCGATCTCCACGGGCTCGTGTTTCGATGGCAACTTCCCCTCATACCGCTTGAGGTTCGTCGCCTGCTCCGGGTTGAGCCGATCCACCGAGATGAACTGACGACGAGGCTGAGAATGCGGCTCGGCCACTCTCGAGGAGCTGTCCGGCGACACCGGGGGAACACCAGCCGATACAGCGGCACCGCCGATCGCCGTCAGGTACTCGTGAAGCACGGCAGCGACATGGTGGCAGGACTGTCCGACCGAGTCGAGTCCTTCCCACGCCTGGGCGTAGCCGTCGACCGCCGAGAGGAGTTCCGGATCAGAGCTTCCGTAAGTGCTCGCAGCGAGAGTATGTCGAGCATCGTCGAGTTGGTCGGCGACCTGCTGAAGTGCTGAAGTGGGCAGGAGTCCAATCACACGGTGAAGCGCCGTGACGACCTCGTCAACCGACATCCAACCCCCAGAGCACGAGCATGCTAGAAGCATGTCAGACCGACATGCTGTCGTCCACGTCATACGCCGTAGGGGCATCGCCTCATCCCAGCGTATCGATCCGCTGCAGCAGGCGCCGGGCATGGTCGATCTCACGCACCGGGCAGCAGCTCCGTACGAAAACGCCAGGCCCGTGCCAGCAGGCACGCCCCCGGCGAGGCCATGGGCTCCTCACGCACGAGCCGCCGCACGTTCTCCCCGGTGAAGGGGACTCCCTCGGAGACGGTCGAGGCCCGTGCGGACGCGACCAGGACCCCCTCGGCGTTGACGCGGACCGCATCACCGAACTGCGCGTCGAAAACGTCGTCGTCGATCACCACCGCGGTGAGGAGGGTGGCGGTCAGCGTGAGCGCGTCGAGTCCGAGCCCGAGGCAGTACACCCCGAGGCGGCCGTCGGCGCGGGCACGGTCCAGGTCGCGGAACAGCGGCCAGGTGTCGTAGTCGAGCGGTTCGCCCGAGCTGCCGTCACGTTCCGGTTCGCCCAGCAGCTCCTCCGAGTATTCGCGCACCATGCTGTGCCAGAGGTCGAAGTCGTTGTCGGTGTCCCACGCCGCGACACTGGAGGGTTGGAACTCCCCGGCCGGGACCAGTCCGTAGATGCCGGCGGCCGTGGCCACCTTCGCCGGATCGCGCCAGTGCAGCAGGAAGGTCGCCGCACCCGTCTTTCGATCTCGTCGCAGGGTCAGGGTCTCGATCGCGGGCATGACCGCACGACGGCCGAGATCGAAGGGATCTCCGACCAGGCTGCGTAACGGCAGCTCCGGGCGGGGTGAACGGGTGTGGTCGGCACACGGCCGCGCCGCCGCGGTCTCGTGGGCGAGGCCTTCGGAGACGTCCAGCTTGTCGAAATACGTACCCAGGCCGAACGTCATGCGCGCCGCACCGGGAGTCAGCTCGGCGTCGAGCAGCCGATAGCTCGCCCGGTTCTCGAACAGCGACGGCCGATCCAGATACTTGATCGCCGAGGTGTACCGGTCGAATCGTCGCCCCGGCGCACGCAGCGGAAGCACGGCACTCGCCTCCGGTTCGGCTCCGGTCACGGCCACCCGGGCGGCACCCGACGACCACTCCAGTCGGACGTCGTCCAGGCGGATCGGCTCCGGCGGCATCCACGCCGTCCGCGCGAGAAACGGCGCGTCACCGACCCGGAACTCGCGCCGATACAACTCGGCGGCCCACCGTGCGAGCCCACCCCGTTGCCGATTCAGCTGCCGTCGGACACGCCGCCATTCGGCCTGGCTCGACGCCACCGGATCGATCTCGTCGGAAAGGACGGAGGCCTCCCGCGGCGGGCAGGGCCGCACCAGCTCGGCTGAGAGACCGAGTTCCTGCGGTGTCAGCGAAAGCTGTCTCGCGATGTGCAGGAGCGTGTCGACGTCCCGGACCTGGCGGTGTCCTGTCTCGATCTTCGAGACATAGGACTGATCCATGGTGAGCAGCTGAGCCAGAGCGGCCTGACTGAGACCTTTGGCCGCGCGGTATTCCCGCAGAACCTCCGCGAGTAATCCCGGATTGATCTCGTGGTCGACGAAACACGGCGACAGCCACGACGATTCCGCTTGCATCGCCCATCCCTTCCTCGTCCGGAACACCACGGTCTTCGTCGAGCGGAGAATCCAGGGGTGACCTCATCATATGCCGCCGGGTCATCGACTTCCGACAAGCAGGACAACGCGGCCTTGGACACCGGAGGCCCATCACACCGATCGTGGAACCGTGACCGATCAAAGATTGTCCCGTGTTGTCGCCGCCCATGTGCCACCCACGCTGGAGAGTGGCATCGCAGTGCCCGTTCTCAGCCCGATCGCGGAAACACCCGCAGCATCATTCCGCGACACCGCTCCTACATGTCCGGCCGGAGGACACGATGATCGCGCGTGACCGGGAGCTGCTCGCACGGCTCGCGGCGGTGAACACCACGTTGGGCCGGGTCACAACGGAGCTGCTGGCACGCCAGGACGGCGGAGAGCTGCCCGCCGGACCGCTGCGGGAGGTGGGGACCGCACTGCGGCGGGTCGCCGACGACATGCTCATCCGCGCCGACGAGATCTCCGCGCGCGGGGCCGTCCCGACCCCGACCCTCGATGAGTGATGCGCCGACACCGCCGCTTCCCCGTGTCGCCCCACGGCCGCCGCACCGGCCCACCGTGGATCGCGACCTGCCGCCCCACCCGGCGGTTCCCACGGCAGCGGCGCCGTGGGTGGCGGGCGAGCGCATCCTGCCCTGGTACGCCCGCCCGCCGGGCCAGGTGCGCCGGAGACCGCCGTGACGGAAAGGGAATCCCGACGATGACCGTCGTACGCCGGTGGCGACGCCTCGCAAATCCGGGGCGGGCGACCGGCATCAGACGCTGCGCACGGTGCGGCACCGATCCCGTGGCACGGCCGGACCGTCGGCGGGACACCGTCGACGGCCGCTACTGCCCCGGCTGCGTCGACGACTGCCTGGCCGACCGCCACCCCGGCCACTGGTGCCCGATCGACGAACTCGGCAGCACCGAATGACGTCAGACCCGGAGCCGCGAGGTCTGCACCCGACCGTCACGCCCGATACAGTCGTTGGCGAATAGCCCCGGTGGACCCCTGACCACGGTCATGTTGCCGGGGCTCCGGACTTTCCACACCCCCACGGGCACCCGAACCGTTGCCTTGCGGCGTGGCGGCGCACCCTTTCGACCAGCCGCCGGGACATGCCATCTCCGGCCGCCTACTAGCGTAAACGCAGCCTTGGCCGGGAGAAGCTGCATACCTCAACGCGGCACCGATCAAGGCCATCGCCGACCGTTGGATCAGCCGGTACCACAGTGCGCGGGTCGACGCGCTCGCCGAGCTGCGGAGAGCATTGGAGCAGGAGCCCAAGGGCAGGCCCGAGTTCGTTTACACCACCTACATCAGGACCACGCCGGAGCGGTTGTGGCAGGCACTCACCGAGCCGGCGTTCACCCGACGCTACTGGGGGGTCACGTTCGACACGGACTGGCAGGTCGGTTCGACCATGACCTGGGAGGAGGGCGGCACCGTGACCGCCGATCCCGAGCAGGTCGTGCTCGAGTACGAGCCGTACCGGCGACTGTCCTACACCTGGCACAGCCTGACCCCGGAATGGGCGAAGGCCGTCGGCCTCAGCCACGACGTGTACACCAGGGTGGCCGACGAGGGTCGCTCGAAGGTGACCTTCGAGATCGAACCGCTCGGGGCACTCACCAAGCTGACCGTCGTGCACGACGACTTCGACGAGGGCAGTGTCCTGCACTCCATGCTCAGTCAGGGCTGGCCGGGACTACTGTCCAGCCTGAAGACCCTGCTGGAGACCGGTGAGCCACTGCCGGAACCCGAACGCGCAGCGCAGGACCGGTGACCGCCGACGGTGAACTCGTCACCACCGTGCCGGACCGGAGATCACGGCTCGTCCGGTCGGAGCAGTGCCCGCACCGCCGGGCGGAGGTCGAGCTCGTACGGCAGGGATGCGAGCTCCTCCGGTGTCACCCGGACGTTGCGGGCCGCGGCGAGCTCCGTCAGCCATCTCCAGGGGTGCGGTTGGCCGGGTTCCTCGTCGTCCCCCTCGTCCGGCAGCAGGGCCCCGAGGACGGAGTCCCGGAGTTCGTCGACCGTGAAGCCGGTGAACTCCGGCGAGCGAGCACCGCGCACGGCGATGGTGACGCCGCGTTCGCTGTGCAGCACGACGCGCGTGCCGGACTCCATTGCCAGATACTCGCTCAGGGCGAGGCTGACCTGACGGGTCGACGCGTCCCACGGGACAGCGACCTCGCAGACGGCCCCGACGGCGACCACGGCTCCGTCACCGGCGACCGCGTCCGGGCCGGGTGGCAGCCGTCCCGGGCCCGTCTCCGGCACGGGGGCGGCCGACCATCCCCCGGTCGCGGCGTCGTCCATGGCGGGGCCTCCGGTTCCGGCGGGGCGTGCGGGACGTCCGACCGGGAGGATACGGCAGGCCCGGCGGCGGCACCTGCCGGTTCGGCCGAACGGAACCGGCCCCGGTGACAGGCGGGAGAGAGCCCGACGCACGACGGGGCCGCCGAGGAGATCCCCCGCGGCCCCGCACCCGACCGGCCCCGGCTCACCACTTCACTCGTAGGCCACCTGGTAGTGCTTGATGCCGTTGAGCCAGCCGGAGCGCAGCCGGTCCGGTTCGGCCACCTCGCGGATGTTCGGCATCTCGTCGGCGATGGCGTTGAACATCAGGTCGATCTCCAGGCGGGCCAGGTTCGCGCCGATGCAGTAGTGCGCGCCGGTGCCGCCGAAACCGACGTGCGGGTTCGGGTCCCGCATGATGTCGAAGGTCTCCGGCGCGTCGAACACGTCGGGGTCGAAGTTGGCCGAGCTGTAGAACATGCCGACGCGTTCGCCCTTGCGGATGTGCTGCCCGCCGAGTTCGGTGTCGGTGGTCGCGGTGCGCTGGAAGGCCACCACCGGTGTCGACCACCGCACGATCTCGTCGGCGGCGGTCTTCGGGCGTTCGCGCTTGTAGAGCTCCCACTGGTCCGGGTGGTCGAGGAAGGCCTTCATCCCGTGCGTGATGGCGTTGCGGGTGGTCTCGTTGCCCGCCACGGACAGCAGAATGACGAAGAAGCCGAACTCGTCGGAGGTGAGCCCTTCCCCGTCCACATCGGCCTCGATGAGTGTGGTGACGATGTCGTTCATCGGGCACTGCCGGCGCTGCTCGGCCATGGCCGTGGCGTAGCCGACCAGTTCGGCCGAGGCGGTGATCGGTTCGACGTCGTACTCCGGGTCGTCGTAGCCGATCATCTGGTTCGACCAGTCGAAGATCTTGCCGCGGTCCTCCTGCGGGATGCCGAGCAGTTCGGCGATGGCCTGCAGCGGCAGCTCGCAGGCGACGTCGGCCACGAAGTCGCCGGAGCCCTTCTCCCGGGCGGTGCGCACGATGTTCTGCGCACGGCTGCGCAGGGCGTCCTCCAGCCTGCCGATCGCGCGCGGGGTGAAGCCCTTCGACACGATCCGCCGCAGCTTCGTGTGCTGCGGGGCGTCCATGTTGAGCAGGACGAGCCGGTTGGCGTCCATGCCCTCCTCGTCCATGGTCTCGTCGAACCGGATGATCGCGCTGTTGGCGGCCGAGGAGAACGTCTGCGAGTCCTTCGAGATGGTCTTGACGTCCTCGTGCCGGGTGACGACCCAGTATCCCTCGTCCTTGAAGCCGGCCACGTTGTACGGCTGCGGATTCCACCACACCGGCGCGGTGCGGCGGAGCAGCGCGAGCTCCTCCAACGGCAGCCGCTCCGCGTAGAGGTCGGGATCGGTGAAGTCGAATCCGGTGGGCAGCAACGACGAGCTCATGGCCGTACCTCCGACAGCAGCGTCGTGGAACACGTTCTACCGTCAGATTGAAGCATACGGTGTTAACTCGCGGAACCCGTGGAGTGAACCGTGTTTACTTGATCGATAAGGCGAGCGTACTCACTCTCCGCATACCCGCTCCGCCACCCCGGCGATCCCCGTCGCACCCGTGCAGCAGGCGAGAACACGTTCTACTTGCCGGGTGTGGTTCACCCTCCGCGGTCAGTGCGGATCCTGTCCCGGCCAGCGGGGATCGGGCACCGGGACGTCCCGCCCGGTGTGCAGCGGCGGTGCGGGGGGAAGCCGGATCTCGCCGTCCCGGGTGACGCTGCTCGGGTACCTCCCGGCGTGGCCCTGCCCCGGCCCGGAGGTGGGGACCTCCGTCGTCGCACCGGTACCGACGCCTCCGCCGAGGTCGCCGGGGGCGT
This sequence comes from Saccharomonospora iraqiensis subsp. iraqiensis, assembly GCF_000430445.1. Taxonomy (GTDB): domain Bacteria; phylum Actinomycetota; class Actinomycetes; order Mycobacteriales; family Pseudonocardiaceae; genus Saccharomonospora; species Saccharomonospora iraqiensis. Next base: position 35,200 of record NZ_KE387080.1, read on the forward strand.
CGCCCGGATCGTCCAGCGACCCCGAGACGACGTGGCGGTCCGACGTGGCGGACCACTCCCCCGCACCGCCCGTCCGGGACACCGGCCGTCCGGCTCCGGGGGCGGGAGGCTGCTCCCGGTCCCGTTGCCGGGGCACCGGGCTCGGCGCAGGCGGCACGGCCCGCCCTCCGCGGGGCGGCGGGGT
>NZ_KE387080.1:35483-41376 GCF_000430445.1 Saccharomonospora iraqiensis subsp. iraqiensis
CGTCTCCCGCAGCGCGTCCTCCCGCCGCCCGGCCAGCGCCACCCGGTAGCCGTGCCCGAGCAACGCGAGCGCCACGCCCCGCCCGATCCCCGAGCCGGCCCCGGTCACCACCGCCACACGCCCGCTCTCCATCGCCCGCTCCCTCCGGTGCTGAGGAACCCCGTCGACTTCCTCGATACGTCGACGATGGCATGCGGACGCGGTCGCTCCCGACCCGGATCCCGAACGCGCCGCTCGGAGATCGGCGAACTTCCCACCACGCCACGGTGTTGTATCGTGCTACCCGATGACCGATCACGAGGACCGTCCCGGTACACCGACTTTCTCGATGGGCGAGCCCATCCGTCCGCTGGACCACGCGCTCCGGGTGGCCGCGGACCTGGAGGACGAGGAGATCCGTCGCATCCTCTCGACCTGGAGAAGGTCGGCAGGCACCGCGGAGGTCAGAACCAGTCGTCCGGGCGGGGCCAGGTGAACATCTCCTCCACGGCCTCCGGCTCGGTGACGGTGTAGCGGCCGCGGTAGAACAGCAGCGGGCGGCCGTCCGAGACGTCCCCGAGCTCGGTCACCCGGCCCACCACGACGTAGTGGTCACCGGCCTCGTGCACCGCCTCGATGGCGCAGTCGATCCAGGTCAGCGACCCGGTCAGCACCGGGGCGCCGGACGGGGCCGGGGACCAGTCCACGGCGGCGAACTTGTCCGCGCCCCGCGCGCCGAAGGTGGCGCTGACGTCGCGCTGGTCGCCGGAGAGCACGTTCACCGCGAACGTGCCCACCCGTTCGATCACCGGCCACGTCCGCGACGACTTCGCCGGGCAGAACAGCACCAGCGGCGGTTCCAGGGACAGCGCCGCGAAGGACTGGCAGGCGAACCCGACGGGCGCGTCGCCGTCGTGCGCGGTCACCACGGCCACCCCGGTGCAGAAGTGCCCGAGCACCGACCGGAAACGGGTCGGATCCACGGTGGGTGCGCTGCGGGTCACGACTGCCGCGCTCCCACCGAGAAGTCGTGGCCCCACAGGCTCACCGCGGTGCTCTCCCGGGCGATCCACGTGTCGTCGGCGACCTGGCGGCCCTCGCAGCCGAACTCGACGTCGAAGCCGCCCGGCGTCTTCATGTAGAACGACATCATGTGGTCGTTGACGTGCCGCCCGAGCGTGGCCGACATCGGCACCTCCCGCCGCAGGGCCCGGTCCAGGCACAGGCCCACGTCGTCGGAGTTCTCGACCTCCACCATCAGGTGCACGATGCCGCTCGGGGTGGGCATCGGCAGGAACGCGAGGCTGTGGTGGCGCGGGTTGCAGCCGAGGAACCGCAGCCACGCCGGTTTGCCGTCCTCCGGCCTGCCCACCGCCTGCGGCGGCAGCTTCATCGAGTCGCGCAGCCGGAAGCCGAGCACGTCCCGGTAGAACCGCAGGGACGCCTCGTCGTCGTGGGTGGACAGCACCACGTGCCCCAGGCCCTGCTCGCCGGTGACGAACGTGTGCCCGTAGGGGCTGACCACCCGGCGGTGCTGCAACGCGATGCCGTGGAAGATCTCCAACGTGTTGCCGGACGGATCCTCGAACGTGATCAGCTCGTCCACCCGGCGCTCGGCGCAGACCTCGGCCGAGCCCTCCTTGAACGGCACCCCGTGCTCGGCCAGGCTCCGGCGGATCCCGTCCAGCTCGGCGGCGTGGGCGACCTCCCACCCGGCCTGCGCCAGCCGGTCGGTCTCCCCCGGCACGATCACCAGCCGCGCGGGGAACTCGTCCATCCGGAAGTACAGGGCGTCCGGGTCGTCACCGGAGCCCTCGACCATGCCGAGCACCTTCAGCCCGTACTCGCGCCAGGCCGCCATGTCGGTGGCCTCGATGCGGAGGTAGCCCAGGGAGCGAATACCCATGTGCGTCATCCGTTCGTCTCGTGGGTGGGTCGGTCGTCCGGTCCGGGGCGGACCGGGGCGTCGGACTCCGGTCAGACCATGGCGTTCTCCACGGTCTGGCCGAACGTGCCGGTGCCGAACATCTGGTACGCCCGCTCGGCGTCGTTGGCCGCGTGCACCCGGCCCGCGTGCGCGTCACGCCAGAAGCGCTGGATCGGGGTGCCCGCGCGCAGCGCACGACCCCCGGAGTTCTCGAAGAGCCGGTCGATCGCGGCGATGGCGCGCTCGGTGCCGCGCACCTGGTCGCGGCGCACCCGCAGCCGGGTGTCGAACGGCAGCTTCTCGCCGCGGCGGGCCAGCTGGTACAGCTCGTCGATGTTGTGCGTGAGCTGCAGCCACGCCGCGTCGATCTCACTGGCCGCCTCGGCGATCCGGACCTTGGCGAACGGGTCCTCCTTGGACTGCTCACCCATGTACGAGGCGCGCACCCGCTCGCGCTGGTAGGCCACGTGCGCGTCGTAGGCGCCCTGCGCCATGCCGATGATCGGCGCGGTGATGGTGCTCGGGTGCACCGACCCGTACGGCAGCCGGTACAGCGGGCCGGTGTTCACCTCCTGGCCGGGGGTCCGGCACTTCGACGTCGCCACGAAGCTGAGCACGCGGTGGGCGGGCACGAACACGTCGTCGACGACGATGTCGTTGCTGCCGGTGCCGCGCAGGCCCACGGTGTCCCACACGTCCTCGATCGTGTAGTCGGAGATCGGGACGAGGTAGGTGCAGAAGTCGACCGGGTCGCCGTCCGCGGTGAACGCGGGCGCGCCGAGCAGCACCCACGTGGCGTGGTCGCAGCCGGAGGAGAAGCTCCACTTGCCGGACAGCCGGTAACCGCCGTCGACGACCGTCGCCTTACCCATCGGTGCGTACGACGACGAGACCAGGGTTCCGGTGTCCGAACCCCACACGTCCTGCTGGGCGCGGTCGTCGAACAGGCCGAGGTGCCAGGGGTGCACGCCGAGGATGGAGGCGACCCAGCCGGTGGACCCGCACGCGCTCGCGAGTGACCGGACCGCCGTGTAGAAGGTCACCGGGTCGGCCTCATAGCCGCCGTACCGGGCGGGTTGCAGGAGTTTGAAGAAGCCGACATCGGCCAGGGCCTTGATCGACTCTTCCGGGACGCGCCGCGCGTCCTCGGCCTCCTGCGCACGGTCGCGCAGAGCCGGCAGCAGCTCCTCGATCCCGGCGATCACCGCGTCGGTGCCCTCGCTCATCTGTGCCTCGTTCCTACCGGGTTGGACTGGTACAACGCCGCCTGAGACTAGAACATGTTCTCGTTCTTGTCATCCCGGCCCCACCATGGAGAAACCACTCACAGTGCCGCGACTCCGGATTCCACTCGCTGGGACCGGCGGCCTACCCTCCGCATGGAACATGTTCTCGTAGGACGGTCCCGGGACGCCGGCCGCAGGGCGGAACCCGGCACCGTGTTCCCGAGAAGGAGGTCCGATGACCCACGACCACGCGGCCGCCGACACCGGCACCACGGCCGGATCCGAGGCCGGATCCGAGGGCGGGTCCGGGGCCACCGAGTTCGACGTCGTCGTGGTGGGCAGCGGCGCGGCGGGGATGACGGCGGCGCTGGCCGCCGCGCACGAGGGGCTGTCGGCGGTGGTGGTCGAGAAGGCCGCGCACTTCGGTGGTTCCACCGCCCGCTCCGGCGGCGGGGTGTGGATCCCGAACAACGAGACCCTGCAGGCCGCCGGCGTCTCCGACACCCCGGCCGACGCCGAGCGCTACCTGGCCTCGATCGTGGGCGACGTCGTCTCCCCCGAACGGCGCAGCGCCTATCTGGACACCGGCCCCGAGGTGGTCTCCTTCGTCCAGCGGCACACCCCGCTGCGGCTGCGCTGGGTGCCCGGCTACTCCGACTACCACCCGGAGGCCCCGGGCGGACGGCCCGGCGGCCGGTCGGTGGAGCCCGAGCCGTTCGACGCCACCGTCCTCGGTGACGAGATCGAAAACCTCGAACCCCCCTACAGCGCCCCGCCCCTCGGGGTGCCGCTGACCCAGGCGGACTTCCGGTGGCTGAGCCTGCTCGCCCGCCACCCCCGGGGCACCTGGCACCTGCTGCGGCTCGGGGCCCGGTGGCTGGCGGGCAGGCTCCGGGGACGGCGGCTGCTGTCCATGGGCCAGGCACTGGCCGCGGGGCTGCGCGCGGGCCTGGCCCGCAGCGGCGTGCCCGTCCGGCTGTCCACCCCGATGGTGGACCTGCACACCGAGGACGACACGGTCACCGGCGTCGTGGTCGAACGCGGCGGGCAGCGGGTCGTCCTCCGCGCACGGCGCGGGGTGATACTCGGGTCCGGTGGCTTCGAACACGACGAGCAGCTGCGCAGGCGGCACCAGCGGGAACCGATCGGCACGGAGTGGACGGTCGGTGCGAAGGCCAACACCGGGGACGGGATCCGCGCGGCGACGGCCCTCGGCGCGGACGTCGACCTGATGGACGAGGCCTGGTGGGGGCCGACGATCCCGCTGCCCGGCGGGCCGTGGTTCGCACTCGCCGAGCGCTCGCGCCCGGGGTGCCTGCTGGTCAACGACCGGGGCGAACGGTTCGTCAACGAGTCCGCCCCGTACGTGGAGACCGTGCACGCGATGTACGGGGAGGGCGACGGCCCGGCGGAGAACATCCCGACCTGGCTGGTGTTCGACCAGCGCTACCGCAACCGGTACATGTTCACCGGGCTCGGCCCGCGGCAGCGGTTCCCGGGCCGCTGGTACAAGACCGGGGTGGCGGCCAAGGCCGACACCCTCCCCGAGTTGGCCGAGCGGATCGGTGTTCCCGCGGACGCGCTGTCCGCCACGGTCGAGCGGTTCAACGGCTTCGCCCGCGTGGGCGAGGACGCCGACTTCGGCCGCGGCCGCAGTGCCTACGACCACTACTACGGCGATCCGCGCAACCGGCCGAACCCGAGTCTGGGGCCGCTCGACGTGGCGCCGTTCCACGCGGTGCGGATCGTGCCGGGCGATCTGGGCACGAAGGGCGGGCTGCGTACCGACGTGCACGGCCGGGTGCTGCGCGGCAACGGGACCGTGATCGACGGCCTCTACGCCGCGGGCAACACGAGCGCCGCCGTCATGGGCCGGACCTACGCGGGCCCCGGGGCGACCATCGGCCCGGCGATGGTGTTCGGCTACCGCGCCGCGCGCCACCTGGCCGCCGCACCGGAGCCCACCGGCGGACGCGCCGGGGCGAGCGGAGGGGGCGCGGAGTCGTGAACGCACCCGTGTCCCGGATCCTGCGGGTGTCCGAGGTGATCGACGAGACCGACGCGGCGCGGTCGTTCGTGTTCGACGCCGACGACCTGGACTACCGGCCCGGCCAGTTCCTCACCGTGCGGGTCCCGGGCGACGGGCGCGGCCCCGTGGCCCGCTGCTACTCCCTGTCCAGCGCACCCGGGCTGGGCGCGCCGCCGCAGGTGACGGTCAAGCGGGACGGGGACGGCTACGCCAGCAACTGGCTGTGCGACCACGTGGAGCCCGGGACCGAGCTGGAGGTCCTCGACCCGACCGGGAACTTCACACCGTCCTCACTGGACGACGACCTCGTGCTGTTCGCGGCGGGCAGCGGCATCACCCCGGTGATGTCCCTCGTGCGGGCGGTGCTGGCGCGCGGCCGCGGACGTCTGGCGCTGTGCTACGCCAACCGGGACGAACACTCCGTGATCTTCGCGCGTGCGCTGCGGGAACTGGTCGCCGACCACCCCGACCGGCTGACCGTGTCGCACTGGCTGGAGTCGCTGCAGGGCCTGCCCACCGCGGAGGCACTGCGCACGTGGGCCGCGCCGTACGCCGACCGGGAGGCGTTCGTGTGCGGGCCGCGGCCGTTCATGAAGGCCGCCACCACCGCGCTCACCGCGCTGGACGTGCCACGCTCGCGCCGGCACGTGGAGAAGTTCGTCTCCCTCGGCGGTGACCCGTTCGCCGACGCCGTGCCGGCCGGGCGGGCCGGGGCACCGGCCCCCGCCCCGG
>NZ_KE387080.1:41476-43624 GCF_000430445.1 Saccharomonospora iraqiensis subsp. iraqiensis
CGGCCCGGCGCGCCCGGAGCGGCTCCCCCGGCGGCGTGACCGTCCGGCTCGGACGCTCTCGGGTGCGGGATCCCCGCCTGCGGGGCGTGCGACAGCAGGTTCGCGTACGCGGCGCCGGTGAACGCGTCCTTCCCGGGCGCCTGCCCGGAGAAGTGGATCCCGGAGGTGGTCCGGTGTCCACGCCGGTGCCGTGCCGGTCCGGCCCCCTCCATCACCGGATACCGCGCGAGCGGGTCCGCGACGACCCGGCGGCGCGGGTTGCGCACGCAGCCCACCAGCCCGAACAGACCCAGCAGGCCGAACACGCCGACCCCCGCGCCCGTGAGCGCGTAGGCGAGGGCGAGCGCGCCCGTCGACAGCAGGACCCCCACCACCGCCACCGTGGTCGTGGCCGGTCTCCCGGTTGTTCCGCTCATCGTCTCCTCCACGTCGGCCTCCACCGGTAGCTACCCGCACACGCGGCGACGCAAAGCGTGACCACCCGTCCGGGCGAACCGGTGCCGCCGCACCGGGACCGGTGGCGGCAGCGGACGTGGCAGCCGGGGGTCAGTACGGCTGCGCGGCCTCGGCGAACTCGGCGGCCGGGGTGTCCGTGCCCGCCGGGTAGGAGATCCGGGAGGGATCGCCGTCGGAGGTGTAGCGCAGGTCCGGGTTGTCGGCGAGTTTGTCGAGCCAGGCGGTGGACCCGAACTCGGCGCCGGAGCCGTCGGAGCCCTGCGACCGGATCCGCGGCACCCCCGCGGGGTCGAAGTTCTCCGCGAACGGCGACGGCGCCGGATTGGCCCCGACCAGCAGCACGGCGTCGTAGTCGTACCCGTCGCCGCGCAACGCCAGCTCCGCCGGGTCCGGCCGCGCCCCGAACGGCAGGGCGAGCGTGGTCGGCTCGTGGTCGGGCAGGGCCGCACGGATGGACTCGTGCCCCTCGGCGATGGCATCCTCGGCGGATTCGCGACCCACGGTGGAGAGGTTGGTGTGGGCATGGGTGTGATTGCCGACCTCGAACCCGTTCTCGTGCAGCCACCGCAGCGCCCGCTCGCCCGCCGCGCCGCCGCCGAACGGGTCGGCGTTGACGTACACGCTCGCGGTGGCGCGGAAGTCCGGGTACTCCTCGGCGACCTCGGTGAGGATCCGCACGGCCGTGCCCTCCACGGGCTCGCCGTCCGGGGTGACCCGCACGGTGCTGGGGTCGCCGTCGTCGAAGGTCAGGACCACCGGGTGCGCCCCCGCGGGCAGGTCCAGCTCACCCGAGGCGAATTCGGCGGTGGTCACCGGCACGTAGCCCTCCTCGGCCAGCCGCCGCAGCTCCGCCCGGAACGCCTCCGGGGTGCGGTCGTAGACCGAGTCGGGCTCGTCGACGAGGCGGTGGTACATCAGCACCGGGACGAGTCCGAGTTCGTTGGCTCCCACCTCCTCGGGGTCCGCGGTGGGTTCGGACGATCCGGTCGCGGGTGCCGTGTCCGCGGTGGCCGGGGCGGACCGGTGGCTGGGCCGGGTGTCCGCCGACGGTGCGTCCGGGGTGCTGCACCCGGCCACGACCACGACCGCCGACACCGCGGCCGTGGCGGTGACCATTCCTCGCAGAGACATGCCCGGCACCGTAGGCCAGACCCGCCCCGGGTACCGAGCCCACTCACCCGACCGGGCACAATCACCGTCACTCAGTGTCCGGTGTCGACAGTGCCGGGTAACCGGCCGAGCATCCGACCGTCCGCGTCCCGGAGGAACCGATGGCCCGTTTCCGGTTACGTCCACGATGGACCGTTCTGCTGATCGCCGCGGGGACCGCGATCGCGGCCGCGGTGGTCGTCCCCTCGGTGGTGTCCGACCGCCCGGACGCGGTGGTGGAGGGGATCACCGCGGGGGACACCGTCTCGCCCGAGACGCTCCGGGCGGCGCGGATCACTTCACGGCACGGCCTCGACGGGCTCGCCGTGACCCTCGACGGGAAGCCGATGCGGACCCGCACCGGCGGCGACGCGCTCCGGCCGGACCCGGAGCGGCTCGGCGAAGGCAGGCACACGCTGCGGGTCACGCCCCCGTCCGACGCCGCGCTCTTCGGCACCGACCCCGTCGAGATCGCCTTCCGGGTGGACGCGACACCGCCGACCCTGCGGGTCAGCCCGCCCGAGCCGGTGGAGAAGGGCGGCC
>NZ_KE387080.1:43724-53737 GCF_000430445.1 Saccharomonospora iraqiensis subsp. iraqiensis
CCCCGCCCCGGCACCCGGTCCGGACCCCGGGCCGGCGGCCGGGGAGGCGAACGGTGCGGAAACCGGGGCGGAACCGGCGCCGACGGCGGAACCCGGGCCGGAGCCGGTGGCGCTCACGGTGACGCTGGACGGCACCGAACACACGTCCGGCTGGCCACGGGACCGGCGACTGCTGGACCACCTGCTCGACTCCGGTCTGGACGCGCCGTACTCCTGCCGGGAGGGGCGGTGCAGCGCCTGCGCCTGCCGGGTGGTGTCCGGTGAGGTCACCATGCCCGTCAACGAGGTGCTCGACGCCGAGGACCTCGCCGACGGGCTCGTCCTGGCGTGCCAGGCGCTGCCGGTCACCGACGAGGTGTCGGTCAGCTACGAGTGACCGTCCCGCCCCCGCACCGGGCCCGCACCAGGACGGGCCCGCACCCACGACGAGCGGGCACCGTGACGGGCCCGCACGCACGACGAGCGAGCCCGTCACGGGCCCGCATCACGACAAGGAGACACCCATGCCCATCGACCCGGAAGTCGCCGTCGGAGCCGACCTCGGACGGAGCTCCTTCTCCTGGACCTCCTCCGACGTGCTGCTCTACCACCTCGCGCTCGGTGCGGGCGCCGACCCCACGGACGACCGCGAGCTCCGCTACGCCTACGAGGACGACCTGCGGGTGCTGCCCACCTTCGCGACGGTCGCGGAGAACTTCCACGCCTCCGAACCCCCGGCCGTGTCGTTCCCCGGCGTGGACATCGACCTCGCGAAGGTCGTGCACGGCACGCAGAGCGTCGAGGTGCACCGTCCGCTGCCCACCGCGGGCGAGGCCGTGGCGCGCTCCCGGATCGCCGACGTCCTCGACAAGGGCAAGGCCGCGGTGATCGTGCAGGAGACCACGGTCGCCGACGCCGCGGGCGATCCGTTGTGGACGGCGCGGTCGAGCATCTTCGCCCGGGGCGAGGGCGGGTTCGGCGGTGAGCGTGGCGCCTCCGACCGGGTGGAGCTGCCCGACCGTGCGCCCGACGTCGTGGTCGACACGCCGACGCTGCCCCAGCAGGCGCTGCTCTACCGGCTCTGCGGCGACCGCAACCCGCTGCACGCCGACCCGGAGTTCGCGCGCGCGGCCGGGTTCGACGCACCGATCCTGCACGGTCTGTGCACCTACGGCGTCGTGGCGAAGGCCGTCACCGACGCCGTGCTCGACGCCGACGTCACCAGGGTGCGGTCGTGGTCGGCGAAGTTCGCCGGTATCGTGCTCCCCGGCGAGACGCTGCGCACGCGGGTCTGGCGGGACGGCGGGAGACTGCTCGTCACCGCGACGGTCGTCGAGCGCGACGAGGCGCCCGCGCTGTCGGACGCGGTGCTGCACACCACCGGCTGACGGACTCCCCTCAAAAGAGAACGTGTTTCACTTTTCAGCTCGCCCCAACGCTCGGCGACCTGATGAATTACTCTGGTGCACGCCCGAACAGGCAGTGAAACACGTTCTTACCAGGAGAGTGCCGGATGGCAGGCAAGCCCAGGACGTCGGGGCAGGGTAAGGGGCGCACCACGCTCAACCCGCTGGACGGCGGCGAGGAACTCGGGTCCGCGGCGCAACGCGACCGCCGCAGACGCATCCTGGACGCCACGCTCACGTTGGCGTCCAAGGGCGGGTACGACGCCGTACAGATGCGCACCGTGGCCGAGCGCGCCGACGTGGCGCTGGGCACCCTCTACCGGTACTTCCCGTCCAAGGTGCACCTGCTGGTGTCGAGTCTGGCCCGGGAGTTCGAACGGGCCCAGGACAGACTGGGCCGCGGGCCGATCCCCGGGGACACCCCGGTCGAGCGGGTGTTGTACGTGCTCGGCCGCAACACCCGTGCGCTGCAGCGCGACCCGCAGCTCACCGAGGCGATGGTGCGGGCGTTCATGTTCGCCGACACCACCGCCGCGGCCGAGGTGGAACGCGTCGGGCGGCTGCTCGAGGAGATGTTCGCCACGGCGATGGGCATCGCCGAACCCACCGAGGCCGACCGGGACGTCTTCCACGTCGTCGCCGACGTGTGGATGGCCAACCTCGTCGCCTGGGTCACCCGCCGCGCCTCCGCCACCGACGTCGCCAACCGCCTCGAACTCTCCGTCCGCCTGCTGCTGGAGAAGTGACCGTGAAGGACTCCTTCCCTGCGTGGGACGCAGTGAGGGCCTCCTTCACTGCGTGGGACGCAGGCAGGGAGTCCTTCACGGCCACACCCGCCCGGGTGAGTGGGCTCAGGCGGTGAGCTTCGGCAGGACCTCGCGGCCGAAGACCTCCATCCACTCCTGTTGGTTGCGGCCCACGTTGTGCAGGTAGATCCGGGTGAAGCCGGCGTCGATGTAGCGTTGCAGTGCCTGCCGGTGCTCGTCCGGATCGGACGAGACGACCATCCGGCCCTCGAAATCCTCCCGGCGCACCAGCTTGGCCATCTGCTCGAAGTCGAACGGCGACCGGATGTCGGCCTTCGGGAACTTCATCCCCCCGTTCGGCCACTGCTCCAGCGCGTTGGCCCACGCCTGTTCGTCGGTGGCCGCCCAGGACAGGTGCACCTGGAGCAGCTTCGGCATCGCGTCCGGGTCCTTGCCCGCCTTGCGGGCGCCCTTCGCGAAGTTCTCCACGATCCCGGCGAGCTTGTCCAGCGACGCGCCCGGCGTGATCAGGCCGTCGGCGAGCTCGCCCGTCTTGCGGGAGGTGTACGGGCCGGCCGCGGCGATGTACACCGGCGGCGCGGGATCCGGCATCGTCCACAGCCGGGTGTTGTGCAGCTTGAAGAACTCGCCGTTGTGCTTGACATCGGTGCCGCCGAACAGCTTCTTGATGATCTCCAGCGCCTCCAGCATCCGGCGGACCCGTTCGGGGGCCTCGGGCCAGTAGGCGCCGAACATGTGCTCGTTGAGCGCCTCCCCCGACCCGATGCCCAGCCAGGTGCGCCCAGGGTAGGTGGCCTCCAGGGTCGCGGCGGCCTGCGCCACCATCGCCGGGTGCTGGCGGAACGACGGGCAGGTCACGCCCGGGCCGAGGTCGCCGGTGGTGTTCTCGGCCAGCGAGGCCAGCACACTCCAGACGAACGACGCCTCCCCCTGGGCGGGCACCCACGGCTGGAAGTGGTCGGCCGCCATCTGCCCGGAGAAGCCGTGCCGCTCCGCCAGTGCGGCGAGGTCCACGGACTCCCGGGGGGCGAACTGCTCCAACGCCGCCGCGATCCCGATCTGCACGTCTGCCACGTCGTTCTCCAACCCCGCCCGCTCGCTCGCGGGCGCGCCTCGTTCGTCCCTCGCGGTCCTCCGCGACCCGGCTACCCGGCGTGGCGGCGCGCCACCTCGGCCAGGTCGTCGAGTGTCGCCAGTGTCTCGCGCTCGGGCAGGGTGGGCAGGAAGAACGTGACACGCTCCACGCCCGCCTCGGCCCACTCCGTGATCGGAGCGCGCTGCGGGTCGGCGGCGAAGATGGTCACCGGCACGTCCGGCCTGCCCCGCTCGGCCAGTCGCCCGCGCACCTCCCGGATGTGCTCCGGCGAGGTGTGCCCGCGCGGCATCCAGGCGTCCCCGTACAGCGCGAGCCGGTTCTCGGCCGCGGCGCTCTCACCCCCGACGTAGATCGGGGGGTGCGGTGTCCGGACGGGCTTGGGCCACAGGTTGACCGGGTCGAAGTCGACGTACTCGCCGTGGAACTCCGCCTCGTCGGTGGTCCAGATCCGGGTCAGTGCCTGCAGCTGCTCGTTCAGCAGGGCACCCCGCGTGCGGGGGTCGGTGCCGTGGTGGCGCATCTCCTCGCGGTTCCAGCCGACGCCCACGCCGAACAGGAACCGCCCGCCGGACACCAGGTCCAGGCTCGCCACCTCGTTGGCCGTGTGCAGCACGTCGCGCTGGACCAGCAGGGCGACCCCGGTGGCCACGAGCAGGTCGGTCGTCGCGGTGGCCGCGGCGGTCAGCGACACGAACGGGTCCAGCGTGCGGTAGTACTCCCGGGGCAGGTCACCCCCACCCGGGTACGGCGTCTCCCGGCTGGTCGGGATGTGTGAGTGCTCGGCCACCAGCAGGGAGTCGAACCCCCGCTCCTCCAGCGCCCGGCCGAGCGCCGCCGGACGGATACCTTCGTCGGTGACGAACGTGGAAACCCCGAACTTCACGCGAGTCGCCCCTTCCGGACCGCGAGTTGACGCCAGGTGTCTGCGAGTCGTCACCCCCGGACGGCGAGTCGACACCCCGCTCCGGTCCGGGAGTGGCGGTGATCAAGAGTACCCTTCGTACACCGGACGCAAACTCGCGGTCCCGGAGCGCCGACTGGTGTGAAGTGACGACCCGCGGTTCCTCGAGCGTCGACTCGCGGTCCCGGAGCGTCGACTCGCGGGTTCGGGGTGGCGACTCGCGGGTGGGGTGGGTCAGACGTTGCGGCGGTACTGGCCGCCGACCTCGAAGAAGGCGCGGGTGATCTGGCCCAGCGAGCACACCCGGGCGGCGTCCATCAGCACGGCGAACACGTTCTCCCCGCGCTGCGCCGCCCGCCGCAGGTCCGCCAGCGCCTGCTGCGCCTCGGCCTCGTTCCGGCGGTGGAACTCGGCCAGCCGGTCGAGCTGGGACTGCTTCTGCTCGTCGGTGGCCCGCGCCAGCTCCACCTCGACCTCGTCCTGCTCGGGGTCCGGGTTGCGGAACGTGTTCACCCCGACGATCGGCAGGTCGCCGCTGTGCTTGAGCCGCTCGTAGGCCATCGACTCGTCCTGGATCTTGCCGCGCTGGTAGCCCGTCTCCATCGCGCCGAGCACGCCGCCGCGCTCGGTGATCCGCTCGAACTCGGCCAGCACCGCCTCCTCCACGAGGTCGGTGAGCTCGTCGATGATGAACGAGCCCTGCAGCGGGTTCTCGTTCTTCGCCAGGCCCCACTCCTTGTTGATGATCATCTGGATGGCCAGCGCCCGGCGCACCGAACTCTCCGTCGGCGTCGTGATCGCCTCGTCGTAGGCGTTGGTGTGCAGGGAGTTCGCGTTGTCGTACAGCGCGCACAGGGCCTGCAGGGTGGTGCGGATGTCGTTGAAGCTCATCTCCTGGGCGTGCAGCGACCGCCCGGAGGTCTGGATGTGGTACTTCAGCTTCTGCGAGCGCTCGTTCGCCCCGTAGCGCTCGCGCATCGCCACCGCCCAGATCCGGCGGGCGACCCGGCCCAGCACCGAGTACTCGGCGTCCATCCCGTTCGAGAAGAAGAACGACAGGTTGGGCGCGAAGTCGTCGATGTCCATACCCCGCGCGAGGTAGGACTCCACGTACGTGAACCCGTTCGCCAGCGTGAACGCGAGCTGCGTGATCGGGTTCGCCCCGGCCTCCGCGATGTGGTACCCGGAGATCGACACCGAGTAGAAGTTGCGGACGTCGTTGGCGATGAACCACTCCTGGATGTCCGACATCATCCGCAGGGAGAACTCGGTGGAGAAGATGCAGGTGTTCTGCCCCTGGTCCTCCTTGAGGATGTCGGCCTGCACCGTGCCCCGGACCTGGCGCAGGGTCCAGGCGCGGATCTCGGCGTCCTCGGCGTCGGTGGGCTCCCGGCCGTGCTCGGCGCGGAAGGCGTCCCGGCGCTGGTCGATCGCGGTGTTGAGGAAGAACGCCAGGATCGTCGGTGCCGGGCCGTTGATCGTCATGGACACCGACGTGGTGGGCGCGGTGAGGTCGAACCCGTCGTAGAGGGCCTTCATGTCGTCCAGCGTCGCGATCGACACGCCGGAGGTGCCGATCTTGCCGTGGATGTCCGGCCGGGTGTCCGGGTCCGACCCGTACAGCGTCACCGAGTCGAACGCGGTGGACAGCCGTTTGGCCTCGGAGTCGGACGAGAGGTACTTGAACCGCCGGTTGGTGCGGAAGGCGTCGCCCTCCCCGGCGAACATCCGCGCCGGGTCCTCCCCCTCGCGCTTGAACGGGAACACGCCCGCGGTGTACGGGAAGTACCCGGGCAGGTGTTCGCGGCGCAGGAACGACAGCAGCTCGCCACGGTCGGTGTAGCGCGGCAGCGCCACCCGCGGCACCCGGCTGCCGGACAGGGTCTCCCGCCACAGCTCCGTGTGGATCTCCCGGTCGCGGACGGTGAAGACCAGCTCCTCGCCCCGGTAGGACTCGGCCAGCTCGTCGTAGTGCGTCAGCGTCCCGGTGGTGTCGGCGTCCACGGCGTCGTCGGCGCGGGCGAGCAGCCGGTCGAGCTCACCGGTGTCCGCCCCCTCGGCGGCCAGTGCCTCCCGGGCCGCGGCCAGATGGTCCCGGTGGCGCAGCGCCTCGGCCTGCTCCGTCGTGCGGCGGTGGTAGTCGCGCACCGTCCCGGCGATGTCGGCGAGATAGCGCGTGCGGTGACCCGGGATCACGACGGTGGTGTCGGCCGGGACCTTCCCCTCGACGCGGGGCAGGGTCCCCGCGGAGACCGACAGGCCGTCCCCGGCCAACAGGTCGCGCAGGTGCTGGTACAGGGCCGTGACCCCGTCGTCGTGGAACTTCGCCGCGCTCGTACCGAACACCGGCATGTCCTCCGGGGCGGCACCGAACGCCTCGCGGTTGCGGACCATCTGCCGCGCGACGTCCCGCCGGGCGTCCTCCGCACCCCGCCGCTCGAACTTGTTGATCGCGACGACGTCGGCGAAGTCCAGCATGTCGATCTTCTCGAGCTGGGACGCGGCGCCGAACTCGGGCGTCATGACGTAGAGCGCGTGATCGACGTGGTCGACGATGCCCGCGTCCCCCTGCCCGATACCGGGCGTTTCCACCACGACCAGGTCGTAGCCAGCGGCCTTGCAGGCGGTGACCGCCTCGTCGAGGCCGGTCGGCACCTCCGCACCCGCCGTGCGGGTGGCCAGCGACCGGAAGAACACCCGGTCGCCGTCCAGGCTGTTCATCCGGATGCGGTCGCCGAGCAGGGCACCGCCGCCGCGGCGCCGCGTGGGGTCCACGGCCAGCACGGCGATCCGCAGCTTGTCCTCCTGGTCCACCCGGAAGCGGCGGATCAGTTCGTCGGTCAGCGACGACTTGCCCGATCCGCCCGTGCCGGTGATCCCGAGCACGGGCACGGTGCGGGCCGCGGCCGCCTCCCGGATCGCCTCCCGCCAGTCGGCGGGCAGGGTGTCCTGCTGGAGATGGGTGAGGGCCCGCGCCAGCGTCGGCATGTCGCCGGCGAGCAGGTCGTCCACCCGCCCCGGGGAACTCTGCGTCAGGTCGACGTCACAGTCCCGGACCATCGTGTTGATCATCCCGGGCAGCCCCAGTTCCAGGCCGTCGTCCGGGGAGAAGATGCGCGCGACCCCGCGGGAGTGCAGCAGCTCGATCTCCTCGCGGACGATGACGCCGCCCCCGCCACCGAACACCCGTACGTGCCCCGCGCCCCGTTCGGCCAGCAGCTGCACGAGGTAGGAGAAGTACTCGACGTGCCCGCCCTGGTAGGCGCTGATCGCCACGCCCTGGACGTCCTCGGAGATCGCGGCGGTCACCACCTCCTCGACCGACCGGTTGTGGCCGAGGTGCACCACCTCGGCACCCTGCGACTGGAGGATGCGCCGCATGATGTTGATCGAGGCGTCGTGGCCGTCGAACAGGCTCGCCGCGGTCACGAAACGGACCGGGTGCTCGGGCCGGTGCAGATCGGAGGTCATGACCCCAAAATACTTGGACTTCCTACTTTTCGGGAACGGAGGGCGACACGTGAAGCGCGCCACACCGTCGGAACCGATTCAGCCGTCACCGGACGGTCACGAGGCGTTGTTGGCCGCGCGCAACGCGATCCACTGCCGCATCGCGTACTCCACCAGCGTGATGAGCGTCTGCTTGGTGGACTCCCGGTCCCGGGCGTCACAGCGCACGATCGGGACGGCGGGATCGATGGACAGCGCCTCCCGCACGTCGTCCAGGCTGTGGTGCAGCACGCCGTCGAACGTGTTGACGCCGACGATGTAGGGCAGGCCCCGGTCCTCGAAGAAGTCCACGGGAGCGAACGAGTCGGCGAGCCTGCGGGTGTCGGCCATCACCACCGCGCCGATCGCGCCGCGCACCAGGTCGTCCCACATGAACCAGAACCGCTGCTGGCCCGGCGTACCGAACAGGTAGAGGATCAGGTCCTCGTCCAACGACACCCGGCCGAAGTCCATCGCCACGGTCGTCGTCGCCTTGCCCGGCGTCGCCTCGAGGTCGTCGATACCGGCACTCGCGTCGGTCATCATCGCCTCGGTCGTCAACGGCACGATTTCGGACACCGAGCCGACGAACGTCGTCTTGCCCGCGCCGAAGCCGCCCGCCACCACGATCTTGGCGGACGTCATCGTCTTCGACGCGGTCTCGCGCGGTGCCTCAAAGCCGGCGGAGTCCACTCAACACCCTTTCCATCAACTGCAAGTGCGCCTCGGCACCCTCGTCGCCCGAGACCGTCCGGTGCACGGTGACCAGTCCGGCGTCCGCCGCGTCACTGATCAGTACCCGCGCCACACCCAGTGGCATCCCCAAAGCCGAGGCGATCTCGGCCACCGATTGTGGAGTACGACATTGTTCCATGATCAGTTGATGCTCGATCTGGTCGGGCACCGCCAGTAGTCCCGCCGTTCTGGTCGAGACCAGAGTCTCCAGCTCGAGATGGTGGTTCGCCCTGGTCCGGCCCCCGGTGATGGCGTAGGGCCGGACGAACCCCGTATCCCCGGTGTCCTCCGGGTACTCCGGCGGGGGTGCTGCCGCGGAGTGCGCTCCGGGCCACACCGCCGACTGCACCGGGACGGCTTCCGCTGCCACAACCTGCTCCTCTGCGTCCGAGTCCGGGCCGCGCGGGTCCGGAACGCCGTGTGTGCCTGGTCGCCCCCGATGCCGCCCGGCGCCGGGTGCGCCGGGCTCGTGGGTGTCCACCTCCTCGGTCCCGGGGTCGGCAGGAGTGGAGTCCGGCTCCACCCCCTGATCGGTGTCGATGTCCGCGTCACCGTCCAGACGGAAACGCGCCCACTCCGCCCACCCACCGCCGGTTTCCCTCCCCGCGGTGCCGTCGGTGCCGTCGGTGTTCCGCTTCCCGGCGCTGTCCCGGGAACCGGCGCCCCCGTCGCCGGAATCGTGTTCCGGTCCGGTCATCGGCGGATCAACCCACCGGTTCGCCGATCCGTGCGCCCTGCAGGCGGGCCCGCAGCTCCGGGGTGAGGATCTGCCCGACCCGCTCCACCAGGAGCGTCATCTCGTAGGCCACCTGCCCGATGTCACAGGTCGGCGCGGCCAGCACCGCCAGGCACGAGCCGTCACTGATCGACATGAGCACCATGATGCCCAGTTCCATCTCCACGACCGTCTCCGTGACGGCCCCGGCCTCGAAGCACCGGGCCGCGCCCTGGGTCAGACTGACCAGCCCGGACGCCACGGCCGCGAGCTGGTCCGCCCGGTCGGCCGGGAGCCGGCGGGACGCGGTGAGCAGGAGACCGTCCGCGGACACCACCACGGCGTGCGCGACACCCGGTACCCGCTCGGCGAAGTCGTCGACCAGCCAACCGAACTGGTTCTGGTGGGGTTGAGCCTGCTGAGCCCGGTCCGAGGTGGTCATTCACCCTCCACTCTCTCGTCTGGCAGATCGGTCGTCACGGTGCCGGCGTGCCTGCCGCGCCGGACGCCCTGCTGGAAGCTGTTCAGTCGCCCGCGCACGTCGGCAGGGTCCCGCGCCAACCGGGAACGGTTCCCCTCCGACTCCCCGGAGGCCGCGCTGCCGGGAACGAGCTGCTCACCCCGGTTCCGCCGGGGCAGCCCCGCGGAGGTGTAGCTCGTCGGCTGCGCCTCGGTCACCTCCCGCGCGGTCCGCCACCGCTCGTCGAGCGGGGAGGTCCCGTCCACCGGGTGGTCGGGACCGGGTCGGTCCCCGGTCGGGTCGGCGAACAACGAGCCCGCGTGCGCACGCGCACCCACGCCTCCACCACCGGCTCCGCCGGGCACGATCTCGGTCGTCTCCGCGGGATCGGGCCCGGACGCCCGGTCGACGCTGTGCCGGCCGTTCCCGCCCGCGGGACCACCGGCACCCGGCACGTCCGGCCGG
>NZ_KE387080.1:53837-57676 GCF_000430445.1 Saccharomonospora iraqiensis subsp. iraqiensis
GTCGACGCCGTCGCCCGCGGTGAGGGCCTCGGCGGTGCGCGTCCGTTCCCGCTGCAGGGCGTCGAGCAGGGAGCGGACGTGGACGCCCGTCTCGGCGAGCCGGTCCTGGCGGTCGGCGCGGTCGGCGTGCGCGATGCGGTCGACCAGCGTGACCCCGCCGAGCACCAGCGCGATGAGGATCGGGATGAGCGTGACGGCCCCGAGCTTGACCGGAAGACTCCAGTCGCGCCACCGCAGCACCGCGCGCCACCGGGACCGGGGCGGTTCCTCCCCGAGGAGCCGCCCCACGGGCACTCGGCCATCCGACGCAACCTTCACGAAGGTGACTCCTCCTCCGGTCTGCCCGCCACGGTCGATGCCTCCGGCCGGGTGCCGGTGCCGTCGAGCCGCGGTGTCCTCACGTCCCGCTCTCGCACCGAATCGTCGTCCCCGACGGGCACGTCGGGCGTCGTGCGACCCGGGGGCGCGCCGACCGGCCGTCGCCCACGAGCCGGTGTCACCGCGCACTCCGTCAGGGGGACTCGGTCAGGGTGGACAGAGCCTACACCAATCGGACGCGTGTCGAGATTCCTCGACACGGGGCACCTGACCTGCGACGACACGATCGTTGCTGATCATCGTCCCGGTACGGCGGCGGATCGGGGGGCACGGACGCCGGTCCGATTACGACACTCGTCCGGCGAAACGGGTCAAGCCTCACCCACATAGAGCAACCTCCGCGCACCGGGTCACCTACCCGGGGCACGGTGGGGGGTTCGCGGGTGACACGGGCCGGACGAACTATGCACGATCTTGTGGCAACCTCCCGCCCGGCATTCCCGGGCCGGGTGGCGGGCGACCACCGTCCGCGCTCGCCGACCGGGGCGGGTTCCTCCGGCGGCCGCGTCCGACGGCACCGACCTACCCTCGCACGGGTGGAGACAACGGTTGACCGGATTCGCGATTTCCTGACCACCCAGCAACCGCCGACCCCGTGCCTGGTCGTCGACGTCGACGCCGTACTCGCCCGGTACCGGTCGATGGCCGCGGCGTTCGCCCCGGGCCGGGTGCAGTACGCCGTGAAGGCCAATCCCGAGCCCGCCGTGGTGCGCGCGCTCGTGCGGGAGGGAGCGGCGTTCGACGTGGCCAGTCCCGCCGAGATCGACCTGTGCCTGCGGGAGGGCGCACGGCCGGACACACTGTCCTACGGCAACACCGTCAAGAAGCCGGCCGACATCGCGCGGGCGCACGCGCACGGTGTCACCGAATTCACCTTCGACGCCCGGGGTGATCTCGACAACATCGCGCGGAACGCGCCCGGGGCGGAGGTGTCGGTGCGGATCCTCGTCGACGGCGGGCCCGACTCGGTCACCCCGTTCGGGCACAAGTTCGGCGTCCACCCCGACCACGCCGCGGAACTGCTGGTCGCCGCGGCCTCGGCGGGACTGAGACCCGTGGGGGTAAGCTTTCACGTCGGCTCACAACAGCTGGACCCGAACGCGTGGGACGTCGCGATCTCCTCGGCCGCCAAGGTGTTCACCTCGGCGGCCGAGCGCGGTGTCCGGCTCCGGCGGCTGAACGTGGGCGGGGGCTTCGGCGTCGCGTACACCGGCCCCGCGCCGTCGGTGGAGTCCTACGCCGCCGACGTCCGGGAGGCGTTGGCCACACACTTCCCGGACACACAACCCGAACTGGTCGTCGAACCCGGTCGTGCCGTCGTGGCGGAGGCCGGACTGATCCGCTCCGAGGTGGTGCTGGTGTCCCGCAAGGCCGATGCGGACCCACATCGGTGGGTATACCTCGACATCGGCCGGTACAACGGGCTGGCCGAGACCGAGAACGAGGCGATCGCCTACCGGTTCGACGTCGTGGGCGAGCACTCCGACGCGGACGGCCCTGTGATCATCGCCGGACCCACGTGCGATGGTGACGACGTGCTCTACCAGCGAACGCCATACCGGCTGCCGCTGTCGCTGCGACAGGGCGACCGGATCGACATACTCGCGACGGGCGCGTACACGGCAAGTTACTCGTCGGTCGCGTTCAACGGAATAGAGCCATTGCGTACGTACTGCATTTCTGAAGGGAGGCTGATCTAGTGCCGAGTGAGTTCGTTCCGGTCGGCGTGTTCTCCGGCAAGCACGTCCTCGCCGAGTTGGAGGACATCGAGCCGCAGCTGCTCGACGACGAGACTTTCCTGCGCAGCACCTTGGCGAACACGCTGACCGACGCCGGCGCGACGGTGTGCGAAGTCATCGCCCACCGCTTCGAGCCGCAAGGCGTGACCGTCCTGGCGATGCTCGCCGAGTCCCATGCGTCGGTTCACACCTACCCCGAGATCGGCGCGGTGTTCGTCGACGTGTTCACCTGCGGCGAACGGGCCGATCCGGAACGTGCCGTGACCCTGCTGGCCGACGCGCTCGGCACCGGGTCGGTGTCCATGTCGACGTTCCACCGTGGCCGTCAGCCCGCGGAGGCGGGGACCTGATGGCGGCCCGGATCGTCGAACCGTACGGGGAAGGCATGACCCGCGTGTGGGACGTCGACGGGATCGTCCTGGACACGCACACCGACTACCAGCACGTCCTGATCGGGCGCACCGCGCAGGGGCTCACGCTGTTCTGCGACGACGAACGACAGAGCACCGAGGCCAGCCAGCTCGTCTACCACGAGGCCCTGATGGTGCCGCCGATGCTGCTCGCCGACACGGTGCGCTCCGTGCTCGTCATCGGGTCCAGCGAAGGGGTCGTCTGCCAGATGGCCGTGCAGCAGGGCGCCGACCTGGTCGATCACGTGGACATCGACGAGGCCGCCGTGCGGGCCTGCGCCGAGCACCTCCCGTACGGCTACACACCCGCCGAGCTGGCGGAGGCCGAACGCGGCACGGGCCCGGTGCGGATGCACTACACCGACGGCTGGAACTTCCTCTCGGGCACCCACGAGCGCTACGACGTGATCGTGATCGACCTGCCCGACGAGAACCTCGACCCGGACGCCCAGCACAACCGGCTGTACGGCGCGGACTTCCTGCGCCGCTGCGCGGAGCGGCTGAAACCGGGCGGGGTCGTCACCGCGCAGGGCGGATGCCCGACGCTGTGGCGCAACGACACGCTGATCACGGCGTGGGACCGGTTCACCGGCCTGTTCGGCACCGCCGTCTACTACGGCTCCGACGAGCACGAGTGGGCGTTCCTGTCCGGCAGGCCCGACCGGATCGAGGACCCGGTCGGAACCATGATCGACAGGTTGCCCGGGGCGGGGTACCGACCGGTGTCGATCGACGCGGACGCGCTCCGCGGCGGCACGGTGCCGCCGCACTCGGTGCGCGTCAGACTCTCCGCCCGGCCCGGACACGCCGGGTAACGGCCCGTTCCGCGACGAAGGAGAGCAGGGGCACGCACCCGGCGAGCAGCACACCGAGCGTGCCCCTGACCGTCCACCGCGCCTTGAGCGCGAGGTCGACGGCCACCACGAGGTAGACCATGTAGATCACCCCGTGGATGGGCGAGTAGACCGCGGAGGGCTCCTCCATCCCGAAGCCGTAGCGCAGCACCATCACCACGACGAGGCCGAGCAGGCCGAGGCCGGTGACGAAGGCGGCGACCCGGAAGCGCTGCAGCGGCCCGTGCAGGTCCGTGGCCGGGGTCGCCGCCGTCGTCGGGTTCTCCGTGCTCACCATCGTCAGTTCCTCTCCTGCTCGCGGGCGTTGAGCTCGGCCAGGTACCGGTTGTACTCGGCGAGCGCGTCGTCGGTGGCCGTGTCCGGATCGCCTGCCGTGTCCCGGTCGGAGTCCGGGGACCGGGCCGCGGTGCGGGCGGCGGTCGCCGGCCGGGTGGGGGCACCACCGCGGGTCGCACCGC
>NZ_KE387080.1:57776-62407 GCF_000430445.1 Saccharomonospora iraqiensis subsp. iraqiensis
CCCGCACACCCGGGAAGCCGGGGTCGGCCGTGGCCGGGGTCAGCTCGCGGCGTCGCGGCGCTGGCGCGTGAGCCGGGCGACGCACCAGGCGGGAGCGCTGCCCCGTCGGAGATGGTCCAGCACCGTGAGCGGGCCGAGCCGCCTGCCCAGGTCGGCGGGGGTGAGTCCGGCGGCCCGGTAATCGAGGGCGCGCTGGTCGAGGGGGCTGATCCCCGCGTCCCACCAGGCCTTGGCCTCCTCGACGTCCCCGATCATCTGCCACCATCCGGCCGCGGCGCCGAGCAGTTCGTCCGGGGCCTCGGGCAACCGCTCGCGCATCGCGTCGAGGAAGTCCGGGTCGGCCAGGTCGACCGGTGCCCACGCCCGGTCCCCCGTCTCCCGCCGCTGCGCCGGAATGCCGGCCGACGACGGCTGCGCCGGGATGCCGGCCGACGACGGCGCGGCCTCGGCCATCCACTCCGTCGCGATCCGGTTGACCTCACGGTCCTCGGCGGTCTGCTCACGTTCGGCGGCCCACTGTCGGATCACCGCGTCGACTCCGGAATCCCGCATTTCGCCTGCCTCCTTCAGCAACGCACTGCTGTGGTCGTCGCACTGCTGTGTCGTCCAAGACTGGTCGAGCAACGTTGTTCGAGATCTGAGTGCGTGGGTCCTCGGGTACCGCTCGGTCACGCAATGTGAGGTGCACCGTATGAGAGCGGACCGACGATTCGGAAGAGGTGATCGGGCTCCGATTCCGCCGACCAGTGTGTTCGGACGGGGAATCCACCCGTTTGTCGGAGCGAAACGGGACGTTCAGCGCTTGTCGCTACGCACCGTATGCATTCTCGGGGCGCGCGCACGACGAACCGGCACCCCGGTCCGGGGTGCCGGTGACCTGCGCCTTTCGCGTCAGGCGAACAGCGACTGGAAGAACGTGATGATGGCCTCGGCGCCGTCCCGGAGCCAGCTCAACGCCGAGCGCACGGTGTCGGCGGACTCGGTGGGGCGCGAGACGAGAAGGAAAAGCACGAGCGCGACGGCGCCGAATATCAATATCTTCTTCAGACCCGGTGACATGGCTTCCACCCGATTCCTGCTCGGCGTCACCGCACGGTGACGGCACTGCTTCCCACCGCATTCATCATGCCGCAGGGCACGGCATCGCGACGCGCAGTCACGCGAACGTGGTGCGGGGGCGCACCGCGGCCCCCGCACCACGCGCCGGTGTCCGGGTACTGTAAGGCACCTCCCGCACCGTGCCCCCGCAACACGCCGGAGGGACACCCGCCCGTGTCCGCGGGTGTCCCGGCACGTCGGGCGCGCCCGGTACGGAGAGGCGACGGTCACCGACCGTGCTCAGCCGAGGGCGCCCGCCTCCCGGAGGCGGTCGATCTCGGCCGGGTCCAGACCGAGTTCGGACAGCACCTCCCCGGTGTCCGATCCCTTCGGGTGCGGGGGATCCGGCTCGGCCGCGGGTGTCCGGTCGAACCTCGGCCCCGGTGCGGGCTGCGTCATCCCGTCGACCTCGACGAACGACCCCCGCGCGCGGTTGTGCGGGTGCTCGGCGGCCTCCCACGGCGACAGCACCGGGGTCAGGCAGGCGTCCGTGCCCTCCGCCCGGGCCGTCAGTTCGTCCCGGGTGTACCGGCCGATCGCCTCCGCGAGCATCGCCCGCAGACGGGGCCACTCGCGTTGGTCGATGTGCACCGGCACCTGCTCGGGATCGAGTCCGAGCACCTCGAGCAGCGCGGACCAGAAGCGCCCCTCGATGGCGCCGACGGCGACGTAGCGCCCGTCCGCGGTCTCGTAGGTGTCGTAGAACGGCGCCCCGCCGTCGAGCATGTTCTCCCCGCGCTCGCCGTCCCACAGGCCGCTGGCCCGCAGTCCGAACAGATGCGTGGTCAGCAGTGCCGACCCCTCCACCATCGAGGCGTCCACGACCTGGCCGAGTCCCGAGGAGCCGCGCTCGTACAGCGCGGCGAGCACACCCATCGCGAGATACATCCCGCCGCCGCCGAAGTCGGCGAGGAAGTTCACCGGCGGCACCGGTCGCTCCCCCGCCCGGCCGACCGGGTGCAGGGCCCCGGACAGACCGATGTAGTTGATGTCGTGCCCCGCCGAGGGCGCCAGGGGGCCGGTCTGCCCCCACCCGGTGATCCGCCCGTAGACCAGGCCCGGATTCCGGGCGTGCACCTGCTCGGGGCCCAGTCCCATGCGTTCGGCGACGCCGGGCCGGAACCCCTCCACGAGCACGTCCGCCTGCTCCGCGAGCCTGAGCACCAGCTCGACGCCCTCGGCGGTCTTGGTGTCGACGCCGATGGTCCGGCGACTGCGCAGCAGGGGGTCCTTCGGCATGGCGAGCACGTCGTCGCCGGGGACGGCCCGGTCGACCCGCACCACGTCGGCACCGAGGTCGGCCAGCACGGTGCAGGCGAAGGGTGCGGGCGCGAGCCCCGCGAGTTCGACGACCCGCAGACCGCTCAGCGGACCAGCGCTCATGACGACCGCCTTTCCTGTCCGGTCGGCCCCGTGTCACAGGCCACGGGAGATGATGTCCTTCATGATCTCGTTCGTGCCGCCGAAGATGCGCGAGACCCGCATGTCGGCCCAGGCGCGGGCGATCGGGTACTCGGTCATGTAGCCGTAGCCCCCGAACAGCTGCACGCACTCGTCGACGACCTTGTTGACCCGCTCGGTGGTCCACAGCTTCGCCATCGCCGCACCCTGCACGTCCAGCTCGCCCCGCAGGTGCCGTTCGATGCACTGGTCGAGGAACGCCCGGGACACCGCCGCCTCGGTGGCGGCCTCGGCGAGCTTGTACTTGGTGTTCTGGAAGCCGAACACGGGCCTGCCGAAGGCGGTGCGCTCCTTCGTGTAGTCCAGGGTCAGCTCGATCGCGCTCTCCATCCCCGCCACGGCGGTGACCGCGATGAGCAGCCGCTCCTGCGGGAGCTGCTGCATCAGCTGGATGAAGCCCTGGCCCTCCTGCTCACCGAGCAGGTTGTCGGTGGGCACCCGGACGTCGTCGAAGAACAACTCGGCGGTGTCCTGCCCGTGCATGCCGACCTTGTCCAGGGTGCGCCCCCGGCGGAAACCCGGGGTGGAGGTCTCCACCACGATCAGCGAGACGCCCTGCGCACCTGCGTCCGGATCGGTCTTGACCGCGACCACCACGAGGTCGGCCAGCGCCCCGTTGGTGATGAAGGTCTTCGCCCCGTTGATCACGTAGTGGTCCCCGTCGCGGACCGCGCGGGTGGCGATGCCCTGCAGGTCCGACCCCGTGCCGGGCTCGGTCATCGCGATGGCGCCGACGAACTCACCGGAGGCGAGCTTGGGCAGCCAGCGCTGTTTCTGCTCCTCGGAGCCGTAGGCGAGCAGGTAGTGCGTCACGATGCCGTTGTGCACCGACACGCCCCAGGCGCTGTCGCCGCTGCGGGCCTGTTCCTCGTAGAGCACGGCCTCGTGTGCGAAGGTCCCGCCGCCACCGCCGTAGGCCTCCGGGATCGACAGGGCGAGCAGGCCGACCTCGCCCGCCTTGGTCCACACCTCGCGGTCGATCCGCTTGTTCTCGGCCCACCTCTCCTGGTGCGGGGTGAGCTCGTTGCGGCAGAAGGTCCGGGCCATGTCCCGGAAATCGGCCAGCTCCTCGGTCATCCACGAACTCTGCTGTTGCGGCAGCGGCACGGCGCTCCCTCCGGGGGGTCGGGACGGACGGGAAAAACATTACGATCGGAAGGTAAGTTCCCGCCGGAATGTACTCCGCCGCGGGCCCTCCGGTAAAGGAGGGACGGGGCGGGACCCTTCCCACCGGACGAGCGGACAGGAGCCGGACAGTCGTGACCACGCCGGAACGCAGGCACCGCACCCAGGCCGAACGGACGGCGCGCACCCGCGCCGCGCTGCTCGACGCGACCATCGACTGCCTGGTGGAACGCGGATACGCGCGGACGTCGATGCAGGAGGTCTGCGCGCGGGCCGGAGTGTCGAAGGGTGCGGTCCAGCACCACTTCCCCGACAAGGCCCGGCTGATGGCCGCGGCGGTGGAACACCTGACCGGGCGGCTTACCGAGCAACACGCCCCGGACACCACCGGGCTCCCCGAGGGCCCCGAACGGGTGAGCGCGGTCATCGACCTGCTGTGGGAGTCCTACTCCGGGACGCTGGCCAGTGCGGCGATGGAGCTGTGGGTCGCCGCGCGGACCGACCCGGCCCTGCGGGAGGCCATGCGCCCGGTGGACCGCGCCCTCGGCCGCGCCACCCTCGACCGGCTCGCCGCCCTGGTCGGCGACCTGCCGCGGGACAGACTGGAGACGCTGTACTGGCTGACGGTCAACCTGACCCGGGGCCTGGCGCTGGACGCCGAACTGGGGGGTGATCCGCAGCGACGGGAACAGCTGTTGCGGGAATGGAAACGGATCGCCACGGCGCTCTACACGTGAGCCACGCAGCCGTGCGGACGTACCGACGGTATGGTTCACTCGGAGAACTACTCCTCAGTAACAACGGGCATTCGGAGGCGTCATGACCAGCACGATGCCGGAGGCGGCGACGCACACGCGGAACCCCGACCACCCGGACACCGTCGGCGGGGTGCCGGGCGCCCCGTCCCGGGCCCGGGCCGGGACCCTGCTCGCCCGGGTCCGGTCCGG
>NZ_KE387080.1:62507-72563 GCF_000430445.1 Saccharomonospora iraqiensis subsp. iraqiensis
GCGGCCGGCCGCACACCTCGCCGGCTGACCCGCACCGCGTCGGTGGTGCGTCGAGCGGGTCACCGACGCGCGTGCCCGGCGGACCCCTCCCGCTTCCGGACCGGAGGGGTCGGCCGCGGGGGCGTCCCGGTCCTCACAGGACGCGGATCAGGCCCTCCTGCACGACCGTCGCGATGTGCGCACCGTCCCGGGCGAACAGACGTCCGGTGGCCAGCCCCCGTCCACCCGAGGCGGTGGGTGAGGTGCTGTCGTAGAGGAACCACTCGTCGGCCCGGAACGGGCGGTGGAACCACAGCGCGTGGTCCAGGCTCGCGCCGAGCACCTTGTCGAGGTCCCAGTACACGCCGTGCCGGGCCAGTACCGAGTCGAGCAGCGTCATGTCGGAGGCGTAGGCCAGCACGCAGACGTGCAGCAGCCGGTCGTCGGGCAGCGTGCCGTCGGCCCGCATCCACACCCGGTTGCGCTCCGGGGGCTCGCCGGTCGTCCGGGTCACCCACGGCGGGTCGTGCACGTAACGGAGGTCGATCGGCCGGGGCAGCGCGCGCAGCCCGAGCCCCTCGTAACCCTCCGCGCGCTGCGGCAGCGTCGGGAGCGACTCGGGATCGGGGACGTCCGGCATCGGCTCGCCGTGCTCGACACCGGACTCGGTGATCTGGAAGGACGCGGACAGCGAGAAGATCGCCTTGCCGTGTTGGACCGCCACCACCCGGCGCGTGGTGAACGAGCGACCGTCCCGGATCCGGTCCACTTCGTACACGATCGGGACCTCGGGATCACCCGGGCGGATGAAGTAGGCGTGCAGGGAGTGGACCCCGCGATCCTCCGGCACCGTCCGCCCCGCCGCGACCAGGGCCTGTCCGGCGACCTGGCCACCGAACACGCGGGTCGGCGAGTGTGCCGGGCTCACCCCCCGGTAGATGTTCTCCTCGATCCGTTCGAGGTCCAGCAGGGCGATCAGCCGGTCCAGCACCTCCTGCCCGCCCGTTCCGCCGTCGGTGTCCAACCCTGTGGCGGCCTGCCGTGCCAGCTCAGTCATGACACCGATTCAACACCGTCGCGGCGCCGCGGCCCGGCACCCCGTCCCGCCGACACGCTCACGCGTGGTCCTCCTCACCGAGCCGGTGGACCCGGATCAGGTTGGTGGAACCGACCGTGCCGGGGGGCGATCCCGCCACGATGACCACGTTGTCCCCCGGCGAATACCGGCCGGTGTCCAGCATCGCGTGGTCGACCTGCTGGATCATGCGGTCGGTGGAGTCCACCGGCGACACGATCCGCGCCGTGGTGCCCCAGGTGAGGGCCAGCTGCGAGCGCACGCTCTCCAGCGGGGTGAACGCGAGCAACGGCAGGCGCGTGTGCAGTCGGGCGAGCCTGCGCACGGTGTCGCCGGACTGGGTGAAGGCGACCAGTGCCTTCGCGTTCAGCCGTTCCCCGATGTCCCGGGCGGCGTAGGAGATGACCCCGCGCTTGGTGCGCGGGACGTGGCTCAGCGGCGGGACCGCGGGCATGTCGGCCTCCACGGCCTCGACGATCTTGCTCATCGTCTCCACGGTCTCGACCGGGTAGCGGCCGACGCTCGTCTCCCCCGAGAGCATGACCGCGTCGGTGCCGTCCAGCACGGCGTTGGCCACGTCGGACGCCTCGGCGCGGGTGGGCCGCGAGTTGCCGATCATCGAGTCGAGCATCTGGGTGGCCACGATCACCGGCTTGGCGTTCTCCCGGGCGATCTGGATCGCCCGCTTCTGCACCAGCGGCACCTGCTCCAGCGGCAGCTCCACACCGAGGTCCCCGCGGGCGACCATCAGCCCGTCGAAGGCGAGCACGACCGCCTCCAGGTTGTAGACCGCCTCGGGTTTCTCCAGCTTGGCGATGACGGGCACCCGCCCCCGGCCGACCCGGTCCATCACCTGGTGCACCGAGTCGATGTCGGCGGGGGAACGCACGAACGACAGCGCCACGAAATCCACGCCCAGTTCGAGGGCGAACTCCAGGTCCTCGACGTCCTTGTCGGACAGGGCGGGGACCGACACGTCCATGCCCGGCAGCGACACGCCCTTGTGGTTGCTGACGGGGCCGCCCTCGACGACCTCGCAGATCACGTCGGCGCCCTCCACGCGCTCGACGACGAGGGCCACCTTGCCGTCGTCCACCAGCAGCCGGTCGCCGGGCTTCGCGTCCCGGGCCAGCCCCTTGTAGGTGGTCGAGACGCGCTCGTGGGTCCCGGCGATGTCGTCCACGGTGATGCGCACCTTGTCGCCGGCGCGCCAGTCGACGGGGCCGCCCGCGAACTCACCCAGCCGGATCTTGGGGCCCTGCAGGTCGGCGAGGATCCCGACCGCGCGCCCGGACTCCCGCGCCGCCGTCCGGATGAGGTCGTAGACCTGCTTGTGGTCGGTGTGGGTTCCGTGGCTGAAGTTCATCCGGGCCACGTCCATCCCCGAATCGACGAGCGCCCGGACCTTGTCCGCCGTCGCCGTCGCCGGGCCGAGGGTGCATACGATCTTCGCTCGTCTGCTCACACCCGAAAAGCCTAGCCGGTCGGCGCGCCCACGTCTGTACCGATCCCGTATCCGTCGTGCCGCGTATGTCACCGCCACGCGACCGGGGCACGCCGGACGGTCACCGGTGCCGCGTCGCCGGCAGTGAGCACCGGCGGGGATCAGCGGCGGGGCAGCTCGCTCGCGCCGACGTGCGCGGCCGCCCAGTCGTTGATCGGACGCAGGGTGCGCCAGGCCGTGCGCACCCGGTCCAGGCAGGTGCGCTCGTGCAGGGCGTCGTCGGGGGGCCAGGTGAACAGCGCGTACAGCGTGCGATGCCGCAGCAGCTCGATCCGGGGATGGTCGGCGGCGAACCCGCGGGGGCGGGTCCGCAGCCGGTCCCCGCGGATCTCGAAACCGGCGTCGCGCAGCTCCGCGACCAGGTCGGCCAGCTCCGCGCCGTGCACGTCGGTGTCGACGGCCCGGCGGAACCGGGCGAGCTGGTCCGGAGCCAGGTGGAAGCAGCCGCCGCCGACGCGCAGCCCCGCCGGGCCGACCTCGACGTAGAACGCGCCACCGCCCCGGCCCCGTTCGACGACCGCTGCGCAGTGCGTCTTGTACGGGCTCTTGTCCCGGGCGAAGCGCACGTCCCGGTACGGGCGGAACACCTTGCCCTCGCCGAAGTCGCCGAACTCCTCCAGCAGCTCCGCCAGCAGCGCCTCCATCGGCGCCCGGACGTCGGTGGTGTAGGTGGGCAGGTGCTCCTGCCAGTAGGCCTTCGAGTTGTCCACCACGAGCCCGTCGAAAAAGTCGATCGCGTACTCGCCGAAACCGGTGAACGCCATGCGCCCACGCTACGTCGGCCCGGTCCGGGCTCAGTAGGCGAGGCCGAGGACCCACGCGCCGAGGGTGTACGCGGCGAGGGTGATCAGCACCAGCCCCAGCACGTTGAGCAGCACCCCACCCCGGATCATCTGCCCGATGCGGACGTGGCCGGACCCGAAGACGATGGCGTTCGGCGGGGTCGCGACCGGCAGCATGAACGCGCAGGTCGCGGCCATCGCGGCGGGCACGGCGAGCACCATCGGCCCGTGGCCGAGCCCCACGGCGACCCCACCGAGGATCGGCAGGAACGCCGCGGCCGTGGCGGTGTTGCTGGTCAGCTCGGTCAGGATCAGCACGAGCAGGGCCGCCGCGGCGGCCAGCAGGATCAACGGCAGCACGGACAGCCCGCCGACCTGCTCACCGATCCACTCGCTCAGGCCGGTGTCGGTGAACCGGGTGGACAGGCTCAGTCCACCCCCGAACAGCAGCAGGATGCCCCAGGGCAGGGTCTTGGCCGTGTCCCAGTCGAGGGTGCGGACCCCGGCGCGCGCGTCCACGGGCAGCAGGAACAGCACCACGGCCGCGGTCATCGCGATGCCCGCGTCGGAGACGTTGCCCAGCCAGGGGACCGCCCCGGCGACCGCGTCGACGTCGGCCAGCGCCGGGATGACGATCCAGGACACGGCCGCGAGCACGAACACGGCCAGCGCGTTGCGTTCGCCCCGGCTCATCCGTCCCATCTCCCGCAACTGGCCGCGGATCAGCTCGCGGCCGCCGGGCAGGGAGCTCAGGCGCGGCCGGAACACCACCCGGGTCAGGACCAGCCAGGCGAGCACGAGGAACACCGCCGACACGGGCAGCCCGAACAGCATCCACTCCCCGAACGTCAGGGTGATGTCGAAGTTCTCCTCCAGGTAGCCGACCAGCAGGGTGTTCGGCGGCGTACCGATGATCGTGGACAGCGAGCCGATCGAGGCCGCGTAGGCGATGCCGAGCATGAGCGCCGTGGCGAAGTTGGCATCGCCCTCGCCGTCGCCCAGCTGGGAGACCAGCCCGAGCACCGACACCCCGATCGGCAGCATCATCACCGCGGTGGCCGTGTTGCTGACCCACATGCTGATGAACGCCGTGGCGAGCATGAACCCCGCGACCAGCCGCACCGGTCCGGTCCCCACGGCCAGCACGGTGCGCAACGCGATCCGCCGGTGCAGGTTCCAGCGCTGCATCGCCAGGGCGATCAGGAACCCGCCCATGAACAGGAAGATGATGTCGTCGGCGTACGGGGCCGCGACCTCGCCGATCTCCCCGACGCCGAGGAAGGGGAACAGCACGAGCGGCAACAGGGCCGTCACCGCCAGCGGCAACGCCTCGGTCACCCACCACACGGCCATGAGCACCGCCACGGCGGCGGTCACCCGGCCGTCCGGGGACAGGCTCGTCGGCAACAGCAGGTAGGTGAGCACGGCCAGCACGGGGCCGAGCACGATCCCGGTCCACTGTCTGCGCACCCCGGAGGTCTCCCCGCCGCCGGTGTCGGTGCCGCCCGCACCCCGCGTCTCGCCCCTGGCCTCGCCCCGGACGGATTCCGCCATCACGCACCTCCACGCCGAGTGTGCGCAACCTAGCGCATCGGCGTCGGTCGATCACACCGACGAGTGAGGGAGAAATGGTCGCGCCCTCCCTCCGCCGGCCGGCCCGGAACGCCGGCGGGGTTCGCCGCGTCCGGGGCCGGCCGGGGAAGGGAGGTCGGGGGAATCGTCAGCCGAAGAAGACCTCGGCCTCGGCGTAGCGCTCCGGCGGTACGGTCTTCAGCTCGGCGGTGGCCTCCGCCAGCTTCACCCGGACGATGTCGGTGCCGCGCAGGGCCACCATCACGCCCGAATCCCCGTCGGCGACGGCGTCCACCGCGTGGAGTCCGAACCGCGTGGCCAGCACCCGGTCGTAGGCGGTCGGGGTGCCGCCGCGCTGGGTGTGGCCCAGCACGACCGCGCGGGACTCCTTGCCGGTGCGGTGGGCGATCTCGTCGGCCAGCCAGTTGCCCACCCCGCCGAGCCGGACGTGCCCGAAGGCGTCCGTCTCACCGGTCTGCAGCACCTCGGCCCCGCCCTCCGGCAACGCCCCCTCGGCGACGACGATGATCGGTGCGTACTCCCGCTCGAACCGACGCCGGACCCACTCGACGACCGTGTCGACGGAGAACGGGCGCTCCGGGACCAGGATGACGCTCGCGCCCCCGGCCAGGCCGGAGTGCAGCGCGATCCAGCCCGCGTGCCGGCCCATCACCTCCACCACCAGGGCACGGTGGTGCGACTCGGCGGTGGTGTGCAGGCGGTCGACGGCCTCGGTGGCGATGTGCACCGCGGTGTCGAAGCCGAAGGTGTAGTCGGTGGCGGCGAGATCGTTGTCGATGGTCTTCGGCACCCCGACGACCCGCACCCCGTCCGCGGTGAGCCGGTTCGCCACGCCGAGCGTGTCCTCGCCCCCGATCGCGATGATCGCGTCGATGCCCTTGTCGGCGACCACCGACCGGATCGCCTCGACGCCGCCCTCCTCCTTGTAGGGGTTGGTGCGGGACGAACCGAGGATGGTACCGCCCCGGGTGAGGATGCCCTCGACGTCGTCGCGGGTCAGCCACCGTCCCTCCCCCGTGATGGCCCCGCGCCAGCCGCTGCGGAAACCGAAGATCTCCCAACCGTGCGTCTCGACGCCCTTCAGCACCACCGCGCGGATCACCGCGTTGAGCCCCGGGCAGTCGCCCCCACCGGTCAGCACGCCGACTCGCATCACCACGACACCTCTCCGGTTGTCCTACGTCACATTTTCCGGTCGCCAGCCTATCCCGGTGGGGTCTTGATCGGTGCAGCGGACCACCGGCCTGGTAGAGTTCGGTCCGTGCAGCGCTTCGCTTTCTGGTTTAGCGGGCCGGCCCGGGGTGGGCCGGTCGGCGACCGCGTGCGCTGACCACCGACCATTCCGAGCCGGACGACGACAAGCCGGCTCGGCGGTCACGGTCGGGGCGGCTTGTGGAAAGGAAGCCCATGACCCCCACGGCCGAACCGGACCGCCCCGCGACCGCGGTGGACGCATCCGACCACACCGACCCGGTGCACACGCTGGACGACCAGCGCATCACGGGTGTCAGCCCGTTACTCTCCCCCGCCCTGCTGCGTCAGGAACACCCGGTGGACCCCGGGGTCGCCAAGACGGTCGCCCAGGGCAGGCGGGACGTCGTCGACATCCTCGACGGCCGGGACGACCGGTTGCTGGTCGTCGTCGGCCCGTGTTCGGTGCACGATCCGGCCGCCGCCCTGGACTACGCGCGCAGGCTGGCCGCGCACGCCGCGACCGTGGCCGACGAACTGCACGTCGTGATGCGGGTGTACTTCGAGAAGCCGCGGACGACGTTGGGCTGGAAGGGACTGGTCAACGACCCGGACCTGGACGGCAGCTACGACGTCAACAAGGGGCTCCGGGCGGCGCGCAGGCTGCTGCTGGACATCTCCGCGCTGGGCCTGCCCGTCGGGACCGAGTTCCTCGACCCGATCACCCCGCAGTTCCTCTCCGACACCGTGACCTGGGGATCCATCGGCGCGCGCACCGCGGCCAGCCAGGTGCACCGGCAACTGTGCAGCGCCCTGTCCATGCCGGTGGGGATCAAGAACTCGACCGACGGCGACGTGCAGGTCGCCGTGGACGCCACCAGGGCGGCCGCGGCGAGCCACGTGTTCGCCGGGGTCAACGCCGACGGCCTCGCCGCGCTGCTGACGACGTCCGGCAACCGGGACTGCCACGTCATCCTGCGCGGGGGCTCGGCGGGACCGAACCACGACCCGGACACCGTCGCCGACACCCGCACCCGGCTGCGCGCCTCCGGCCTGCCCGAACGGGTGCTCGTGGACGCCAGCCACGGCAACAGCGGCAAGGACCACCACCGGCAGGCCGATGTGGTGCGCGAGCTCGCCGCCCGCGTCGGCACGGGCGAACCCGGTGTGGCCGGCGTGATGCTGGAGAGCTTCCTGGAGGCCGGGCGGCAGGACCTCACCCTCGGCCACGCGGACGATCTGACCTACGGCCGCAGCATCACGGACGCGTGCCTGGACTGGCCCACCACGGCCACCCTCCTGGACGAGCTCGCCGACGCCGTCCGCGCCCGGCGCCGCTGACGGCCCCACCGGACGGTGCCGTGAAGGACCCCTTCCCTGCGCCGGGTGCCGTGAAGGGGTCCTTCCCTGCGCCGGGTGCCGTGAAGGGGTCCTTCACGGCGGCACAGGCAGGGAAAAGGTCCTTCACGGCACACCTCTACCGGGTGGGGAAGGCGCGACGGCGGGTGAGGTCCTGGCGGACCTGTTCGAGGACGCGCCAGCGTTCGAGGTTGTGGCGGGCGTCGGCCAGGGCGTCGTGGGCGTCGTCGGGTGCGCCCGGCAGCCGGGGCCTGCCGAGGTCCTCCCACCGTTGCCGCAGGTCGCGGGTGAAGCGGGGCAGGACTCGCGGCATCGCCGGCATGGGCCCCCACAGCTGCGCGAGCACCACGTGGTCGTAGGCGGCCAGCCACGCCCACAGCTCGATCCCCTCCGCCGGCTCGCCGAAGAAGTCGAGCAGGTCGGCACGGATGCGCTCCCGCCCGCGCCACGCCCGGTCCCCGGGAGGGGGAAGCTTGGTCAGTACGTGCTCGCGCACCCACGGGCCCGCCTTGGCGGGGTCGAACTCCGTCGACACGGCGTAGAACTCGCGTCCCGTCTCGTCCACGACACCGATCGAGACCAGGTCGATCGTCACGCCGTCCTCGATGAACTCGGTGTCGTAGAAGAACCGCACGCGGGCACGGTACTCGACGGGCCACCGGCCCCGGGGAGGTGGATCAGCTCGCCTTCGACTCCGGGATCCGGGCGGCCTCGCCCGCGCCGCCCTGCGCGGGGACCGCGGGACGGGCCCCGGTCTGCCCGGCGGCCTGCAGCTCCTTGGCCTTCGCGGCGTAGACGTCGACGTACTCCTGACCCGACAGTTCCATCAGCGCGTACATGATCTCGTCGGTGATCGACCGTTCGATGAACCGGTCCCCGGACAGCCCCTCGTACCGGGAGAAGTCGAGCGGCGTGCCGAACCGGATCTCGATGCGGCGCGGCCACCACAGCCGCGAACCGATCGGGTTGACCTTCTCGGTGCCGACCATCGCGACGGGAACCACCGGGGCCCGGGATTCGAGGGCGATGCGTGCGACGCCGGTCTTGCCCTTGTAGAGCCTGCCGTCGGGCGACCGGGTGCCCTCCGGGTAGATCCCGAGCAGCCGTCCCTCCCGCACCAGCCGGACGGCGGTGTCGATCGCGGCCTGGGCCGCCGAACCACTGGAGCGGTCGATCGGGAACTGGCCGACCCCGGAGAAGAACCACTTCTTGAGCCTGCCCTTGAGGCCCGGCTCGGTGAAGTACTCCTGCTTGGCCGGGAAGGTCACCCGGCGGGAGACCCGCAGCGGCATGAAGAACGAGTCCGCGACCGCCAGATGGTTGCCCGCGAGGATGACCCCGCCCTCGTCCGGGATGTTCTCCACCCCGGTCACCTTGGCGGGCCACAACAGCCGCATCAGGGGCCCCGGCAGCACGTACTTCATGAACCAATACAGCACTGCGGGGTCCCTCCTCGGTGCGCACGACGAACGGCGGCGCCGGAGCCGCCGACCGGTCAGCTTACGAATCCTTGAGGAGACGGCACAACCACGGCACCCGGCGGCACCGGCCACGGCGATCGAGATCACAGCGTCCCGGCACACCGGTGTCGGCGTGGCCGCGGCGGCGAACCGGACCCGCGGTGTCCCCGGCGACGCCGGACGCCCCGGTCCCTCCCGCCATCACCCTCACGGTACCGCCTCGCGGGACCTCCCGTCCGTGCGAACATTGGGGGGACACAGCTCGACGGAAGGACGACCGGGCATGCCTGTGCTCTCCCCCGCCGCGCCGCTTCCCCGTACCGGTGGGCCCGGGACCGCGCTTGAGCGCGGCGCACACGTGGCAACCCCGGACCACGACGCGCGGATCCGCGGGCGCGTCGGGTACTCCGTGAACTCGGTCAGACAGGTGGGTGTCCGATGAACCCTACGTCAGGCGCGGACGGGCCGGAGGACGTCGACGCCACGTTCGAGAGGATCGTCGCGGACCTGCGGGCGGAGGGTCTCGGCGCGGACGCGGACGCGCTCGCCGACGATCCGGACGACGACCCCGGCCCCGGGGGGACGACCCGGGACCTCGACGGGGACGACGACGCTCCCGACGGGACCACCGGAGCGGGTCGTGGTGACCGGTCGGGTACCCCGCGCCGGGGTCCCTCCCGCCGGGCCGACGGGGGCGGAACGGTCCCCGGTGCGGGGTCGGGCTGGCGCGGGGCCGACACCGACTGGGACGACACGCTGTTCGGCGACGACCCCGCGGACGACGACGAACACTTCGTACCCCCGGAGCCGCCCCCTCTCCCCCGACCGCGCAAGGGCGCCTTCGTGGTGCTGCTGTTCTTCGTGGTCGGGATCCTCCTGCTCGCCGCTCCCGGCGTGTTCGGGCTCGGCGGTTCCCTCGGGTTGCCACTGGGATTGCTGGCGGTGGCCAGCGGGATCGCGCTGGCGCTGCTGCGTGTCCGTCAGGGCCCACCGGACGGCGCCGATCCCGACAACGGCGCCCAGGTCTGAGACGTCCGGGACCGCCGCACCGCCGGTTCACCGGGGGCGGGATTCACCGGGAGCGCAGTGCGTCGAGCACCCGCCACAGCGCCG
>NZ_KE387080.1:72663-76685 GCF_000430445.1 Saccharomonospora iraqiensis subsp. iraqiensis
GGCGTGCCCGCAGCGTGGTCCGGCGCGGGTGGGCCCGCGGCGTTGTCCGGCGCGGGCGGGCCCGCGGAGGCGTCAGCGGTGTCGGACACGGCGGTCACGATCGCACGTCCGGCGAACTCATCGGCCCCCGGGCATAGCCACGAAAACGGACAGGGGTTAGGTTGACCGGCCAGTAACAATGCTTGGACACGGAGGTGGACGTGCGCGAGTACAGCGCCCCCACGACTGCTGCGGTCGCCGACGACGAGAACATGTCGGACGTCGTCTGGGTCAACGCCGAGCGGTTCGGCGACACCGTGAGTTTCCGTCGCCAGGTCGACGGCTCGTGGCGCGACGTCACCGCGGCCGAGTTCGCCGCGCAGGTACTCGCCGTCGCGAAGGGCCTGATGGCCGCCGGCATCGAGCAGGGTGACCGGGTCGGACTGATGTCCAAGACCCGCTACGAGTGGACCCTGATCGACTTCGCCATCTGGGCCGCGGGCGGCGTGACCGTCCCGATCTACGACACGTCGTCGGCCGAGCAGGCGCACTGGATCCTGACCGACTCGGGAGCCCGGGCCGTCGTCGTGGAGACCGCCGAGCACGCCGAGACGGTCGGGTCCGTGCGCGAGCGCCTGCCCGAACTGGACAACCTCTGGCAGATCGAGGGTGACCGGCCCGCGGTCGACGAACTGTCCGCACTGGGGTCCGAGGTCGCCGACGACGACGTGCACACCCGCAGGCGCAGCGTCGGCGCACAGGACGTGGCCACCATCGTCTACACCTCGGGAACCACCGGCAGGCCCAAGGGTGTCGTGCTGACGCACCACAACCTGCTGGCCGAGGTGCGGGCCGACATCAAGGCCTTCCCCCAGCTGATGGACGCCGGCAACTCCCAGCTGCTGTTCCTGCCGCTGGCGCACATCCTCGCCCGCGCGATCGCGCTGACCGCGTTCACCTCGCGGGTCACGCTCGGGCACACCCCCGACATCAAGGATCTGCTCGCCGACCTGAGCACGTTCCGCCCGACCTTCGTGGTCGCGGTGCCGCGGGTGTTCGAGAAGGTGTACAACAACTCGAAGCTCAAGGCGCACTCCGAGGGCAAGGGCAAGATCTTCGACAAGGCGGAGGCCACGGCCGTGGCCTACAGCAAGGCGCAGGACGGGAGCGGCCCCGGCCTCGGCCTGAAGCTCAAGCACGCGGTGTTCGACAAGCTGGTCTACACGAAACTGCGTGCCGCGCTCGGGGGGCGCTGCATCGCCGCCGTCTCCGGCGGCGCACCGCTCGGCGGCCGGCTCGCGCACTTCTTCCGCGGCATCGGCGTGCCGGTGTTCGAGGGGTACGGGCTCACCGAGACCTCGGCGGCGGCCAACGTCAACACCCGCGACGAGTTCCGGGTCGGCACGGTCGGCAAGCCGGTGGCGGGCACCTCGGTCCGCATCGCCGAGGACGGCGAGGTCCTGCTCAAGGGTGACGTCGTGTTCCCCCGGTACTGGAACAACGAGCAGGCCACCAACGAGTCGCTGGAGGACGGCTGGTTCCACACCGGCGACCTCGGCCAGCTCGACGAGGACGGCTTCCTGAAGCTGACCGGCCGGAAGAAGGAGATCATCGTGACCGCGGGCGGCAAGAACGTCGCCCCGTCCGGCCTCGAGGACACGCTCAAGTCGAAGCCGCTGATCAGTCAGGCGATGGTCGTCGGGGACCAGCGGCCGTTCATCGGCGCGCTGATCACCGTCGACGAGGAGTTCTTCCCGACCTGGAAGCAGCAGCACGGCAAGCCCGCGGACGCGACCGTGGCCGACCTCGCCGACGACCCGCAGCTGCGGGCCGACGTCCAGGCCGTCGTCGACGAGGCGAACACGTTCGTGTCGAACGCCGAGGCGATCAAGAAGTTCGTCGTGCTGCCGCACGACTTCACCGAGGCCGGCGGCGAGATCACGCCGAGCATGAAGCTCAAGCGCAACGTGGTCGGCAAGAACTACGCCGAGGCGATCGAGCAGCTCTACGCACAGTGATTCCCTCCCGCCGGTGATTCCCCGCCGGTGATTCCCCGCCGGGCACACACCGGCGGACATCACGCGGAAGGCCCGGGGCGCACGCCGCCCCGGGCCTTTTTCGTGTCCGGACCCCCGTGCCGGTCCCGGTCAGCGCACCAGGGGGTGCCTCGGGGCGGGCTCGTCCGAGACCGGGAGACGGTAGTGCTGGGCGAGGAACCCGGCGATCTCGCGGAACAGCGGCGCCGCGGAGCCGTACTCCGGCAGCGTCGTGTCGGGGGCGTCCAACCACACCCCGACCACGAACCGCGGTTCGTCGGCGGGGACGGTCCCGGCGAAGGTGACGTTGTGCAGCGTGTTGCTGTATCGGCCGGTCTCCGGGTCCACCTGCTGCGCCGTCCCGGTCTTGCCGGAGATCTGATAGCCCTCCAGCGCGGCCTCCGGCGCGGTGCCCCGGTGCTCGTAGTCCCCGTCCTGCACCACGGCCCGCAGCATGTCGGTGACCGTGTCCGCCGTCGCCGGGTCGGCCACGCGGGTCGTGCGGGGGGCGGGTTCCGGCACACGCTCCCCGTCCGGGGTGATCCGCGCCCGCACGATCCTGGGTTCCACCCGGACACCGTCGTTGGCGAGCGCCTGGTACATGCTCGCCATCTGCACCACGGTCATCGACATGCCCTGGCCGATCGGCAGGTTCCCGAAGGTCGTGCCGGACCACTCGTCCCGCGGCGGGACGTAACCCGGGCTCTCCCCGGGCAGGCCGATCCCGGTCGTCCGGCCCACGCCGAACTGTTCCAGCTCCTCCAGGAACCGATCCGGACCGAGCTCGCGGGCCAGTTGCAGGGTCCCGACGTTGGACGACTTGGCGAACACGCCGCGGGTGGTGAACCGCTGGGTGCCGTGGGTCCAGGCGTCGTGCACCGTGTGGTCGGCGATCCGGAGGGAGCCGGGGACCTCGAGCACCGAGTCCGGGCCGACGATCCCGTCCTCGATCGCGGCGGTGGCGGTGACCACCTTCGCGACCGACCCCGGTTCGAACGGCGTGGTCACCGCGTCGTTGCCGAGCGCCTCGTTCGTCAGCTCGTCCTCGCCCGGGTCGAACGTGGTGTCGTTGGCGAGGGCGTGGACCTCGCCGGTCTCGGCGTCCAGAACCACGGCGGCCCCGCCCTCGGCGTGCGCGCGTTCGACGTAGTCGGCGAGGGTGCGCTGCACCTCGTACTGCACGTCCGAGTCGAGGGTCAGTTCCAGGTCCGAGCCCGGCGTGGCCGGCTGCACGTTCCGTTCGGTACCGGGGATCACCAGGTCGAGTCCCTGCCCCGGGGTGTTGACGATCTGTCTGCCCGGGGTGCCCGCCAGGACCTCGTTGCGCATGGACTCCAACCCGGACAGTCCGCCGAGGTTGTGCCTGCTCGGATCCGGGTCGTCCTGCCGCCAGTTCGCGTACCCGACGACCTTCATCGCCA
Organism: Saccharomonospora iraqiensis subsp. iraqiensis; assembly: GCF_000430445.1. GTDB lineage: Bacteria > Actinomycetota > Actinomycetes > Mycobacteriales > Pseudonocardiaceae > Saccharomonospora > Saccharomonospora iraqiensis. Next base: position 76,100 of record NZ_KE387080.1, read on the forward strand.
GGTCACCGCCCGGATACACGCGCTTCGCCCGCTTCTCGTACCCGATCTCCGGGTACTTCTCCTGGATCTCCTCGGCCACCGACGGCCGCACCCCCTCGACGAGGTAGGTGAACGGTGCGTCCTTGTGGAACAGACGCAGCAGCTGCTCCTCCGTCGTACGGTCCGGGAGCCGGCGCGCGACGAAGCCGGCGACCTCGGCGGCCCGGGTGTCGAAGTCCTCGCCCGAATCGGGATCGGACCGCGCCGCCTCCGACCAGTCCTCCCGCATGCTCCGCAGATGCACCCACAGGGCCCGGGTCTCCACGCTGAACGCGAGTTCGTTGCCGTCCCGGTCGACGATGGCACCACGGGGCGCGGGGAGGTCGATCCGCGTGGTCCGCTGTCGTTCCGCGCGCTCGGAGAGGGCGTCCGCCTCGAACCCGTGGATGTAGCCCAGTCGCAGCCCCGCCGCGACCAGCACCAGAGTGAGGACGATGCGCCCCGCGACGAAGCGGCCGCGGTTGTTGCGCACCGAGACCGTGCCGCCCCGGCGGGCACCGACGGAGTAGGTGCGGCGTGCGCCGTTGCCGGACGGCCCCCCGCGCGC
>NZ_KE387080.1:76785-78666 GCF_000430445.1 Saccharomonospora iraqiensis subsp. iraqiensis
GGTCAGCCCGCCTTGCGGGCGAGTCGCGGTCAGCCCGCCTTGCGGGCCAGCGCGTGCAGCCTGCTGGCGATGTCCCGCAGCGGCGGTGTGGCCGAGGCGACCGCCTCGAACTCGGCGAGTTCGTGCTCGCGGTCGACCGAGGCGCCCGGGGAGTCCGCGGCCGTGGGCACGATCTCGGCGACCACGCAGTCACCCCGGATCAGTTCCACCGCCAGACCCGTGTCGGTGAGCATCCGGGTGAGCGTGTCGGTGTCGAACCGGCGGAGCACGGTCTCGGAGTCGTGCGAGAGGACCCCGTCCGGGTCCACGAGCAGCCGGTGTGCCTCGCCGAGGCGCCCGGTGAGTGCGCGGTGCAGCACGGCGGCGTGCCGGTTGGCGGTCAACGCCGACACGGCCCCGCCGGGGGCGGTCACCCGGGTGGCGGCGTCCAGCACGGCGTCCGGATCATCCACCACCTCCAGCAGTGAGTGGACCAGCACGAGGTGGGCGGAGCCCTCGGGGACGTGCGCGGCGAGCGCGTCCGAGTCGTCGGCCACCACGGTGATCCGGTCGGACACACCGTCCTCCGCCGCCCGCCGTTCGAGGGTGGCCCGCGCGTTCGGGTTCGGTTCGACGACGGTCACCCGGCAGCCCGCCGAGGCGAACGGTACGGCCCACACACCGCTGCCGCCCCCGACGTCGACCACCGACGGCTCCCCGGCGCCCCGCTCCCGGGCGGCCCGCAGCTCGTCGTGAAGCACCTTCCGCACCGCCGCCGACCCGTGACCGGCCGAAGTCTCCGCTCGCATGGGGTCCAAGCGTAGTTGGGGGACCGCGCGCGTTCTCACGGTGACCGGACGGGGCTACGCTCGCAGGCGTGCACACGGTCGCCGTACTGAGTCTCAAGGGAGGCGTCGGCAAGACGACGGTCGCTCTCGGCCTCGCCTCGGCCGCCCTGCGCAGGGGCGCCCGGACACTCGTGGCGGACCTCGATCCGCAGGGCAACGCCACCGCCACGCTCGACCCTCCACTGACCGAGGCCACGCTCGCCGATGTCCTCGACTCCCCCCGGCCCGCGCTGTTGAACCAGGCGGTCGCGGCCAGCGGCTGGAGCGACCGACTCGACGTCCTCGTCGGGGCGGAGGATCTGGAGCTGCTCAACGAACCGGGACCGCAGGCCCCCCGGATGGACAACCTCGCCCGCGCACTCGAGACGCTGCGCACCCACTCCGACGGTGACCCGCACGAGATCGTGGTGCTGGACTGCCCGCCCTCGTTGGGGCGGCTGACCCGGTCCGCCCTGATCGCCGCGGACAGCGCGATCCTGGTCACCGAACCGACGATGTACGCCGTCTCCGGGGCCCGGCGCGCCCTGGAGGCGGTCGACGAGGTACGGGCGGCGGCGAACCCCCGGCTGCGTCCGGCCGGGGTCCTGGTCAACCGGCTCCGGGTGCGTTCGCACGAGCACCAGTACCGCATCGAGGAACTGCGCGAGTCGTTCGGCAGGCTGGTCATGCCCACCGCGATCCCCGACCGGTTGGTCGTCCAGCAGGCGCAGGGTGCCTGCACCCCCATCCACGAGTGGGGCTCGCCCGCCTCCCGGGAGATCGCGCTGACCTTCAACATGGTGCTGGCCAAGATCCTGCGCTCGGACCGTGCGGGGCGGCACCGGCTCCCCGCGGACGAGGTGGAGCCGGAGGACACCGACGCAGTTCCCGACGACGCGGACGGGTTCCCCCCGGATCCGGACACCGTCGGCCCGGACGACGACGCCCCCTCGTGGCCGGAGCGCGGCAGCGACACCGGCACACTGCCCGTGCCCGGGCCGGGTGAGGCTCCCGGCGCCGGTGTCCCGGGGATCGGTGTCCCGGGGGCCGCACGACCGCCGGAGTGGCCCCGGAC
>NZ_KE387080.1:78766-80603 GCF_000430445.1 Saccharomonospora iraqiensis subsp. iraqiensis
AGGCCGCCCTCGGGCAGGGGTGGCGGCCGGTGGGTCGGCCCCGGCCCGGCCGGGGTGGTCCTCGCCGGGGTCCGGGCGGCGTCGGTGGGCTGCTGTGCGGGCTTTCCGGTCACGGGTGGATGGTCCCAACGCTCGTGTGGGTGGTGGGGGTGACGTAGGCCGCCGCCGAGTCGGCCTGGGCCACCCGGTTGCTCGCCCAGTCGCTGGACGGCGACATCTCCAGGGGCACACCGGCCTGGGTCAGGTCGGCCGCGATGGCGCGCACCTGCTCGTCCGAGGCGGGCACCATCGGCAGCCGGGGGTCGCCGACCTCGTAGCCGCGCAGCCGCAGGGCCGTCTTGGCGAACACGACCCCGCCGACCCGGGAGAACGCGCGGAAGACCGGCAGCATCCCGCGGTGGTTGGTGCGGGCGGTGGAGGTGTCGCCGTCCTCGTACGCCTCGATCATGGCGCGGATCCGGCCCGCGACGACGTGTCCGATGACGCTGACGACGCCGGTGGCACCGACGGACAGCCAGGGCAGGTTCAGCGCGTCGTCGCCGGAGTAGTAGGCCAGGTGCGTGTTGGCGATGACCTCACTGCCCGCCAGCAGGTCCCCCTTGGCGTCCTTGACCGCGAGGATGCGCGGGTGCTCGGCGAGCCTGCGCAGGGTGTCCACCTCGATCGGCACGATCGAGCGCGGGGGGATGTCGTACAGCATCACCGGCAGGTTGGTGGCGTCGGCCACCGTGGTGAAGTGCGCGTACACCCCGGCCTGCGTCGGCCGCGAGTAGTAGGGGGTGACCACGAGGACGCCGTGCGCGCCCGCCTTCTCGGCCTGGCGGACCAGCTCCACGCTGTGCGCCGTGTCGTAGGTGCCCGCACCGGCGACGACGGTCGCGCGGTCGCCGACGGCCTCCACGACGGCGCGGATGACGTCGGCCTTCTCGTCGTCGCGCGTGGTCGGGCTCTCCCCGGTGGTGCCGTTCACGACGAGGCCGTCGTTGCCCAGCTCCAGCAGGTGCACGGCGAGTTCCTGCGCCCGCTTCAGGTCCGGGGCACCCTCGGCGGTGAACGGCGTGGCCATGGCGGTGAGCACGCGGCCGAACGGTCTGCCCGGCGCGGCGGTGGGCGGAGTGGGCGGTTCGATCGACATGGACCCGACGGTACCTGTTCGCTCCGGCGCCCACCGTGCCGACCACCGTCCCCGCGGGGTATCCGTCGCCCGCCCGCGGGCGGGTGCGGATCTGCCGGTCACCGGGCGGGCACGCGGGAAAAGCTGTGGCCTGTCGGCCTACCGGACCACCTGTCGCACCCGGCCGGTCAGCTGCTCGCCGTCGGCGTCCTGCACGAAGCACAGCACGGTGCGGACGAGGTCGTCGTCGGAGAACCGGTCCGGGTTCTTCTCCCATTCCGCCCCGGTGGGGATCACCGTGCGGTAGGCGAGCTCTTCCCGCCGCTCGTCGTCGATCCGGTTGGAGTGGAACGTCAGCTCGCAGGCGGCCTCACCGAAGCGGCGCAACAGCTCGCGTCCGGGATAGCGCACCGGCTCGGCATCGGTCTCGTCGGGATCGCCCACCGGCCGGCTCCGCTCGAACAGTTCCGCGTCGTGCGGCTCGTCGCAGTCGACCCAGTTGCTGTCGGCGAGTACCCGTCCCGGTTCGATGCGGGTGTTCACGCACCGGTCGTTCCAGTCGATGTTGACCTCGGTGAGGTCGCCGTCGTCCCCGTAGGTCAGCGTGGGTAACCGCGCGTCGTCCGACGGCGGCGACCACACCGGTTTCCCGAGGAAGAAACCCCCCACCAGCAGCGCCACCGCCGCCACCGCGCCCCCGACGACGGCGGCCGTGCGCCGGGT
>NZ_AICW01000536.1 GCF_000430445.1 Saccharomonospora iraqiensis subsp. iraqiensis
CCACGGGGGCGGCGGGACCCGGGCGGACGGCGGCCTCCGCCGAGCAGTACCGGCAGGCGGCGCCGGCCGGCCTGGTACCGTCCTGGCCGACGCGGGCGGGAGCGAAGTCCGGTGGGATTCCGGCGCTGTGCCGCAACTGTGATGGGCCGATGGTGATCCGTGGAGACGCGGTGTGACCGAACGGCCCGAGCCAGGTCGCCTCCCGTCCGTGCCGACGCCATCCGCCTCCGGCGCAGAGGTGGCGGCGTCCGCGACCGCGGCAGCGGTCCGGCGCGGCCTCCGGCGCCGGACCGAGAGACCGAGGTCCGATGTTGTCTGTCAGACGGTTGTTGCTGCCGCTGTTGCTGGTCCCGTCCCTGGTCCTGACCGCCTGTGCCGAACGGGAACCGGCCGAATCCGCCCCTGCGGGGGACTCCGGGGACTTTCCCGTGGAACTGCGCCCCGAGGGGGCCCCGGCGGTCACGCTGGACCAGCGGCCCGACCGCATCGTGTCCCTGTCCCCGTCCACGACCGAGACGCTGTACGCGGTGGGTGCGGGCGAGCAGGTGGTCGCCGTCGACGAGATGTCGACCCACCCCGAACGGGCGCCGCGGACCGATCTGTCCGGGCTCAGCCCGGATCCCGAGTCGATCGCGGGGCACGACCCCGACCTGGTGATCGTGCAGTCGGACCGGGACGGCACGCTCGCCGACTCCCTCGCCGAGACCGGGATCGAGACGCTGGTGCTGCCCGCACCGGGAACGCTGGACGGGATGTACCGCCAGTTCGAGCTGGTGGGCCGGGCCACCGGCCACGCCGGGGCCGGGGCGGAGCTGGCCGAGGAGACGGCGGCCGAGATCGACGAGCTCGTCGCCGCGGCCCCGGAGCGGACCGGGGAGCTGAGCTACTACCACGAACTCAGTCCCCAGCTGCACAGTGTGACCTCGACGACCTTCATCGGGCAGGTCTACGACCGGTTTGGGATGACCAACATCGCCGACCAGGGCGACCCCGGGGCCCACGGGGGCTACCCGCAGCTGTCCGCCGAGCGGGTGCTGGAGGCCGACCCGGACCTGATCGTGCTCGCCGACACCCGGTGCTGCGGGCAGGATGCGGACACGGTCGCGCAGCGGCCGGGGTGGGACACCCTCACCGCCGTCGAGCGGGACCGGGTCGTCGGCGTCGACGACGACCTCGCCTCCCGCTGGGGACCGCGCCTGGTCGAGTTCGTCCGCACCGTCTCGGACGCGGTACGCCGGACGGACGGGTGACCGTGCTCAGACGTCGGACCGATACCGCCTCCCCTCCCGGTGCCCCGGCCGCGGCCGGCACCGGGAGGGGCACTCCCCCACCGGCGTCCCGGGCCGGGACGACCCGCCTGCGCGTGCGGACCGTGGTGCTGTTCGTGCTCACCCTGCTCGCCGTGTCCGTGTTCGCGATCGTCGTCGGATCCGGTGAGCTCGGCGGGCACCGGGTACTCGCCGAGATCGTCGCCCAGGTCACCGGGGGTGTGTCCCCGTTGTCGGAGCGGGAGGCGGCGATCGTGTGGCAGCTGCGCGCGCCCCGCGTGCTGCTCGCCGCGGTCGTCGGTGCGGCGCTGGCCGGGGCGGGTGCGGCCTTCCAGGGCGTG
>NZ_KE387081.1:0-3488 GCF_000430445.1 Saccharomonospora iraqiensis subsp. iraqiensis
TCCCCGTCGCCGTCGTCCGGGGGCGCCCCGGCGTGCGGGCCGGGACGTTGGGGTGCCGCGGCCTGGCCCTGGGTGATGTGGGCGGCCGCCGCCTGGAGCGTGGCGTCGTCGGCCTCGGGGACGACGTACCCGTTCGCGCGGATGTGCTCCAGCAGTTCCGGCTCGGGGCACACGCCGTGTTCGCGCAGGTAGTAGTTCACGGCCGCGGGCCAGATCCAGGTGCCGTCGCTGTGGAAGGCGATGGGGACGGCGCTCTCCGCGGCCGGGGAGAGCCGGTCGATGTCGAGACCGCGTCCGGGCACCACCACCGGAGCGCCGTCGAGGTAGGCGAGCAGCCGGTCGGTCTCGGCGGGGTCGGGGTCGGGACGGTCGAGCACGGGCCGTCCGGCCTCGTCCGTGCCGTCGAAGATCCGCGCGGCCCGGAACCGCGGCCCGGGGCGTTCGGGGCCGATCCCCGCCATGCGGCGCATCAGCCAGTCGGGCACGTTCTCCTCGTCCCGGGGGAACATCCGGAGTTCGTCGGCGTAGGCCTGCGGCGGTGGGGTGAGGTCCCACTGCGGCTCGTCCCGGTCGTACTCCAGGTTGTAGCTGGAGGGGTGGTCGAGCTGGTAGCGGGCGTTGAACCACGTCCCCCGACCCTCCCGGTACATGCCGGTGCGCAGACGGCCGAACAGGTCGGCGATGTCGTGGGTCGCGACCCACTCCCGGGTGGTGTCGTCCGCGAGGACGACTTCCCCGGTGAGTTCGTGGTACCTCCCCACGGCGCGGTACTCGACGGTCACCCGGCGCCAGTCGCTCGGGGCCGCCCGCAGCAAGGAGAGGCCGATCTGCTTGACCAGGGTGTCCTGCTCGGTTGCGTTCAGCTGGGTCGGTAGTGCCACGCCCACATCTTGACCAAAGAACGCCACGGATGCACGGCACATGTGGACAACGTCGCCGTAGCGGAACGAACCTACGCCCCGTCGGACGGCACATCGAGTGCGGAGCGCCACAGTTCACCTCAACGAGGCAACCTGACCGCGAAGCCTGCGCGGACAATCGGCCCTGATGACTACTCCGCGTGCCCTCGGCGGCCCCGAACCTCGCCCGAACGCCGCAAACATGCGGTCCGTACGCGCGAAGCGGGCTCTCGGGACCGGTCTCGCCGTCCTCGTCGGGATGGGGATGGCCGTGCAGAGCAGGATCAACGGTCAGCTCGCCGCGGAGCTGGCCGACCCGGTGCTCGCGGCGGTGATCTCGTTCGGCGGGGGGCTGGTGCTGTTGCTGGCCACGCTCGCGGTGTCCCCCCGGATGCGCCGCGGGGTCGGTCGCGTCACCTCGGCGCTGCGGACGGGCGGACTACGGCCGTGGCACCTGCTCGGCGGTCTGGCCGGTGCCACGCTCGTGCTGGGGCAGTCGGTCACGGTGGTGGTCATCGGGGTCGCCCTGTTCACCGTGGGGGTGGTCGCGGGGCAGACGGTCAGCGGGCTGTTCGTCGACAAGGCCGGACTCGGCCCGGGTGGCGCCCGGGCGCCGTCCCTGCCGCGGGTCGTCGGCGCGGTGCTCACGGTGCTCGCCGTGGCCGGCGCGGCGACCGGTGGCCTCGGCGACGCGGAGGCCGGGACCGTGTTGCTGCTGATCCTGCCCCTGGTCGCCGGGGGTGGGATGGCGTTGCAGCAGGCGTTCAACGGCCACGTCGGTGCCGTCGCGGGCAGTCCCCTCACGGCCGCGTTGGTGAACTTCACCGCGGGCACGGCCGTGCTGGTGCCGGCCTGGCTCGGCGTGCTGACGTTCCGGGGCGGTCCCGTCGCCTGGCCCGGCAATCCCGTGCTGTACCTCGGCGGCCTCGTGGGCGTGGTGTTCATCGCCACGGCCGCCCTGCTGGTGTCCCGGATCGGGGTGTTGCTGCTGGGACTGGCCTCGGTGGCCGGGCAACTCGTCGGGTCGGTGCTGCTCGATCTGTTCGTGCCCACCGCCGGCGTCGAGGTCCGGGCGGGCACCGTCCTGGGCTGCGCCGTCGCCCTGTTCGCGGTCGCCGTGGCCTCCGTGGGCGGGCGCGGCCGGACCGGCGCGGTTCTGCGAGAATCGCGCACGTGACGGCGACGATTCTGGACGGCAGGGCCACCAAGGACGCGATCTACTCCGAACTCTCCGCCCGCGTGGCGGCGTTGACCGGACAGGGCGCCACACCGGGGTTGGCGACCGTGCTCGTGGGTGACGACCCCGGCTCGGCCCAGTACGTGCGGATGAAACACGCGGACTGCGAGAAGGTCGGGATCACCTCGATCCGCCGGGACCTGCCCGCGGACATCTCCCAGGACGACCTGCTCGGCGTCGTCGACGAACTGAACGCGGACCCGGCCTGCACCGGCTACATCGTGCAGCTCCCGCTGCCCGACCACATCGACCCGGGCGTCGTGCTCGAACGGATCGACCCGGACAAGGACGCCGACGGGCTCGCCCCGGTCAGCCTCGGCAGGCTCGTGCTGAACCAGCCGGGCGCGCTGCCGTGCACGCCGCTGGGCATCCTCGAACTGCTGCGCCGCTACGACGTGCCGCTGAACGGCGCGCGGGTCGCCGTCATCGGCCGGGGGATCACGGTCGGCCGGACCCTGGGTCTGCTGCTGACCCGCCGCAGCGAGAACGCGACGGTGACGCTGTGCCACACCGGCACCCGGGACCTCGCCGGCGAGGTGCGCGGGGCCGACGTGGTGGTGGCGGCGGCGGGCTCGGCCGGGCTCGTCACACCGGACATGGTCAAGCCGGGCGCGGCGGTGCTGGACGTCGGTGTCTCCCGCGTGGACGACCGGCTCACCGGGGACGTCGCCCCGGGGGTGGCCGAGGTCGCCGGGTTCGTGGCGCCGAACCCCGGGGGCGTCGGGCCGATGACCCGCGCGATGCTGCTGTCGAACGTCGTCACCGCCGCCGAGCGGGCCGTACGGGGGTGAGCGCGTCCGTGCCGGCCCGTCCCCCCTCGGGCACCGGGGCGAGGGTCCTGGTGCACCTGCCGTTCGCCGCGGTGCTGCTGCTCGTCGCGCTCGCGGGGCTGCGCATCGCGATGTACCACTGGCGCGAGGGCGCCGTGCTGATCGGCGGCGCGCTGCTCGTGGCCGCGGTGTTCCGCGCGGCGCTGACCACGGCACAGGCGGGGATGCTGGTCATCCGGGGTCGTGTCGTGGACATCGCCAGCTACGCCGGGCTCGGCCTGGTGATCCTCTTTCTGGCCCTGACCATCACCGGCGGCCCGCTGCGCTGACCACCGGCGGATACGCGAAAGGGGCGTCCCGGCCATGACGGGGGAATGGCCGGGACGCCCCTTTCGCGTGTGCCGCGACGTCACGCCGCGACGGGTTCGGGCCGGGACCGCTGGGGCTCGGTGTCGAGCCGGGGCAGGGGTTCGGGGTCGGCCACCGGCTCGGGGGCGCCGGTGACCGTGCCGGGGGTGGTGTCGGGGGACGGGTCCCCGGTCCGGACGGTGTCGGGGGAGTCGGTCGTCCGGGCCGGGGCGG
>NZ_KE387081.1:3588-6047 GCF_000430445.1 Saccharomonospora iraqiensis subsp. iraqiensis
CACGGGTGACGGCGACCGGGGCGACGACACGGGCGGCGGCGGCCCGGGCGCCGCGACAGCGGGTGCGGACGGACGGGACGCGGCCAGGCTCCCGCGCGAGATCTGGGTGCTGGTCGGTGCCAGCTTCCTCATCGCGATCGGCTACGGGATCATCGGCCCGGCGCTGCCGAACTACGCCGCCAGCTTCGACGTCGGGGTGACCGCCGCGTCCGTGGTGGTCAGCGCGTTCGCGTTCGTCCGGCTGGTGTTCGCGCCCGCGAGCGGACGGCTGGTGACGCGGTTCGGGGAACGGCCGATCTACCTGTGGGGCGTGTCCATCGTCGCGGTGGGCACCCTGCTCTGCGCGGCCGCGACGACCTACTGGCAGCTGCTGCTGTTCCGCTCCCTCAGCGGGATCGGGTCGACCATGTTCACCGTCTCCGCGATCGGGCTGCTGATCCGGATCTCGCCGACCCGGCTGCGTGGCCGGGCCTCCAGCCTGTGGGGCACCAGTTTCCTGCTCGGCGGGATCGCCGGTCCGGTGGTGGGCAGCGGGCTGGTGACGTTCTCGCTGCGCGCGCCGTTCCTCGTCTACGGCATCGCGCTCGTGCTCACCACCGTGCTCGTGTGGTGGCAGCTGCGCGACTCCGAGCTGGTGGCCCGCCCGTCCGACGAGTCGGCCCCGTCGATGACGTTCGGGCAGGCCCTGCGGCACCCGAGCTACCGCGCGGCACTCGGCTCGAACCTGGCCACCGGCTGGGTGGTGTTCGGGGTGCGGATGTCCCTGCTGCCGTTGTTCGTCGCGGAGGTGCTGGGGCGGGACGAGTCGTTCGCCGGCTTCGCGCTGGCGCTGTTCGCCGCGGCCAACGCGCTGGTGCTGCTCTACGCGGGTGGGTTCGCCGACCGCCGGGGGCGCAAGATCCCGGTGCTGGTGGGGCTGGCGCTGTTGGCGGTGGGCGCCGTGGGTCTCGGCCTGAGCGAGAACAGCTGGCTGTTCCTCGCGGCCGTGGTGGTCGCCGGGATGGGGGCCGGTGCGCTGAACCCGGCGCAGAACGCCGCCGTGGCCGACGTGCTCGGCGCGAAGGCCCGCGGCGGGTCGGTGCTGGCCGGCTTCCAGATGGCGGCCGACGTCGGCGCCGTGGTGGGCCCGGTGGTGGCCGGGGCGGTCGCCGAACGGTGGTCGTACACGGCGGCCTTCGGGATCACCGGGATGGTGGTCGTGCTGGCCCTCGGGCTGTGGCTCGGGGCGCGGGAGACGCTGCCGTCCCGGGAGGACGAGGCGCCCGACGGCCCGTCGGACGGCCCCGGGGACGGCGACGCGGCCGCCGGGAGTGCCGGGACCGCGGAGAACGGGGTCACTCGGGTCGCCGGAGCAACCCGCGCCGATGTGCCACGAACAGACCGGCGATCACCAGGACGGTGACGACCAGGGTCACGATCCAGCCCGTGGTCCCGAACGGGTCCTGCTCGCCGGTTCCGGCCGCGGCCACGGCACCGTCCCCGGCGCCGGTCCCGTCGTCGGCCGCACCGGCGGCGGCGTCGGACGGCTCCGGGGTCGACGGTTCGGTGGTGACCGTGCCGACGGCGTCGGTGCCCTCGCCGGTGGCGAGGGTGAAGCCGTAGTCGAACAGCTGCCGGGCCTGCTCGGCGACCCGGACGGGTCGTTGTTCGGCCCGCAGCAGCACCACGGCGAGCCGGGTGCCGTCGCGCTCGGCGGCCCCGGCGTAGGTGTGCCGGGCGTCGTCGGTGAATCCGGTCTTGCCGCCGAGGAAGCCCGGGTAGGAACCCCACAGCCGGTTGTCGTTGCGGACCGGGAAGTCCTCCTCGCCGGGCCCGCCCGGGAACATGATCTCCTTCGTCGCCACGGCCTCGGCGTAGCGCGGCTGCCGCATGGCGTGGTTGAAGATCACGCTCATGTCGTAGGCCGAGGTCATCATGCCGGGCCCGTCCAGGCCCGACGGGGTGGCCACGTGCGTGTCGGTCGCGCCGAGTTCGATGGCCAGCTCGTTCATCTGCCGCACCGTCAGCTTCACCCCGCCGAGCGCGGTGGCCAGCGCGTGCGCGACGTCGTTGCCGGAGCGCATGAGCAGCGCGTGGAGAAGCTGGTCGACGGTGTACTCGGCACCGGCCACGATGCCGACGCAGGTGCACTCCTGGTTCGCGTCCTCCTCGGTCGGGACGACGATCTCGTCCGCGCGCAGTCCGTCCAGGGTGACGAGCGCGAGCAGGGTCTTCACCAGTGAGGCGGGGCGGTACCGCCCGTGCGGGTGGTGCGCCGCGACGACCTCACCGGTGTCCAGGTCGTGCACCAGCCAGGACGCGGCCGTGAGGCCCTCGGGCGGCTGCGGCGCCCCGGCGGGCAGGACGGGACCGCACTCGTCCATCCGCTCGCCGCCCGCCGGGGTGTCCGGCACGGGTGGCGGCGCCGGGGACGGTTCCCCCGGCGGGGGCTCCTCGGAACTGTCCACCGGGGACGGCGG
>NZ_KE387081.1:6147-10025 GCF_000430445.1 Saccharomonospora iraqiensis subsp. iraqiensis
CCGGCGACCCGGCGCTGCTGGTCGCGGCCCATCCCACCCGCGGGGTGGACGTCGGCGCGCAGGCCCTGATCTGGGACCGCATCCGCGCCGCGCGCCGCGCGGGACTGGCGGTGCTGCTGGTCTCGGCCGATCTGGACGAACTCATCGGCCTGTCCGACACGATCCGGGTGATGCTGCGCGGGCGGCTGGTCGGTACCGCCGACCCGGCCACCGTCACCCCCACCGAGCTGGGCTCGGCGATGACCGGTGCGGGTGCGGACCCCGAGGCCGCGGACGCGGTGGGGGAGGAGATCGCATGAGTGCCTGGCGCACCGCACTGCTGCCGCCGGTGCTGGCGATCGCGTTCGCGGTGGTGCTGTCGTCGGTGGCGCTGATCGTCTCCGGGGCCGACCCGCTGCACGCCTTCGGCACCATGGCCGCCCAGCTGGGCGAGGGCACGACGTCGGTGGACACCGTCAACCTGGCGACCGTGTACTACCTCGCCGGCCTGGCCGTGGCCGTCGGGTTCCAGATGAACCTGTTCAACATCGGCGTGGAGGGCCAGTACCGGTTCGCGGCCGTGGTGGCCGCGATCGTCGGGGCGGCGATGGAACTGCCCCCGGTGCTGCACGTGCCGGCCATCCTGGTGGTCGCCGTGCTCTCCGGCGCGCTGTACGCGCTGCTGCCGGCCATCCTCAAGGTCACCCGCGGGGTGCACGAGGTCATCACGACGATCATGCTGAACTCGATCGTGTTCGGCCTCGTCGCCTGGCTGATCAACCCGGACAACTTCGGGCAGTTGCAGGGCAACAACGTCAGCACCCCGGAGATCGCCCCCACCGGCCGGATCCCCGGCATCCCGTTCGGCGAGGCGGGGACCGTGTTCGGCGCGGTGTTCGGCGCCGCGGCACTCGGCTTCGGCTACTGGTACCTGCTCAACCGCACGCGGTTCGGCTTCGAGCTGCGCGCCAGCGGCGAGTCGCCGAGCGCGGCGGCCGCGGGCGGCGTGGACGCCAAGCGGATGACCGTGACCGCGATGCTGCTGTCCGGTGCCGTCGCCGGGCTGATCGCGATGCCGGAACTGCTCGGCCGCGACTACACCTACGCCATGACCGCCACCCAGGGGTACGGCTTCACCGGGATCGCGGTCGCGCTGCTCGGCCGCAACCACCCCGGCGGGATCGCACTCGGCGCGCTGCTGTGGGCGTTCCTGGACAAATCGGCGGTGTCGCTGGAGAGCATCGGCGTCCCCCGGGAGATCGCCACGATCATGCAGGGCACCATCGTGCTCGCGGTCGTGGTGGCCTACGAGATCGTCCGCCGCGCCGAGCTGGCCGCGGAACAGCGCCGGGTGGGGCGCACCCTCCGCGAGGGCGGGCCCGCGAGCGTCCACGAGGGAGGTGCGGTGTGAGCACCACGGTCGACACCGGATCGCCGGGTGCGGTGACGGAGCCGCCTCCCCGGCCGAAACGGACGCTGCCCGGCTGGGCCCGGGGTGCGTTGTGGGGCGTCGTCGCGGTGGCGATGCTGGCCACCACCTCGTACCTCACCGGCATCGACGCGCTGACCTCGGGCAACACCGCGCAGAACGCGCTGCGGCTGGCGCTGCCGATCCTGTGTGCGGCGCTCGGCGGACTGTGGGCCGAACGGTCCGGGATCATCAACATCGGACTCGAGGGCATGATGATCCTCGGCACCTGGGGCGCCGCCTGGGGTGCCTACTACGGCGGTGTGTGGGCCGGACTGCTGGCGGCGATGGTGTTCGGCGCGCTCGGCGGACTGCTGCACGCGCTCGCGACGGTGACCTTCGGGGTGAACCACATCGTCTCCGGTGTGGCGATCAACCTGCTCGGCCTCGGGGTGGCGAAGTACCTGGCGAACCTCGTGTTCGAGCCGCTGTCCGGCAACCCCAGGCAGTCGCCCCCGGTGCCGAAGTTCGACACCTACTCGGCGACGTGGCTGGCCGACTGGCTGGGCGAGCTGGAGGCCGCCCGCCGGGTGGGCATCTCGGACGTGGCCGGTCTGCTGCGCGGACTGGTCACCCAGGTCTCGCCGCTGGCGATGCTCGCGCTGCTGCTGGTGCCGGTGAGCTACCTGGTGCTGTGGCGGACCCGGTTCGGGCTGCGGCTGCGGTCGTGCGGGGAGAACCCGGTGGCCGCCGAGTCGCTCGGGGTGAACGTCTACCTGCACAAGTACGTCGCCCTGCTGATCTCCGGCGCGTTCGCGGGGATGGGTGGCGCGTCGCTGGTGCTGCTGCCCGGCGGGGCCGACTACCTGGAGAACCAGACCAACGGGCGCGGCTACATCGGCCTCGCGGCGATGATCTTCGGCAACTGGCGGCCCGGGGGCCTGCTGGGCGGCGCCGCCCTGTTCGGCTACTCGGACGGTCTGCAGCTGTCCGGTGGCGGCGAGGCCGTGCTGGCGCTGTGCTACGGCGTGGTGCTGCTGCTCGTCGTGCTCGCGGGGTGGCAGCTGTACCGCAGGCGGTGGGTCGCGGCCGGGCTCGCGGCGGCCGGTGCGGTGGCGCTGTATCTGCTGTACTGGACCAACGACGAGCTGCCCCGGGAACTGATCCCGTACACGCCGCACTTCGTCACGATCATCGTCCTGGCCGTGGCGGCGCAGCGACTACGCGGCCCGCGGGCCCTGGCGATGCGGTACCGACGGGGGGAGGGCGAGTAGCCATGACCGCCTCCGACGGGCCGGAACCCGACGCGGGCACCGACGTGGACTGGGAGCGGCTGCGCGCCGCGGCGGTGTCGGCCGCGGCGGGGGCCTACGCCCCGTACTCCGGTCTCGCCGTCGGTTCCGCCGCGCTGACCGACGACGGGCGGGTGGTCACCGGGTGCAACGTGGAGAACGCCTCGTACGGCCTGGGACTGTGTGCCGAGGTGACGATGGTCGGCCAGCTCCGGCTCACCGGCGGGGGCCGGTTCGTCGCCGTGGCCTGCCGCTCCGGCGCCGGGGCACTGCTCATGCCGTGCGGCCGGTGCCGGCAACTGATCGTCGAGATGGGCGGTGGCTCCTGCCTGGTGGACACGCCCCGGGGTGTGCTGCCGATGCGCACCGTGCTGCCGGACGCGTTCGGCGCGGGGGACCTGCCGTCGTGAGCGCCGAACCGTTCGCCGCCGTCGACGTCATCCGCACCAAACGGGACGGACACCGGCTGAGCGACGCCCAGATCGACTGGGTGATCGACGCCTACACCCGGGGTGTGGTGGCCCCCGAACAGATGTCCGCGCTCGCCATGGCGATCCTGCTGCGGGGCATGGATTCCGTCGAGACGGCCCGGTTCACCGGGGCGATGCTCGGCTCGGGGGAGCGGCTGCGGCTGCGCACCGACCGGCCCACCGTGGACAAGCACTCCACCGGCGGGGTCGGCGACAAGATCACCCTCGCGCTGGCGCCGTTGGTGGCGGCGTGCGGTGCGGCGGTGCCGCAGATGTCCGGTCGCGGCCTCGGCCACACCGGCGGAACCCTGGACAAACTGGAGTCGATCCCGGGCTGGCGGGCCGAGCTGTCGCTGGCCGAAATCGAGCGGCAGCTCGACGAGGTGGGTGCCGTGGTGTGCGCGGCGACGCCCGAGCTGGCCCCGGCCGACCGGGAGCTCTACGCGCTGCGCGACGTCACCGGCACCGTGGAGTCGGTGCCGCTGATCGCGAGCTCGATCATGAGCAAGAAGATCGCCGAGGGCGCGCGGAGCCTGGTGCTCGACGTCAAGGTCGGCTCGGGGGCGTTCATGAAGACCCCGGCCGACGCGCGCGAGCTGGCCCGGACGCTGGTCGACATCGGCACCACCCACGGCGTCGGCACCGGCGCGCTGCTGACCGCGATGGACGTGCCGCTGGGCGCGGCGGTGGGCAACGCGGTCGAGGTGGCCGAGGCCGTCGACGTCCTGC
>NZ_KE387082.1:0-2210 GCF_000430445.1 Saccharomonospora iraqiensis subsp. iraqiensis
CGCGGTCGCCGCGGTGGCATCGCCCGTGGCGGAGCGCCCGCGGGCCCTCCGCCGGTCCGTGGATGTCCCGCGGTCGCGGGCCGGTGCGGTCATCGCTGTCGGGCCTCCCTCTTCTCCGCCGCCCGCAGCCGTACCGAGGCGGCCCGCGGGTTGTGCCGGATCTCGGCGTCGTCCGCCTTCTCCGCACCCCGGGTCAGCAGGCGCACCCGGGGACCGTGTCCGGGCAGTTCCACCGGCAGGTCCTGCGGCGTGCTGGAGGCCGCGGCCGCGGCGAGGGCGCGCTTGACGATGCGGTCCTCCAGCGAGTGGTAGGACTCGACGACGATCCGTCCGCCCTCCGCCAGGGCGTCGATCGCGGCGGGGACCGCCACCCGCAGGATGTCCAGCTCCCCGTTCACCTCGATGCGCAGGGCCTGGAACGTGCGCTTGGCGGGGTGGCCACCGGTGCGCTTGCTCGCCGCGGGCACCGTGTCGTGCAGCAGCCGCACGAGGCGCTCGCTGGTCTCGAACGGCGCCCGCTCCCGCTCGGCGACCACCGCCCTGGCGATGCGGTGGGCGAAGCGCTCCTCGCCGTACTCCCGCAGGATCCGGGTCAGCTCGGCCGCGGGGTAGGTGTTGAGCACCTCGGCGGCCGTGATCCCGGCCGTCGGGTCCATCCGCATGTCGAGTGGCGCGTCCCGGGAGTAGGCGAACCCGCGTTCGGCGAGGTCGAGCTGCATGGACGACACGCCGAGGTCCATGAGGATGCCGTCCACCGCCGACAGGCCCAGTTCGCCGAGCACCGTGCCGATCCGGTCGTAGGTGGTGTGGACGTACCGCACCCGGTCGCCGAACCCGGCCAACCGCCGCCGCGCGTGGTCGAGCGCCCCGGTGTCCCGGTCGAACCCGATCAGCCGCAGGTCCGGGTGCGCGGTCAACAACGCCTCGGCGTGCCCGCCGAGCCCGAGCGTGGTGTCGACCACGGTGGCCGCACGGCCCGCGACGACGGGAGCGAACAGGGCGAGCACCCGGTCCCGCAGGACAGGCTGGTGCGCTGCCTCGTCGCCGCTCACGGCGCCCCCTCTCACCCGACTCTCCACGTCGCCGGCGTCGCCCCTGTTCGACGCCGGGAGCCGGATGCCGTCAGGTTGCGGACCTGATACCGGGGAAGGTGCATCAGGGCCGCAGCCTCACGTCATCCGACACCGTGCCCGCGTCAGAAGATGCCCGGCAGGATCTCGTCCTGCGCTTTCGCGTAACTGTCCTCGTGCTCCTCCAGGTAGGTCTCCCACGCCCCGGAGTCCCAGATCTCCAACCGGGTGATCGCGCCGATCACGACGCAGTCCCGGTGGAGTCCGGCGTACCGGCGTAACTCGGGGGCGATCGCGATCCGCCCCTGCGCGTCCGGACGCTGCTCGTCGGTCCCGGCGAACAGGTAGCGCTGGTAGGCCCGCACCGACTCGTTGGTGAACGGCGCCTCGGCGACCTTGCGCGCCATCTGTTCGAACTCGGCACGGTCGAACACGTACAGGCAGTGGTCCTGTCCCTTGGTGATCATCAGCCCACCTGCCAGCGCGTCACGGAACTTCGCAGGCAGCGTGAGCCGCCCCTTGTCGTCCAGCCTGGGAGTGTGGGTGCCGAGAAACACCGGCCTCCACCTCCCCTACCGACCAACGCCGGGGCCCCGCGACCCCCTCCGAGATCGGCTCCGGGGCATCACGTCCGCCCCACTGCTCACCACGGTACCCCACTTTCCACCACAGTCAACGCCAAAACGGCCGATTCAGGGCGTTTCGGGAGACATTTTCGCAGGTCACGGCCGTGCGGTGGGAGTGGGGGGCCGTGGCGGGTTCGCCACCCCGGGTGACACCGATCGGAGTCACCCGGTGCGACGCCACGTCGCGATGTGACGACACGGCGTCACGGAGTGACGACTCGGCGTACCGGGGTGACGACTCGCCGGGGTCGGCGAGGGGAGATCACCTGACCGGGGAGGCACGGTCTGTGAGACGCTGAGCACACCGGCCCGCCGCGTCGTGATCGTCGGGGTTGGCCCACCGGGTGCGCCGATCTTTGACACACTGCCCGTCAGGTCGGCCCGGCGGGCGGGGCCGGCCCGGTCGACCAGAACAGCCCGGGGCCGTCGCGCCCACCGCGGGGCCCGCTGCACAGGAGGTCGTGTGACGTCGGAAGCGCAGTCCACCGCCACCGCCCCGCCGGACGGCGACCCG
>NZ_KE387082.1:2310-4478 GCF_000430445.1 Saccharomonospora iraqiensis subsp. iraqiensis
ACCCCGCGTCGCCCCGGCACCGGGACACCGCGGTGGGGCGCGCCGTGGGCGGCGGCGGACCCGCGGCGACACCGTGCCGGGCTGTTCGCCCGCGGAAAATCACGTTGCCGGACCGCCGTGGACCGGCCTAGCGTGGCGGTACACGGGAAAGGAGGTGGTCCAACAGTGCACAGCGACAGGACCCGTGAGGTGACGCTCCACTGACGGAGCACACGGACCACTGGCGAGTGATGTGTGCCCGCCGGTGAATACCAGGCGCTCACCGGCCCCCGACGCTCCCGGGACCCGGTCCGACCCGGGCCCGCACGACTGACGGCGTGCGGGAGTCGCGTCGGGGGTTTCCCCCAACCCTCCGGTGCGGCGCACACGGCGCAGCCGGCCGGAGGAGCCCCGCGTGGCGCGGGAGTGGACTGCCGGATACTGGGTGGGTGTTGTTCGACAGGATCGTCCGCCCCGGCCTGTACCGGCTCGCCGGTGGGGACGCGGAGACGGTGCACGAACGGACGGTGCGCGCACTGGGGGGGCTCGCCCGGACGCGACCGCTGACCCGTGGCCTGCGCCGGTACTACGGGACCGACAACCCCACCACGGTCTTCGGTGTCCGGTTCCCCAACCCGGTGGGACTGGCCGCCGGGATGGACAAGGACGGTCGGGCACCGGGGGCCTGGCCCGCGCTCGGCTTCGGGTTCGTGGAGCTCGGCACCGTCACCCGGCTCGCCCAACCCGGGAACCCGCGACCGCGGTTGTTCGCCCTGCCGGACAGCGAGGCGGTGCTCAACCGGATGGGGTTCAACAACGACGGCGCCGACGCGTTGGCCCGGCGGCTCGCCCGGCACGGAAAGCCGGAGATCCCGCTCGGGATCAGCATCGGCAAGTCGAAGGTGACACCGGTCGCGGACGCCATCGACGACTACCGCGCCTCCCTGACCGCCCTGCACCCCTACGCCGACTACGTGGCGGTCAACGTCAGCTCGCCCAACACCCCCGGTCTCCGGACGCTGCAGGACCGCGGGGCACTCACGGAGCTGCTGACGGAGCTGACCCGCACCTCGGCCACGCTGGCGCGCGAGGCGGGACGCACACCCGTCCCGCTGCTGGTCAAGCTCTCCCCGGACCTGTCGACCGAGGCGATCGCCGAACTGCTCGACGTCTGCGTGTCCCACGGGGTCGCGGGGGTCATCGCCACGAACACCACGCTCGCCCGGGACGGTCTCACCCCCCGGGACGCGGCGCTGGCCGACGAGGCCGGCGGGCTGTCCGGACGTCCACTCGCCGCCCGGGCACGGGAGGTGGTGCGGTTCGTGCACGACGAGGCGGGAGACCGGCTGCCGGTCGTGGCGGTCGGCGGGATCTGCACCCCGGACGACGCGGAACGCATGCGCGACGCCGGGGCGAGTCTCGTCCAGCTCTACACCGGCTTCGCACTGCACGGTCCCGCACTCGTCCGCCGGGTGAACCGTGCGCTCGCCGCGCGGCCGGTCCGCGGGGCGGCCGGCGCCTGACCGGGCCGTCGGGACGCTAGACCGGGGTTGCCGGACGTGCGCTCGGCCGCTGGGTGCTCAGATGTCGCAGATAGGCACGCCAGCAGCCCCATGCGGTCACGTCGGTACCGTGTTCGGCCGCGGTCGGCTCGCACAGGACACCCAGGACGCAGCGGCCGTCGGCGAGCTCGACACCCCCGAGCCGCATGGGGGGCCGCAGATGCGCGGCCAGTTCGCCCAGCCCCGAGGGCGACACCAACCACCGTTCGGCGGCGAGTGGGACGAGCGGTCCGTGGTGCGTCCCGCCGACCGACTCGGCGGGCACGACCCCGGCGTCGGGTGGATCCTGCCCGAGAGCGAGCATGCGGTAGCGCGGTGCGGTGGTGACCGGGTCGGCGAACCGGGCCGACACACGGGTGAGTTCCTCCTGCCGCGGCTGCCCCCGCAGGTAGCCGCCGAACACCACGAGGTTGAGTCCGATCCCGGGGTAGGGCGTCGCCGTCTGCGCCCCCGTGAGGGCCCCCGCGAGATCCAGGACGACCTGATCGTCGAAGGCCTTGCCCAGCACCCCGACACCGCCGCTGTCGGGCAGCGCGACGGCCGCCGTGTCGAGCCGGGTCAGCAGACGGGCCAGGCCGGCGTCCCCGTGGCCCCACGGCAGGACGAGCGCGTCGTGCTCGGCCAGCA
>NZ_KE387082.1:4578-6830 GCF_000430445.1 Saccharomonospora iraqiensis subsp. iraqiensis
CCGCGCTGCGCGCGAGCGGGCACCTGCGGGTCGACCGGGGGTCCGCCTCGGCGGTGACCCAGTTCGCCGAGGCCGCCGAGGCGCTGCGCACCGCACGGTCGCCGATCGTCGTCTATCCGGAGGGCCGCATCAGCCACGACCCCGGGCTGTGGCCCGAGCGGGGCAAGACCGGGGCCGCCCGGCTGGCACTGACCGCCGGGGTGCCCGTGGTCCCGATCAGCCAGTGGGGTGCCCACGAGGCCGTGTACTGGGGAACCGAGACGGTGCGCGGCGCGGCCGACCTCGTGCCGCTGGCCCGTTCCGGCCTCACCTCGCCGCTGCGCAGACCGACGTTCCGGGTGCACTTCGGCGAACCGGTGGACCTGTCCCCCTACGGGGCGGGCCGCCCCGGCGACGCGGTGAAGGCGCACGCGGCGATCATGCGGGCGATCACCGCCGGGCTGGTGCCGCTCCGGCGGGACGAACCGGACCGACCCCGGTTCCACGACCCCACCCGGCCCACGGACGGCCACAGCCCGTGGCGCCCGTGAGCCGCACCGGCCGACGGTGCCGACCGTGCCGGGAGGGCCGGGAGGGGACGGTCGTCAGACCGGGATGACCGTCGGGACGATCATCGGCCTGCGCCGGTAGGTCTCGCCGACCCACCGCCCCACCACCCGGCGCACCGCCTGGGCGATCTGGTGGGCGTCGACGATGCCCTCCGACTCGGTGCGGGACAGCTCCATCTCCACCAGCCCGGCCACCTCGTCGAGCGCCTTCGGGTCGTCGGAGAACCCCCGGCCGGACAGGGTCGGCCTGCCCATCGCCCGCCCGGTGGTCGAGTCGACCGCGACCGTGATCGCGATGAACCCACCCTCACCGAGGACCAGCCGGTCGGACAGGGTCGACTCGCCCACGTCCCCGACCGACAGGCCGTCGACGTAGACCATGCCGACCTCGACGCGGCCGCTGACCGACGCCTGCCCGTCGACCAGGTCGACCACCACGCCGTCCTCGGCGATCACCACGTTCTCCTCCGGCACGCCGGTGCGCACCGCGAGCGCCGCGTTGGCCCGCAGGTGCCGCCACTCGCCGTGCACCGGCATCACGTTGCGCGGCCGGACCGCGTTGTAGAGGAACAGCAGCTCGCCCGCGGGTGCGTGCCCGGAGACGTGCACCTGGGCGTTGCCCTGGTGGATCACCTCGGCACCGAGCCGCACCAGCCCGTTGATCACCCCGAAGACGGCGGTCTCGTTGCCCGGGATCAGCGAGCTGGCCAGCACGACCGTGTCGTTCTCCCGGATCGCGATCTGCTTGTGCTCACCGCGCGCCATCCGGGACAGCGCCGACAGCGGCTCCCCCTGCGACCCGGTGGAGACGAACAGGACCTTCGTCTCCGGCAGGGTGACCGCCTCGTCGAGATCGATCAGCAGTCCCTGCGGGATGTTCAGCAGCCCCAGGTCGGCCGCGATCGTCATGTTGCGCACCATCGACCGGCCCACCAGCGCCACCCGGCGCCCGTGCCGCTGCGCCGCGTCGAGGACCTGCTGGACCCGGTGCACGTGGCTGGCGAAGCAGGCCACGATGACCCGCTGGCGCACCCGGGCGATCACGTCGTCGAGCACGGGGCCGATGTCGCTCTCCGGGGTGACGAACCCGGGCACCTCGGCGTTGGTGGAGTCGATGCACAACAGGTCGACCCCGGACTCACCCACCCGGGAGAACCCGGCCAGGTCGGTCAGCCTGCCGTCCAGCGGGAGCTGGTCCAGCTTGATGTCGCCGGTGTGCAGCACCGTGCCCGCCGGGGTGCGCAGGGACAGTGCCAGCGCGTCCGGGATGGAGTGGTTGACGGCGAAGAACTCCAGCTCGAACGGACCCACGGTGCGGGTCTGTCCCTCGGCGACCTCGTGCAGCACCGGCTTCTGCCGGTGCTCCTTGCACTTGGCCGACACCAGCGCGAGCGTGAACCGCGAACCGTGGATCGGCAGGTCCGGCCGCATCCGCAGCAGGAACGGCACCGCCCCGATGTGGTCCTCGTGCCCGTGGGTGAGCACCAGCGCGTCGATGTCGTCGAGCCGGTCCTCGATCGCGCGGAAGTCGGGCAGGATCAGGTCGACGCCGGGTTGGGCGTCCTCCGGGAAGAACACCCCGCAGTCGACGATGAGCAGCCTGCCGCCGTACTCGAAGACGGTCATGTTCCGGCCGACCTCGCCGATCCCGCCGAGCGCGACCACCCGCAGGCCGCCCTCGGGCAGGGGTGGCGGCCGGTGGGT
>NZ_KE387083.1:0-5705 GCF_000430445.1 Saccharomonospora iraqiensis subsp. iraqiensis
GCCGAACACGCGCTCCCGCAGCAGCCCGCCCACCCCGAGCGGCGCGACGTGCAGTGCGGGCGGGCGCGGGTTGTGCTCCCCGCCGGAACGCCACACGACATCGGTGCGCCCGCCCTCGTCGGCGTCGAACGCGTCCAGCAGCCGCACGGCCGTGTCGTGGATCTCGTCCAGTGCCGACCGGGCGACCTTGCGGGCGGTGGCCTCCTCCACGTCCTCCCGCCGTTCCGACCCGAGCGCGGTGACACAGGCGTGGGCCGCGTCGCGCACCGCCGCCACGGCGCCGCCGAGCGCGGTGGGCAGTTCGTCGAGCCGTCCGGACGGCATCTCCTGCAGCACCAGGGAGAGGCCCTCACCCGCCTCCAGCAGCCGGTCGGCGATCCCGGAGTCGATCAGTCGGCCGCACCGCCTGGTCGCGGTCGAGATCATGGCGGGGGTGAGTTCGGCGGTGGCTGCGGAGGTGACCCGGTCGACCAGTTCGTGCGCCTCGTCGATGACGGTGAGGTCGTGCTCGGGCAGTACCTGGTGCTCCTGCAGCGCGTCGATCGCCAGCAGTGCGTGGTTGGTGACCACGATGTCGGCCCGGCCCGCCTCGCCGCGGGCCTGTTCGGCGAAGCAGTCGTCCCCGACCGGGCAGCGGTGCGCCCCCAGGCACTCCTGGGCGGTCACCGACACCTGCCGCCACGCCTGGTCGGACACACCCGGCACCAGCTCGTCGCGGTCCCCGGTGTCGGTCTCCGAGGACCACTCGTGCAGCCGCTTGACCTCCCGGCCGATCCGGGAGACGGCGAACGGATCGAACAGTCCCGTGTCCTCCGGCTCCTCCGGCGCGCCGGTGTGCACCCGGTGCAGGCACAGGTAGTTGCGCCTGCCCTTGAGGATCGCGAACGTGGGCTCGCGGCCGAGCGGGCCGGCGAGCGCGCTGGCCAGTCGGGGCAGGTCCCGGTCGACGAGTTGTCGCTGGAGGGCGATGGTCGCGGTGGACACGACCACCGTGGCCCCGGCGGCGACGGCGTGCCGGATCGCGGGCACCAGGTAGGCCAGTGACTTGCCCGTGCCGGTTCCGGCCTGCACCGCCAGGTGTTCCCCGGTGCGGAGGGTGTCGGTCACGGCCTCGGCCATGCGCACCTGGCCCTCGCGCTCGGTGCCGCCCACCGCGTCGACGGCGTGGGCGAGGAGGTCACGGACGCTCGGCAGGTCCGAAGGGTCGCCGGTCACGGCACCACACGGTACCGCCCGGGGGTGGCGGTCCCGGGCGTGCCTCGCCGGGGACTCCGCCGAGCGTCGACTCGCAGGCCTGGAGCGTCGACTCGCGGGTGTGGAGTGGCGACTCGCGGGCCTGGAGTGGCGACTCGCGGGTGTGGGGTGGCGACTCGCCGGGGGTGGTCAGCGGCGGGTGAGGGTCTGGAGTTCCTCGCGGTCGGGGAGGCCGATCGAGTCGCCCGGGACCGAGAGGGAGAAGGCGCGGCAGGCGGCGGCCGTGCGCAGCCTGCGCTCCGGGGGCGCGTCGGTGAGCAGGTCGGCGAGGTATCCCGCCACGAAGGCGTCGTCGGCGCCGTCGGTGTCCACCGACCGCACCGGGTAACTGGGCACGTCGTAGGGCGAACCGTGCAGCTCGGCGACGGCGCCGCGGGGGCCGAGCTTGACGACCACCTGCTCGGGGCCGATCCCGGCCAGTGCGGAGGCCAGTTCGCCGGGTTCACCCTCGAAGCCGAGCAGCCGCACGGCGTCGTCCCCGGCGAACACGATGGTCGACATGGACGCCAGGTCGTACAGGATGTCGGCCGCGTCGTCCGGATACCAGAGCGCGTGGCTGTAGCGGATGTCGAGCGAGACGGGGACGCCGGCGTCGCGGGCCACCTCCACGGCCGCGAACGCCGTCTTCGCGGCCGAGTCGGACAGGCCGGGGGTCAACCCGCTCAGGTGCAGCACCCCGGCCGAGCGGATGCTGTCCTCCGGGATGTCCTCCGGGCACAGCCGGGTGCCCGCGCTGGCGTTGCGGTAGAACGACGCGCGGGCGACGTCGGTGTTGCGGAAGTCCTTGAGCACCAGTCCGGTCGGTGCCTGCCGGTCGGTGCGCACCGCCGAGGCGTCGACCCCCTCCTCCCGCAGGCGGAGCAGGGCCAGCGCGCCGGGTTCGTCGGCACCGACCCGGCCGGCCCAGGCGGTGTCCACGCCGAGCCGGGCCGCGCCGATCGCGACGACCGCCTCCGAGCCCGCGATGCCCACGCCCACGGACATGGCGTGCCGCAGCTTGCCGGAGGTGGTACCGAACGCGGCCAGCACCTCGCCGAAGGTCAGCAGCCCACCCGGTCTCACGCGGCGACCCTCGGACTGCCCGCCACGGTGACACCAGCCCGGTCGAGTTCGGCCAGTGCGGTGTCCACGGTGGAGCGGGACACCCCGGCGGTCAGGTCGGCCAGCACCCGGGTGCGCAGCCCGGTGCGGGCCGCGTCCAGCGCGGTGGCCCGGACACAGTGGTCGGTGGCGATCCCCACGACGTCCACCGAGTCGACCCCCCGCCGGGTGAGCCAGTCCGCGAGCCGCTCACCCGTGTCGGTCTCGCCGTCGAAGCCGGAGTAGCCGTCGCTGTACTGACCCTTGGAGAACACCGCCTCGATCGGGGCGACGTCCAGCCGGGGATGGAACGACGCCCCGGGCGTGTCGGCGACGCAGTGCCGCGGCCACGACCGGACGTAGTCGGGGTCGTCGGAGAAGTGCGCCCCGGGGTCGATGTGGTAGTCCCGGGTGGCCACGACGTGGCCGTACCCGTCGGCACGCAGGTGCGCCGAGACGTCCTCGGCGACCGCGGCTCCCCCGGACACCGCGAGCGAACCTCCCTCGCAGAAGTCGTTCTGCACGTCCACCACGATCAGCGCGGTAGCCATGTCCACTCCCTCCGACGCCGACGGACCGAAGAGCCTACCGGGTGTGCCACGTGCCCTACAGGAACGTCGTGGGGATCGCGGGGTCACCGCCGGACAGCTTCAGCCCCTCCCACGGCAGACTCACCAGCGCACGCCGCAGCCGGTGCCGTGCATCCTCCAGGGTGGGCAGGTCCGGCACCGGTTGTCCAGCGCGGAGCAGGGCGAGGTGCAGGTCCCGGTCGTCCGGGCGCGCCTGCGGGGGGTGGGCGGTCGGGTGGACGACCTCCTCCAGCGCGGTCCCGGTGGGCTTGTGCCTGCGCACGGCGGATTTCCGGCCGCCCCGGGACGCCTTGTGCTCGCTGCGCTTGGCGACCGGGCGGCCCTGCACCTCGACCAGCTTGTAGACCATGCCCGCCGTGGGGGCGCCCGATCCGGTGACCACCGAGGTGCCCACGCCGTAGGCGTCGACCGGCTCGGCACGCAGGGCGGCGATGGCGTGCTCGTCGAGGTCGCCGGACACGACGATGCGGGTGTCCGTGGCACCGAGCTTGTCCAGCTGTTCCCGCGCCTGGCGGGCGAGCACCCCGACGTCGCCGGAGTCGATGCGGATCGCCCCCAGTTCGGGCCCCGCCACCCGCACCGCGGTCTCGATCCCCCCGGTGATGTCGTAGGTGTCCACGAGCAGGGTGGTGTCGGTGCCCATCCGTTCGATCTGCGCGCGGAACGCCTCCTCCTCGCTGTCGTGCAGCAGCATGAACGCGTGCGCGACCGTGCCTCTGGTCGGGATGCCGTACCGGCGTCCGGCCTCGAGGTTCGAGGTCGTGGCGAAGCCACCGAGGTAGGCCGCACGGGCGGCGGCGACGGCGGCGGACTCGTGCGTGCGCCTGCCGCCCATCTCGATGATCGGCCTGCCGTTGGCCGCGGCGGACATCCGGGCCGCGGCGGAGGCGATCGCGCTGTCGTGGTTGAGGATCGACAGGGTCAGCGTCTCCAGCAGGACCGACTCGGCGAACGTGCCGCGCACGGTCAGGATCGGGGACCCGGGGAAGTACAGCTCACCCTCCGGATAGCCGTCGATGTCCCCGGTGAAGCGGTACCCGGCCAGCCAGTCCAGGGTGTCGTCGGCCACCACCCCGGTCTCGCGGAGCTGGGTGAGTTCGGCGTCGGTGAACCGGAAGTCGGCGATGGCGTCGAGCAGCCGGTCGATGCCCGCCACGACGCCGTAGCGGCGCCCGGCGGGCAGGCTGCGCGCGAAGACCTCGAACACACAGTCGCGCTCGCCCGTCCCGTCGCGCAACGCGCTGCTCAGCATGGTGAGTTCGTAGTGGTCGGTCAGCAACGCGGTGCTGCCACCACCGGTACCGCCGGCACCCCCGGTACCGCCGGTCGTGTTCGTCGTGGAGGACATACCCGGCAACCCTATTCCGGTCGCGGGGATCCGCGATCCGGGCCGGGGTCACGCACCCCCCGCCCGGGGACCGACCTCGCGGGGCGACGCCGTCGGCGTCCGTGACACCATGGGACCATGACCACGCCTGTCGAGGCCGAAGAATCACTCGGGGCGCAGCAGGGCGCCGAGGACAGACCGTGGCAGACCATCGTGTGGAACGACCCGGTCAACCTCATGTCCTATGTGACCTACGTGTTCCAGCGACTGTTCGGCTACAGCCGCGAGCACGCCACGAAGCTGATGCTCGACGTGCACCACAAGGGCAGGGCCGTCGTGTCGTCGGGAAGCAAGGAGAAGGTGGAGGGCGACGTCGCGAAACTCCACGCGGCGGGCCTCTGGGCGACCATGGAACAACCGTGAGGGGATGGCGCCGCGAGCGCGGCACGGTACGTGGCGGTTTCGAGCAGCAGGAGGCCGCCGTGGTGCGGGGGCTGGTCCGTCAGATCGACGAGATGCTGCGCGCCCGCTCCGACGAGGCACCGCAGGACGAGCTGGCGGAGCTGACCGGGATGCGGACGGGCCCCGCGGAGTCCCCCGACGACCCGGTGCTGGGCCGGTTGTTGCCCGATTTCCACCGGCTGGACCCGGACAACCCGACGCGGGAGGACCTCGACTCCGCGGCCGCCCTGCGCTCCCTGCACGAGCCGGAGGTGCTGGACGCCAAGATCGGTGTCGCCGCCGTCGTGCTGGAGACCCTGCCGCCCGACGGCGGTGAGGTGCGGTTGGACGACGACCAGGCCGACGCCTGGCTGTCGGCGCTCAACGACGTGCGGCTGGCGCTCGGCACCGCGCTCGACGTCACCGACGACATGCCGGACGAGCTGCCGGAGGACGACCCCCGCTCGCCCCACCTGAGCGTCTACCACTGGTTGACCTGGGTGCAGGAGAGCCTGGTCCAGGCCCTCACCGAATGACCGGGTCACCGACGGGACGCACGCCACGGGACCGGGGGCGACCGGGGGAGGACCGACGATGACGGCCGACGGCGCGGCGGGCCACGACGACCGCGGGGACCACCCCCGGCACAACGCGCTCACCGACGTGCCCGGCGTTCTGGTGGGGCACCACCAACGGTTGGGCCACGGCTGGGCGACCGGAACCACGGTCGTGCTGCCGCCGCGGGGTACGACCGGTGCGGTGGACCAGCGCGGCGGTGCGCCCGGGACGCGGGAGACCGACCTCCTCGCGCCGGAGAACCTCGTCGGACAGGTCGACGCGGTGTGCCTGTCCGGGGGCAGCGCCTACGGGCTCGCCGCCGCCGACGGCGTGATGCGGTGGCTGGCCGCCGGGCACCGCGGTTTCCGCGTCGGTGCCGCCCCGCACGAGGTGGTGCCGATCGTGCCGGGGGCGGTGGTGTTCGACCTGCCGCGCGGGGAGTGGGGAAACCGGCC
>NZ_KE387083.1:5805-9405 GCF_000430445.1 Saccharomonospora iraqiensis subsp. iraqiensis
CGCGCCGCTCTCCGCCGTCTCCGCCAGGTCGGCCGTGTCGGCAGTGTCGGCCATGTCGGCCGTGTCGGCCGCGCCGTTGCCGTCGTCCGCCGGGCCGGCCTCGGCCGTGCTCTCCCGGGTTCCCGCGTCGGCACGCTCCGCCGCGGGGGCGGATTCCGCGGCCCGCGTGGTCGTCCCGGACGGCTCCGGGGCGCCGGTGCCCTCGTCCCTGGCCAGGCGGGCGGCCATGTAGGTGGAGGTGAACTCCACCGCGCTGCCCTCGATCAGGTGGACCACGGTGGGCTGCTCGCCGCCGGAGGCGAGTTCGTCCACGAGCTGGTCGGCGCGATCCCGGGCGGCGATGATCCCGGACGCCTCGGCGTCCAGTTCCCTGCCGAGCCCGGACACGCGCACCGTCCAGTTCTCGTCCGTGCGCGCGTATGTCGCGGTGACTGTCTGCACCCCTGTTCACCCCTCTCCGGACAGCGGTACCCGGCCGCGTGCGGCGACGTGGTTCGCTGCCTTTATGACGATGATTCAAGTTTGTGACGTCAGCGGCCGCGCAGCAACACGACACCGGAGAAAAGGCTACCCAGAGTGAGAACGATCTCAGCGGCTCACCACTGTGGGTGAAAACCGCGTGTCAGTGAGTCGATTGATCCTGCGCCAGGTGACTGACTCCGCCCCACAGGAGGTCCATGGCGTAATCGGTGGCCACATCGGGTGTGATCTCGTCGTCCTGCTCGCACCAGATGGCCAGCCGTTCGCACCCGCCGACGACGAACTCGGCCGACGCCTGGGCGCGGGACGGGTCCGAGACGGCGAGATAGCCGCCCATCACGCCCGCGATCAGGTCCGTCTGCTGTCGGCGGGTCGCCTCCAGTTCGTCGGCGGCCGAGGTTCCGGCCAGTGCCATCTCGTTGCGCAGCAGTGACCACGCCTGTCTGCGCCTGCGGACGAACTCGAAGAACGCCGACAGCCCCCGGCGCAGCGCGTCCTCGGCGGTCGCGGCCCCCACGACGGCGCGTTCGGTGACCTCCCGCAACTCCCCACGGGCGGACTGGATGCAGGCGAGCAGCAACCCCTCCTTGGAGTGGAAGTACTCGTACAGCATCGGTTTCGACACGCCCACCCGTTCGGCGATCTCGTCCATCGAGGCCGCGGCGTAGCCGAGCTCGGCGAAGACCTGCTCGGCGACCTCGACCATCTGCCGTTCCCGTTCGGCCCTGGGCACGCGCTTGCGGCGGGCGGGGGTCTTTGCACTAGCGCTCACGATCGCTATTCTACTTCCGGTAACCTACTGCCGGTAAGGTGAACCGCCGGTAACAGGGTCGCCGGGACCAGGCAGAGCGGCATGGAGGCAGCGACATGGGCACACGCACCGAGACCGGAGTGGTCGTCGTCGGAACCGGGTTCTCCGGACTCGGCATGGCGATCCAGCTCCGCACCGACGGCCGTGACGACTTCGTCATCCTGGAGAAGGAGCACGAGGTCGGCGGCACCTGGCGGGACAACACCTATCCGGGCTGCGCCTGTGACATCCAGTCGCACATGTACTCGTACTCGTTCGAACAGAACCCCGGGTGGTCGCGTTCGTTCTCCCCGCAGCCGGAGATCTTCGACTACATCCGCGGGGTGGCGGAGAAGTACGACCTCTACCGCCACATCCGGTTCGGGCGGGAGCTGACCGGCGCGCGGTGGGACACCGACGAGCACCGCTGGTACATCAGCACGGCCGCGGGCGAGGAGTTCGTCGCCCGGCACCTGGTCTGTGGGGTGGGGGCGTTGCACATCCCGCAGATCCCGCACCTGCCGGGGATCGAGACGTTCCGGGGCACGACGTTCCACTCGGCGCAGTGGGACCACGACTACGACCTGCGCGGCAAGCGGGTCGCGGTGATCGGCACCGGGGCGAGCGCGGTGCAGTTCGTGCCCGAGATCGCCAAGGACGTCGAGCGGCTCACCCTCTTCCAGCGGACCCCGCCGTGGATCATGCCGAAGCCGGACCGGCGGATGCCGGACTGGGCGAAGCGGCTGTTCTCCCGGATTCCCGGCGTCCAACGGGCGTACCGCGACCTGCTGTACTGGATGCTCGAACTGCGCGCGGTCGGGTTCAACGGTGATCCGCGGATCATGAAGTTCGCCCAGAAGATCGCCAAGCGCAACATCGACCGGCACGTCGACGACCCCGCACTGCGGGCCAAGCTCACGCCCGACTACGTGATGGGCTGCAAGCGGGTGCTGATCTCGAACGACTACTACCCGGCCATGAACCGGGACAACGTCGACGTCGTCACCGACGGCGTCGCCGAGGTCCGCGAGCACAGCATCGTGGACACCGCGGGCGTCGAGCACGAGGTGGACGCCATCATCTACGGCACCGGCTTCCACGTCACCGACGCCTTCGACGACCTCGACATCATCGGTGCGCAGGGGACCAACCTCGGCAAACAGTGGGCCGAGGAGGGCATGCAGACCCACCTCGGCATCACCGTCACTGGGTACCCGAACCTGTACTTCCTGCTCGGCCCGAACACCGGGCTGGGCCACAACTCGGTCGTGTTCATGATCGAGCAGCAGGTGCGCTACATCGCCGAGGCGATCCGGTGGGTCGAGGCCGAGGGCGCCGAGGCGATCGAGGTGCGACCGGAGGCGCAGGCGCGGTTCAACGCCGAGATCCAGCGCAAACTGTCCAAGGGTGTCTGGACGCGCGGTGGCTGCACGAGCTGGTATCTCGACAGCCAGGGCGTGAACCGCACCATCTGGCCCGGCTTCACCTGGCGCTACTGGCTCAGGACCCGCAAGCTCGATCCGCGTGACTTCCGCCTGCACGGGCGGTCCGCGGCGCCGGAGCGGACAGCCGCCGCAGGCGGGTGACCAGTTCCTCGGTGCCGAGTTCGCACAACGCCGCGAGCTGCTCCAGGGTGGTGCGGTCGAACTGCACCTCGGCCGCACCACCCTCGGCGAGCCGTCCGCGCGCCCAGCGGCGCAGCGGCAGCAGCTCGGGCTGGTCGTCGGCGACCACGTCGTCCAGGCACACCTTCAGCCTGCCCTGGTGCTCGGCGAACAACCTGCGGTGCACCCGCGCCAACAGGTCCTGCGGAAGCTCGTCCATGGCCAGGCAGAGCTCGGCCAATCGCACCACCGAGCACTGCCGCGTCCCGAGCTCGTACGTGGCCAGGGTCTGCAGCGAGATCCCGCTCTGCAGCCGTTCGTTGAGTTCCTTCCGGGTCCAGCCCCTGGCCGTCCTGAGCTTGCGCAGCTCCTCACCCAACACCTGTTGATATCTGTCCGTCTCGATCAGCACTGGCCAACCCCTGCCCGTCACCATCTACCGGTTTCCTACAGGGGAGGAATGCGTCGACGGCCGTGTCCTTACGCGCGAGCGCGAAAAACTCCGCCGAAACGGACAACATGACCCGATCGGAGTAGTGGTGGCGGTCAGTTGACGCAGACGACCCGGTCCGCGGTGATCGGTGGTTCGTTCCGGTCACTCGGTTGCTGCCGTGGCGCGGGACGGGCCTCCCCCACCGCCTCACCCGCGGCCGGGGCACCACCGCCCGCGGCGGGCGGGGTGGAGCTGCCGTGGGAGTTGTAGTCGGGTGCCAGCAGCACACGGAC
>NZ_KE387083.1:9505-12812 GCF_000430445.1 Saccharomonospora iraqiensis subsp. iraqiensis
CCGCGAGGGCGGCCGCCAACAGCAGCAACGCCCCCCGGGCGGCGTCCACGCGGATTCCCAGCGCCCGCACGGTGTCGTCGCCGAACTGCAGCCCGCGGAGGGTGTGCGCGGCCACCAGCGTGCAGGCGGTGAGCACCGCGAGCGCCACCGCGACCGGGGCGACCGAGGACCAGCCCACGTCGGCGAGGCTGCCCATGATCCACACGGTGGCGCGGGTGGCGTCGTCCACGTCCCCGACGGTGAGCAGCCAGTAGACGACGTTGTAGCCGATGGCGGACAACCCGATGCCCACGAGCACCATGCGGAAGCCGTCGATCCCGCGCCGCCAGGACAGCGCGTACAGCAGCAGCCCGGCCACGAGCCCCCCGCCCAGCGCGGCGAGCGGGACGCCGAGGTCGGCCAGCGGTCCGCTGAGCTGCCCGTAGCTGCCGCCCAGCACGATCACCATCACCGCGCCGACCGCGGCACCCCAGGTGACGCCCAGGATGTCCGGGCTCGCCAGCGGGTTGCGCGCGATCGTCTGGAACAGCGCCCCCGCGAGCCCGAGCGCGGCGCCGACGAGTACCCCCGTCAGCGTCCGCGGGAGCCGCAGGGTGAACACGATGCCGGTCTCCCGCACGTCCCCCGCGCCGAGGAGTGTGCGCACGACGTCGGCCGGACCGAGCGAGGCGGTGCCCAGGCTGATGTTCAACGCGGCGACGACGAGCAGCACCGCCAGTCCCACGGCGGGCACCAGGGCGGCGCGGGGCCGCACCGTCCAGGACAGCGGGCCGAGCGCGACGTGGCGCCGACCGGGAACGCCCTCGACCTCCCGCCACGGGAGCCTCCGCCGCGACGGGCGCGACGGGCGCGGCGCGTGCGACGTACTCACAGTCGGGACAGTCCTTTCCGACGGACGAGACGGATGAACACCGGGGCCCCGAGCACGGCGAGCATGATGCCCACCTCCAACCGGTCGTCGGCCACCAGCCTGCCGAGCACGTCGGCGACGAGCAGCAGCACCGCGCCCAGCAGGCCCGCGAACGGCACCAGCCAGCGGTAGTCCGGTCCGGACAGCGCCCGTGCCACGTGCGGCACGATGAGACCGAGGAAGGCGATCGGCCCGCACACGGCGACCGCGGCCCCGACCAGCATCGTGATCGCGGCCACCCCGACCACGCGGGTGCGCACGACGTCCCGGCCGAGCGCGGTGGCGACGTCGTCCCCGAGCGCGAGGGTGTTCAACCCCGGTGCGTTGACCACCGCCAGCAACAGCCCCACCAGCAGGAACGGCAGCATCTGACCGAGGACGGCGTAGTCCCGTCCGGCCAGGGAACCGACCTGCCAGAACCGGAACACCTCCATGCCCTGCCGGTCGGCGAGCACGACGGCCGCGGTCAGCCCGGACAGCAGCGCGTTGACGGCCGCGCCCGCCAGCGCCAGCGTCACCGGGGTGCTGTCGCCGCGCCCCCCGACCGCGCCGAGCAGGAACACCACGGCCGCGGCGACCAGGGCCCCGGCGAAGCCGAACCACACGTACCCGGCCGGCCCCGCCACCCCGAAGAGCACGATCGCGGTGACGATGCCGAACGCCGCGCCCTGGTTCACTCCGAGCAGGCCGGGGTCGGCGATGGGGTTGCGGGTGTGCCCCTGCATCAGGGCACCGCCGATGCCGAGGGCGAGCCCCGCGAGGACACCCGCGAGTGTGCGCGGGCCGCGCAGCGACCGGACGATGATGTCGTGCTCGCCACCCGTCGGGGCGGTCAGCGCCCGCCAGACGTCCCCGGGCGGCACCGGGTGGACGCCGTACACCAGGCTGAGCGCGGCCGCGAGGACCAGGGCGACGACCAGGACGAGCAGGGTCAGCGGCCGTCGCCTCCCGGCGCGGCCGGGCGGTGCCCCCGTCGCGGCGTCGCTCCCGCGGGTGAGCGTCGTGGCCATCTCACATCCCTGTCCGGTGTGTTCCGGACCTCTTTTGCCGCTCGGTCCGGTCGGCTAGAGTCCGCGTTCGTTAGGAGAGCCTAACCGAATCCGAAGGGTGATCAATGAGCCGCCTGTCCCGCCCGCGCCGCCGTGCCGTCGTGGCCGCCGCCGTCGCCTGCCTGGGGTTGACCGCGTGTTCGCCGCAGGGCGAGCAGCCCGCCGGGGACACCGGCGACCGGGGCGCCTTCCCGCGCACGATCGAGCACGCGATGGGGGAGACGACGATCGAGGAGCGCCCGGAGACGGTGGTGGCGCTCGACTCGAGCTTCGCCGACGCCGCCGCCGCGCTGGAGACCGAGGTGGTGGCCTACACGCGGTATCCCACCTCCGACTCCGTGCCGGAGTACCTCGGCGACGACGCCCGGTACGTCGAGGGCGGACAGGAGGTCGGCGAGCTGGCCACCCCGGACATCGAGGCGCTCTACGAGATCGACGCGGATCTGATCGTCTCGGCGGAGGTGCGGCACGACGAGACCGTCTACGACCAGCTCCCCCCGGATGTCCCCGCGGTGTTCTCCGAGACCACCGGTGCCACCTGGAAGGACAACATCCGGTTGTTGGCCGAGGCACTCGGCAAGGAGGAGCTCGCCGAGCAGAAGATCGACGACTACGAGCGCCGGGCCGCCGAGATCGGGGACGCGATCCGGGAGAAGACCGGCGGCACCCCGACGTACTCGCTCGTGCGGTTCGTCGAGGGTGAGCAGACGGTGCGGCTGTACACGACGAACTCGTTCGGCGGCATCGTGCTCTCCGACGTGGGCCTGGCCCGGCCGGAGGGACAGCCCGACTCGGACTCGGAGATCCTGGTCGAGGTGAGCCAGGAGGAGATCGGCAAGCTCGACGCCGACCGGATCTTCGTGTCCACCTACGAGGACGACACCACCGAGGCGACCAGCCCGAAGGAGAAGTTCCAGGGCAACCCGCTCTGGGGCACGCTCGAGGGCACGGTGCACCAGGTCCCCGACAAGACCTGGTACGTGTCGGTGAGCCTGCAGGGTGCGCACGCCATGCTCGACGACCTCGCCGAGCAGTTCGGGGTCGATCCGGCCCGCGCCTGAGCCTCCCGTCCGGTCCGCGGCGTGCGCCGGGTCGGGTGCGTCCGCGCCGTCCCGGCCCCTCCGCCGCTCTACGATCCGCGGAGCCCGCGGACCGGACGGGAGAAGGCATGGTGAGTGACGAGGGCACGGTGATCGGCGGCCGGTACCGGCTGCTCGCGCCGGTCGGCCGGGGTGCCACGAGCGTGGTGTGGCGGGCCCGGGACGAACGGCTCGACCGGGTCGTGGCCGTCAAGGAGCTGACGCTCGACCCGGCCGACGACCCGGCGGCCGGGCGGGTGCTCCGCCGT
>NZ_KE387083.1:12912-18193 GCF_000430445.1 Saccharomonospora iraqiensis subsp. iraqiensis
AGGCAGGCGGCCCCGGAGGGGCCGCCCTTGAACATGTAGAGAAAGTCCTCACCACGTGTACGAGCAGAGAGCGGGAACTCAGTCCTTCCACCACGCGGTGCTCGGGGCTACGGCGTCCTTGGCTGCCGGACTGACGTCGACTGTGAACTCTCGGGCTGGTGCTGGCTGGCCTGCGAGTCGCACACCCGCGGTGGTGAGCGCCTGGACGCGCTGGAGTGCGATGCGTCGTTCGGCCTCGCTGAAGAGCTTCGAGGTCTGCGCCCGGTGGGTCTGCTGCTCGTGCAGTCGGTAGAGCCAGGTGACGGCAGGGTCGTTGTATCCGTTCACCAGTTCGGAGAGTGCGGCGAACATGACGATGTCCTCGTCGATGGGCGCGCCTGCCCAACCACCCAGCGCGCGGACGAGTTCTGTGCGCATCATCAGTGCGGCGCAGTGGATCGGCCAGTTCCCGCCGTGCTCGATCGCCCAGTCGTTGACCGTGCCGCGTGCGACGGTTCCGAACGGGAGTGCTGACTCATAGCTGTTGCGGGTGCCGTCCGGGAGGAGGTCGTCGGCCTGGCCGACCGCCCATCCGATCTCGGGGTCCTCGAACCGCGGGATGAGTGTTCGGAGTGCGTCGGGTAGGAGCACGTCGTCGTGGTCGAGGACCTGGACGAGTTCGCCGGTGGCGCGGGAGAGTGCGAGGTTTCGCGTCGCGGCGGTCCCGAGCTGGCTGTGGTTGGCCTCGTAGTGCATCCCGGGGATGTCCGCGAACAGCTCGGTGAGCTGCGGTTGTGCCCCGTCCTCCTGGATGAGCCACTCCAGCTCCCACCCCTCGGGGAGCTGTTGTTCCCGGACGCTGCGGAGGGTCTCGGGGAGGTAGGCGGCGTTCGGGCCGTAGGCCGCTGTGATGATCGAGACGCGGCGGGTCACTGCTCCTCGCTCCAGGGCGTGAGAGGCGTGTGGAAGGTGAGCCGCGTACGGTCCGCCGGATACTGCGCGTCGGTCACCTCGACGGTGCGCCCCTTGGTATCGATCGAGGTCCGGCGGCACCAGATCATCGGGATTCCGTCCGGGAGCTCCCAGCGTTCGATATCCACAGTGGAAGGCATCGCTGCGGTCACGTCGTCGATGACCTCGATGACCTCGATCCCGACCGTGTAGAGCTGGTGCAGGGTTCCGCCGGGCCACGCCGCGTTGGCAGGGTCCGAGATCGCCGGGTTGTCCCGGATAAGCTCGCTGGGTATCCAGGAGATCGACCATGCTTCGAGCCGCCCTGTCCGCGGGTCGGAATGCTCGTACACCCGTTCGAGTAGCGAAGCGGAGGGGTCGATGCCGAAAGCCTCGGCCAGGTCGCCGGCTTCGACGGTGCGGTACTCGGCGTGGAACTTCAGCGCATCCAACGGGACGTGCATGTCCTCCTCGGCCAGTCCCCGGTGGCTGCGCTCCCGCTCCGTCGTCAGCACGAGGTCCTTCTCCTCCTGGTGCCGCTTCGACGTGCGCACGACCTGCCTGGGCGGTATCCGAACGGTCGGAGCCTTGCCGCGCCCGCCAGTGATCAACCCCTGCTGCTTCATGAGCTGGATGGCGGTACGCGCGCTGGTGATGGAACAGGACCACTGCTCGGCCAACTCGTGCAGCGTCGGCAGGGAGTCGCCCGGCTGCAGCTCGCCTGCCTCGATCTTGATGCGGAGATCGTCGGCGATCTGCACCGCGAGCGGCGCCCGAGCTGGGGTTTTCCGAGGTTCCATGGGGGCAGTCTAGCAGTTTGCCCGCAAACCCCATTGCCATAGCGGCTCCCGCTCGGTAGTCTCAGCTTTGTCAGTTTGCGGGCAAACATACAAACCTGGGGAGGTCGGCATGGGTGCGTTGGCGCTCGTCGCTGAGGAGCCGTGCGTGGTGGAGGTGCCGGAGCGGTTCCGTTTCTCGGACGAGAATCCGTTGACCTTGGGGCCGTATGCGCGGGACAAGTTCGGTGATCTGCCGCCGTACATCGAGGACGTGATCACGGATGTGGTGGGTCTGTCCTGGGGTGAGTGGGACGCGCTGGTCGATGCGGGCGAGGTCTACTCGGTGGTCGGGCCGTTCGAGGAGTTCTCGCTGGCGCCGTTCCTGGCCACGGTGCGCGCGGGCAGGCCGGGGCTCGGTGGTCCGCTCGGGCCGTGTGAGGACTGCTGGGGGACGCTGGCGCTGCTGGACGTGGATGGCTCGATGACGGGTCGGACCACCGGCGTCGTGCTGTGCTTCTGCTCGGGGGTGTGAATGGGGGCGCGGGAGTCCGCTCGCCTGGTCGCGGATCTGCCGGGCGAGGATGCGCGGTTGTCGCACCTGCTGCAGAGCGGTGGGTACCGGTCGTGGCGGGCCAAGGTCGAGGCGGTCGGCGGCTGCGCGAAGCCGGTGCGGTTGTCCGGCTCGACGGTGTGGCAGGCCTCCGACGGGCGCGCGGTGCGGGAGTTCGAGGGCTCGATCCTGGCGGCGTGCGGCAACCGGCGGGAGTCGGTGTGCCCGTCGTGCTCGGAGCGGTACGCCGCGGACACGTTCCACCTGATCCGGGCCGGTCTCGCCGGGGGCAAGGGTGTCGGTGAGTCGGTGGCGCGGCGGCCTCGGTTGTTCGTGACCCTGACCGCGCCGTCGTTCGGTCCGGTGCACAACCGGCCGACCACCCGGAGCGGTAAGCCGCGGCCCTGTGCCTGCGGGACGTCGCATCACGAGCACGATCCCCGGCTCGGTACGCCGCTCGCTCCGGAGAGCTATGACTACGCGGGTGCGGTGCTGTGGCAGGCGCACGCGCCGGAGCTGTGGCGGCGCTTCACGATCACCTGCGGGCGGCATCTGGCGCGGGCGCTCGGCCTGCGGCCTCGGCAGCTCACGGATCATCTGCGGCTGTCGTATGCCAAGGTCGCCGAGTACCAGCGGCGCGGCCTGGTCCACTTCCACGCCGTGATCCGGGTGGACGGGCCGGACGGTCCCGGCACGGACCCGCCGAGCGGGGTGGACGCGGGCCTGCTGGAGCAGGTGGTGCGGTCGGCGGCGTATGCGGTGTCGGTGGACACTCCGGACTCCGCCGCGGTCGGGGTGCGGCGGCTCGGTTGGGGTGCGCAGGTCGACTGCCGCACGATCGCCGAACAGGAGCCGGACGATCCGGCTCGGCTGGTGCGGGACCGGTCGGTGTCGGCCTACATCGCCAAGTACGCCACCAAGGGCACCGGGCACACCGTCGGTGCGGACACCCCGATCCGCTCCGAGCAACACATCGCCGACCTGCACGTCTCCGACCACGCCCGAGCCATGATCGAAACGGCGTGGCGGCTCGGTGGGCTGCCGGAGCTCGCCGGGCTGCGGTTGCGGAAGTGGGCGCACATGCTCGGCTTCCGGGGGCACTTCCTGACCAAGTCCCGCCGCTACTCGACCACCTTCACCGCCCTCCGCGACGTGCGGCGGGACCACCGTTTTCGCCGCGACCTGGCCGAACTCGGCATCCACGACCCGGACGAGATCACCGTCATGAATGACTGGTCCCTCGTCGACATCGGTTACCGCAACGAGGCCGAGCGCGCGCTCGCGGAAGCCATCGCCGACAGGGCGATCCACCGACGGAAGAACCGACGACCCGACGAGAGCGCGGTGACGTGATGGCTCGCCCGCCCTTGCCCGTCGGCACACACGGCAAGATCAACGTGAACCGGAAGGCCGATGGCAGCTACGTCGCCAAGGCGAAGTTCCGGGACCTCGACGGCGTGACCC
This sequence comes from Saccharomonospora iraqiensis subsp. iraqiensis, assembly GCF_000430445.1. Taxonomy (GTDB): domain Bacteria; phylum Actinomycetota; class Actinomycetes; order Mycobacteriales; family Pseudonocardiaceae; genus Saccharomonospora; species Saccharomonospora iraqiensis. The sequence continues at coordinate 16,636 of NZ_KE387083.1, forward strand.
GGCTCGTCGAGCGGTCCGAGCGCACCGCGGCTGCTGCGCGGAACCGGTTGCTCGAAGCACTCCGGGACAGGTCGACGGAGTCGGCCGGGGGTCCGTTGACCGCGGACACGAAGTTCGGTGCTGTGGCTGATCTGTGGCTCCGTGAGGTCCACTCCGCCGTGGAATCCGGCGAGATGTCGCCGAGCTCGGCCGACCTGTACGAGCGGCAGCTCCGGAACTACGTGCGCCCGGCGCTGGGGGAACTCCGGATACGCGAGGTCACCACTCCGCGAGTCGACGCCCTCCTCCAGGCCGTGCGGAAGCGGCGGAGCGCGGCCACGGCGAAGGTCGTGCGGAGCGTGGTCTCCGGCGTCATGGGACTGGCGGCCCGGCACGGTGCGATAGTGGCGAACCCCACCCGCGAGACCAAGAAGATCAGTTCGGGTGAGCAACGCACCGTCCGGGCGTTGTCGGCGGAGGAACGGGTGCGGTGGTTGGAACAGCTCGAAGCCGACCCCGTGGCGGTTCGCAAGGATCTGCCGGACCTCACCCGGTTCATGCTGGCGACAGGGGTGCGGATCGGTGAAGCGCTCGCGGTGTCCTGGGATGAAGTCGACCTGGACGCCCGGACCGTGGACATCGAGTGGACGTTGGTGCGGGTCCGCGGTGCGGGACTGTGCCGCCTTCCTCCGAAGACGGCGACCGGACGGCGCACACTGCCGCTGCCTCCGTTCGCTGCCGAGATGCTGCGTCGGCGCAAGCTCGCCGAGTACGGCGCGGAGGAGCCGGCCCTCGGCGCTGTGGTGCCCGTCTTCCCGGACTCCGCGGGCGGTTGGCGGGACCCGAGCAACACTCGTCGAGACCTGCGCACGGCGCGCGGTACCGATGGCTTCGCGTGGGTGACCTCGCACGTCTTCCGGAAGACGTGCGCGACCATCCTCGACGCGGCGCAGTTCACGCCGCGGCAGATCGCCGACCAACTCGGCCATGCGCGGCCGTCGCTGACTCAGGATGTGTACGTGGCGCGGAAGGTCGCGAACCCGGACACCGCCGACGTCCTGAATGCGGAACTGGATACGGAGTCAACGTCCAAAGAGTTGGGTTCCGGTTGACTCCGCCCGAACGCAGAAAATCCCCAAGTCCTGTGACCTGGGGATTCGGTGCGCCATCAGGGACTCGAACCCCGAACCCGCTGATTAAGAGTCAGCTGCTCTGCCGCTTGAGCTAATGGCGCTCGCCGGATCGGGCCGATCTCCCGGCTCCGTGTGGCGATGTCGTAAACAGTAGCACGCCCCGTGGTGGCCGTGACGCGGCCCCCCGGTCCTTCCGGCGATGTTGAGCGGAGGACACAAGTTGGTGAAGTCGCCGCCCGCGAAGCCTCCGGTCAGACAGACTCGCGCTCACACATTCGGGGCAAATATTTCGCGAGAACAGGTGAGTTTCAATGGCACGTCGGGGTGGACAGTTGCCATGGCGGGGCGGCCGAGCGCTGGCCCTGCTCGTGGTGGGCGTCGTGGTCGCCGGGTGTGGTGGGGGCGCCGCCGACGAGGGGGCCGCGCCGCCGGCGTCGTCGGAGGCC
>NZ_KE387083.1:18293-26548 GCF_000430445.1 Saccharomonospora iraqiensis subsp. iraqiensis
GCGCCGAGCGCGAGGCGGCGGCCGCCCTGGTGCGCCTGCCCGCGCTCGTCCCGCTCGTCATCCTGCGGGGCAGCGGCGAGACCACCCGGTCGTTGTCCACCGAGGCGGCGACCCACGGCGTGCGCACCATGGCCCACGCGGACGGCGGCGGCGTCCTCTACGTCGACCGGGAGGCGGACCCGGAGACGGTGCGTTCCCTGGTCACGGACAGCCTGGACCGGCTCGGCGTGTGCAACCGGCTCAACCTGCTGCTGATCCACGACGAGGTCTACGAGAGCCTGTGGCCGGTGGTGTCGGAGGCCGTCGGGCAGCGCGGCGTCCGGCCGTCCCTGCCCCCGCACGACCATCCGGTCGGCTACGAGTGGGCGTTGGACTCCGAGCACGAGGCCACCGTGACGGTCGCCCGGGTCGGCGGGCCGGACGAGGCCGTCACCCTCGCCAACGAGGAAACCTCCGGCCTCGCGGCGGGCATCGCCACCGAGAACGCCGCGACCGCGGAGGCGTTCTTCGACGCCTACCGGGGCACCGGGGTGTTCTGGAACGCCACGACCCGGCTGCTCGACGGCTTCAAGCTGCTCGGCGTGCCGGAGACGGGGATCAACCTGGACAACGTCCCCGGACCACGCGGCCCCGTCACCTACACCGACCTCTCCGTCCGCCAGTACGCCGTCCTCCCGGAAGGCCGCTGAGCAGCGGGCTCGATCCCGGCGGTGTCACCTGTTGTTCGTCTCACTCGCGTGTGATCGACTTCTGACGCCGGCGAGGGGTGTCAGGTCTTCTTCAGCTTGCTCGGGAAGATCTCATGGTGCGGGTCCCACCAGATGACGTGGAAGACGTTGTCGTGCAGAAACCCGTAGAGCCACCGTTCGCCCGAATTGTGCACGCCAGGCAGCACCGCGCTCGACGGCACGACCTTGCTCTTGCGATCGGGCGGCGTGTGGTGAGGTCTCTGCTTCTTCTTATTGCCCATCGGCGGTAACGAGTGCCTCGAAGAACTCTGCGATGTCTGCGTCGGTGAGCGGCTCGTTGCTCCGGTCGAGATCGTCCGCGCCTGAGCGTGCCCGGGCCCGTTGCCACGGCAATTCCCGATGAGTCATCTCGGACAGTTGATGCGCCGTCATGTGACTGAGGCCGTCCAGCACGAGGTCGAGGGACTCGCGCTCGCCGTCGTCCAGACGGCCGGGATTGCCGCCGAGGGCGTCCGGCGGTAGCTGGAACAAGCCACGATGTTGCTGGTACAGCTGCGGGCAGACGGGCCCATTGGCCCATGCTTCGAAGCGTTCGGGGAACAGCGGCCGTTCTTCCCACACCAGGTGGTAGCCGTACGAGTAGTAGCATAGCTTCTGGAGCTTCATGGCCGTCATCGGACCATGCTTCGCCAAGATGTAACTCGCTACATCCAGTACGGTCGCCATGGCTCGCTCCCCCTTCCCTGTTCGGGCCGACCCTCTCACAACAGGATGTCAGAGGCGTGCCGCTGTCGGTGGGTCTCCACTCGAAAGGGGTACCGTCCCGGTCGCACGGGGGGTGTCGCACGCGCACGCTTCGTCGGTCGCGCGGTCCTCCGGTACACCCGTACCGGAAGGACGGGATCGAACGTGGGTTCGATGGGGTAGTCTGGGGCCTCGCGCCTGCCTGGGTTCTGCCACGGCCGTGGCGCCCCTTTCGCACCCTTCCCTGACGAAGCAGGAACTCACATGGTCGCCAGTACGGCGGAGCAGCAAAGCGTGACCGAACACCTCGACGGATTCACCGATCTGGCACTGCACCCGGCGCTGTCCCGGGCGCTCGCGGAGCTCGGATACACCGAACCCACCCCGATCCAGCGGGCGGCCGTGCCCCCGCTGCTGGCGGGGCGGGACCTCGTCGGTCAGGCCGCCACCGGCACGGGCAAGACCGCCGCGTTCGCCCTGCCGCTGCTGCACCACCTCGCCGACGGCGAGCGCGGCACGACGCCGCGCGTGCTGGTGCTCGTCCCGACGCGGGAGCTCGCCGCCCAGGTCTGCGCGGCGTTCGACGGCTACGGTCGGCACCTCGGTGTCCGGGTCGTCCCCGTCTACGGGGGCCAGCCGATGGGCAGGCAGCTGCGGGCCCTCGAACAGGGGGCCGACGTGGTGGTGGCCACCCCCGGGCGCGCACTGGACCACCTGGCCCGCGGCTCGCTCCGGCTGGACGGACTCGACGCGGTCGTGCTGGACGAGGCCGACGAGATGCTCGACATGGGCTTCGCCGAGGACATCGACGCCATCCTCCAGCGCACCCCGGACGAGCGGCAGACCATGCTCTTCTCGGCCACGATGCCGCCCCGGATCGCCGGTCTGGTGCGGCGGTACCTGACCGACCCGGAGCGCATCGAGCTCAGCCGCGCCGAGTCGGTGAGCGGGGACGCCGCCATGATCCGGCAGACCGCCTACCTCGTGCCGCGCGGGTACAAGCCCGCCGCGCTCGGCCGGGTGCTCGACCTGGAGGCGCCGAAGGCCGCGGTGGTGTTCTGCCGCACCCGCGAGGAGGTCGACCGGCTCACCGAGACCATGAACGGGCGGAACTACCGGGCCGAGGCCCTGCACGGCGGCATGGATCAGCAGCAACGGGACCGTGTCGTGGGCAGGCTCCGGGCGGGCACCGCCGATCTCGTCGTGGCCACCGACGTCGCCGCGCGCGGCCTGGACATCGACCAGCTGACCCACGTCGTCAACTACGACGTGCCCAGCGCCCCCGACGTCTACGTCCACCGCATCGGCCGGGTCGGCCGCGCGGGGCGGGAGGGCTCCGCGGTCACCCTCGCCGAACCGCGCGAGCAGCGGATGATCGCCACGATCGAACGGGTCACCAACCAGAAGATGGCGGTGGAGAAGCTGCCCACCGTCGCCGACCTGAAGGCGCGCAGGCTCGAACTGACCCGTGCCGCGCTGCGGGAGACCCTGCTCGCCGACGGCGACGACCTCGAGCACTACCGGGACGCGGTGGAGGCGCTCTCCGGGGAGTTCGACGTCGAGCGGGTCGCGCTGGCGGCGGTGAAACTCGCCCACGAGGCGGGCGGACCGGTCGGGGAGGAGGACGAGATCCCCGAGGTGCGGCCGGACACGCGCGGCGACCGGGGGAGCCGCGGTGACGACGGGAACCCGCGCCGCGGCGCGTCCCGCCCCGCGCGCAACGGAAAGCAGGGCAGGCCGCCCGCGGACGACATGACCCGGTTGTTCGTCAGCCTCGGCCGCACGGCCGGGGTCCGCCCCCAGGACCTGGTCGGGGCGATCGCGGGCGAGTCCCCGTTGCGCGGCAAGGACGTCGGCGCGATCGAGATCTCCGACCGGTTCTCCCTCGTGGACGTGCCGCACACCGCGGCGGACGACGTGATCAGTGCCCTCCGGGACACCAGCATCAAGGGGCGGAGGGTGACCGTCCGTCGGGAACGTCGTCGTGCGCGGTGACCTCCCGCGTGCCGGCCCGGCGTAACGTCGCCGGGCGGAGTCGCTGGTACCCGCGGACGGGCACCGGTCGGAGCCTGCGGAGGTCGTAGTCGCCGTACTTGGCGAGCACGTCCGCGAGTGCGGCGTCCACCAGGACGGTGCCCGGCCGGGCGAGCGAGGTGAGCCTGCTCGCGAGGTTCACCACCGAGCCGTACACGTCGCCGAACCGGCTCAGCACGCGCCCGGAGGCCAGACCGGCCCGGACCTCGGGCACCCGTTCGTCCGCCGCGGCGTGTTCGCTCAACGACAGCGCGATCTCCGCGGCCCGCACCGCCGACGGGCAGACGAACAGCACCTCGTCGCCGATCATCTTGACGACCCTGCCGTGATGCTCGGCGACGTAGCCGGTCGCCAGCTCCTCGAACCGCTCCAGCAGCCCGGACAGCTCGGCCTCGTCCACCCGCCGGGCCATGCGGGTGTAGCCGACCATGTCGACGAATCCGACGACCTCCGAGGCCGCTTCGAGCGTCTCCTCCGGCTCGGCCAGGGCACGGCCCGCGTAGGCGGCGAGATGCCGGCGCCACACGAAGTCGTGGACCCGTTCCAGCTCCGGCAGCAGCCGCTCCACCAGTTCGCCGATCCGCTGTTCGTCCTCGGCGAGGTCGGGGTTGTCCGCGATCAGCGACCACAGCAGCTGGGACTGCCACTCGGCCAGCCGGGACATGTGCAGGCCGACCGCGCGGGCCACCGACGTCTCCAGGTCCCGGTCGAGCAGTCCGGTGTCCACCAGCCGGTCGGTGATCCGCACGGCCTCGATGTCGGCCTCGGTGAACACGACCTCGTCGTCGCCCACGGAGGCGAAGCCCAGGGCCCGCCACAGCTGACGGGTGCGGTCCTGGGAGACACCCGCCCGCTCGGCGACCTCCAGCCGCGTGTACCGGCGGGTGCCGCCGAGCAGGATCCGTTCGAGGCGGTGTTGCAGTGTCTCGTCAGCGGGGTGCTCGCTCATGGACAGCGGTGCTCGCCGTGCCCTCAGGTGGTGTGGACGATGAGCACGTCCACTCCGGTCTTGCGGGCGACCTCGGAGGGGACCGAACCGAGGATGCGTCCCGCCAGGGTGTTCAGGCCGCGGTTGCCCACCACGAGCAGGTCCGCGGAGTGCTCCTTGACGATCGTGCGCAACGAGTCGACCGGCTCGCCGACCACGGGCACCGTCTCGATGTCGGTGGCGCCCGCCTTCACGGCCCGTTCCCGCGCCGTGCGGAGGGTGTCCTCGGCCGGAGCCGAACCGACGACCTGGTACGCCTCGTCCCGCAGGACGTCCGAGGCCTTCTCCACCTGTTCCTTGTCCGCCGGGTAGTAGGCGCAGCCGATGACGAGGGTGGCGGCGGAGTCGGCGGCCACACTCGCGGCGCGGTCGACCGCGGCCATCGACGAGTCCGATCCATCCGTGCCGACGACGACGGTCCGATAGGCGGCCATGCGGTCCTCCAGAAGGGTGCTCGTGCCGATTCGGTGGCCGAGAGTATCCGGTCCGGGGCCGCCACGCACCAGTTACCTACTCATGAGTCGGTTTCGTTCCGGTGGTCGCGGGGACCACGACCGTCGGCTGGGACGCACCGTCACCGTTGTGCTCCGTGGAGTGTCCGTCCTGCCCGTCCGTGTCGGCGCCCGTCGTGCCGTCGTTGGAGGTGTCCGCCTCGGAGGTGTCCGGTTCGGGGGTGTCCGCCTCGGAAGTGTCCGTTCCGGCGGTGGCCACGGCGGTGGTCTCCCCGTCGGCGGCGTTCCCGTCGGCGGTGTCCGTGTCAGGGGTGTCCGTGCCGGTCGCATCCGTGCCGGGGGTGTCCGTGCCGGTCGTGTCCGTGTCCAGTGACGCCCCGACCTCGGCGAGCATCGTGCGGGCCGCCCGCACCTGCTCGGCGATCCCGTTCCGGAGGGTCCGCAGGGTCTCCACCCGGGCCGTGGCCTCGGCGATCCGGCGCTCGGCCTCCTCGGTGGCCTCGGCGACCCGGCGCCTCGCCTCCTCCGTCGCCTCGGCGACCCGCGCGTTCGCCTCACTGATCGAGTCCTGCTTGCGCCGGTTCGCGTCCTCGACCGACTCCCGGCGCCTGCGGTCGATCTCGGCCTCGGCGGTGGCCTTCTCCTCGGCGACCTCGGCGCGCACCGCGGCGGCGTGCTCGTCGGCCTCGGTGATCCGGCGCTCGGCGTCGGCCTTGCTCGCCGCCTCCTGCTCGGCCAGCTCCCGCATCGCCTCCGTCCGCCGGGCGGACATCGCGATCTCGAAGTCCTCCTCGACCTGGGCCCGGCGCTGCTCGGCCTCCCGGTCGAGCCGGTCCCGTTCCTCGGCCGCGCTCGTGGTGATCCGCTCCGCCTCGGCGCGGGCCTCCTCCAGCACCCGGGCGTGCTCGGCCTCCATCTGCTTGCGGCGGTCGGAGAGCTCGGTGAGCAGTTGTTCGTACCGCGCCCGCATGGCGCCCGCGTCCGATTCGGCCTTGGCGCGGATGTGGCCCGCCTCGGCCTCGGCGCGGGCCTTCGTGTCGGCGGCCTCCTCCTGGGCGAGACGCAGCATGCGCTGCAGCCGCTCGGACAGCCCCTCGATGGTGGTCGGCGGCTGGGCGAGTCGGTCGATCTGTCCGCGCAGGTCGTCGATCTCGATGCGTGCGGACTCGAGCTGCCGCGCCAGGTCGTCGGTCTGCGAGACGGCCGCGTCCCGGTCGGACATCAGCATCTTGATGTCGGCGTCCAGCCGTTCCAGATGCTCGTCGACCTGTGCCCGGTTGTAACCACGCTTCTCGAAGTCGAATCCCGCTCCCAGCGGCACGAGCTCCCGTTCCTCGCCAAGGCTCATGGCACCACCCTAACGGTCGCGTCCGGGCCGCACGTGCCGGAAGGCGCCGATGGGGCGAGCTCGCCCGGAGGAGGTTTCGACCGGCCGGTCACGTCCGCCGACCGGCGGCCCGACCGGGCGCGACTCCGAGGTGGAACCGGGTGGTCGCACCGCCGCGGCACGGGTCGCCCGGCGGATTGCGGCACCCGGGCGGACCGCGCGTGGCCGGCGGGTGGAGGCACGCTCAGTGCACTCCGTGTGCCGGTTCGACCAGTTCCACGAGTACGCCACCGGCGTCCTTGGGATGGACGAAGTTGACCCTGCTGTCGGCGGTGCCGCGCCGGGCCTGCGGGTAGAGCATGCGCAGACCCCTGGCCCGCAGTGCCTCGGCCGCGGCCTCGACGTCGGTGACCCGGTAGGCGAGCTGCTGGAGGCCCGGACCCTGCCGGTCGAGGAACTTCGCGATCGTCGAGTCCGGCGTGAGCGGGGCGAGCAGTTGCACCGCGGCACCCGCGTGGTCGCCGGGGGCGTGCAGCATGGCCTCCCGCACGCCCTGCTCGTCGTTGACCTCGATGTGGGTGGCCTCCAGCCCGAAGGTCTCGGCGTAGAAGGTGAGGGCCTCGTCCAGGTCGGCCACGGCGACACCGACGTGGTCGACCGCGGTCACGAACGGCTTCAGTGCCTGCTGCATGGGTCCTCAGGGTAGGGGCCCGGTGGCCGGCTGCCCACCGTGAGTTGCGTCGCGTCCGGCCTGCCCTCCCCGGCGCGGGCCGGGGCGGTATCGTCGATCGGGCCGTCGACATCGTCGGGCAGGCTGTTGACGTGGGCGTGTCCGCGTCGCCGTCGAACGACTCTCGCAGGAGGCAGATTGTGTCCGGTTTCCCGTCCGGGTCGGTGATCCTCGGTGCCGCCCGCACCCCCATCGGCCGGTTGCTCGGCTCGCTGAAGGACTTCTCCGGGGCCCAGCTCGGGGGCGTGGCCATCCGGGCGGCGCTGGAGCGTGCGGGCGTGCCCGCCGACGCCGTGCAGTACACGATCATGGGGCAGGTGCTCACCGCGGGCGCGGGGCAGATCCCGGCCCGGCAGGCGGCGGTGGCCGCGGGGATCCCGATGACCGTGCCCGCGCTGACCGTCAACAAGGTCTGCCTCTCCGGTCTGGACGCGGTCGCGCTGGCCGACCAGCTCGTCCGCGCGGGCGAGTTCGACCTCGTCGTCGCGGGTGGGCAGGAGTCCATGTCGCAGGCGCCGCACCTGCTCCCGAACTCCCGCACCGGGGTGAAGTTCGGCGACACGCCGTTGGTGGACCACATGTCGCAGGACGGGCTGTTCTGTGCCTTCGACCAGGCCGCGATGGGCGCCTCCACCGAGCGCTACAACGCCCGCTACGACCTGACCCGCGCCGAGCAGGACGCCTTCGCCGCACGGTCGCACCAGCTCGCCGCGAAGGCCACGGCCAACGGGGTCTTCGACGCCGAACTGGCCCCGGTGGACGTCCCGCAGCGCAAGGGTGACCCGGTCACCGTGACCGCCGACGAGGGCGTGCGGGGTGACACGACCGCCGAGTCGCTGGCGAAACTGCGCCCGGCGTTCGACCCGGACGGCACCATCACCGCCGGATCGGCCTCGCAGATCTCCGACGGCGCCGCGGCGGTGGTCGTCGCCAGCAGGGCCAAGGCCGAGGAACTGGGCATCACCCCGCTCGCCGAGGTCGGTGCGCACGGGGTGGTGGCCGGGCCGGACGCGAGCCTGCACGAGCAGCCGTCGAACGCGGTCAAGGCGGCGCTGGGCCGGGCGAAGCTGGACGCGGACGCCCTCGACCTCGTCGAGATCAACGAGGCGTTCGCCGCCGTCGGGCTCGTCTCGTCCCGCGAGCTCGGGGTCGACGAGGACCGGGTCAACGTCAACGGCGGGGCGATCGCGCTCGGCCACCCGATCGGCGCGTCGGGCGCCCGGCTCGTGGTGCACCTGGTGCACGAGCTGCGGCGTCGCGGCGGTGGTCTCGGGGCGGCCGCGCTGTGCGG
>NZ_KE387083.1:26648-32148 GCF_000430445.1 Saccharomonospora iraqiensis subsp. iraqiensis
GGCGCTTTCCCGCCTCCGCCCGCGGAACGGTCGGCGTCCGGCGGCCGGGCACCGCCCGGCGTTAGGGTCGATCTTCATGAGAGCTGTCCGCCGGTTCACCGTGCACGCGCGCGTCCCCGAGGAGCTGACCGGGCTGACGGAGCTGGCCACGAACCTGCGGTGGACGTGGCACCCGCCGACCCGGGACCTGTTCGCCTCCATGGACGACGCGCTGTTCCGGCGGATCCGGGACCCGCTGCGCATGCTCGCCGAACTCCCGGCCGCGCGGCTGGACGAACTCGCCGGAGACGAGAACTTCCTCGCCCGGACCCGGCGGATCAGCGGGGATCTGCGGCGGTACCTGTCCGAACCGCGCTGGTACCAGCGCAGGGCGGCGGAGGCGGGGGACGGGGAACGGTTCCCGGGCGCGGTCGCGTACTTCTCCATGGAGTTCGGTGTGCACGAGGCGCTGCCGAACTACTCCGGAGGGCTGGGGGTGCTCGCGGGCGATCATCTCAAGGCCGCCTCCGACCTCGGTGTCCCGATGATCGGGGTCGGCCCGCTGTACCGGGCGGGGTATTTCCGGCAGTCGTTGTCCCTGGACGGGTGGCAGGTCGAGCACTACCCGGTGATCGATCCGAGCGGGCTGCCCCTGGAACAGCTCACCGACCACGCGGGGGAACCCGTGATGATCCACACGGCCATGCCGGGCGGCCGGGAGCTGCTGGCCCAGGTGTGGCTGGCGCGGGTGGGCCGGGTGCCGCTGCTGTTGCTGGACACCGATGTGGACGGCAACGACGACGACCTGCGCGGGGTGACCGACCGGCTCTACGGCGGCGACGCCGACCACCGCATCCGGCAGGAGATCCTGGCGGGCATCGGCGGGATGCGGGCGGTGCGCCGGTACTGCGACCTGACCGGGCACCCGCAGCCCGAGGTCTTCCACACCAACGAGGGCCACGCCGGCTTCCTCGGTCTGGAACGGATCCGTGAGGTGCTGGAGAGCTCCGGACCCGGCTTCGACGAGGCGCTGTCGGCCGTGCGGGCGGGCACGGTGTTCACCAGCCACACCCCGGTCTCCGCGGGGATCGACAAGTTCGGCACCGATCTGGTCCGGCACTACTTCGGCGACGGGCGACTGCTGCCCGGGGTGCCGTTCGACCGGGTGCTCGCGCTCGGCGCGGAGGACGACCCCGCACGGTTCAACATGGCGCACATGGGGTTGCGGCTGGCCCAGCGCGCCAACGGCGTCTCGGCCCTGCACGGCCGCGTGTCCCGGCGGATGTTCACCCGGCTGTGGCCGGGTTTCGACACCGACGAGGTCCCGATCTCCTCGGTGACCAACGGGGTGCACGGCCCGACCTGGGTGGCGCGGGAGATGAGTGCACTGCTCGGCGGCAGCGACGAGGAGTGGGGGCACGACGGGGACGTCAGCGGGATCGACCCCCGGGTGACCGACGAGCAGCTGTGGGCGCTGCGCCGGGAGTTGCGCGAGAACCTGGTCCACGAGGTGCGCAGGCGCGCCCGGGAGGCCTGGCTGCAGCGGGGCGCCTCGGCCCTCGAACTGAACTGGACCGACCGGATCTTCGACCCGGACGTGCTCACCGTCGGTTTCGCCCGCCGGGTGCCGACCTACAAGCGGCTCACCCTGATGCTGCGCGATCCGGACCGGTTGCGTGCGCTGCTGCTCGACTCCGACCGGCCGATCCAGATCGTGGTCGCGGGCAAGTCCCACCCGGCGGACGAGGGCGGCAAGGCGCTGATCCAGCAGATCGTGCGGTTCGTCGACGACCCCGCCGTGCGGGAGCGGATCGTGTTCCTGCCCGACTACGGCATGTCCATGGCCCGGTACCTGTACCGGGGGTGCGACGTCTGGCTGAACAACCCCACCCGGCCGCTGGAGGCCTGCGGCACCTCGGGCATGAAGGCGGCCCTCAACGGGGGGCTCAACCTGTCCGTCCGGGACGGCTGGTGGGACGAGTTCTACGACGGCAGCAACGGGTGGGCCATCCCCACCGCCGACGGCGTCACCGACCCCCTGATGCGGGACGACCTGGAGGCCGCGGCGCTGTACGACCTGCTCGGCCAGCAGATCGCCCCGCTGTTCTACGACCGCGACGAGTCGGGTGTGCCGCGCGGGTGGCTGTCGATGGTGTGGCACACCCTGCGCACCCTCGGCCCGGAGGTGCAGGCCTCGCGGATGGTGCGGGAGTACGTCGAGTCGTCGTACCGGCCTGCGGCCACCACGGTGGCCGCGGCGGCGGAGGAGGGCTACGCGGGTGCCCGGTCGCTGGCGGACTACCGGCGGCGGGTGGACCGGTGCTGGCCGCAGGTGCGGGTGCTGGCCACGGACCTGTCCGTGCAGGGCAGCGAGTCCCCCGTGGTGGGCACCCCGGTCCGGGTGAGCGCGCGGGTCGATCTGGCGGAGCTGTCCGAGTCGGAGGTCGAGGTCCAGGCCGTGGTCGGTCGGGTCGGCGACACCGACGACCTGCACGACGTGACCACCGTGCCGATGAGCCCGCAGTCCGGCGGCGAGTTCGCCACCACCGTGCCGCTGCCGTTCGCGGGCTCGCTCGGCTACACCGTGCGGGTCCTGCCGCGGCATCCGCTGCTGGCCGATCCCGCCGAACTCGGCAGGGTGGTGCTGGCGTGAGGCCGCCCGCGCGTGCGGCCCCGTGCCGGATCCGGGGACACCGTCGGCGACAATGACCCGTGTGAACGACGTGGCGGTCCCGGAGAACCTTGCCGATCTCGTGATCCACATGGCCGGTGTCGGGGTCCGGCGCGGCGGCAACGCGCTGCTCGCCGAGCTCGACTGGGCGGTGGAGCTGGACGAACGGTGGGTCGTGCTCGGTCCGAACGGCGCGGGCAAGACCACCCTGCTCAAGCTGGCCGCCGCCGAACTGCATCCGACGACGGGCGCGGTCCACGTGCTGGGCGAACGCCTCGGCCGGGTCGACGTCTTCGACCTGCGCACCCGGATCGGCTTCACCTCGGCGGCGCTGAACGGCCGGGTGCCGTCCGACGAGAAGGTGCGCGACGTCGTGCTGAGTGCGGGCTACGCCGTGCTCGGGCGCTGGCGGGAGGACTACGACGGCGTCGACACCGCGCGTGCGGACGAACTGCTGGCCGCGCTCGGCATCGGCCATCTCGGCGACCGCACCTACGGCACCCTGTCCGAGGGGGAACGCAAGCGCACGCTCGTCGCGCGGTCGCTGATGACCGACCCCGAGCTGCTGCTGCTCGACGAACCCGCGGCGGGGCTGGACCTCGGGGGCCGGGAGGACCTGGTGGCGCGGCTGTCCGCGCTGGCACTGGACCCGGACGCGCCCGCGATGACGCTGGTCACCCACCACGTGGAGGAGATCCCGCCCGGATTCACCCACGCCCTGCTGCTGTCCGGGGGACGTGCCGTGGCGTCCGGGCTCATCGACGACGTCCTGACCGGGGAGAACCTGTCCGAGACCTTCGGTCAGGACCTGGAGCTGCACCGGTCGGGGGACAGGTACTTCGCCCGTCGTCGCTGACCGGGCCTACCGATGGGTAACCTCACCGTGGGGCACCCGTGGCCGACCGAGGTACCCGCGCCCGGGAGGTGCGGGCACGTGAACGAAGGAGGATGGCGTTGGGCGAGTTCGTACGTCTCGAGGTCGAGGGCGGCGTCGGCACGATCCGGCTGGACCGGCCGCCGGTCAACGCGCTGAACGACCGGGTGCAGGCGGAGCTGGCGGAGGCCGCGCAGGAGGCCGCCGACCGGGACGACGTCCGTGCCGTCGTGCTCTACGGCGGGGAGAAGACCTTCGCCGGGGGTGCGGACATCAAGGAGATGGCCGGGCGTTCCTACGCCGAGATGACCCGGTTCGGCGCGGCGCTGCAGGACTCGCTGACCCGGCTCGCCGAGCTGCCCAAGCCCACGGTGGCCGCCGTGACCGGGTACGCGCTGGGGGGCGGGCTCGAACTGGCGCTGACCGCGGACCGGCGGGTGGTCGGGGACAACGTGAAGGTCGGCCAGCCCGAGATCCAGCTCGGCATCATCCCCGGCGGGGGCGGCACCCAGCGCCTCGCCCGGCTGATCGGGCCGAGCCGCGCCAAGGACCTGGTCTACACGGGACGGTTCGTCAAGGCCGAGGAGGCCGCCTCGATCGGGCTCGTGGACGAGGTCGTGGCCCCGGACGACGTCTACGCCGCCGCGCACCGGTGGGCGGCCCAGTTCGTGAACGGCCCCGCCCTGGCGCTGCGCGCGGCCAAGGCCGCCATCGACGGCGGGCTCGACACGGACCTGCGCAACGGCCTGAAGCTGGAGACGCACCTGTTCACCGCGCTCTGGGCCACCGAGGACCAGAGCAGGGGCATGGAGTCGTTCATCGAGAACGGTCCCGGCAAGGCGACCTTCGAGGGGAAGTGACGTGGCGGGACCGTCCGACCCCACGGTGACCGGCCCGGGTGTCACCAGGCCGGCGGGGGACCCGGCGCCGAACCCGCACGCGAGCGCCGAGGAGGTCGAGGCCGCCTACGCCGACCCCAAGCTGGCCAACGTGCTCTACCACGACTGGGAGGCGGGCACCTACGACGAGAAGTGGTCCATCTCCTACGACGAGCGGTGCATCAGCTACGCGACCGACGTCTTCGACGCGGTCGCGGGGCGCCCGGACACGCCCTACGGCACCGCGATGGAGCTCGGCAGCGGGACCGGGTTCTTCCTGCTCAACCTGATGCAGGGTGGGGTGGCCTCGACGGGGTCGGTGACCGACCTCTCGCCGGGCATGGTGGAGGTCGCCCTGCGCAACGCCGCGCGCCTCGGCCTCGACGTGGACGGCCGGGTGGCCGACGCGGAGCGGGTGCCGTACGACGACGACACCTTCGACCTCGTGGTCGGGCACGCCGTGCTGCACCACATCCCGGACGTGCGGGCGGCGATGCGCGAGGTGCTGCGGGTGCTCAAGCCCGGCGGCCGGTTCGTCTTCGCCGGGGAGCCGACCCGGATCGGCGACTTCTACGCCCGCAGGCTCGGGCAGCTCACCTGGTGGCTGACCACCACGCTCACCAAGCTGCCCGCCCTGCGCGGCTGGCGGCGGCCCCAGGCGGAACTGGACGAGTCGTCCCGCGCCGCGGCGCTGGAGGCGGTGGTGGACCTGCACACGTTCGACCCGTCCGAGCTGGAACGCACCGCCCGCGCGGCGGGGGCGGCGGACGTGCGGGCGGTCACCGACGAGTTCAGCGCGGCCCTTGTCGGCTGGCCGGTCCGCACCTTCGAGGCGGCCGTCCCGGACGAGAAGCTGACCCTGCGCTGGCGGTTGTTCGCCTACCACGCCTGGCTGCGACTGTCCGCTGTGGACCGCAAGCTGCTGTCCCGGGTGCTGCCGCGGGAGCTGTTCTACAACGTGATGATCACCGGCACGAAGCCGTCCGCGCCGACGGCTCCGTAGGTGCGGCCGTGGCGTACGCCTTCTCGCTCGACGACGTCGCGTTCCTGCGCTCGCCGCGGGGCGGGGAGGCGCTCGCGGCCTGTGCCGACCTGCCG
>NZ_KE387083.1:32248-38243 GCF_000430445.1 Saccharomonospora iraqiensis subsp. iraqiensis
CGGCCGGACAGGCCGTCGTCCCCGTGCGCGGAGGACGGGCGGGTCCGGCGGGGATGCACCAGCGGCCGTGCGGCCCCCCGGGCCACCGGCACGTCCTCCCGGTCGCACAGCGCCAGCACCCGGCGGGCGTTGGCGGTGGTCAGCTCCACGTCGACGTTGCCGAAGACGGTCGTGACCCCGAGCAGGTCGACGTCCGCGCTCCGCGCCGCGAGCGCGAGCGCGAACGCGTCGTCCACGCCCGGGTCGGTGTCGATGATCAGTTTCGTGCCCATCCGTGTCCGCACTCCCGTCCCGGGGCGAACTCTGCCTCCGCCTCGTCCCCGGGCGATGTCCGCCTCCGTGCCTGTCGGCGTCCACGGTACGGTCCCGCCATGACGTCGATCTGGGGTTCTCCCGTGCTCGCCCGGTTCCGGGCGTGGTCCCGGGCGCGGCGCGATCCCCGCCAGGCGCGGTTCCTCACCGCCGACTCGCTGCGCTGGGTCCTGCGCCACCGAGCGTTCACCCCCTGGTACCTGGTGCGCTACTGGCGGCTGTTGAAGTTCCGGCTGACCCACCCGCACATCCTCGTGCGGGGCATGGTCTTCCTCGGCCGCGACGTCGAGATCGACTGCAGGCCCGGCTACGGGCGGATGGAGATCGGACGCTGGGTGCACGTCGGCGACGGCAACGCGATCCGGTGCCACGAGGGGTCCCTGCGCCTCGGGGACAAGGTCGTCCTCGGCCGGAACAACGTGCTCAACGGCTACCTCGACATCGAGATCGGCGCGGCGACCCTGCTGTCCGACTGGATCTACATCTGCGACTTCGACCACGTCACCACCGACATCCACCGCCCGATCAAGGACCAGGGCATCGTGAAGGCGCCGGTGCGGATCGGGCCGGACGGCTGGATCGGCACGAAGGTGTCCGTGCTGCGCGGCACCCGGGTCGGGCGCGGAGCCGTCCTCGGGGCGCACTCGGTGGTGCGCGGCGACGTCCCCGACTTCGCGGTCGCCGTCGGTTCCCCCGCGCGGGTCGTGCGGGACCGCGAGGCCGACTACGCGGCCGACGCCGAACGCCGGAGGGCGGTCGAGGACATGGCCCGCAAGGCCGACGAGGCACTGCGCAAGACCCTCGGCGAGGAGTGATCGCCGGCCTCGCCGAGGGCTGCCGGGGCCGTGCGGCCCCGCGACGGGGCGCCGGTCAGGCCTCCTCCGGCTTCGGCACCGCCGGGTAGGGGACGAACGTGCTGGTGTTCTCGTCCACGGTGAGCTGCTTGCCGATCGTGGGGAACGCCCGCTGCGGGCACGCCTGGCGTTCGCAGACCTTGCATCCCATGCCGATCGGCGTGGCGGCCGTGGCGTCGTCCAGGTCCAGCCCCGCCGAGTACACCAGCCGGTGGGCGTGCCGCAGTTCGCAGCCCAGGCCGACGGAGAAGATCTTGCCGGGGCTGCCGTAGCCGCCGATGTTGCGCGAGATCGTGCGGGCGACCCAGAAGTAGCTCTTGCCGTCGGGCAGGGTCGCCACCTGGCTGAAGATCTTGCCGGGCGAGGTGAACGCCTCGTAGATCACCCACAGCGGGCAGGCGCCGCCCACGCGGGAGAAGTGGAACCCGGCCGCGGACTGGCGCTTGGACATGTTGCCCGCGCGGTCCACCCGCACGAAGGAGAACGGGATGCCGCGCAGCTTCGGCCGTTGCAGCGTGGACAGCCGGTGACACACCGTCTCGAACCCGACGCCGAAGTGGTCGCACAGCAGCTCGATGTCGTAGCGGAACCGCTCGGCGGCGCCGTGGAACAGGCGGTAGGGCAGGATCAGCGCGCCCGCGAAGTAGTTCGCCAGCCCCACCCGGGCCAGCGAGCGGGCGGCGGGGCCGGAGAACGCCCACGAGTCGGCGATCTCGGTGATCAGGTCGTCGTACTCCAGCAGCGCGATCTGCGAGGCCATCCGGAACGCCTGCTGACCGATGCGCAGGCTGGGCGCCATGCGCAGCACCCGGCCCCGCGGTTCGTAGCGGTGCTGCTCGCCCTCGGCCTCGTTGAGCCCCTCGCTGGTCACGGTGACGTCGTAGTGCTCGGTGAGCCGGTCGCGCAGGCCGTTGCGGATCTCGTCGCGGCGCAGGCCCAGGTCGTGATACATCCGCTCGGCGCGCTCGTCGAGTTCGGCGACGTAGTTCTCCCGTTCGTAGAAGAAGTCCCGCACCTCCTCGTGCGGCAGCGGGGCCGCCGCGCTGCCGTGCGACCCCCGGCCGTCCTCGGTGACCAGCGCGGCCGTGCTCTCCACCGCGTTGCGGTAGCTGCGGTGCAGCTTGACCAGCGCCTCGGCCACCGACGGCAGGTTCTTGGCGAGGTCGTTGATCTCGCCGCGGGAGACGTCCGCCCCGATCGACTCGTCCATCAAGGCCTCCCGCACGTCCGCGACGATCCGGGAGGTGTCGTTGTCGGCGAAGAACTCGGCGTCCACCCCGAACGTCTCGGTGATCCGCAGCAGCACGGGCACCGTGAGCGGACGGCTGTTGTGCTCGATCTGGTTGAGGTAGCTGGGGGAGATGTCCAGCAGCCGGGCGAGGTCGGCCTGGCTCATCGAGCGGCTCTCGCGCAGATGACGTAGGCGCGCTCCGGCGAAAGTCTTGTCCACGAGGGGGGCCCCTTCCGGAGGGTTTTTCGTTCGGTACCGATCCAGCCGCGTCGATCGATCGGCGCTGCGAAGGCCGCCTTCGCAACTTCACAAGATCATAGGCAAAATTTGCACAACTTGGCAAGTTGGAGCTCTGGCTTGGTTTTTGCAGGGCATGTCATCGTCTGTCTTAACAGGCGAGGAATCGCAAAGTTCGCAAAGTTGGAGAGACGCGATGACTGAGTCCACGGGGAAGAGCTTCGAGCAGGAAGCGGCCAAGCTGGCGAAGGAGTGGGAGACCAACCCGCGCTGGGCGGACGTGAAGCGTTCCTACTCCGCGGAGGACGTCGTGAAGCTGCGCGGCAGCGTGGTCGAGGAGAACACCCTCGCGCGGCGTGGTGCGGAGAAGCTGTGGGACCTCCTGCACAGCGAGGACTACATCCACGCGCTGGGCGCGCTGACCGGTAACCAGGCCGTGCAGCAGGTGCGCGCCGGCCTGAAGGCCATCTACCTGTCCGGCTGGCAGGTCGCCGCCGACGCCAACCTGGCGGGCCAGACCTACCCGGACCAGAGCCTCTACCCGGCCAACTCGGTTCCCGCGGTCGTCCGCCGGATCAACAACGCGCTCGGCCGTGCCGACCAGATCAACTGGGCCGAGGGCAACACCGACATCGACTGGTACGCCCCGATCGTGGCCGACGCCGAGGCCGGCTTCGGTGGCCCGCTGAACGCCTTCGAGCTGATGAAGGGCATGATCTCCGCCGGTGCCGCCGGTGTGCACTGGGAGGACCAGCTGGCCTCCGAGAAGAAGTGCGGCCACCTCGGCGGCAAGGTGCTCGTGCCGACCAAGCAGCACGAGCGCACGCTGAACGCCGCCCGCCTGGCCGCGGACGTGTCCGACGTGCCCTCCATCGTCGTCGCCCGCACCGACGCGCAGGCCGCCACGCTGATGACCAGCGACGCCGACGAGCGCGACCACAAGTTCCTCACCGGCAACCGCACGTCCGAGGGCTTCTACGAGGTCCAGAACGGCATCGAGCCCTGCATCGACCGCGGCCTGGCCTACGCCGAGTACGCCGACCTGCTGTGGATGGAGACCTCCGAGCCGGACCTGGAGGTGGCCCGCAAGTACGCCGAGGCGATCAAGGCCAAGTACCCGAACCAGATGCTGGCCTACAACTGCTCGCCGTCGTTCAACTGGAAGAAGCACCTGGACGACGCGACGATCGCGAAGTTCCAGCGCGAGCTGGCCGCCATGGGCTACAAGTTCCAGTTCATCACGCTGGCCGGCTTCCACGCCCTGAACTACTCCATGTTCGACCTGGCGAAGAACTACGACGCCAACGACATGACCGCCTACGTCGACCTCCAGCAGAAGGAGTTCGCCGCCGAGGCGCAGGGCTACACCGCCACCAAGCACCAGCGCGAGGCGGGCACCGGCTGGTTCGACCTGGTCAGCACCGCGCTGAACCCGGAAAGCTCCACGACCGCCCTGAAGGGCTCCACCGAAGAGGCGCAGTTCTGACGGCCACTTAGGCCGCGGCAGCGCCACAACTGCTCGAAGGGGACGAGATGGCTGACACGCTCAACTGCCGGCTCCAGGTGACCGGCACCTCGCAGGAGCGATTCGACGAGATCCTCACCCCGGCGGCGCTGGAGTTCGTCGCGAAGCTCGACAACGCCTTCGCGGGTCGGCGCAGGGAACTGCTCGACGCGCGCAGGCTCCGCAGGGACCGCATCGCCTCCGGGGAGGAGACGCTCGACTTCCTCCCGGAGACGGCCGCGATCCGCGCGGACGAGACGTGGCAGGTGGCCCCGCCCGCACCCGGTCTCACCGACCGGCGGGTGGAGATCACCGGCCCGACCGACCGGAAGACCACGGTCAACGCGCTGAACTCCGGGGCCGGGGTGTGGCTCGCCGACTTCGAGGACGCCACGTCACCGACCTGGGACAACGTCGTGGGCGGTCAGCGCAGTCTCTACGACGCGATCCGGCGCGACATCGACTTCACCGACAAGGGCAAGCACTACGTGATCGGGGACGATCCGGCGACGATCGTCGCCCGGCCGCGGGGCTGGCACCTGGTGGAGAAGCACGTCCGGATCGACGGGCGTCCCGTGTCGGCCAGTCTCGTCGACTTCGGGCTGTACTTCTTCCACAACGCGCGTCAGCTGCTGGCGCGGGGGAGTGGGCCGTACTTCTACCTGCCGAAGCTGGAGAGTCACCACGAGGCGCGACTGTGGAACGACGTGTTCCGCTTCGCGCAGGCCGAACTCGGCATCCCGCAGGGGAGCATCCGGGCGACCGTGCTGATCGAGACGATCACGGCGGCGTTCGAGATGGACGAGATCCTCTACGAGCTGCGCGAGCACGCGGCCGGCCTGAACGCGGGCCGGTGGGACTACATCTTCAGCCTCATCAAGACCTTCGCCACCGGCGGCGCGGACTACGTGCTGCCGGACCGGGCGGAGGTGACGATGACGGTGCCGTTCATGCGGGCCTACACCGAACTGCTGGTGCGCACCTGCCACAAACGCGGGGCGCACGCGATCGGCGGGATGGCGGCGTTCATCCCCAGCAGGGACCCGGAGGTCAACGCGACGGCGACGGAGAAGGTGCGGCAGGACAAGGAGCGCGAGGCCGCCGACGGCTTCGACGGCTCCTGGGTGGCGCATCCCGGTCTCGTGCCGGTGTGCCGGGAGGTGTTCGACGGCGTCCTGGGCGAGCGGCCGAACCAGCTCGACCGTCTGCGGCCGGACGTCGCGGTCACCGCCGAGGACCTGCTCAACGTGGCGAGCGCCGGGGGCGAGGTCACCGAGCAGGGCCTGCGGTCGAACATCAACGTGGCGCTGCGCTACCTGGACGCCTGGCTGCGTGGCACCGGTGCCGCGGCGATCTTCAACCTCATGGAGGACGCCGCCACGGCGGAGATCGCCCGGTGCCAGGTGTGGCAGTGGCTGCGCAACGGCACCAAGCTCGACGACGGCACCCCGGTCACCGAGCCCCTGGTGCGGGAGTGGCTGGACGAGGAGCTCACCGGGATCCACGCCGATCTCGGCGCGGGCAACCGGCTGGCCGACGCCCGGGAGATCTTCGTCGAGACCGCGCTCGGGGAGAAGCTGCCCAGCTTCTTCACGACCGGCGCCTACGCCCGCTATCTGATGGACTCCTGAGCCGAGTCCGTCCCGGACCCGCGCGTGGTGCGTGGTAGCCGTGGAGGGCCCTTCCCCCGCATCCGGCGCGGGGGAGGGGCCCTTCACGTATGTGTTCGGGCGGTGACGGGCGGGGCGCGGCGCCGCGCCCCGCCCGTCACTTCACCGTCGTGCGGGCGGAGTCAGTGCCGAGGCGCCCCGGTAGCCGGGCGGGAGGTCCGCCCGGCCGACGGTGAGCAGCACCGGG
>NZ_KE387083.1:38343-39487 GCF_000430445.1 Saccharomonospora iraqiensis subsp. iraqiensis
CGGAGGGCGGCCCGGTGGCGCGGACACGCGGCCCGGCGGGACGGCGGCTCCGGCTGGACGTGCCCGGCGCCCGGTTGTGGAGCCCGGACGACCCGTACCTCTACGACGTCACCGTGCGTCTGCACGACGCCGACGGCCGGGTCGTCGACGAGGTCACCAGCTACACCGGGCTGCGCACGGTCGAACTCCTCGACGACGGGCACTCCCGCCCCCGGATCGCGCTCAACGGGCGGATCACGTTCCTGCACGCCCTGCTGGACCAGGGCTACTGGCCGGACGGCGTCTACACCGCCCCCACGGACGAGGCGCTGCGCTCCGATCTCGAACGGGCGAAGGCGCTCGGGTTCAACAGCGTGCGCAAACACGTCAAGGTCGAGAGCGCCCGCTGGTACCACTGGGCCGACCGGCTCGGCCTGCTCGTCTGGCAGGACATGCCGTCCCTGCCGGTCGTGCTGGACAACCCGCCGGGTCCGCAGTCCGTCCCCGCGCGGCGGGCGCGGGAGCGCTTCGAGAGCGAACTCGCCGCGATGGTCGGACAGCTGGCCAACGCGCCGTCGGTCGTGGTCTGGGTGGTGTTCAACGAGGGCTGGGGCGAGTACGACACGGCACGGGTGACCGGCACCGTCCGCGAGGCGGACCCGACCCGGCTGGTGGTGGCGGCCAGCGGGGTCAACTGCTGCCACTCGCACCCCGACACCGGGGCCGGGGACCTCTACGACGACCACACCTACGTGGGACCGGGCACCCCGGAGATCCGCGACGCGCGTGCCGTGGTGGACGGGGAGTACGGCGGGATCGGGCTCACCCTGCCGGGGCACGTGTGGCCCGGGGAGCCGGTGGCCTACGAGACCGTGCCCGACCCGGAGCGGCTGACCGGACGGTACGTCGAGATCGCCACCGCGGTACGGGCGGCGATCCGGGAGCAGGGCCTCTCCGGTGCCGTCTACACCCAGCTCACCGACGTGGAGAACGAGGTCAACGGCCTGCTCACCTACGACCGCAGGGTGGTGAAGGTGACCGCGGCCGTGGTCGCCGAGGCCAACCGGGCGGTGCTCGCGGCGGGCGGCGGACACCCCGGACCGGGACCGGACCCGGAGGCCCCCGGGTAGTCGGCCCGCGGACCCGCCGGTCGGAACCGTCGGTC
>NZ_KE387083.1:39587-44732 GCF_000430445.1 Saccharomonospora iraqiensis subsp. iraqiensis
GTCCGCCGACGGTCTCGTCGTCCCCGGTGTCGGCGCCTTCGCCGCCTGCATGGACGGGCTGCTCGCCGTCGGCGGCGAGCGGATCATCGGCAAGCGGCTCGCCGGGAGCAGGCCCGTGCTCGGCATCTGCGTGGGAATGCAGATCCTGTTCGAGCGCGGGGTCGAGCACGGCGTCGAGGCGAAGGGCGTCGGCGAGTGGCCGGGGACCGTGGAGGCTCTCGACGCCGAGGTGCTGCCGCACATGGGGTGGAACACCGTCGCCGCGCCGTCGGACTCCCGCCTCTTCGCGGGACTGGACGCCGACACCCGGTTCTACTTCGTCCACTCCTACGCCGTGCGCCGCTGGACGCTCGACTCCGAACTGCCCGCCGGGCACGCCGCCGTGACGTGGGCGCACCACGGTGGGGACTTCGTCGCCGCGGTGGAGAACGGGCCGCTGTGGGCCACCCAGTTCCACCCGGAGAAGTCGGGCGACGCCGGGGCGCACATCCTGCGGAACTGGGTCGACACCCTGTGACCGCGGGCGCACGGCGACCCGCGCCCGCGCCCGTCCTGCCACCCGGCGGCGCGGGGCCCTCTCCTATAGTGGCGGCGTGAGCTTCACACTTCTTCCGGCCGTCGACGTGGCCGACGGGCAGGCGGTGCGCCTGGTGCAGGGCGCGGCAGGAACCGAGACGGCCTACGGTTCGCCGCTGGAGGCGGCGTTGTCCTGGCAGCGGGACGGGGCCGAGTGGATCCATCTGGTCGACCTCGACGCCGCGTTCGGCCGGGGTTCCAACCGCGAGCTGCTCGCCGACGTCGTCGGCAGGTTGGACGTGGACGTGGAACTGTCCGGCGGCATCCGCGACGACGCCTCGCTGGAGGCCGCGCTGGCCACCGGTGCGCGCCGGGTCAACCTCGGCACGGCCGCCCTGGAGGACCCGGAGTGGAGCGCGAAGGTGGTCGCCACCCACGGTGACCGGGTGGCCATCGGGCTCGACGTACGCATCACCGAGGAGGGCCACCGGCTCGCCGCCCGCGGCTGGACCCGCGACGGGGGTGACCTGTGGCAGGCCCTCGACCGCCTCGACCGGGACGGCGCCCAGCGCTACGTCGTCACCGACGTCAGCAAGGACGGCACCCTGCGCGGGCCGAATCTGGAGCTGCTGCGGGAGGTGACCGCCCGCACCGACGCCGCGGTGATCGCCTCGGGCGGGGTTTCCACGCTCGACGACCTGCGTGCGCTGGCGACCCTGGAGACCGACGGGGTCGAGGGCGCGATCGTCGGCAAGGCCCTCTACGCCGGGGCGTTCACCCTGCCGGAGGCGCTGGCGGCGGTCGCCGCGGATTGAACCGTCCGTCGACCTACTCCGAGAACGCCTCCGGGAAGGCGTCCTCGGGAAGCGGCGCACGGCCCGGCCGGTCCGGAACCGGTTCGCTCGGGGTCGTCTGCCCGCGCCGGAGCGTCGGGCCGCAGTCGCGGAGCGGGTTCACCCCGGCACGCTGCTCGATCCAGGTGGTCGTGCGGTGGGCGTGGTCGCGCACCTCGGCGAGCAGTTCCGGCGTGCGCACCGCCTCCTTGCGGACCCAGTCGCCGTGCGGTCCGTGCTGGTAGATGTCGAAGTGGATCGGGTGGTAGTGCTCCGCCAACCTCGGGTCGAGGCCGATCCCGGTCCCGCTGCTCCACGGCTCCCGCACGTGGATGAAGGTGGGTTCGAGCACCTCGTAGACGTAGTCGCGTTGCCCGGCGCGGTCCTTGTCCCTGGCGAACCCGGTGAACCCGTCGTGGGTCAGGCCGGCCATGTCGACCAGCCGGAGGTCGCTGGTCATGGCCGTCCCCCCGAGATCGGGCAGGAGCAGGGAGGCGTGGTCCAGCCCGAGGATGTCGGCGTAGCCGTTGAAGACGCGCCCGAACCGGTCGGCGACGTAGCAGGCGGAGATGTTCGGATCGCCCCGGAACCGCTCCGCCGCGTGGGCGAATCCCGCCGAGCTGGGCAGCAGCACGGCGACCAGCCCGGCGGTCAGCCACGCCCGGTTCCGCGTGCGGGCGCGGCGCCACACCTCGGCCGTGGCCAGCGTGGCCGCCAGTGCCCCCAGCACCCACACCGGGGTGGCGAACCGGAACTGCCGCATCCAGTCCCCCTCCAGCACCGCGTACGCGGTGACGGCGAGTCCGAGCGGCACGAGCAGCGCGTACAGGCCGCCGCGCCACCACGGGGCCCGGGCCAGGGCGATGCCCAGCACCGCCATGACCAGCAACGCCGCCGGAGCGCCGAGGTAGTTCACCAGCTCACCGGGCCGCGCCAGGTCGTGCAGGGTGGGCAGGTCCTGCCCCTTCGCCACCGACGGACTCGCGAGCACCTGCCCGAACCGCACCAGCCGCCAGGCGAGGTAGCCGCCCACGGGCACGCCGAAGGCCGCCGTCGACACCAGCACGTGCCGCACGCTCCGGCGCACCGTCGCCCGGCTCAGGTTCCCGAGGACCACCAACGGGTACGCGCCCGCGTAGATCAGTCCCTCCGGGCGGGTCAGGGCGGCGAGCGCGGCGAGGACGCCCGCCGCGACGGCCACCCGTGGGGTCAGCAGGCGCCCGTCCAGCACCGCGCGGAACAGCAGGACCGCGAGGCCGACGAGAATTAGTGCGTAGAGCGCGTTCTCCAGCCCGGAGAAACTCCAGATCACGAAGGACGGGATCGCCGCGAGCAGGGCGCCGACCACCAGCGGCACCAACCAGGGGCGGGACAGCACCCGCCGCGCGGCCCGGTGGCAGGCGGTGAGGATCCCCGCGCAGCACAGCAGCGCGAGCAGCTTCGGGTAGAGGACGTAGTCCGGGACACCGAACAGGGTGCCGTGGTCGAACAACCCGACCACGCGCCCGAGCACCAGCAACAGCAACCAGGTCGGGTTGGAGAAGCCCTCCACCGGCTCGGCGCCCGGCTGGACGACCGACCCGAGTCCCTCCGCGAAGCTGCGCGCGTAGGCGAAGGTGATCGCCGCGTCGTCGATCAGCCAGCTGCCGTACTGCCACGCGTGCAGTCCGATCAGGGCGGTACCCGCGCCCACCGAGGCGACGGGAGCGAGGGGGACACGCCGTCCCGTCCCGGTCGCGCCGTCCGGCGAAGGGGGGTCGTCGACGGTCCGCGCGTCTGGCATCGGGCCGAGTGTCATGGAGTCACTGTAGAGAGGCACCTCGTGCCCACACGTCCGGGTGATACGCGTGTGCGCTGCACCTCCGGTGCCGCGCGGCCGGCGGGCGGGTCCGTGCGGCCGCCTGGGTAGGCTGACGGCATGTCCGTCGCCGTGCGAGTCATCCCCTGCCTGGACGTGGACGCGGGCCGGGTGGTCAAGGGCGTCAACTTCACCGGTCTGCGCGATGCGGGCGACCCGGTCGAACTCGCCCGCGTCTACGACGCCGAGGGCGCCGACGAACTCACCTTCCTGGACGTCACCGCCTCCTCCGGCGACCGGGAGACCACCTACGACGTCGTCCGCCGCACGGCCGAGCAGGTGTTCATCCCGCTGACCGTGGGCGGGGGCGTGCGCAGCACCGACGACGTGGACCGGCTGCTGCGGGCCGGCGCGGACAAGGTCAGTGTCAACACCGCCGCCGTCGCCCGCCCCGAACTGCTGCGCGAGGCGTCCCAGCGGTTCGGCGCGCAGTGCGTGGTGCTCTCGGTCGACGCACGCCGGGTGCCCGCGGACGGGACGCCGACCGCCTCCGGGTTCGAGGTCACCACGCACGGCGGACGCCGGGGCACCGGCATCGACGCCGTCGAGTGGGCGGCGCGCGGCGAGGAGCTCGGGGTCGGCGAGATCCTGCTGAACTCCATGGACGCCGACGGCACCCGGGCCGGGTTCGACCTGGAGCTGCTCCGGCTGGTGCGCGCCGCGGTGCGGGTCCCGCTGATCGCCAGTGGTGGTGCGGGCGAGGTGGCGCACTTCCCGCCCGCGGTCGACGCGGGGGCGGACGCCGTGCTCGCGGCGAGCGTGTTCCACTTCAAGGAGTTCACGATCGGTGCGGTCAAGGACGCGCTGCGCGCCGAGGGTGTGGTGGTCCGGTGAGCGGCGCACTCGATCCGGCGATCGCGGACAGGCTCAAGCGCACCGCCGACGGCCTCGTGTGCGCCGTGGTCGTCGAGCACACCACCTCGGAGGTGCTGATGGTGGCCTGGATGGACGACGAGGCGCTGCACCGGACGCTGAACACCCGCCGTGCCACCTACTTCTCCCGCAGCAGGGGCACGTTGTGGGTCAAGGGGGAGACCTCCGGGCACACCCAGTACGTGCGCGAGGTGCGGCTCGACTGCGACGCCGACACCCTGCTGGTGCGGGTCGAGCAGACCGGGCCTGCCTGCCACACCGGTTCCCGGTCGTGCTTCGACACCGACGAGCGGGTGCTGCTGTCCGACACCGGCCCGGGTGCGTGACGGCTCCCGGACGCGGGGAAGGCCGCGGGGACGGCGGCGTCAGGGGTTTCCGCCGCCGCTCCCGCCCGGGGTGAGGTCGTCGGTGAGGTCACCGGTGAGGTAGCGCTGCAACGTCGGTGCCACGGTCGCGACCAGTGTGTCGACGTCGGCCGAGGCGACCGGTTCCAGCCCGACGACGTAGCGCATCGTGCCGAGTCCGACGATCTGCGTGGCGCACAGCGCCGCACGCAGGTCCGGCGCGTCCGTGGCCGCCGTGCGGACGATCTCGGCGAGCATCGTGTCCACCAGGGTGTCCTTCAGCACGCCGAGAACCCGGTCGTGCGTGCTGATGCCGCGCACGAGTGCCGCGAACACGTCCCCGCCCGCCCCGTCCCAGACGGTGACGAACGTCCGCACGATGTTCTCCCCGAGGCGGTCCGGCCCGTCCGCGGTGACCCGGTCGACGATCTCGCGGTGGTCGAACGGCACGTGCAGGACAGCCCGGGCGAACAGGCCCTCCTTGCCGCCGAACCAGTGGTTGACCATGGCCGGATCCACACCGGCCCTGGTGGCGATGGCGCGCACCGTCGCGCGGTCGTACCCGTTCTCGGCGAACATCGCGCGCGCCGCCTCCAGCAGCGCCGTCCGGGTGTCCTGCCCCACCGGCCTGCGGCCGCGCCTGCGCGGAGGGTCCGTGTTCCGTGCCGTGGTCACGGTGCCATCGTGCCCGGGCCGGGGGCGCGGATTCCACCGGCCGTCG
>NZ_KE387083.1:44832-46937 GCF_000430445.1 Saccharomonospora iraqiensis subsp. iraqiensis
CCCGGGTCCGCGCCGTGCTGGAGAGCGTGCCGCCGGTCACCGTGCCCGCCGAGATCGACCGGCTGCGGGAACGGCTGGCGATGGTGGCCCGCGGGGAGGCCTTCCTGCTGCAGGGCGGTGACTGCGCGGAGACGTTCGAGTCGAACACCGAGCCGCACATCCGGGCGAACCTGCGCACACTGCTGCAGATGGCGGTCGTGCTCACCTACGGCGCGAGCCTGCCGGTGGTCAAGCTCGGCCGGATCGCCGGGCAGTACGCCAAGCCGCGGTCCAACAGCACCGACGCGCTCGGCCTGCCCGTCTACCGGGGCGACATCGTCAACTCGCTGGCGCCCGACCCGCAGCTGCGCATCCCGGACCCGGGACGCATGATCCGCGCCTACGCGAACGCGGGCGCGGCGATGAACCTCGTGCGGGCGCTGACCGGCGCGGGCATGGCCGACCTCACGCGCGTGCACGACTGGAACAAGGACTTCGTGCGCACCTCGCCCGCCGGCGAGCGGTACGAGGCGCTCGCCTCCGAGATCGACCGGGGACTGCGGTTCATGTCGGCCTGCGGGGTCAGCGACAGCTCGCTGCACTCCACGGAGATCTTCGCCGGGCACGAGGCGCTGCTGCTGGACTACGAGCGGGCGCTGCTGCGGCTCGACGACCCGGAGTCCGCGGAGCCGCAGCTGTACAACCTCTCCTCGCACTACCTGTGGATCGGGGAACGCACGCGCCAGCTCGACGGTGCGCACATCGCCCTCGCCGAGCTGCTCGCGAACCCGATCGGGGTGAAGATCGGCCCCACGACCACGCCCGAGCAGGCCGTGGAGTACGTCGAACGGCTCGACCCGCGCAACGAGCCGGGCAGGCTCACGCTCATCTCCCGGATGGGCAACGGCAAGGTGCGCGAGGTGCTGCCCGCGATCGTGGAGAAGGTCGAGGCGTCCGGGCACAAGGTGATCTGGCAGTGCGACCCGATGCACGGCAACACCCACGAGTCGTCGAACGGCTACAAGACCCGGCACTTCGACCGCGTCGTGGACGAGGTGCAGGGCTTCTTCGAGGTGCACCGGCAGCTCGGGTCCTACCCCGGTGGGATCCACGTGGAGCTGACCGGTGAGGACGTCACCGAGTGCCTCGGCGGGGCGCAGGACATCTCCGACCTCGACCTCTCCGGACGGTACGAGACGGCGTGCGACCCGAGGTTGAACACCCAGCAGTCGCTGGAGCTGGCCTTCCTCGTGGCCGAGATGCTGCGTGCCTGAGCTGTGCCTGAGCTACGCCTGACCCGCGCCGGACCGGCCGGGCTCACGGGCGGCGGTGGTACAGCGCCGACAGGGACTTGGTCACCGCGTCGGACAGGGCGTCCACGTCGGCGACGGCGTCGGCGTTGACCTGCAGCCCGACGTGCAGGCCGGAGCGGTAGGGCAGCACGGCGATGCCGAGGGACTGGTGCGGGGCCAGCGGCACGAACGGGTAGACCTCCCGGAGCGGGGCGCCGGCCAGACCCATCGGCAGGCCGGGCAGGCCGACATTGGTCACCACGGTGTCGAACAGCAGCGGTGCGGCGTGTCCGACCCCGCGCGTGGCGAGCCGGTGCAGCCCGGACGGCAGACGCCCGGCCAACACCGGGAACGCGCCCGCACCCCTGGTGGGGCCCGTCCGCTTGTTGTGCTCCATCGCGGAGCGCACCCGCCGCAGCCGCTCGACCGGGTCGTCGACCTCCACCGGAAGGTCGCACAGGTATCCGGACAGGGCGTTGCCGTCCGTGGGCCGCTCCGCGCGACCGCGGACGCTGACCGGGACCAGCGCCCGCAGTGCGGACCGGTCCGGGTCCCGCCCCCGGCCCCGTAACCACTCGCGCAGGGCTCCGGCCACGACGGCGAGCACGACGTCGTTCGTCGTGCCACCGTGGGCGGCACGGACCGCCCGGACCTCGGCCATGTCGAGACGGACCAGGCCGATCCGTCTGCGGGGCGAGTTCGCCGTGAGCGTGGCAGGCGGGGGCCACGGCCGCACCGAGCGCAGCATCGCCGTGGCGATTCCCGCGGTGCCGGCCGCCTGCCCGACGGCCTGTCCGAGGGCGTCCCGGACCCCGGCACCGACCTCCCCGAGCG
>NZ_AICW01000376.1 GCF_000430445.1 Saccharomonospora iraqiensis subsp. iraqiensis
GGCCCCCGCCCGTCGGGGAAGGTGGGCGTCGCCCACCCCCCACCGGGCTGTGCGGCGCTGGCCGAGCAGACCCTGGACGCGGCCGCGGCCCACCTCGGCCTGCGCCGCAGCGACCTGCTCTACGCCCGCGTCGACGTGGTCCCCACCGACGACGGCACTCCCGCACTGCTGGAGCTGGAACTCACCGAGCCCTCGCTCGGCCTCGCCCACGCCGACCCGGCCGCCCCCACCCGCTTCGCCTCAGCCCTCCGCACCCACCTCACCTGAGCACCAGGGCGGGGTGTGCCGTGAAGGGCACCTTCCCTGCGTCACACGCGGTGCGGGGCACATTCGCTGCATCACACGCAGGGAATGTGCCCCGCACGCGGAACAGGTGACCGGGGCGGTCAGGCGCGTTTCGCGGCGAGGCGCTCCGGGCGGGGCCACCGGACGTTGCGGGCCCAGCCCAGCTTCTCGAACAGCCAGATCACCCGCGCCGAGATGTCGATCTGGCCGCGCAGCACCCCGTGCCGGGCGCAGGTCGGGTCCGCGTGGTGCGAGTTGTGCCACGACTCACCCATCGACAGGATCGCCAGCGGCCAGAAGTTGGCCGCCCTGTCCCGGCTCGCGAACGGGCGCTCGCCCACCATGTGACAGATCGAGTTCACCGACCAGGTGATGTGGTGGGAGAACGCGATCCGCACCAGGCCCGCCCAGAAGAACGCGGTCACCGCCCCCCACCACGACCAGGTGAGCAGCCCGCCGAGCAGGGCGGGCAGGGCCAGACTCGCCGTGATCCACAGCCAGAAGAAGCGGTTGACCACCGTGAGGTCCCGGTCGGCGAGCAGGTCGGGGGCGAACCGCTCGTAGTTGGTCACCTCGCGGTTGAACATCCAGCCCATGTGCGAGTGCCAGAACCCGCGCAGCAGGGCCGTCGGGGACGTGCCGAACAGCCACGGGGAATGCGGGTCGCCCTCCTTGTCGGCGAAGGCGTGGTGCCTGCGGTGGCTGGCCACCCAGAAGATGACCGAACCCTGCACGGCCATACTGCCCGCGATGGCCAGGGCGATGCGCAGCGGGCGGTTCGTCTTGAACGCGCCGTGCGTGAAGTAGCGGTGGTAGCCCACGGTGACCCCGAGGGTGCCGACGGTGTAGAACACGGCCGCGAGGGTGAGGTCGAGCCAGGTCAGACCCCAGCCCCAGGCGAAGGGGATCGCGGTCAGCAGCGCGACGAACGGGATCAGCAGGAACGCCTTCAGCACGATCATCTGCGCGGTGCCGCGTTCGTCGCCGACGAGCGGCTTCGGCCCGGACGTCGCCGTGTCGGACGCGTGTGCGGTGGAGCTCATCGTTGCGGGTGACCTCGTATCCGTGGTGGAGAACTCGGGGCTCGACTTCAGTGCAGCACAGCGTATCGGTGTCCGCATGCGAACCGGCGGGCGACGTCGCGCGGACGTGCGACCACGGACCGGACCGGTCAGCGCACCGAGGTGTCCCCGGTGCGCTCCGTCTCCGGAACCGCGGCGGCATCGGCGGCCGGGCCGCCGCTCCCCGCGCCGGTG
>NZ_AICW01000344.1 GCF_000430445.1 Saccharomonospora iraqiensis subsp. iraqiensis
GACGCGGGCGGTGTCGGCGGCCGGGGCGGGCCCTGCGGGCGCACGCGGCGCGCCAGCTCGGTGACCTGCGCGACGCTGCTCAGGTCGAACCGGTTCGGGGAGTCGAACTCCTCCCTCCCCGTCGGCCGGTTCAGCTTCTCCCACTCGTCGCCCTCAGTCACGCGCGCCGCCCTGCAGCTGGGCACGGAGCTCCGGGGTCATCTGCTGGCCGACCCGGTCCACCAGCAGCGTCATCTCGTAGGCGACGGTGCCGATGTCGGCCGTGGGCGCGGCCAGCACGGCGAGGCACGAGCCGTCGCTGATGGACATCAGGAACAGGTAGCCCTTCTCCATCTCGACGACCGTCTGGGTCACCTCCCCGCCGTCGAAGCAGCGGGCGGCCCCGTAGGTCAACGACACCAGCCCCGAGGCGACGGCGGAGAGCTGCTCCGCCCGGTCCTGCGGGAGTCCGTCCGAGGCCGAGAGCAGCAGTCCGTCGGCGGAGACGACCACCGCGTGGGCGGCACCGGGCACCCGGCGCACGAAGTCGGTGATGAGCCAGCCGAAACCGCGGTGAGTCGCTGCCGTCACTGTCCCTCCTCGCCTCGCGGCCTGCGCGCAAGACTATTAGCCGGGTCAAACCGCCGGTAGCCGTTCCCCCGGTTCCGCGCCGGGAATCACGCCGTCGGCGCAGGCGACGGCACACGTCGCCCGGATGCCCACCCGGCGAACGTGACCGAGCTCACCCCGCCTTCAGGGACGAGTCGTGCGCGATCGCGTGTTGCACGACCGAGATCAGCACCTGCTTGGTCGACTCCCGGTCCCGCGCGTCACAGGCCATGATCGGCACCGAGGGGGCGATGGTCAGCGCGTGCCGGACGTCCTCGATCTGGTGGTGCAGCAACCGGTCGAAGCAGTTGATCGCCACGATGTACGGCAGCTTCCGGTTCTCGAAGAAGTCGATCGACGGGAACGCGTCGGCGAGCCTGCGCGTGTCCACCAGGACGACCGCCCCGATCGCCCCGTGGGCGAGGTCGTCCCACATGAACCAGAACCGGTGCTGGCCCGGTGTGCCGAAGACGTAGAGGACCACGTCGGAGTCGAGCGTGATCCGCCCGAAGTCCATCGCCACGGTGGTGGTCGCCTTGTCCGGTGTCTGCGACAGGTCGTCGACCGACACGCTGGCCTCGGTCATCGAGGCCTCCGTGGTCAGCGGATCGATCTCGGACACCGCGCCCACGAGTGTCGTCTTCCCGACGCCGAACCCGCCCGCGACCAAGATCTTGGTCGACTGCGTCGGGCCGGACACCGCCGGCGAGGACGGGGCGTCAAATTCTCCGAAGCCCACTGAGCACCCTTTCCATGAACTCGATACTGGGCCGGTCTCCCACCATGGAGGACGCGGAGTGCACGAGCACGAGCCCGAGACCGGCAACGTCACCAACCAAGATTCGGACGACCCCCAGCGGCATCCCGAGCAGCGCCGCGACCTCGGCGACCGACCGGGTGTCCAGGCACAGTCCGCAGATGGAGCGGTGTTCCGGCACGCGGACCCGGTCCAGCCGCCTGCCCCGCTCGCTGGTGGAGATCAGCGCCTCGACGGCCAGGTCGTAGTCCGGTTTGGTCCTGCCCCGGGTGCGGAAGTACGGGCGCACCAGCCCGGACGAGGTGTCCTCGTCCTCGGTGGCGGTCTCCCCCGGACGGCGCGGCACCGGGGACGGGAGGTCCCAGGACGGCGGGCCGGAGTCCCACGAGGGCGGGCCGGAGTCCCACGACGGGGGCCCGTGGTCCCGGGAGGACGGACCCGGATCGTGCCGCGCCTTGTCGGAGGACGGGAAGCCGTCCCGCCCCGCTCCGCCACCCCCCATGCCGTACAGCTCGGCACCGGGTCCGCTGAACAGCTGGCCGGATTCGGTGACGTCGGTGACGAACGGGCCGACGTCGGCACCGCCCGCGCGCAACCACTCGCCCGTGTCGAGGGTGTCGGACGGGGGGCCGCCCGCCCGTCCCGGACGGGGATCCGGGTCGGCACGGTCGCGGTACCCGGCCCCGTCGCCCGGCTCGTTCGTCCGGCGCCAGGCCGCACCGTCGAGCCATCGATCGCCTCGTGACTGCCCGGAATTCACGGCGGTCTCCTCAGTGTGTTCTCACCGTCTGCGTTGTCTCACCGTCTGCGTCGCCCCCCGCCCGCGTGCTCCCGCGTGGAACCGTCAGCGCTGCGCGCCCTGCAACTGCGCACGCAACTCCGGTGTCATCTGCTGACCGACCCGGTCCACCAGCAGCGTCATCTCGTACACCACCAGCCCGATGTCCGAATCCGGGGATCCGAGCACCGCCAGGCACGAGCCGTCGGAGACCGACATCAGGAACAGGAACCCGTTGGCCATCTCGACCACGGTCTGGGCCACCGTGCCGCCCTCGAACACCTGCGCGGCGCCGCGGGCGAGGCTCGTGAGGCCGGACGCCACCGCGGCGAGCTGGTCGGCCCGGTCCTTGGGCAGCCCCCGCGAGGCCGCGAGCAACAGGCCGTCGGCGGAGACCACCACGGCGTGCGCCGCGCCCGGGACGCGGTGCACGAAATCCGTGATGAGCCACGCGAAGTTGCCCGTCTGCCCGGAGTTGCCCTGATTCGGCGCTCCCGGACGTTCTGAACCCGCCCGTGTCAACTCTTACTCCTTCGCCCCGTTGGAACGGGGGGTTTCCCCCGTCTCGTCGACTTGCTCGCTGCGAACCTGCGGCTCGTGGAGCGCGTGGCGGCCACTCTGGTAACCACGCTGGAAACTCATCATCCGGGTCCGCGCCGCTTCGGCCGACCGCGCGATGGCCCCCTGCCCCGGCTCCCCGGCGGTCGCGTCGGTGAACCCGTCACCCCTGCTGGTGAACCCGTCATCCCTGCTCGAACAACCGACCGAGCCCGGCACGAGATACGCGTTGGGCACGCGCTTCGGCAGGCCCGCGGGGGTGATCTCCTCGTTCTTGTCCTCCAGCAGCGCGTGCGCCGCCTGCCACCCCAGGTCCGAGGCGCTGTGCCAGTCGTCGCCGGTGGCCCCGTCCGGCGTGCCCGCCGCACGGTCGCGTCCGGCGCCGTCCCGGGAACCGTTCATCGCCGCCTCCGCCGGTCCGGTGTCCCCGCGACCGTCCGAGCCGGCCCCCTCCGCCGGACCACCCGCGGTTGGGTCGCCGGACCCCGCCGCATCGTGGTCGTCGTCGGGTTCGAACGCGCTCTCCTCGCTGAACCAGCGCGACAACACGGACTGGTAGATCGGCAGTCTTCTCGTGGGCGCATCGTCCTCCAGAGCACGTCCGTCGGCGACGTCCCCGTCCGGGGACTGCTGCGGCCACACCGGCTCGGCCGACACCGGAGAGGTCACTGCCGCGGGCCCCACCAGCTCGGTCGGGGGCTCACCCGCAGGCCCGTCGAGGAACCGGGTCGCGGGTTCCGCGCCGGATCCCGGTTCCGGATCCCGACCGGACCGCGCCCCGTTCCCCTCCCCGGTGTCCGGGGTCAGAAACGGGCCCGCCGCCGGACTCCGGCCGCCGATGAGGTCGTCGAGACTGATCGGTTCGTCCAGCGGACGCAGACCGTCCTCCGGGCCCGGGTCCGGGGAACCGTCGTCCGCCCCGGCCGTGTCCGCCGAGGCCCTGTCCGCCCCGGCACCGTCCGATCCGGCGGAGTCCGGCCCGAGAGGGTGCTGATCCGGCGGGGGCGGTGTCGCCGCGGGTCGTTCCGGGAGCGGTGGGGTGGCCTCTCCGGTGGCGTTCGTGCCGTCGTCCCGCGGCGGGTGACCGTTGCGGTCCGTCCGCACGGGGCCGCCGGGTCCGGATCCCGCGAACGGATCCACCGGTCCGGCCGGATCCGTGCCGGGCGCGTTCGTCGA
Source organism: Saccharomonospora iraqiensis subsp. iraqiensis (assembly GCF_000430445.1). Classification (GTDB taxonomy): domain Bacteria; phylum Actinomycetota; class Actinomycetes; order Mycobacteriales; family Pseudonocardiaceae; genus Saccharomonospora; species Saccharomonospora iraqiensis. Next base: position 3,858 of record NZ_AICW01000344.1, read on the forward strand.
CTCCGCACCCGTGCGGTGGTCCGACGGACCGGACCGGCCGCCGGGCGGGTCCTGCTCGGCCGAGC
>NZ_AICW01000222.1 GCF_000430445.1 Saccharomonospora iraqiensis subsp. iraqiensis
CGGCGACCGCACCGGCCACCACCCGCGCACGGCGGGACCGCGCGACCCGGTCCCACTCCCACACCCGCGGCCGGGTGAGCACGGCCAGCGCCGTCGCCGCCAGGATCCCGCACAACTCGGCCACCGGCAGCCGGGTGGGATTCGCGGGGGAGAGGTCGATCCGCAGCACATGCGTCCCGGCGAACGCGCTCAACCCCACGGCGAGCACCACGGCCACCAACCCCCGGGGCACCGCCCGCACCCGCAACACCGTCCCGATCATGCGGTCGGCAGATCCCCGGACCCGAGGGTGCAGTCCGCCAGCGCGTGCCGGTGCCGCCCGATCCACCCCCGGACCTCCGCCGGGTCCATCCCGGACAACGTCCCGCCGAGCGTGCCGTCCGCCAGGTACTCCGCCAGGTCACTCAGCACCGGCAGCACCCCGGGCGCGGCCGACTCGCACTCGTACACCCCCACCAACTCCGTCACCATCGACGCAGCCCCGTACACGGAACCGTCGGGGACGACCCGCGCGGTCAGCATCCCGTCGGCACGCGAACCGCCCCGCTCCAACACCAACGTCCGGTCCCACACCGCCCCGATCCCCGGAGGCTCGGCACCGTACCGGGTGAGGATCCCGTCGAAAGCGCCGACCAGATCGTCCATCCGGTCGGCATTGTCGCGGTGGACGCAGTACTCGATCCCGTCCACGTCGCGGCACGTCCGGTCCCGCGCCGACGCCTCGATCTCGAACAGGTCCGGCGTCGTCATCAGCGCGGCCATCACCAGCACCACCGGCGCCGCCGCGGACACCGTACCGTCCCACACCGCCGCAGGCCGGGACGAATACCGCCCCGTGGCACGCCCACGCAGCACCCGCGCCGCGAGCGCCGCCGACGCGGCGGCCACGGCCGAGAACCACGCGATCCGGAACACCACCAGCCCCGCCGACTCGGACACCCCCAGCACCGGGTCGGTGTACAGCTGGGGCACGACCGCCCCGACGGTGTCGGCACCGTAGGCCGCGAACGCGTCCAACACGTACAGCGCGACGGCCACGAACGGCACCACCACCAGCGAACCGGCGAGCGTGCCCGCGAGATACCCGGCGGCGGTCGCCGCGACCATGGCCAATACCCCGGACACCATCACCCACGGCCGGGGCACACCGATCCCACCGTTCAGCGCGGTCGCCACCGTCAGCGGCACCAGCCCCAGCACGTACGCGCCGACCAGCCACCCCGTCAACACCGTGAGATGCCGGGTCACGAGCACCGCACCCACCCTCGGCGAGGGGAACTGCGACCACACCCGGTCGGCCCGGTTCAGCCGCGCCGCCCACCACGCCGCCACCGCGCCCGCGACCGGCCCGGCGAACACGAACTGCTGATGCCAGTGCGCCGAAGCCTGAACCCACACCGGGTACGGCCACGACAGCATCTCCCACGTCCCGGCGAGCACCACCACGACGATCACCACCGCGGGCGCCACCACGAACCACGCGCCCAACGGCCGGAACAACCCGCCCCCGGACCTCACACCTCACCCCCCAGGTCGTCGAGCAGGGTGCGGTAGCCGCGCTCCAGCGGCGACTCCAGCGCACCACCGTCCCCCGCGCCCCCGGCCATGGCCGCCTTCACCTCATCGACCGTGCCGTCGAACGCGATCCGCCCACCCGCGAGCAGTCCCACGCGGTGACAGAGGTGGTGCACGTCCTCCAGGACGTGGGTGGACAACAACACGGTGCGCGAGGCACCCAACGACGCGACGACCTCCCGCACCCGCACCCGCTGGGTCGGGTCGAGCCCGACCGTCGGCTCGTCGAGAACCAGGACGTCCGGGTCGTGGGCCAGCCCGGCCGCGACCCCCAGACGCTGCCGCTGCCCACCGGACAAGGCCCGGACCCGCTCCCGCGCGAGCTCCGCCAGGTCCACCGCCTCCAGCGCCCGCAGCGCCGCACCGGCACCGGCCCGGCGGTCGACCCCGTTGACCCAGGCCGCGTAGCTCACCGCCTCCACCACCCGCACCTCGGGCGGGACGGAGAACGTCTGCGGCACGAACCCGAACCGCGCCGCACGGCCGTCCACCCCGGCCACCGACACGGTCCCGGCCCGCGGCCGACGCAACCCCACCAGCACCGACAACAACGTGGTCTTGCCGGCACCGTTCTCACCCAACAGCCCGGTCACCCCCGGACGCACCGTCCACGTCAGATCCCGAAGCACCCGCCGACGCCCGTAGCCGACCTCGATCCCGTCCAGGGCGATCTCCACCGCGGTTCCCTTCCCCCGAATGTCCGTACCGGACCACGTGCGACGTCCGAAGCACCCCCGCTCCGAGCGACGGTGTCACCACGTCGCACCGACCGATCCGTCGCCCACCGAGCCTGTCGGACGAAGACACCCGCACGCAGGAAGATCATCGAATTCGACGTTCCGACACCGGGGAGAGCCCATCGGCCCCGGCCAGGACCGGTCAGAACCGGTCGGCCACGGTCCCGACCACCACGGTCGCGTCCCGGTCATCACAGTGCCGCACCTCCGGCACCAGCCCCGCGCGCCGGACCGCCGCGACCGCAGGCGGAACCTGGTCGGCACCCGCCTCGAACAGCACCGCACCGCCCG
>NZ_AICW01000522.1 GCF_000430445.1 Saccharomonospora iraqiensis subsp. iraqiensis
CGACGTGCCCGCGTCGGTCAGCCAGTCGGCGAGCCGGTGCGCCGCACCGGAGGCCGGGTGGCGCACCACCACGCAGTCGGCCCCCGCCGCGGACAGGGTCAGCGCGGTGTCCCGCAGCGACTCGCCCTTGCCGACCGAGGAGCCGCCCGCCGAGACGTTGACCACGTCGGCGCTCATCCACTTGCCCGCGATCTCGAAGGACACCCGGGTGCGGGTGGAGTTCTCGTAGAACATCGTCACCACGGTGCGCCCGCGCAGCGTCGGCAGCTTGCGCACCTGCCTGCCCAGCAGGGTGCGCTTGAGTTCGTCGGCGGTGTCCAGCACCGCGGTGGCCACGCCCGCGTCGAGTCCGTCGGTGGTCAGCAGGTGTCTCATGCGCGCTCCCGCAGCAGCACGGCGTCGCGGCCGTCGACCTCGTCGAGCAGCACCGAGACGTCCTCGGTGCGCGAGGTGGGCACGTTCTTGCCCACGTAGTCGGCCCGGATGGGCAGTTCCCGGTGCCCGCGGTCGACGAGCACGGCGAGCTGCACGGACCGCGGCCTGCCGTGGTCGCGCAGTGCGTCCAGCGCCGCGCGGATCGTGCGGCCGGAGAAGAGCACGTCGTCGACGAGGATGACGACCCGGTCCTCGACGCCCGCACCGGGCAGCTGGGTCTCCTCCAGCGGCCGGGTGGGCCTGCGGCGCAGGTCGTCGCGGTACAGCGTCACGTCGAGGGCGCCGGTGGGCACCTCGACCCCGGAGAACTCGCCGACCTTCGCGCCGAGCCGGGTCGCGAGCGTCGCGCCCCGGGTGGGGATCCCCACCAACACGGGTGGAGTCATCACCTCGGCACCGAGTGCGGTCTTCTCGATGACCTGATGGGCCATTCGAGCGATGGTGCGCGCGACGTCACCGGCCGAGAGCAGTTCCCGCTCGGCGGCCGGTTCCGTCGCGCCACTGGGGCGTGGCGCCACGGTGGGACCTCCTTCCCCGCCTCACCGGACGGGTCCTTAAAGGATGTCGAAACCCTGCATGCGCAGGCGAACTGTGCTGACGTTAGCAGGTGCCCGGACCTCGCCCTCACGGGTGGTCCACCGCGCTGTGTCACACCCTCAAGTGAGGTTCTGCTTGACCTGGTGACGACAAGGAGTAACCATTACTGAGAGTATTCGGCCTACAAGGACCCTGTCCGGTCAGCGGTGGCCGCATCGGGGCGAGGAAATGGAGAACGACCAGATGGGCGATTACGCCAAGGCGCTCGGGGCCAAGCTCCGCGGGATCCGCCAGCAACAGGGACTGTCCCTGCACGGTGTCGAGCAGAAGTCGGGCGGCCGGTGGAAGGCCGTCGTCGTCGGCTCGTACGAGCGGGGCGACCGTGCGGTCACCGTGCAGAAGCTGGCCGAGCTGGCCGACTTCTACGGTGTCCCGGTGGTCGAGCTGCTGCCCGAGGGCCGGGTGCCCTCCGGGGCGGAGCCCGCCACCAAGATTGTGATCAATCTCGAACGGTTGCAGCAACTCCCCGCGGAGAAGGTGGGGCCGCTGGCCCGCTACGCGGCGACCATCCAGAGCCAGCGCGGTGACTACAACGGCAAGGTGCTGTCCATCCGGACCGAGGACCTGCGCTCGCTGGCGATCATCTACGACATGACGCCCGGCGAGCTGACCGAACAGCTCATCGACTGGGGCGTGCTGCCGCCGGAGGCACGCCCGTCCCGGGAGGAGTGAACATCGGCACGGCCGGCACCGGCAGATCCCGGACACCGGCGTCCGGACCGGGCACCGGGGCCCGGACCGGGTACCGACGGCCGGCGCCCGGAGCGGCCGGGAGGGTGGAGGACGTACGGGGAGGGCCTCCCCCTTTCGGACCGGACACGGGCGCGGGGCCGTGCCCGGGACCGGCCGCGTCCGGG
>NZ_KE387084.1:0-7097 GCF_000430445.1 Saccharomonospora iraqiensis subsp. iraqiensis
CGATACGGCCGACCGGGGCGCCTCGGACGACCGCACCGGCGACGGTGGCGCGGCGGGCGTGGTGACCACGCGCGCGTTGCTGTTCTTCGTCCACGGGGTCGCCGCCGACGGCGAGTTGCTGCACCTGACCTCCCAGTACGGCGAGGTGCGCACCCACGACCTCGCGCGCGGCAGCACGCGGCCGCGCGTCGCCGGGTTGGAGCGGCCCACCGGCGTGTGCGTGCACGGGGCCGGGACGCTCGTGGTCGCGGAGACGGGTGCGGGCCGGGTGCTGACGGTGGACGGCGACGACACCGTCACCGTGCTCGCCTCCGGGCTCGGTGAGCCCGTCGACGTGGCGGTGGACCGGTGGGGACGCTGCTACGTCTCGGACGCGAAGCGCGGTGCGGTCCTGCGCGTCGACGACGAGGCCGTGGTCCCCGTCCTGGAGGGGCTCACGGCACCGCAGGGCGTGACCGTCGCGGACGACGCGCTGTTCGTGGTGGACGCCGGATCCGCCGCGGTGCACACTCTGTGCCTCGCCACGGGCGGGACCGGGGTGGTGGCGCAGGCGCTGCCGCTCGGGCGCCGGGCCGGGACGGCCACCCCGGGTGAACCGGCGCTGTTCGCCCACGGGATGCCCGGGGTGCCCCGCCGGTTCACCGGCCTGGCCGCCGGACCGGACGGGACCCTTTACGTGGCGGGGGACGGCACGGTTCTGCGCCTGGCGCGACCGAGAGCGAGCCCCGACTGAGCACGCACGTGAGCGTGGGGCGGCTACCGCAACGAGCCGCTTCCCGAGGGGATGTCCAGGGGAGGATACGGGGAGATTCGGACTCTCCCCCACTCGCGCGGTAGTGACCGGCGCACACACCGTCGTTCGACGCCGCCGCGCACGACGAAGCCGAGCACCTGTTCACGTTCGCCCTGGCCTGCGCCGAAGAAGCCGACAACTGGCCGTTGCGGGCGCTGATCCTCGGCAACATGGCGCAACAGTCGGTGTGGCTCGGCAACCCACAGACGGGACTCACCCACACCGACCTCGCCCTCGTCCGCGCCGACCGCCTCCCTGCCACGCACCTCGCGCGCCTGCACACCATGCGTGCCCGCGTGTTCGCCGCCATGCACCGGACGGAGGAGACCCGTACCGCGGTCGGCACGGCCGACGAACATCTGGACAACAGCCGCCCCGACGACGACCCGATCTACCTGGCCCATTACGACCCGGCAGAGCACAACGCGGTCGCCGGAGAAGCGCTCGCCTCTCTCGCCACACCCACCGGTCACGGCACGGACGAGGCCACCCGACGGCTGACCGACTCGATCCACGGCTACGGCCCCACCTACACCCGCTCGAAAACTCTCGCCGAGATCCGGCTGGCGACCCACACCCTCGCCACCGGCGATCTCCGCGAAGCCGCCCACCTCGCCGCCGAAGCTCTCGACCACGCCGACCCGCTGCGCTCCCAACGTGCCCGGACCAACCTGCGCCACCTCAACCAGCACACCACCCGCCACACCGCCATCCCCGAGGTCGCCGACCTGAACGACCGCCTCACCACCCACCTCGCCGACGCGTGAGACAGCCCTGAGGGTGCTCAGGGCCTCCGGGCAACCCCGGCGGGGACGGTCGGTGGCCGCGGTTCCGGCTACCGCACCCGTTCCCAGCCGCGGCGGGCCGTCCGGCTGTCCCGGGCGGCGTCGCGGCTGCGGTAGACGATGTAGGGCCGGGTGAGGTAGCCCAGCGGCATCGAGAACACGTGCACCAGGCGGCTGAACGGCCAGAACGCGAACAGTGCCCACGCGGCGAGGGCGTGCAGCTGGAAGCCGAGGGTGGCGCGGGTCATCAGTTCCGGTTCCGGCTGGAAGTAGAAGATCGACCGGAACCACGGGGACACGGTCTCGCGGTAGTCGTGCGGGTTCTCGACGAGATTGCCGAGCACGGTGGTGCCGAGGCCGAGCACGATCGTGCCGAGCAGCAGCACGTACATGACCTTGTCGTTGCGGGTGGTCGCGGAGAACACCGGCCCGACGGTGCGGCGCCGGTAGACCAGGATCGCGGCGCCGACCAGGGTGGCGAACCCGACGACCACGCCGAGTGCGACCGCCATGACGTGGTAGGCGGTGTCGCTGATCCCGACCGCCTCGGTCCAGGACTTCGGGACGAGCAGGCCGCCGACGTGCCCGACCGCGACGAGCAGGATGCCGAAGTGGAACAGCGGGCCGCCCAGCCGCAGCAGCCGGTTCTCGTAGAGCTGGGAGGAGCGGGTGGTCCAGCCGAACTTGTCGTAGCGGTAGCGCCACACGTGCCCGACGACGAAGATCGCGATCGACACGTACGGGACGACGACCCACAGCAGGATCGCCTGCGTGCCGACCGCGGTCGGGGCGTCCTGCGCGGCGATCGGGTGGTTCATCGGGGGCCTCCCGCCGGGGGCATGTACTCGGGTGGGGCGAACGGGTCCAGCCCGACCTCCTCCTCGGGTGGCCCCTCGGCGGCGAGCCGGGCGACCGCCTCGTGTTCCCGCCCGCCGAGCGGCGGCAGGGTCGCCGAGACGGATTCCAGCACGTGTGCCCACGGGGAGCCGGTCTCCCGCAGCCCCAGTCGCATCAGTTCCAGTCCGGCGCGGTGTTCGACGAGCAGCCGCCTGCCCGCGGCCGCGTCGCCGGTGGCGGCGAACTCCAGCACGACGGCGAGGTGGTCGGGCAGTTCGTCCTCGTCGAGTTCGAGCCCCGCGGTGCGGTAGGCGTGCTTGAACCGCAGCAGCGCCATCCCGCGTTTGCGGGTGTCGCCGTAGGTGAAGTAGGTCAGGTACGGGCTGAACCGTTTGCGGTGGTCGAACGTGGCGACGTAGTCGGCGGCCAGCTCCAGCAGCGGGGTGGCGGCCGCGTGGTCGAGGAACCGGGCCAACGGGCGGGCCGGCGCCTGCGGCAGGGTCCGGGTGGCGGCCCGCAGCATCGGCATGCGCTGCGCCAGCCGCTCGTCCGGGTAGGTCAACACGAGGGACTGCGCCTGCCAGGCGGTGGCCCGGTCGGTGTCGGTGAGGGTCACGGCTGTGGCCTCACTTCCCCGGACGGGTCGCCACCGGCCGACTCGCCGGGCGGCTGGGGGCGCGGCGGGAACAGGCCCTCGGGATGTCCCTTGCCGTCCCAGTTCAGCAGGTTGACCCGGCTGCCCTTGTCGACCGGGGCGGCGACGGTGTCGGCGTTCTGCCGGTCGCGCAGCATCTGGAAGTTCTCCACCGCGATCGGCGCCGGGCCTCCGGAGGACTCGCCGAACGGGCCGGACCCGCCCATGCCGGGGCCGCCCTCGTAGTCCAGGCTGCATTCGGTGGCCAGTTCCTCCAGCCCGTGCGCCTGCTCACCGTGCGCGGACGGGATGACGTAGCGCTCGTCGTACTTGGCCAGCGCGAGCAGCCGGTACATGTCGTAGACCTGTTCGCCGGTCATGCCGACCTTCTCGGCGATGCGTTCGTCGGGTTCGCGGCCGAGGTTGATGTCGCGCATGTAGGAGCGCATCGCGCTCAGCCGGCGCAGCACCGTGTTCACCCGGTCCACGTCGCCCGCGGTGAACAGTTTCGCCAGGTATTCCACCGGGATGCGCAGCGCGTCGATGGCGGCGAAGAGGTTGCCGTGGTTTTCGGCGTCGTGCCCGGTGTCCCGGACGACGTCGACGACCGGCGACAGCGGCGGGATGTACCAGACCATCGGCAGGGTGCGGTACTCCGGGTGCAGCGGCAGCGCGACCTTGTACTCGTTGATCAGGGAGTGGATCGGGGAGCGCTGGGCCGCCTCGATCCAGTCGTGCGGGATCCCCGCGCGCTCGGCCTCACGGACGACGGCCGGGTCGTGCGGGTCGAGGAACACCTGCCGCTGGGACTCGTAGAGGTCGGTCTCGTCCGGCGCGGACGCCGCTTCGAGGACCTTGTCGGCGTCGTAGAGGACGAGGCCGATGTAGCGCAGCCGCCCCACGCAGGTCTCCGCGCACACGGTGGGGATGCCGACCTCGATGCGGGGGAAGCAGAAGGTGCACTTCTCGGCCTTGCCGGTGCGGTGGTTGAAGTAGATCTTCTTGTACGGGCAGCCGGAGACGCACATGCGCCAGCCGCGGCAGCGGTCCGAGTCGACGAGCACGATGCCGTCCTCGGTGCGTTTGTAGATCGCCCCGGACGGGCAGGAGGCGGCGCAGGACGGGTTCAGGCAGTGTTCGCAGATCCGCGGCAGGTAGAACATGAAGGTCTGTTCGAACTCGAACTGGACCTTGTCCTCGATGCCCTTGCGCATCGGGTCCCGGTGGCCGTGGTCGGGGGCGCCGCCGAGGTTGTCGTCCCAGTTCGCCGACCACGTGATCTCGGTGTGCTCGCCGCTGATCAGGGAGCGGGGCCGGGCGACCGGGGTGTGCTCCTGCAGGGGGGCGCTGGTGAGGGTGTCGTAGTCGTAGGTCCAGGGTTCGTAGTAGTCGTCCAGGCTGGGCAGTTTCGGGTTGCTGAAGATGGTCAGCAGCTTGCGCAGCCGTCCGCCGCCCTTGAGTCTGAGTCGGCCGCGCCGGTTGAGTTCCCAGCCGCCGCGCCAGCGTTCCTGGTCCTCGTAGGTGCGGGGATAGCCCTCCCCCGGGCGGGTTTCGACGTTGTTGAACCACACGTATTCGACACCGGCGCGGTTGGTCCACGCCTGTTTGCAGGTGACCGAACAGGTGTGGCAGCCGATGCACTTGTCCAGGTTCATGACCATGGCCATCTGGGCCATCACGCGCATCAGTACGTCACCTCCTGGCTGCGGCGGCGGATCACGGTGACCTCGTCGCGCTGGTTGCCGGTCGGGCCGAGGTAGTTGAAGGCGAAGGACAGCTGGCCGTAGCCGCCGATCAGGTGCGACGGCTTGACCATCAGCCGCGTCAACGAGTTGTGGATTCCGCCCCGCTTCCCGGACGCCTCGGCGCGGGGCACGTCGATCAGCCGGTCCTGCGCGTGGTGCATGTAGACGGTGCCCTCCGGCATCCGGTGCGAGACGACCGCACGGGCCACCACCACACCGTTGCGGTTGACCGCCTCGATCCAGTCGTTGTCCGACACGCCGATCCGGCGCGCGTCCGGTGTCGACATCCAGATGGTCTGCCCGCCGCGGGAGAGGCTGAGCATGAACAGGTTGTCCTGGTACTCCGAGTGGATCGACCATTTCGAGTGCGGCGTCAGGTAGCGCACGGCGATGCCGGCGCCGCCCGCGTCGCCGGTCCGGGGCTCGTCGAACAGCGCCGTCATGTCCAGCGGCGGCCGGAACACCGGAAGCTGTTCGCCGAGTTCGGCCATCCAGTCGTGGTCGAGGAAGAAGTGCTGCCGACCGGTCAGGGTGTGCCAGGGCTTGAGCCGTTCGACGTTGACGGTGAACGGCGAGTACCGGCGCCCGCCGGTCTCGCTGCCGGACCACTCCGGCGAGGTGATCACCGGCACGGGTGCGGCCTGCGTGTCGGCGAAGGTGATTCGCCTGCCCTCGCTCTCGGCGGCGAGGTCCGTGAGCGGCCGGCCGGTGCGGTGTTCCAGGGTGCGGAAGCCCTGGGTGGCGAGGTGTCCGTTGGTGGTGCCGGACAGCGCGAGGATCATCTCGCAGGCGTGCGCGTCGCGCACCAGGGACGGGCGGCCGTCGGCGGGGCCGCCCCGGACGACCCCGTTGCTGTGCCGGAGGTGCTCGACCTCGCGGTCGAGCCGGTAGGTGACGCCCTTGGTCGTCGCGCCGAGACTGTCGGCCAGCGGCCCGAGCGCGGTCATCTTCGCCGCGAGGGCGGGGTAGTCCCGTTCCACGACGGTGATCCGGGGCATGGTCACGCCGGGGACCGGGTCGCACTCGCCGGTCTTCCAGTCCCGGACCCGCCCGTGCGGGGTGGCCAGCTCGTCCGGGGTGTCGTGCAGCAGCGGTGTGGCGACCACGTCGTCGCGCACCCCGAGGTGGGTCGCCGCCAGCCGGCTGAACACCTCGGCGATCGCCTGGAACGCGGCCCAGTCGGTGCGGGTCTGCCAGGGGGGCGCGATCGCCGGGTTGAAGGCGTGCACGAACGGGTGCATGTCGGTGGTGTTCAGGTCGTGCTTCTCGTACCAGGTCGCCGCGGGCAGCACCACGTCGGAGAAGATCGTGCTGCTGGTCATCCGGAAGTCCAGGGTCAGCAGCAGGTCGAGCTTGCCGATCGGCGCGTCGTCGCGCCACACCACGTCCTCCGGCCGCGCCCCGGGCGGGGCCTCGTCCGCGCGCAGCGAGTCGTCCGCGCCGAGCAGGTGTTTGAGGAAGTACTCGTTGCCCTTCGCCGACGAGCCCAGCAGGTTCGCCCGCCACATGCTCAGCACCCGGGGGACGTTCTCCGGCGCGTCCGGGTCCTCGCAGGCGAACCGCAACCGCCCGGCCGCGAGCTCGGTGGACACGTACTCCGGGGCGGACTTGCCGGACCGCTCCGCGTCGTCGGCCAGGTCGAGCGGGTTGCGGTCGAACGTGGGCGCCGACGGCATCCAGCCCAGCCGGGCCGAGCGGGCGATCGCGTCGGCGGTCGTCATGCCGGACAGCGTCCCGTCCCCGGTGGCGGCGGCGAAGGTGTCCGCGCCGAAGTGGTCGTAGCGGAACTGGTCGGAGTGCAGGTACCAGTACGCGGTCTGGATCATCTGCCGCGGCGGGCGGGACCAGTCCGTGCCGAACGCCAGCTGGGACCAGCCGGTGAGCGGGCGGCACTTCTCCTGCCCGACGTAGTGCGCCCACCCGCCACCGTTGACCCCCTGGCACCCGGTGAGCGTGGTCAGGGTGAGGAACGCGCGGTAGATGACGTCGGAGTGGAACCAGTGGTTGGTCCCCGCCCCCATGATGATCATGGAGCGGCCGTGCGACTCCTCGGCGTTCGCGGCGAACTCCCGGGCGATGCGTTCCGCGGCCCGCGCGGGGACGCCGGTGATCGGTTCCTGCCACGCGGGTGTGTACGGCATGTCGGCGTCGTCGTAGCCGGTGGGCCAGGAGCCGGGCAGCCCGTCGCGGGGCACCCCGTACTGGGCCAGCAGCAGGTCGAACACCGTGGTGACCAGGTGCCCGCCGACGCGCCGCGCGGGAACGCCGCGGCGCACACTGCCCGCGGGCTCGGCGGCGTCGAA
>NZ_KE387084.1:7197-18730 GCF_000430445.1 Saccharomonospora iraqiensis subsp. iraqiensis
ACGGGGCTGGTCGAGCTGGACGACCGCCTGCCCGAGGCGCTGGTGGCGCGGTCGCCGGAGCTGGCCGACCGGCTCGTGCACGGCGTGTTGGGGCCGGTGTGGGAGCTGCCCCGCGGGGAACAGGACATGTTGCTGGCGACGCTGGCGGCGTGGTTGGAGACGAACCGGTCGACCGCGGCCACCGCGGCCCGGCTGTACTGCCACCGGAACACCGTGCTCAACCGGCTGCGGCGGCTGGAGAACGTGCTCGGCGGGTCGATGCACGACCACCGCGCCGGGCTCGCGTTGTCGCTGGCGTTGATCGCGCACGCCGCCCGCGACGGTGACGACCGCGCACAACGCTGACGTGCGGACGGTGGGCATTCGGCCTAATGGGGTTAGCCCGTTCGGCTGGTAGGAACAGAAGGTGGCGATCACACAACGCCGTGTGCCGCTGGGACACGGGTGTGGCGACGCCGATGTCCTCCACCACCCACCACGTTCGGAGACGACCTTGTCGCAGTCCCCCGTTCCGCTGGGCAGGCGGGTGTTCCTCGCCCGGCTCGGCGTTCTCGGTGCGGCGGTCGGCGCCGGGAGCCTGCTGCCCCGCAGCGTGCTCACGCCGTCGGCGTCCGCCGCCGAGGGAGATCTCCTGTCCGGTCCCGTCGAACTGCTCCGTCCCGTGCTGGCGGAGCTCGCACGGGACACGCTCAACGGGCTGTCGGTGTTCGCCCTGCCCGGCCCGGACGCGTACTCCACGGCGCAGGGCACCCCGAGTGACACCCCGGGCGCCATGGAGGCGGGAACCACCGACTTCCTCCTCGATGCCCTGGACAACTTCGTGCCGTTGCCGGACCAGCTGGCGCAACCGGTCGCCGCCGCACTGGCCACCGGCCTGTCCGGGACCGGCGTCGCCCTGCCCGGGACCGAGCTGCTCCCGGGAGAGCTGGCCACGTTGGACCGGGCCTTCTCGGTGCTGCTCGAGAACGACGCGACGGTGCCGCTGTCGTTCCCGATCTCCGGCCTGCTCAACCTGCTGGCCACCCAGGTGAATCCGGCCGCGGTGAACGGGCCGTTCCTCTCCCCGTTCGCGCGGCTGACCTTCGCCGAGAAGACGCGGGCGTTCGCCCTGCTCGAAGGGCCGGACTCGGATCTGGTGGCACTGTTGGACGCCCGCTTCCTCGAGCCGTTGAAGAGTTCCGTGTCCGGACTGCTCGAGTTCGTCGGCGGGGCGTTGATCGAGTTCGCCGCGTTCGGGGCCTATTCCGAGTACGCCGTGTTCGACGCCGACCGCAAGCGGCTCACCGGCACCCCGGTCGGCTGGCGGCTCACCGGTTACCAGCCCGACGGGCCGGTCGAGGGCTGGGACGAGTTCCTCGGCTACTACCAGAATCGCACGGAGGTGCAGGACTGATGCGGGACGTGATCGTCATCGGCGCCGGGGGCGGCGGGCCGGTGGTCGCGAAGGAACTGGCCGCGCGGGGGCTCGACGTGCTCGTGCTGGAGGCCGGACCCCGGCACGACCGGCCGCGGGAGCAGTGGAGCAGCTACGAGAACGACGCCAACAACCCGCTGACCGGCTATCTGCGGTGGGGCCCCACCGACAGGTCCCGTCCCGCGTGGTTCCGGGAGTGGGCGCAGAACTCGTTCGTGTGGCAGTTGTCCGGGGTGGGCGGGACCACCCAGCACTTCTACGGCAACTACCCGCGTGCCTACCCGGGGGTGTTCCGGGGTTACGACAAACCCGACCGGGACGCCTACGACGTCGAGCACCGGTTCCCGTTCACCTACGGGGAGATGGTTCCCTACTTCGAGTGGGTCGAGGCCACCGCGCCGGTGATGACCGCGGCGATGGGCACCAAGGAGCAGGTGTTCTTCCGCGGCTGCGAGACGCTCGACCTGCCGGTGCAGACCACGAAGACCACCTACGGGCCCTCGTACCGGCCGCAGGAGAACGCGGTGTTGCAGCCGGGCGGCAACGCGGGCCGGACGTCGGACCCGAACCTGCTGACCCACCCGGACGCGACCGGATGCACCTTCTGCGGCTACTGCTTCCAGGGGTGCATGCGGCCGGTGGGCGCGCCGCGTAACCAGTTCGCCAAACGGTCCACCGACAACAGCTACGTCCCGATGGCGCTCACCGCCGACGTGTGGGCACCGCACGGCAGGCCGGTCGAGCTCCTGACCGACGCCTACGTCACCCGGATCCACACGGAGTCGAAGAACGGCGTCGAGGTGGCCACCGGGGTGACCTGGCGGGACAACGCCTCCGGTGACGAGCAGCGGGAGGACGCGCGGGTCGTGGTGATGGCCGGCGGCTGCACCGAGAACCCGAGGCTGTGGTTCAACAGTGGGCTGCCCAATCCGAACGACTGGGTCGGGCGCGGCTACACGGACCACTTCTTCGACTGGGTGGTCGGCTCCTTCGACGAGTACACCGGCAACCCGAAGGGGGTCGGCTCCGCGGCCCGGCTCGATTTCCCGCCGTACGGGGGGCTGGAGAACGTCGGCCTGCCCCCGGCGTTGAACGGCTTCGCCACGGCCCTGTCCGACAGCGGCATCCGCGGCGAGTACACCAACGGCCGCGGGCCGACGGGACCGTGGGACGGGCCCGCGGGGCGGCTGATGGGGCCGGAACTCAAGGACCTCGTCGCGGGCGGGCTCGACCGGCTGCTCAGTGTCCTGGTGATCACCGACGACGACGTCGAGCGGGACAACCGGGTCGTGCCGTCGGCGCTACCCGCCGACGAGAACGGGCCCATCCCGAAGATCTCCTTCCCGCACCGGGAACGCACCAGGCGCACCACCCGCAACCGGGAGTTCATGGCCCGCAAGGCCGCCGAGCTGCTGCGCGGCGCCGGTGCCAGACAGGTCTACCGGATCGACTGGGCGCCGCTGCTGCTGCACGTCCAGTCGTCGATGCGGATGGGCGAGTCGGAACACAACTCCGTGCTGGACTCGAACGCGGAGTCGCGTGCGGTGAAGCGGCTGTTCGTGGCGGACAACTCGGCGCTGGCCAACAGCCTCGGCGGGCCGAACCCGACGCTGACCACGCAGGCGTTGGCGACGCGGACAGCGGAGAAGATCTTCCAGGGGTACTTCGGTGGCGATCCGTGGGTCGCCTCCGAGTCCCCGGTCGTCTCGACCGACCCACGGATCAGCACCCGGCTCGGTGAGCTGGGGTTGTAACCCGGCAGGCACGTGCGGCGCCGGTGCCCGGTCCGGCGTCGCACGTGCCGTCAGTGTGCTGTGGAGTCCTGTGCTGTGGCGTCTTGTGCTGTGGAGTCCCGGGGTGCTGAGTCCCGCGCTGTGGAGTCCCGGTGGTGCGGGATGCCGTGGACGGTGTGGTGGGCGTAGCCGAGCGCCTCGTCGACCAGGGCCGCGAGATGGTCGCTGGTGATGCGGTAGAGCATGCGCCGCCCGTCCCGCCGTACCTCGACCAGGCCGGCAAGGCGCAGCCGCCCGAGGTGCTGGGACACCGAGGAACGCGAGGCCCCCACCTGCCCGGTCAGTGTGGTGACGTCCTGTTCGGTGCCCAACAGCCGCAGCAGGTGCAACCGGGTGGGGTCGGCCAGCAGTGCGAGCACCTCCGCGGCCGCCCCGTACTGCTCGTCGGTGTACTCGTCCCGGACCCCGTACCGGTTGTTATGTGCGCACATGTTTGCATATTGTCGGATCGCAGCGGCGCACCGCAACCGGGCGGGCGCCCCCGACCGGAGAGAGGCGCGGGCAGGTCTCATGGCTGACCGGCACGACCACGACCACGATCATCCCCACGGCCACGGCCACGGCCACGGCCACGGCCACGGCCACGGCCACGGGCCGGGGGCGGGAGTGTGGGCACGGCTGCGGCACGCCGTCACCCCGCACAGCCACGACACGGCCGACCGGTTCGACCCGGCGCTGGAGACCAGCCGGCAGGGGATCCGCACGCTGGTGTGGTCGTTCGTCGCGCTCATGGTCACGGCCGTCGCCCAGGCCGCCATCGTGGCGGTCACCGCGTCGGTCGCGCTGCTGGGCGACACGATCCACAACTTCGCCGACGCCCTGACCGCCCTGCCGGTGGGGATCGCGTTGCTGCTGGGCCGGCGCGCGGCGACCCGCCGGTTCACCTACGGACTCGGGCGCGCCGAGGACCTGGCCGGGATCGTGGTGGTGGTGCTCATCGCCGCCTCCGCCGCGCTGGCCGGGTACGAGTCCGTTCGCAGGCTGGTGGATCCGCAGCCGGTGGCGTACCTGTGGGCGGTGGGTGCCGCCGGGGTGGTCGGCTTCGTCGGGAACGAACTGGTCGCCCGCTGGCGGGTCCGGGTCGGTCGGCGGATCGGCTCGGCCGCCCTGGTGGCCGACGGGATGCACGCCCGTGCCGACGGTTTCACCTCGCTGGCCGTGGTCGGCGGTGCCGCCGGGATCGGACTGGGATTCCCGATGGCCGACCCCCTGATCGGGCTCGCCATCACCGTGGCGATCGTGTTCGTCGGCTACGGCGCGGCCAAGGAGGTGGGTGGCCGCCTGCTGGACGCGGTCGACCCCGACCTGGTGGCGGCGGCCGAACGCACCGCCGCGGAGGTGGACGGCGTGTGCGGCGTCGATGCGGTGCGGATGCGCTGGATCGGGCACAGTCTGCGCGCGGAACTGTCGGTGTCGGTCCCGGCGGATCGGACGGTGCAGCAGGCACACGCCACCGCGCACGCCGTCGAACACGCCCTGGTGCACGCCGTGCCCCGGCTCACCGCCGCCGTGGTGCACACCGAACCGGACACCGGCGCCGAGACCGCCCACCGGGAGCTCGCCCACCACCGCTGATCCGGACACGGCCGGATGCGGGATCGTCACCGTGGAGAACACGGTTGCCGGATGTGCGACGCGAGCGTGTCCGGGTGTAATGGATCTTCGCGACCGGTGGGGACGTCGAGGAGGATCCGATGGGTGAGCGGGCCGTGCGTGTGGAGCGGAGCGGCGCGGTGTGGACGGTGGTCCTGTCGCGTCCCGAGGTGCGCAACGCGGTGGACGGCCCGACGGGCACCGCCCTGTACGAGGCGTTCCGGCGGTTCGACGCGGACGCGACGGCCTCGGTGGCGGTGCTGTGGGGCGAGGGCGGCACGTTCTGTGCGGGGGCGGATCTGCGGGCGGTCGGGACCGACCGGGGCAACCCGTTGCACGATTACGGCCAGGGGCGGGGCCCGATGGGGCCGACGAGGATGCGGCTGAGCAAACCCGTGATCGCCGCCGTCTCGGGGTACGCGGTGGCCGGCGGGCTGGAGCTCGCGTTGTGGTGTGACCTCCGGGTGGCCGCCGAGGACGCGGTCTTCGGGGTGTTCTGTCGCCGGTGGGGTGTGCCGTTGATCGACGGCGGCACCGTGCGGTTGCCGCGGCTGGTCGGCACCGGCGTCGCGATGGACATGGTGCTCACCGGCAGGCCGGTGGACGCCGGGGAGGCCCAGCGGGTCGGTCTGGCCGGTCGGGTGGTCCCGGTCGGGCAGGAGCGTGCGGCCGCGGAGGCACTCGCCGCCCAGGTGGCGACCTTTCCCCAGGCGTGCCTGCGCGGCGACCGGATGTCCGTGCTCGACGGGGAGGGCGTGCCCGAGGGCGAGGCGATGGCCCGGGAGTGGGAGCACGGCATGCGCTCGTACGCCGCCGACGCCGAGCACGGCGCCGCACGGTTCGCCGGGGGAGCCGGACGCGGGGGTTCGTTCGACGACCTCGGATGATCGGTCGACCCACTCCGGACCGAACGAGCCGTGCTCGGCGTCGGCTTCGGATCCCGGTGTCTGCGGCACCGGGCGAGGACGGCTCCGAGGACCGTGCTGCGGCCGGCGAGGTGCGGGAATACGCTGGCCACAAGGCCATGAGCGGAGGTGCGCGTGCGGGAACACACGGACGTGGTGGACGCGATCCCGATGCGGTGGCTGGAGCACGGCGAGGGAACTCCCGTGGTGTTCGTGCACGGCATCCCGACCTCTCCGGAGTTGTGGCGGCATGTGTTGCCGCGGGTCACCGGCGCCCGGTGCCTGGCGTGGGAGATGGTGGGCTACGGCCAGAGCATCCCGGCCGGCCGGGACCGGGACATCTCGGTCGCCCGGCAGGCCGCGTACCTCGACAGCTGGCTCCGTCAGCTGGGAATCGAGCGTCCCGTGCTCGTCGGCCAGGACCTCGGCGGCGGGGTCGCGCAGATCCTCGCCGCGCGTGCGCCCGAGCGGGTCGCGGGCCTCGTCCTGACCAACAGCATCGGCTACGATTCCTGGCCGATCCCGAGTGTGACGATGATGCAACGTCTGGCGCCCGGGCTGAGGTTGGCGCCCGATGTGGCGCTCTATCCGATGTTCGTGGCACTTCTGCGTCGCGGGCACGACGACCGGGCGCGGGCGGCGGAGTCGATCGGCCTTCACTGGCGCCACTACGCCACCCACGGTGCGGCCCGGAGTCTCGTGCGCCAGGCGTCGGCGCTGAACGTCCAGGACACCCTCGCGGTCGCCGACCGGCTGCCCGAACTCGGCCTGCCCGCGCGCGTCGTGTGGGGCGAGGCGGACCAGTTCCAGAAGGTCTCCTACGGACAGCGACTGGCCACCGACCTCGGCACGACCCTGGAACGCATCGACGGCGGCCGGCATTTCACACCCGAGGACCATCCGGACCGGATCGCCGCGGCGGTCGACGACCTGGTCACGACATCGGGCTAGCCTCTCCGCGAGTGCGCACTCCTCACGCGCAGGGGAACCACTGCGCGGCGGCCGTGGCGCGTGCCCGATCCTCGGCGAACCGGGTGCGGACCGCGGCGATGGCCGTCGCCAACGGGAAGAGGTCGCGGGTGACCAGCTGGTCGGCGTGGTCGGCGCCCACCGGGTGCCAGTAGACACCGTCGTTGGTGACCGTGACCTCGGGTACCAGGGAGTCGACGGTGAGCTCCACGCCGGTGTCGGCGAGCCCACGGCGGGCGACCTGGCGGAGCACCTGATCGTCCCGGGCGATGCCCAGGGAGTCGAGGAACCCACGGAACGATTCCTCTTCGTGTGCCTGCTCCGGTTGCAGCGTCGCGGCCACCCGCACCCGGAAGCCTTCCGCGCGGGCGAGGCGGATCCCCGCCACCGCGCGTTCCCACGAGCCCCGGCCGCGGTGTGCGTCGTGCCGTTCGGGGTCGGCGGAGTCCAGACTGATCTGCAGCGCCAGCCGGTCTTGGTCCATCCGGCGCAGTGCGTCCAGTCTCTTCCCCCGGAACAACATCCCGTTGGTGAGCAGTGTCGTGGGCAGCGCGGCGGTGCACGCGGCGACGAGCTCGTCGATGTCCGGGAGCAGCATCGGCTCCCCGCCGGTGAGCAGCAGTTCCGTGACGCCCGCGGGCACGGCCTCGTCGGCGAGCCTGCGCACCCGGTCGAGGCCCAGCGCGCGGCGCGGTGTCCGTGGTGAGGAGCGGGCGCAGCAGTAGTCACACGCGAGGTTGCAGTCGAAGTTGGTGTACATCCACAGCCGGGTCCCGGGCACCTGCTCCGGCGCGAGTCCCGCGAACGGGTCGGGTGCCCGGCCGCGGCGCACCACGGCCACGTCGCCGCGCACCGCGACCAGCTCGTTGCCGGTGCGGGCGCACCACGCCCGGACGGTGTCCGCCTCGTCGGGGGGATGCCCGCCCAGTGGGATCTCCACGGTCGACCCCGATGCCGCCGCGGAGACGCGTTGCACCAGGTCGAGTACCAGGGAGTTCACCACCATTCCGGGATCCCCTGCCGGCGGACGGCCTCGAACAGGGAGTCGTACCCGTCGAGCCGGGGTTCGACCCACTGCCGCAGGCCCTCCATTTCCAGGATGGGCCGGTGCCGCGGGTCGTTCCAGTCCATCGCGAACAGCTGCTCCACCCACGGGCGTGTCCGCTCCTCGGTCACGTGGGGCAGCACGGTGAAGTTGCAGTGCGAGTACGTCGGTGACTCCCAGACCACCTCGAAGGCCCCCGGCATCAGTTCCTCGCGGCCGATCGCCTCCCAGGTGTTGATCCCGATGGCCGCGGCGTCGGCGCGGTCGTCCAGCACCGCGCGCAGCGCGTCGAGTTCGCTGCGCCCGGTGTCGCCGTGCTTGCCCACGTCGCTGTCGATGCGCAGCAGCTTCACCTCGCCGTCGCGGATCCCGGCCCGGTCGAGGAAGTGGACGGGCAGGATGGCGGCCTGGGCCGAGTCCTTCGAGCCGAGCGCGAGTGTCCTGTCCCGGAGGCCGGGCAGCCCCTCGATCGCGCTGCCGGTGCGGGCCACGATCACGGTGCGGAACTCCGCGTCGGTGTCGCGCATCGCCAGGGCGCGGCAGGCGCCGTCGGTGCGCGCGACGGTGCGCACCCACGCCAGGTTGGTGTTCCACGCGATGTCGATCGTGCCGTCCAGCAGCGCCTCGACCTGTCTGCCGTAGTGGGAGAACAGCACGAAGTCCATCTCGGCGGGACCGTCCGCGAAGTAGTCCCGGAGTCCCTCCCAGATGGTCACCACGTTCGGTGTGTAGGCGACCGAGCCGACGAGCAGTGGTGTGCCCACAGGGCGTCCTCCTTCTCAGAACAGCGGCTGCCCGGTGAGGGCCTTGCCGTAGAAGTCGTAGAGCGCGTCCGCGGTCGGGGCCATCACGTGCCCGGCGCGGGCGTCGCGGAAATGGCGGTCGATGCGCAGGTGCTCGGAGAACGCGGCGCCGCCGCAGACCCGCATCGCCGCGTCGGTGATCCGCAGTGCCGCGTCGTTGGCGGCGGCCTTGACCCCGAGGACGTGCAGCAGGGTGTCGTCGCGGGGGTCGACGAGACGCCCGGCCGTCCGGTCGAGGTAGGCGCGGGTGCTGTCCAGGTCGAGCGACATCCGGGCCAGTTGTGCGCGGATGGTGGGCAGCGCGGACAGACTCTCGTTGCGGTGTTCGAGCGTGGCCGCGCCGGTGTGCCGGATCGCCGTGTGCACGGCCGCCTCGCACAGGCCGATCGAGACGGCGGCGTTGCCGAGGTTGAACCACGGCAGCACCGTCTGCATCATCAGGTCGAACCCGGCGCCCTCGCCGCCGAGCCGCTGGTCCTCGCCCACCTCGACGTCGAAGGACATCGGTGCGGACGCGTTGCCCCGCAGCCCCATCCCGCGGAACTCACCGGTCACGTCGACGCCCGGGGCCGCGGCGGGGACGGCGAAGAAGTCGACCGTGTCGGCGTCCGGGGAGAGCGTGGAGGCGACGTAGACGTCCGCGTGTCCGGCGGTGGTCACCCAGCTCTTCGTCGCGCGCAGCCGCAGGTCCGCGCCTTCGTGGCGCGCCCGTGAGACCGGGGCCCAGAAGTGGGAACGGGAGCCCGGTTCGGACAGCGCCAGCGACGCGAGCGTCTTGCCCGAGGCGAGCTGCGGGAGGAGGTCGTCGAGGCCGGGCGGGGGCGCCGCGGCGAGCGGCATCGCGGCACTGACGTGCATCAGATAGACCATCGCCGTGGACCCGCACTCCCGGGCGAGCGCGCCGGCCACGTCGGCGAACTCGCGCGGCCCCTGTCCGAGCCCGCCCACGCTCTCCGGGAGAGTGAGGCCGAGCAGGCCGGACTGGCGCAGCGCGGTGACGGCCTCGTCGGGAAACCGTGCCGCGGCGTCCACGTCGTCCGCCGCCTCCCGGGCGGCGGCGAGCACGGGATCGAGGTACGGGGTGAGGTCCATGGGTTCACGGTTCCTTCCGGTCCGGGGGAGTCTGGCGGGGAGCGAGGCCGACGGCCAGCAGCCCGGCCGCGAGCGCGAGCAACACGGACAGGGTCGAGCCGTCGCCTTCGAGCCAGTTCGGTGACCGCCCGGCCTGCACGAGTTGGAGGACCGTGGCGGCGGCGAACGCGACACCGGAGACGAGCACGAGCAGCCGCTTCCGGAGCAGGCCCCCGAGCAGTCCCACCGCGCTCAGCGCCAGGATCACGATCAGGCCGACCCCCTGTATCTGCAGGAAGTCGTAGGGGCGGTAGGCGCCGTCGGAGAAGGTGAACACGAAGGTCAGCAATCCCCCGGCACCCAGTGCGACGGCGGCGCGGTCGAGTCTTCCGCCGTTCATGCGAGCCTCGCCAGGCCACGCGCGACGGCCTTCCGGGAGGTGACCATGATCGGCCGGAAAACACCGTCGAGACCGAAGCCGCGCCCCGCGGCGGTGGCGAACAACGCGAGATGGACGAGAATCATCAGGTAGTAGGACCAGTGCCACTCGTTCGGTGCGTACAACACCGACAGCGCGATGGCCGAGGACTGGACGACACCGAGCACGGCCCACAACCGGGTCGCCAGCCCGATCAGCAGGAACGCGCCGAGACCCGCCTCCACGAGCAGGGTGAGCCAGCCGAACAGCACGAAGTTCGGCAGGACGACGTGTTCGACGAGCCAGGCGAACGGGCCGAGGACCGGATACTCCACGGCGTAGTTGGTGAAGTGGTACAACCCTCCGCCGCTCCGCTCGCCGAAGTCCGGGGGGATCTTCCACGCCGCGTTCTGGATCCACAGGAACGCGACGACGATCCGCACGAACGCCATGACTCCGCGGGTCGTCCGCGAACCGCTGTCCGCCGTGCCGGCGGTCGGCATTGATGCCATGTCACGCCCCTCCCGACGCCGTTCAGCGAAGTCGACGCGGAGAGCTGGCGCAAACGGGGACGGCCACGGTGGAGTGAACGTTCGCACGGTGGTGGTGGACTTCAGCCGCCGCGTCCTGCGAGGACGGAGCCCTGGCGTCGACCGTCGCCGCGGCTCGGTGCTGAGGAGACCGCGTCTCCCGAGGAGAATGGTCCCGTCCGGCCGACCACGGGGAGGACACGATGAGCGACGCCGACGTGGAGTTCTTCTTCGACCCGGTGTGCCCGTTCTGCTGGGTCACCGCCGAGTGGGTCCGCAACGTCGCGCGGCAACGGCCGCTGACGATCCGGTGGCGCCCGCTGTCGCTGCGGATCCTCAACGAACCGCTCGGTTACGCCGACCGGCCCGCGCGGTATCCGGACGCGCACCAGCGCGGTCTGGAGATGCTCCGCGTGGTCGTCGCGGCTCGTCGCGCACACGGTCCCGACGTGCTCGGTGATCTCTACACCGCCCTGGGCGAGGCCGTGTGGCACGCCCCGCCGCCCGGGGAGGCGAGCTTCGAGGCGGTGCTCGCCGACACGGCGCGGCCCCGCGACCTCGGCGCGATCCTCGACCGCGTGCACCTGCCCCGGGAACTGGCCGACGCGGCCCAGGACGAGGGCCTGGACGCCGAACTGCGCGCCGAGACCGGGGAAGCGGTGGACCGGGCGGGTGGCGGTGTCGGCACGCCGATCCTGTCGTTCGCCCCACCCGACGGTCCCGCGTTCTTCGGACCCGTGATCGATCGGGCACCCGACGGGGACGAGGCGCTGCGGATGTGGGACGCGGTCGTGACGCTCGCCCACTGGCCCGGCTTCGCCGAACTCAAGCGCACCCTGCGGTCCTTTCCCGACACGCCGTTGAGCGCCCGCATCTCCGGGCGCGACACCCGGGTCCGATAGCCGTCGACGCGCCGGTTCCGATCCTGCGGGCCTGCTCCGGGGCGTGCCGGGTGGGCCGGGGGTCGCTCGCCCGTGGCGGCGGCGCGGGCG
>NZ_KE387084.1:18830-25065 GCF_000430445.1 Saccharomonospora iraqiensis subsp. iraqiensis
CGCGGTGGTCTGCGACGGCCTGGCCCTGCGGTGTGCCGCCGACCCGGGACAGGTCGTGGCGGCCGTCGAGGCCGACCTCGCCGGGCGTCGACCGGCAGGCTGAGCGGGGCGGCGTCCGGCGAACATTCTCTCTCGCCGTTGGTGCTCGCCGCGCCGTTAGCGCAACACCTCCCAGGCGATCACGCCCGATCGGAGGCTTCTCCCGGGTACGTGGCTCCGGTAAAGGTGGTCGGGTTCGTGGGGAGGACTGATGGCGGAGACTGTCGTCCAGACCGGTGCGGGCGCGCAACGTCGTCTGCGTGGCCTCGGCCTGGAACTGGACTTCTTCGACAGAGCGATTCGTGCCGGTATCGCGGCGATGTCGAACAACGACTTCGAACCACAGAACGCTCCGGGGTTGAAGGACTGGATCGCGCGTGTGGGAACGTTACGGGAACATCTCGTCCGGGACGCCGGTTGGAACTACGCGAATCCGTTCCACATGCCGTTGGTCTACGATCCCGCGAGAAAGAATGCGCTGGGCGTGCTGCAAGGGGATGCGCACACCGGATTGGGGAAGCCGGAGTCCGGACCGCGAAGCAGGTATCCCAAAGGACCCGCGATCGCGGTCGTCACCGCCGCCGCCGACGACGGAGTGTCGCCTCTTGATCTTGATCTGACGCAGTCCACCGGCCGCGGCCATCTGGATCCCAGAGACCTGCGTTCGATGGATGTGTGGTTTCTCGTGACCTACACGGACACGGTCTCCGACGCTCTCTTCGTGGTGCACCGGGAGCTCTCCCTGGCACACCCCACAAACCCGGACGACCACGTCAATTCGTGGCGTGAGCGGTTGCTCTTCGCGCCGATGACGTGCCGCCCACCCTGGTACCGGGGCACCCGGAGCGATTGTGGCGGTGACGTGTTCTTCGACGGTCGGGCAGGTGGTGACGAGGTCGACGAGGATCCCCTCGAAGGGGATCCGGCCGCCGTCTCCTCACTCACCCGGGACCGAAGTCGATGATCCGGTCGGCTGCGCTGGACGGTCTGAACGGTGTTGCCTGGGTGAGCAGAGCCAGGCGTCGAGGCTCGTCGCCGGTGTGCTGTGGGACGCTCACTTCTCCGCCGTCCGTTCCCTCGGTCATGTCCGAACCGAGTTTCCCGCACCGACCGTGGCCGCGAGGTGTTCCCCGGTGAGGGTGGAGCGGGCGGCGACGAGGTCGGCGGGGGTGCCCTCGAAGACCACCCGGCCGCCGTCGTGGCCCGCGCCGGGGCCGAGGTCGATGATCCGGTCGGCGTGCGCCATGACGGCCTGGTTGTGCTCGACGACCAGAACGGACCGGCCGGAGTCGACGAGGCGGTCGAGCAGGTCGAGCAGCTGGGTGATGTCGGCCGGGTGCAGGCCGGTGGTCGGCTCGTCGAGGATGTAGACGGCGGCGTCGTCGGCCAGGTGCGCGGCCAGCTTGAGCCGCTGGCGTTCCCCGCCGGACAGGGTGGTCAGCGGCTGGCCGAGGCTGAGGTAGCCGAGCCCGACGTCGGCCAGCCGCCGCAGGATCGTGGTGGCCGCGGGAAGCGTCACCCCCGCACCGCCGAAGAACTCCGCCGCCTCGGTCACCGACATCGCCAGGACCTCGCTGATGTTCCTGCCCGCCTCCCCCTCACCGAGCCGGTGATCCAGCACCGACGCCTGGAACCGCTGCCCCTCGCACTCCTCGCAGGTGGTGGCGACCCCGGCCATGACGGCCAGGTCGGTGTAGATCACGCCCGCGCCGTTGCAGTTGGGGCAGGCGCCCTCGGAGTTCGGACTGAACAGCGCGGGTTTCACGCCGTTGGCCTTCGCGAACGCCTTGCGGATCGGGTCGAGCAGGCCGGTGTAGGTCGCGGGGTTGCTCCGGCGGGATCCCTTGATCGCGCCCTGGTCGATCGTGACCACACCGGGGTCCGGGGGGATCGACTCCACCAGGGAGCTCTTGCCGGAGCCCGCGACCCCGGTGAGGACCACGAGTTCGCCCAGCGGGATGTCCACGTCGACGTCGCGCAGGTTGTTCGCCGCCGCGCCGCGGACCTCCAGGGTCCCGGTGGGGGTGCGCACCGTGTCCTTGAGGGTGGCCCGGTCGTCGAGGTGGCGGCCGGTGAGCGTGCCGCTGGTGCGTAACGCGTCGACGGTGCCCTCGAAACAGACCGTCCCGCCCGCCGAGCCCGCCCCGGGGCCGAGGTCGACGACGTGGTCCGCGATCGCGATCGTCTCCGGCTCGTGCTCGATGACGAGCACCGTGTTGCCCTTGTCCCGCAACCGCAGCAGCAGGTCGTTCATCCGCCGGACGTCGTGCGGGTGCAGGCCGATGGTGGGTTCGTCGAAGACGTAGGTGACGTCGGTGAGCGACGAGCCGAGGTGGCGGATCATCTTGGTGCGCTGGGCCTCGCCGCCGGACAGGGTGCCCGCGGGCCGGTCGAGGGAGAGGTAGCCGAGCCCGATCTCGACGAAGGAGTCGAGGATGTCGCCGAGCGCGGTCAGCAGCGGGGCGACCGGGGAGTAGTCCCCGCCCGGTGCGTCGGAGGACCGTTCCCGCAGGTCGCGTACCCAGTCGGCGAGGTCGGTGATCTGCATGGCGGAGCAGTCGGCGATGCTGCGGCCCTCGATCGTCGAGGACCGGGCCTGTTCGGACAGTCGGGTGCCGCCGCACTCGGGGCACTCGGTGAAGGTGATCGCGCGGTCGACGAACGCGCGGATGTGCGGCTGCATCGCCTCGCGGTCCTTGGCCAGGATCGTCTTCCGCAGCTTCGGGATGACGCCCTCGTAGGTGAGGTTGACCCCGTCGACCTTGATCTTGGTCGGCTCCTTGTGGAGCAGGTCGTCGAGCTCCGCGGCGGTGAACTCGCGGATCGGCTTGTCCGGGTCGAAGAACCCGCAACCGGTGTAGATGCGGCCGTACCAGCCGTCCCTGCCCCAGCCGGGGATCGTGAACGGCCCCTCGTTGAGGGACTTGCTGTCGTCGTACATCGCGGACAGGTCGAAGTCGGTGACCGCGCCGCGGCCCTCGCAGTGCGGGCACATGCCGCCGGTGACGCTGAACGCGCGGCGTTCCTTCACGGTCTTGCCGCCACGTTCGAACGTGACCGCCCCGGCCCCGCTGATCGAGGCGACGTTGAAGGAGAACGCCTGGGGAGAGCCGATGTGCGGCCGCCCGAGCCGGCTGAACAGGATCCGCAGCAGCGCGCCGGTGTCGGTGGCGGTGCCCACCGTCGAGCGCGGGTCGGATCCCATGCGTTCCTGGTCGACGAGGATCGCGGTGGTCAGGCCGTCGAGCATGTCGACGTCGGGCCGGGCGAGGGTGGGCATGAAGCCCTGCACGAAGGCACTGTAGGTCTCGTTGATCATCCGCTGGGACTCCGCCGCGATGGTGCCGAACACCAGCGAGCTCTTGCCCGAACCGGAGACGCCGGTGAACACCGTGAGCCTGCGTTTCGGGAGGTCGACGTCGACGTCGGCGAGGTTGTTCTCCCGTGCGCCCCGCACGCGGATCAGGTCGTGCCGGTCGGCGGCGTGCGGCGTGTGCGGCCGGGTGTCCGTGCCCGGACCGGTGACGGTGCTCATCGTGTCTCCTCCTCACGCGGGGCCGGCCGCGTCGTTCGACCGCACCGGGCCCGATTCAACCAGCTCAGGCCGACAGTTTCCCGGTGTGCCGACCGCCGTGGCCGGGGGGCGCGCGGGTATCACCCACCCTGTGCGGCCGGTGCCCGGTCGCGGTGCCGTAGGGGTACCGTCCCTGCGGCAGGTATCCGAGAACTGGGAACGGAGTCTTCGTGGCGCGGCGTCTCCAGCCGGTGCGGCGTCGTTTTCGCCCGAGCTGGCATCAGCCCGCCAGGATCGTCGTGGTGGCGTTCGCGTCCACCATCGCGGTGGGGGCGGTGCTGCTGTCCCTCCCGGTGGCCTCGGCCTCCGAAGAAGGGGCCGGGTGGGTGACCGCTCTGTTCACGGCGACCTCGGCGGTGTGTGTGACCGGGCTGATCGTGGTGGACACACCCGGGTACTGGTCCACCTTCGGTGAGGTGGTGATTCTGGCCCTGATCCAGGTCGGTGGCCTGGGAATCATGGCGTTGGCCTCCCTGCTGGGCCTGTTGATCACCCGGCGGTTCGGCTTGCGGATGCGGCTGACGGCCGCCACCGAGACCAAGACGCTGGATCTGGGTGACGTCCGCCGGGTGGTGACCGGGATCGTACTGGTCAGCTTCCTGTTCGAGGCGGTGCTGAGCACGGTGCTGACCCTCCGCTTCGCCCTCGGGTACAGCTATCCCTGGGGCACGGCCGTCTACCACGGGGTCTTCCACGCGGTGTCGGCCTTCAACAACGCCGGTTTCGCGCTCTACTCCGACAGCCTGATGCGGTTCGCCACCGACCCGTGGATCTGTGTGCCGATCGCCCTGGCCGTTATCACCGGTGGCCTCGGCTTCCCGGTGTGGATCGAGATCTGGCGGCGCGCTCGCGGGTCACTACGGCGCTGGTCGCTGCACGTGAAGGTCACCGTCCTGACGATCGGGGCGCTGCTGGTGGTCGGGACGACCGTCGTCACGGCCGCGGAGTGGAACAACCCCGAGACGCTCGGTCAGTTCAGTCCGGGCGGACGTCTGCTGGCCGGATTCTTCCACGGCGTGATGCCGCGCACAGCCGGCTTCAATTCGCTGGAGGTCTCCGAGTTCGAGTCCGGAACGCTGCTGGTGACGAATGTGCTGATGTTCATCGGTGGGGGTAGTGCGGGCACCGCGGGCGGAATCAAGGTCACCACGTTCGCGTTGTTGGGATTCATCGTCCTCGCCGAGATCCGGGGTCTGCCGACCGTGCACGTGATGGGCCGGAAACTGACCTCGGCCGTGCAGCGTCAGGCGCTCACGGTCGTGCTGCTCAGCATGGGAGCGGTGGTGAGTGGGACACTGCTCCTGCTCACTCTGACGCCGTTCCACCGGCTGGAGACAGTGCTGTTCGAGGCCGTCTCGGCCTTCGCCACGGTGGGGCTGTCCACCGGGATCACGGGTGAGTTGCCGACATCCGGCACCCTGGTGCTGACGGGACTGATGTTCCTCGGCAGGCTCGGACCGATCACACTCGCCTCGGCGTTGGCATTGCGGGAACGCGCACGGCGGTACGAACTTCCGGAGGAGAGACCGATCGTTGGGTAACAGGAAACAGGGCCAACGGGTCGTGGTGATCGGACTGGGCCGGTTCGGCGGTTCACTGGCGAGTGAGCTGATGGGCGCCGGTGTCGAGGTGCTCGGGCTCGACCACGATCCACGGCGTGTCCAGCGTTACGCCGACGAGCTCACCCACACGGCGGTGGCCGACACCACCGACGTCGAAGCACTGACCCAGCTGGGCGTCACGTCGTTCCGCCGTGCGGTCGTCGGGATCGGCAACGACATCGAGGCCAGTGTCCTCACCACCTCGTTGCTCGACGAGCTCGGGGTCGCGCGGATCTGGGCGAAGGCCGTGAACCGGCAGCACGGGCGCATCCTCGAACGGGTGGGTGCCCACCATGTCGTGCTGCCCGAACACGACATGGGCGAACGCGTCGCGCACCTGGTGACCGGCCGGATGCTGGACTACATCGAGTTCGAAGAGGATTACGCGATCATCAAGACCACCGCGCCCGCGGAAGCCGTGGGCAGGCCGCTCGGGGAGACCCAGGTGCGGCGGCGGTACGGGGTCACCGTCGTCGGGATCAAACGTCCCGGTGCGGGATTCACCTACGCCACGGCGGAGAGCACGGTGGCGGGTGAGGACATCCTCCTGGTCGCGGGCAGGAGGAACGACGTGGAGCGGTTCGCCGACCTCACCTGACCGGACGGCCGCGAGACCACCCCGCCCGAGCATGACGACACGTGCGACCGGACCTGTCGGGTGCGATGAGTCACGCGACACGCCTCCTTGAGGGCTCTCGGTCGGGCGGGACTACAGTGGTCCCTGTCCGATGATCTGACACTTCGTGTGCAGATCGTCAGTCTGTCGAGTGCGTCGTGGCGCGCGCGACCGTTTCGGAGGTTGAGTGACATGAGCAAGATCCTGTTCGTGATGACCGGCGTGGACTACTGGACGCTGGCCGACGGCACGCGGCACCCGACCGGATACTGGGCCGAGGAGTTCGCCGCGCCGTACCAGGAGTTCACCGCCGCGGGCCACGAGATCGTCGTGGCCACGCCGGGCGGTGTGGTGCCCACCGTGGACCGGGCCAGCCTGGCCGCGGAGGCCAACGGCGGGCAGCAG
>NZ_KE387084.1:25165-30566 GCF_000430445.1 Saccharomonospora iraqiensis subsp. iraqiensis
CGGAACAGGCCTCGGCCGCGGTCGCCGCGGCCGACCGGGCGTTTCCCGCGTGGGCGGCGCGGAGCCCCTCCGAACGCGCCGAGCTGCTGAGCGCGGCGCTGGAGCCGTTGGAGGGCGACCGGGAGACCGTCGCCGACATCCTGACCCGGGAGAACGGCAAGATCCGGATGGAATCCGTGATCGACTCGGCGGTGTTCGAGCACCGCTGCCGCCTCGCGGTCGGGCTCGCGGGCGAGCTGGAGCGGCAGACGACCCACCTGGCCGCGCCGCCGTTCCGCACCGAGGTGACCTACCGCCCGCTGGGTGCCACGACGATCATCGTGCCGTTCAACTGGCCGCTGGCGATCCTGGGGGCGTCGCTGGCGTACGCGCTGGTGGCGGGGAACACCGTGGTGGTGAAGCCGCCGCCCACCGCGCCGCTGGCGACGGTGCGCACGGTGGAGACGCTGGCGCGGGCGCTCCCGCCGGGCGTGCTGAACGTCGTCACCGGTGAGGACTCCGAGATCGGGGAGACCCTGGTGGCCGGGGAGCCGGTGCGCAAGGTGTGCTTCACGGGGAGCACGGGCGGCGGCCGGAAGATCATGCAGATGGCCTCGGGCTCGCTGACCCGCGTGGCACTGGAACTGGGCGGCAACGATCCCGCGCTCGTGCTCGCCGACGCCGACCTCTCCGGCGAGGCGATGCAGACGCTGTTCGGGGGGATCTTCGACTCCACCGGGCAGGTCTGCATGGCCGCGAAACGGGTCTACGTGCACCGCTCCCGCTACGACGAGGTGGTCGACGGCCTGTCGGAGCTGCTGTCCGGCACCGTGCTCGGGCACGGCCTGGCCGAACCGGTCACGATGGGGCCGCTGCACAGCCCCCGGCAGAAGGACTACGTCGAGCAGCTGGTCGCCGAGGCCCGCTCGTCCGGTGCCGAGGTCCGGGAGTTCGGCGCCGCGGCGGACGGGGCGGACCTGTCCCGGGGGAACTTCCTCCGGCCGTCGCTGGTGCTGGACCCGGCCGACGACCTCCGTGTGGTGACCGAGGAGCAGTTCGGCCCGACCGTGCCGATCCTGCCGTTCGACGACGAGGCGGACGGCCTGGCCCGGGCGAACGACACGTGGGCGGGCCTGTCCTCGTCGGTGTGGTCGGCCGACCTCGACCACGCGGGTGCGGTCGCGGCCCGGCTGCGCGCCGGGTACACGTTCGTCAACGCCCACGGCGCCGCCCACCTCGACGAACGTGCCCCGTTCGGCGGGTTCGACCACAGCGGCATGGGCCGCGAGATGGGCATCGAGGGCATCCGGGAGTTCATGGACACCCACGCCGTCAGCTTCCCCGCCTGAGCGCTCCGCGTCCCGGCGCGGCGGCACCCGTGTGATGCGGGGCGGGCCGGGCGGCGGGTGCGTGCGCTGATAGACATGCGCCGTGCGGGATTTCGTGACGGGTGTGCGGATGTTCGGGCGGGGGCTGGGGATTCTGCTCCGGTCGCCGCGGTTGTTGCTGATCGGCGCGCTGCCGGTGGTGCTGACCACGCTGTTGCTGCTCGCCGGGCTGGTGGCGCTGGTGTCCTCGATCGACGATCTGGCCGCGCTGATCACGCCGTTCGCCGACGGCTGGGACGAGGGCTGGCGGACGGCGGTGCGGGTGGTCGCGGGCGTCGCCCTGGCCGGTGGAGCGCTGGCCGTCGGACTGATCGGGTTCTCGGCGTTGACGCTGGCCGTGGGCGGCCCCTTCTACGAGCACATCGCGGAGAAGGTGGAGGATGACCTGGACGGGCCGGTTCCGGAGGCGGACATCCCGTGGTGGCGGTCGGTGTGGATGGGGATCCGGGACGGTGTCGAGCTCCTGCTGCGGTCGCTCGCGTGGACGGTGCCGCTGTTCGTCGCGGGGTTCGTTCCGGTGCTGGGGCAGACGGTCGTCCCGGTGCTGCTGGCGCTGGTGACGGCGTGGTTCCTCGCGCTCGAACTGGTCGCGGTGCCGTTCACCCGGCGCGGGATGGACCTCGCGCGGCGCCGTGCGGCGCTGCGCGGGCGGCGGGGACTCGCGCTGGGGCTGGGACTGCCGACGGCCCTGCTCTGCCTCGTCCCGCTCGCCGCGCTGGTCGTCATGCCGGTCGCCTTCGTGGGCGGGGTGTTCGTCGCCCACGAGACGCTGCGCACCACGACCGTGCCCGCCGACGCCCGGTGACCACCGGTGGGCCCCGCCACGTCCGGACGGGGCCCACCGGTGGCGACGATCAGGCCAGGTCGAACCGGTCGAGGTTCATGACCTTGTCCCACGCGGCGACGAAGTCGCGCACGAACTTGCCCTTCGCGTCGTCGGCGGCGTAGACCTCGGCCAGGGCCCGCAGTTCGGAGTTCGACCCGAACACCAGGTCGACCCGGCTGCCGGTCCACTTGACCGCACCGGAGGCGTCGCGCCCCTCGAAGGTCTGCGCGTCCTCCGAGGTCGGCTTCCACGTGATGCCCATGTCGAGCAGGTTCGCGAAGAAGTCGTTGGTCAGCGACCCCGGGGTGTCGGTGAACACGCCCAGCGACGAGCCGTCGTGGTTCGCCCCGAGCACGCGCAGACCGCCGACGAGGACGGTGGTCTCCGGCGCGCTCAGCGTGAGCAGGTTCGCCCGGTCGAGCAGCAGGTACTCGGCGGAGAGCCGGTTGCCCTTGCCCAGGTAGTTGCGGAACCCGTCCGCGGTGGGCTCCAGCGCGGCGAACGAGTCCGCGTCGGTCTGCTCCGGCGTCGCGTCGACGCGGCCCGGGGTGAACGGCACGCGGATGTCGTGGCCCGCGGCCTTGGCGGCCCGTTCCACGGCGGCGCAGCCGCCGAGCACGATCAGGTCGGCCAGCGAGACCTTCTTGTTCCCGGTCTGCGCCTCGTTGAACGACTGCTGGATGCCCTCCAGGGTGGACAGCACCGTCTCCAGCTCGGCCGGGTTGTTGACCTCCCACCCGTTCTGCGGGTTGAGCCGGATGCGCGCACCGTTGGCGCCGCCGCGCTTGTCACTGCCCCGGAACGTCGAGGCCGACGCCCACGCGGTGGTGACCAGCTGGGCGGTGCTCAGCCCGGAGTCGAGGATGGTGCGCTTCAGCGAGTCGATGTCCGCCTCGCCGATCAGCTCGTGGTCCACCTCGGGCAGCGGGTCCTGCCACAGCAGGGTCTCCTCGGGCACCTCCGGGCCGAGGTAGCGGACCTTCGGTCCCATGTCCCGGTGGGTGAGCTTGTACCAGGCGCGGGCGAAGGCGTCGGCGAACTCGTCGGGGTTCTCGTAGAACCGGCGCGAGATCGGTCCGTAGATCGGGTCGTAGCGCAGCGCGAGGTCGGTGGTCAGCATCGCGGGCGCGATCTTCTGCGACGCGTCGTGCGCGTGCGGGACGGTGCCCTCACCCGCGCCGTCCTTCGGCGTCCACTGCTTCGCGCCCGCCGGGCTGGTGGTCAGCTCCCAGTCGTACTCGAACAGGTTCGCGAAGAAGCCGTTGCTCCACTTCGTCGGCGTGCTGGTCCAGGTGACCTCCAGCCCGCTGCCGATCGTGTCGCCGCCCTTGCCGGTGCCGTAGGCGTTGCGCCAGCCCAGGCCCTGCTCCTCCAGCGGAGCCGACTCGGGCGCCGGCCCGAGGTGGCTGTCCGGCGCGGCACCGTGGGTCTTGCCGAAGGTGTGCCCGCCGGCGATCAGTGCGACGGTCTCCTCGTCGTTCATCGCCATGCGGCCGAACGTCTCGCGGATGTCGCGGGCCGCGGCGATCGGGTCCGGCTCGCCGTTCGGGCCCTCCGGGTTGACGTAGATCAGGCCCATCTGGACGGCGGCCAGCGGCTCCTCCAGCTCGCGGTCACCGCTGTAGCGCCGGTCGTCCAACCACTCGGTCTCCGGGCCCCAGTAGACGTCCTCGTCGGGCTCCCACACGTCCTCGCGGCCGCCGGCGAAGCCGAAGGTCTTGAAGCCCATCGACTCCAGCGCGACGTTGCCCGCCAGGATGAGCAGGTCGGCCCAGGAGAGGTTCTGGCCGTACTTCTTCTTCACCGGCCACAGCAGACGGCGGGCCTTGTCCAGGTTGACGTTGTCCGGCCAGCTGTTCAGCGGGGCGAACCGCTGCTGCCCGGCGCCCGCGCCGCCGCGGCCGTCACTGATCCGGTAGGTGCCGGCGCTGTGCCAGGCCATCCGGATGATCAG
Organism: Saccharomonospora iraqiensis subsp. iraqiensis; assembly: GCF_000430445.1. Lineage (GTDB taxonomy): Bacteria > Actinomycetota > Actinomycetes > Mycobacteriales > Pseudonocardiaceae > Saccharomonospora > Saccharomonospora iraqiensis. The sequence continues at coordinate 29,313 of NZ_KE387084.1, forward strand.
CGGACCGTAGTGGCCGAAGTCGGCGGGCCACCAGTCCTGCGAGGTGGTCAGCACCTCCTCGATGTCCCGCTTGACGGCGGGCAGGTCGAGCGACTTGAACGCCTCGGCGTAGTCGAAGTCCTCGCCGAGCGGGTTGGTCGCCGGGGAGTTCTTCGAGAGGATCTTCAGGTTGAGCTTGTCCGGCCACCACTGGCGGTTCCCGCCACCCTCGGTGGGGTGCGGGGCGCGGCCGTGCACCACGGGGCACTGGCCGGTGGTGTCGCGATCGTCGGTCACGGGTGTCCTTTCAGGATCAATGGGTGTGTTCCGGTTCGGGGGAGCAGGCAGGGCACAGTCCCCAGTAGATGACCTCGGCCTCGTCGACGTGGAAGCCCCGGGCGTCCGACGCGGTCAGGCAGGGCGCGGACCCCACGGCGCAGTCGACATCGGCGAGGGCGCCGCACGACCGGCACGCGACGTGGTGGTGGTTGTCCCCGACCCGCGTCTCGTAGCGGGCCACGGACCCCATCGGCTGGATCCGTCGCAGCAGTCCCGCCTCGGTCAGCGCGCGCAGTCCGTCGTAGACGGCCTGGTGCGACACCTTCGGCAGTTCCTCCCGGACGGCACCGATGATCGATTCCGTGTCGGCGTGCGGACGGTCGTGCACCGCGGACAGCACCGCGACCCGGGGTCGGGTCACTCGCAGTGCGGCCTCGCGCAGCATGTGCTCGAAGCCCGCAGTCGTCGTTGGCACGCGGGGCAGTCTGGCGGGCTTTCTGGAATGGATCAAGAGTGTCCCGGAGTGCTGTGTCTCACTCGTGTTCGCGGCGTGACCGGGACGAGACCTCCGGTGGGAACCGGTCGGTCCGGCCGCGCCCGACGGGGCCGCATCCGGAGCGGAACCGGTGGGCGGGGATGCGGCATGATGGAACGATGACGACCCCCCGACCGGTCCCGATCGCCCGTGCGCCCATCCAGCTCGGCCAGTTCCTCAAGCTGGCGGGGGTGGTCGAGGACGGCGCGGAGGCGAAGGCCCTGCTGGCCGAGGTCGGGGTCGGGGTCAACGGCGAGGCCGAACACCGCCGCGGTCGCAAGCTCGACGCCGGGGACCTCGTCGCGGTCGGCGACGAGACACTCGAGGTCACCGTGGAGTGAGCCACGGCCGTCCGGTCAGGCCGGATCGCCGCCCGGTCGGGTCGGACCGCCGCGCAGCAGCGTGGCGTAGAGGGTGAGGCCCGGGCCGAACGCGAGCGCCACGGCCGGGTCCCCGGGGCC
>NZ_KE387084.1:30666-55331 GCF_000430445.1 Saccharomonospora iraqiensis subsp. iraqiensis
TGGCCCACCGCTCGAACACCACGGTGCCGAACGGCGGCACGCTCGCCGCGAGCGCCAGCAGCAGGGTGGGCCTCGTCCAGCCCAGCCGGCGGTGGAGCAGCAGTGCGGCGACGACGTAGACGACGAACAGCAGGCCGTGCACGGGTCCGAACACGGTCACCCCGATCTCGTTGCCGACGGCGACGTACTTGAAGAACATCCCGGTCAGCAGACCGGCCCAGGACAGCGCCTCGGCGAGGGCGAGCAGTCGGAAGCGTCCGACGTCGGTGGTGAGCATTCCCGTTTCCTCCGGTACGGACGGTCGTTGGCTGAGGTGCGGCAGGTGACCGCATCCGCGGATGCGGCGCCCGTCGGTGCAGCATCGCAGAGCCGCGGACCGGCAGGTGGCCCGACCCTTGTCACGGACGTCGTCCTGTGCTTCACTCTCCAGCTAGAACTTGTTCTAGATTCGGGTGGGTGGACAACGATGCGGACCCGTGCGGCGGCGCTGCTGGAGCAGCCCGGCAAGTGGCAGATCGTCGACGTCGAACTCGACGAACCCCAGGCCAATGAAGTGCTCGTCCGGTTCGTGGCCGCCGGACTGTGCCATTCGGACGACCACGCCGCGACCGGGGACATGCCCGTGGGCAAGATCCCGCTGATCGGCGGCCACGAGGGCGCCGGCGTCGTCGAGTCGGTCGGTCCGGGCGTGCACTCGCTCGCGCCCGGCGATCACGTCGTCGCCCAGTTCGTGCCCTCGTGCGGACGGTGCCACCCGTGCGCCACGGGCCGGGGCAACCTCTGCGACCTGGGCATGTACGCCCTGCTCGGGTCCATGGCGGACGGCACCTACCGGGCGCGGATCGACGGCGACGAGGCCGGGCAGATGACCATGGCCGGGACCTTCGCCGAACGCGCGGTGGTCTCCGAGCACTCGCTCACCAGGATCGACGACGACATCCCGTTGCACGTCGCCCCGCTGCTGTCCTGCGGCGCCCCGACCGGCTGGGGTTCGTCGGAGTACGCCGCCGAGGTCGTCGCCGGGGACACGGTCATCGTGATGGGCCTCGGCGGCATCGGGATGAACGCCGTGCAGGGCGCCGCCGCACGGGGCGCGGCGTACGTGATCGGGGTCGACCCGGTCGCGTTCAAACGGGACAGCGCCGCCACCTTCGGGGCGAGCCACACCTTCGCCGACATCGAGGAGGCCGCGGAGTTCGCCCGGTCGGTCACCAACGGGCAGGGTGCGGAGTCGGTCGTGGTCGCGGTGGGCGTCACCACGGGCGAGCACGTCGGTCAGGCGGTCGACGCGGTCGCCAAGTTCGGCACCGTGGTGGTCACCGGCATCGGCGACGTCAACGAGAACACCCTGCCCACGAACCTGTGGACGCTGGCGATGATGCAGAAGCGGATCCAGGGGACCATCCTCGGCAAGGGCGCACCGTCGGTGGAGATCGGCCGGCTGGCGTCGATGTACCGGGCGGGGCGGCTGAAGCTGGACGAGCTGATCACGCGGACCTACCGGCTGGACGAGATCAATCAGGCCTACGCGGACATGCACGAGGGCCGCAACATCCGCGGTGTCATCCTGCACGACACCGAGTGAGTCCGACCTGCCCGGCGCCGTCCCCGGCGCCGGGCACGGACCGGCGTGGTCACTCCGGCCAGGCGGAGTCGTGGATGGCCTCGACGAAGTCGCCCCGTTCGAATCCGGGGAGGTAGTGGGCGAGGACGTCGGCCTTGACGTTGCCGAAGGTCGTTCCGGGCCGGTCCTTGAGGCCCTCGGTGAACGCGGCCAGGATCCGGTTCTTGAAGTCGGGGCGGGGATGGGCGGCGACCACGGCTTCCCGCTGTTCCTCGGAGACCGCGTGGTAGCCGACCCCCAGGACGTCGAGCTCCACCCCCCGGGTGATCAGCGCGATCTCCGCGGCCATGTGCAGCGGGATCTCCGGCGTGGTGTGCAGGGCGATGCCCGTCCACACGCGGTCGGCCCGCTCGTCGGTGATCCCGTGGGCGTGCAGGAAGCGCAGCGCCTCGTCGGCACCGTCGATCTCGAACCGCTGGTCGGAGCGGCGGAACCGGTCGGTCAGTCCCAGGTCGTGGAACAGCGCCCCCACGTACAGCAGTTCCGGGTCGAACCGCAGCTCCTGCGCCTCGCCGCGCAGCGACCCCCACAGGAACACCCGCCGGGAGTGGTCGTACAGCAACGGTGGTGCTGAGTCCCGGACGAGCTCGGTCGCCTCCCGCGCCAGCGCGCTGTCCGGGATCCGGACGCCCGCGATGGTGTCACTCATCGTGCCGCTCCGCTCCGTCGTCACCGGCCGCCGACGGTTCCAGGGTCGCACGGTCGGCGCGGTCACGCGGGTCGGTGGCCTCCCCGTTCGGGGCGGGCGAGCAGGGCGAGCCACTGGTCGGCGAGCACCCCGAGAACCGTGTGGTAGTCCTCGTCGTGCGCGCGCAGCAGCAGGAAGTAGAAGCTGCGGTCGAGCGCCATCATGAAGGTCATCAGATGCGCCTGGAGGACGGCGCGGTCGGCCTCGGTGGCCGCGGGTGCGGTCAGGTTCACCAGGGACGCCTGGGTGCGCCGGTGCATGGCGTACCACTCGTCGGCGACGGCGCTCTCGTGCGCCAGCGCCTGTTCCATGGCGGCGAACTCGCTGCCGTACCGGCGCCACAGCGCGGCGTGCTCCTCCAGCCACGCGACGACGTCGGCGTGCTCCGGGGCGGTCATCCGGTCGAGGGCGATGTAGGCGTCGGTGATCTCGGGCTCGCGGGCCCGCATGAGCTCGATGACCACCTCCGCCTTCGAGCGGAAGTGCAGGTAGAACGTGGCCCGGGAGATGCCCGCCGCGCGGGCGATGGCCTCGGCGCCGGTGGCGGTGTAGCCGTCGCGGTGGAACAGCTCCCGCCCCGCGGCGACGATCCCGGCACGGGTGAGGCGTTTCTGTTCGGCCCGCGTGACCGGCGTCCCGGACATTGGTCGTCGTTCCTCCCGTCGCGGCGCTGGGCACGCCGTGCCGTGTCCGTCGCCAACGTAACCGAGGCGGTCGTGCGTGCCGGTGGCCGGGCGGGCCCGGGCGGGCCGGGCGGGAAATTTCGCTAGACACCTGTCTATCGAGTGTGCGAGGCTCCGGGCACAACGCCGGGGTCACCTCCCGGAACCACCGGCCCGCTCAAGGAGGAGCTTCATGAGATTCCAGGACAGGATCGTGTTCATCACCGGCGCCGCCTCCGGCATGGGACTGGCGACCGCGCGGGCCTTCTCCGCGGAGGGAGCCGTCGTCTTCGGGGCGGACACCTCGGCCGAGAACCTCGACCGCGACTTCGCGGCACTTCCCGGGGCGCGACCGGTGCCGCTGGACGTCGCCGACAGCGCCGCGGTGCGCGCCGCGTTCGCCCGGGTCGACGACGAGTTCGGCCGGCTCGACGTGCTGGTCAACGCCGCCGGGGTGAACGCGCCGAACCAGGCCGCCCTGGACCGGCTCAACGCCGAGAACGAGAAGGGCTTCCTCGCCGCGAAGGAGGGCAGGCGGCACGTTCCGGAGTTCCTGGAGGAGACCTCCGACGAGGACTTCGACCGTACGCTGCGGATCAACCTGCACGGCCCGTTCTACACCACCCGGGCCGCGGCGCCGCTGATGAAACGCGCCGGGGGCGGGGCGATCGTGAACTTCTCGTCATCGGCGGCGCTGATGGGCATCGCCATGCCCGCCTACTACCCATCGTCCAAGGCGGGCCTGCTCGGGCTCACCCGGGCCTGCGCCGCCGAGCTCGCCCCGTTCTCCATCCGCGTCAACGCGCTCGCACCCGGCGCGGTGGACACCCCGCTGCTGCGGCAGAACGACGCCGAGTTCAACGAGTTCCTCGTCGGCATGCAGCCGATCGAGCGCGCCGCCACCCCGGAGGAGGTCGCCGCGTCGGTGCTGTTCCTGGCCGGGGACGAGGGCGCCTACTACACCGGTCAGACGTTCTCCCCGTCCGGCGGGCTCGTCATGCACTGACCCGCCCGCACCGCAGAGCACACGACACCACGGAGAACGCTGTGACCGCACACCAGCAGACCGGGCGGGGCGGGATCGACCCGCGCGCCCTGACCCGGCTGACCGACGAGATCGAGTCCGACATCGAGGCGGGCGCCTACGACGGCGTGAACCTCGTCCTCGCCCGGCACGGGGAGATCGTGCTGCGCGAGACCCTGGGCTCCGCCGAGCGCGCCACCGGCAGGCCGTCCCGCCCGGACGACGTGTACCGGGTGTTGTCGCTGACCAAGGCCTTCACCAACGCGATGGTGTACCGGGCGCTGGGGGAGGGGCGGCTCGCGCTGTCCACCCGGGTGGTGGACCTGATCCCCGAGTTCGTCGGCACCGACCCGTTCCGCGCACTGCGCAAGGACCGGATCAACGTCGCCCACCTGCTCACCCACCGATCCGGCATGCCGCCCACCCCGAACCCCGGGGTGGGGCCCGACGAGTTCGGCGACCTCGGACGGGTGATCGAGGCACTGTCCGGTGTGGACGTGTTGTTCGAGCCCGGCACGAACCTGAACTACTCACCCGCGATCAACCACGCCCTGCTCGGCGAGATGGTGCGCCGGGCCTACGGCGCGGAGTCGTTCTCCGGGCTCGCCCGCGAACTGATCCTCGACCCGCTGGGCATGTCCGACACCGCGTTCGGACTGCCGGAGGCGGCCGCGGAGCGGGCCGTGCCGTTGAAGGCCTACCTGCCCGAGGGCGGCTTCCTCGCGCCGAGCGACATCGAGTGCCTCAATGACCACATCACCGCCGACGCCGAGATGCCCTGGGTGGGCGCGGTGAGTACCGCCGACGACGTGTTCACCTTCGCCGAGATGATCCGGCGCCGGGGCGCCCACGACGGGCGGCAGCTGATCGCCCCCGCCGTGCTGGAGCAGGCCACCACGCCGCAGACCGGGGCCATGCCCAACGACCTCTACGCCGACATCGCCCGGGCGCGCGGCTGGGAGACCCCGGCGGGCAACTTCGGCCTCGGATTCTCGCTGAGCGGACAGGGAACGGCGCCGAACTTCTTCGGACCGTTCACCTCCCCGCGCACCCACGGCAACTACGGCGCCGGGTCCTCCCTGTTCTGGGTGGACCCGGAGCGGGACCTGACCCTGGTCTTCCTCTCGGCCGGGGTGATGGAGGAGAGCGCGAACGTGGCCCGCTTCCAGAAGATCTCCACGATGGCCGTCGCGGCCGCCCTGTGACGAGGAGTCAACGATGACCACCACCCCGCACGAGTCCCCGGACCGGACGGCGAAATGCCCGGTCGCGCACGGGTTCGACCTCATCGGCGACGACGCCTACTACGCGAGCCCGGCCCGGTACTTCGCCACGTTCCGCGACGAGACGCCTGCGTTCTTCTACCCGTTCCTGAACGCGTGGATCGTCACCCGCCGCGACGACGTCGAGACCGTGCTCGGCGACTGGCAGCAGTTCACCTCCGGGGCGAACAGCGCGTTGATCGACGTGCCCGAACGGCACCGGGACACGGTGCCGCCGGAGCTGATCTCCCAGATGCTCGTCGGCTCCGACCCGCCCGCGCACACCACGCACCGCGGCGTGGCCCAGCCCGGCTTCACCAAGGCCCGGATGGCGGCGTTGGAGCCGGAGATCGAGGCGCGGGCGCACCGCATCATCGACACGTTCGAGGCCCGCGGGTCGGGCAACCTCATCGAGGACTACTGCCTGGAACTGACCACCCAGACGCTGCTGACCCACATGGGGCTCGGCCGGGAACACGACGCGATGATGCGGCAGCTGCGCGACGACAACGCGCGGGTGCTGTCCTCGGCCCAGGAGCCGATCCCGGCCGACATCGCCGACGAGGTGTGGGACCGCTACGTCGCGGCCAACCTGGAACTGCGCCGGGTGATCGAGCAGCGCCGTGCCGAACCGCGTGAGGACCTCATCTCCGACATGGCGTGCGCCACCGACCGGGACGGCGAGTACGTGTTGTCGCCGGCGCAGATCGCGCTGCACCTGAGCGAGTTCGCCCAGGCCGGGGCGGACACCACGGCGCAGGCGATGGCGAACGCGGTGCTGTTCCTCGCCGAGAACCCACGGGTGCTGGCCGAGGCGATCGACGACCCGCAGCTGTGGCCGCGGGTGTTCGAGGAGACCGTGCGGCTGCGGCCCTCCTCGACGTTCGCCTCCCGCCGCGCCGAGCGCGACATCACGCTCTCCGGTGCGCACATCCGCGCGGGCGACATGATCTGGGTCGCGCTCACCAGCGCCAACACCGACCCGGACCACGTCGACCGGCCGTTCGAGTTCGACCCGCACCGTGCCGACCCGGAGGACCATCTCGCGTTCACCCGCGGCAGGCACACCTGCCTGGGGCAGAACCTCGCGCGGGTGCAGGGCGCGGCGGGGCTGAAGGTGCTGTTCGAGCGGCTGCCGTCGCTGCGGCCCGAGGCCGAGGTGCCGCTGGACTTCATCCGGATGGCGCTGGTGCCGGTGCGCCGCACCCTGCCGGTGGTCTGGGACACCGCCGACGTGGACCGGGCGCGCAGGCGGGTGAACCGGGAGATGACGCTGACCGTGGTGGAGCGCACCGAGCAGGCCGACGGCGTGGTGTCGTTCGTGCTCGCCCACCCGGACGGTGCGGAGCTGCCCCGGTGGAGCCCGGGTGCGCACATCGACGTGCACACCGGACCCGACGGGGCGGGCCGGACGTGCCAGTACTCGCTGTGCTCGTCACCGGAGGACCCCGCCCGCTGGCGGATCGGGGTGCTGCGGGAGCCGGACAGCCGGGGCGGGTCGCTGTACCTGCACGACGAGGTGGACGTCGGTTCCTCCGTGACGGTGGGCAGGCCGCGCAACAACTTCCGCCTCCACCCGGCGACGCGCTACCTGTTCATCGCCGGCGGGATCGGCCTCACCCCGCTGCTGCCGATGATCGAGCGGGCCGAGGCCGACGGTGTCGAGTGGTCCCTGCTCTACGGCGGGCGTACCCGCGCCTCCATGGCCTTCCTCGACGAGCTGGCCGGCTACGGCGACCGGGTCGCCGTGCGGCCCGAGGACGAGTACGGCCTGTTGGAGCTGGATGGGCTGCTGGCGGAGCCGCGGACGGACACCCTCGTCTACGCGTGCGGTCCGGAGCCGCTGCTCGACGCCGTCGAGGCGGCGATGGCGGCGTGGCCGGTGGGCAGTCTGCACGTGGAGCGCTTCGCGCCGAGGACGCTCACGGGCACGGGGCCCGACGAGCCCTTCGAGGTCCGCTTCGCCGAGTCGGGCGTGACCGACACGGTTCCGGCGGGCACGTCGGTGCTGTCCGTGGCGGAGGCGCACGGGATCGCCGCGGTGTCGTCCTGCCAGGAGGGCACCTGCGGCACCTGCGAGACCCGCATCCTGTCCGGCTCGGCCGAGCACCGCGACTCGATCCTCACCCCCGTCGAGCAGCAGGCCCAGGAGACGATGATGATCTGCGTGTCCCGGGCGGCCGGGGACTGTCCCCGCCTGGTGCTCGACCTCTGAGCCCGGCTCACCCACCGGGGGCCACGCAGTGGATCTCCGGTGGGTGGGACAGGCGTGCCCCGGCGTCGGAGGGGACCGACACCAGCCCCCCGGCCCGGGGCGGTGTCGCGGGAGGCACCGGGTCCGCGTGTCCGTCCGTGCTGACGGCGGCGCGGATCCGTTCGCCGCACCGGCGGTAGAAGCGCAGCTGCGCGCGGCGGCCGAACAGCGACCAGCCCAGCGTCAGCACCGGGTCCAGGTGGGGTGCCCGCTGGGAATGACTGGCGGCCACGAACTCCACCCGGCCGGTGTCCCGGTACTTGACCACCTCGTAGGTGACCTTGCCGCGTTCGAGGTGCCCGTCGAGCGTCTCGTAGGCCCACCCCCACACCCGGGCACCGTCGTTCCGGGTCTCGTCCACCACCTCGGTGATCCGGACACCGCAGTACAGGTGCAGCCCGTGGAACCGGAGTTGCAGCAGCATGTTCCGGCCGAGCAGCGGCACGGCCGGGTCGTAGAGTGCCCGCACGGATTCCGGGGGTGTGAACTCGTAGTCACGCACCAGACGGCAGGCCCGCTCCCACGGACCTCCGGGTTCCGGCGGGCCGGGTCGTTCCGCGGGGAGGCCGTGCAGGTGGGTGTCGAGGGTCCAGGCGGGCCTGCGCACCTCGGCCGGGGAGTAGTTGATGCCGGCGTCGGTGAGCGCCGCCAGTTCGCGCGCGGTGTCCGGCCGCCCGAGGCCCCATTCAGCCAACCCGGCTCACTCGTGTTCGGTCAGCGCGTCGCCGATCTGCCACATCATCGGCGGCCACAGGCCCACGAACAACGCCCGACGCTCGGCGTTGCCCCGCTGCGTCTGGTCCACCGTCTTGGCGCGGATCCACAGGCTGATGCAGAGCACGATCGTGCCCAGCGAGGCCAGGTGCAGCTGGGTGGCACGCACGCCCGCCCGGTGCAGAAGTCGGACCACCATGTGTGCCTCCGTGTGTCCGTCGGCTCGTGTCAGCGTCCCCGCGCGGGGTAGGTACAGAGTCTGATACCCCGTTCGTCCCGGTCTCATCACGTCCGGAGGTGCCGATGTCGCGAGCCCGCCGTGTTCTCGTCGTCCTCGCACGGTGGCTGCTGGGGACCGCGCTGGTCACCTGGCGCTACCTCTGGGAGACGACCCCGCTGCACCGCACGGAGTGCCGCGGCGACGCGCGGGACCTCCCGCCGCGGTTGCCGGACGGCCTGATCGACGACCGGGTGCAGCGCAGCGCGGACGGCTACGGCCAGCTGTTCCACCGCCGCTTCCGGGTGCGCATCGCGGGGGCCGGGGTGGACGCCGCCGGGCTCATGGACCGTGTCGTGCACGACTTCAAGCACTTCGTGCCCTCGGAGGTCGTGCACATCCACACCACCCGGGGCGGCGCGCGGTCGTTGTGCGCCGGGGACGAACTGGTGGTGGAGATGCCGGGGCCGTGGGACGGCCCGGTCCGGGTGGTGCACCGCGACGACACCTCGCTGCACCTGGTCACGCTGCACGGGCACCTGGAGGCGGGACAGGTGTGGTTCCGCGCGTTCGGCGACGGCGACCAGCTGGTGTTCGAGGTCGAACTGTGGGCCGCGCCCGCGAGCAGGCTGGTCCACCTGCTGTACGCGCGGCTGCGGCTCGCCAAGGAGATCCAGCTGAACATGTGGGTGCGCTTCTGTCTCGCCGCGGTGGAGACCTCCGGCGGCCGGCTGGTGGACGGGGTGGAGATCTTCACCCACCGGCTCGACGACCTGGGTGAGCGCACGGGCCCCGCGGGCCTCGTGACGGACGGGGACCCGGTCGGCGACCGCCGGTGACCGGTTCCCCGGCACGCACGGGCGAGGGGCTAGGGTCTTGCGCCGGTCCTGCAAACCAGGCGTTCAAGGAGGAAGCCCGTGCCGGGAACCGGTATATGGCGGACGAAATCGGTCGAACAGTCGATCGCGGACACCGACGAGCCGGACACCCGGCTCCGCAAGAATCTCGGCGCCTGGGACCTGATGGTCTTCGGGGTTGCCGTGATGATCGGCGCGGGCATCTTCACGCTCACCGCGTCCACGGCCGGGGACATCGCCGGTCCGTCGGTGGCGCTGGCCTTCGTGTTCGCCGCGGTCGCGTGCGGGCTGGCGGCGTTGTGCTACGCCGAGTTCGCCTCCACCGTGCCCGTCGCGGGCAGCGCCTACACCTTCTCCTACGCCACGTTCGGTGAGTTCCTCGCGTGGATCATCGGCTGGGACCTGATCCTGGAGTTCTCGGTGGCCGCGGCCGCGGTGGCCAAGGGCTGGTCGATCTACCTGGAGGACGTGCTGAGCACCCTGTTCGGCACGCAGATGAGCACGACCGTGGCACTCGGCGGCGTCGACCTGGACTGGGGCTCGGTGCTGCTGGTCGCGATCCTGGCCACGCTGCTCACCCTCGGCACCAAGCTGTCGTCCCGGTTCAGCCTCGTCATCACCGCCGTCAAGGTGACGATCATCCTGCTCGTCATCGTGCTCGGCCTCGCCTACATCACCCCGGACAACTACACGCCGTTCATCCCGCCCGCCGAGTCCGGCGGTGAGGCCGGCGGCGGTGTCGACCAGTCGCTGTTCTCCCTGCTCGCCGGTGGTTCCGGCAGCGTCTACGGCGCGTTCGGGCTGCTGGCCGGTGCGTCGCTGGTGTTCTTCGCGTTCCTCGGGTTCGACGTCGTGGCCACCACCGCGGAGGAGACCCGCGTCCCGCAGCGGGACGTGCCGCGCGGCATCCTCGGCTCGCTGGCGGCCGTGACCGTGCTGTACGTGGCGACCTCCCTGGTGGTCGTGGGCATGGTGCCCTACACCGAACTGGCCACCGATGCCGAACCGGAGGGCCGCAAGACGCTGGCGACGGCGTTCTCCGCGCACGGCGTGGACTGGGCGGCCAACGTCATCTCCGTCGGCGCGTTGGCCGGTCTGACCACGGTGGTGATGGTGTTGCTGCTCGGCCAGCAGCGGGTGCTGTTCGCGATGGCGCGGGACGGTCTGCTGCCGCGCCCGCTGGCGAAGACGGGTTCGCGGGGCACCCCGGTGCGGATGAACGTGCTGGTCGCCACGGTGGTGGCGGTGGCCGCGGGCTTCTTCGACGCGGGCAGGCTGGAGGAGATGGTCAACGTCGGGACGCTGTTCGCGTTCATCCTCGTCTCGGCGGGTGTGCTGGTGCTGCGGAAGAAGCGCCCGGACCTGCCGCGTGGGTTCCGCGTGCCGTGGGTGCCGGTGGTGCCGATCCTGGCGATCGCCGCCTGCGTCTGGCTGATGCTGAACCTGACCGTGCTGACCTGGCTGCGCTTCCTGGTGTGGATGGCGCTCGGCGTGGTGATCTACTTCGCCTACAGCAGGCGGCACTCCCTGCTCGGACAGCGCGTGCGGGAGGAGGACGGCACCCGGGACGAGCCCGAGGCACGTCCGACCCCGGAGTGACCGTCCTCGTGGAGTGACCATCCCCGGGTCCCGGCCCCACGGGCGGGGTCGGGACCCGGCGGGCCCCGTGGACAGGAGGGAGTCACCGGTGACCGGACGGACCGTCGGCATCGTCGGGGGCGGCATCGTGGGGCTGGCCGTCGGCCGCGAGCTCACCCGGCGGTACCCGGGCGTCGAGGTGGTCGTGTTCGAGAAGGAGGACCGGCTCGCCACGCACCAGACCGGGCACAACTCGGGCGTGGTGCACGCCGGGATCTACTACCGGCCGGGGAGCCTGAAGGCCGAGCTGTGTGCGCGGGGCCGGGCGCTGCTGCGGGAGTACTGTGTCGACCGGGGTCTGCCGTACGACGCGTGCGGCAAGCTCGTCGTCGCGGTCTCGGAGTCCGAACTCGGCCGTTTCGACGCCCTGGAGGCCACCGCGCGGGAGAACGGCGTGCCCGGGCTGCGCCGGGTCTCCGGTGCGGGGATCGCCGAGCTGGAACCGCACGCGGCCGGGCTCGTCGCGCTGCACTCACCCGGGACCGCCATCACCGACTACGCCGCCGTGTCCACGGCCTTCGCCGCGGACATCGAACGGGCGGGCGGCCGGGTGGAGCTGTCCACGGCGGTGACCGGGGTCCGGCACCGTGCCGGCCGGGTCGAGGTCACCACGGCCGCCGGGGTGCGCACCGTCGACCGGCTCGTGGTCTGCGGCGGGTTGCACGCCGACCGTCTCGCCCGGCAGGCCGACGGTGTGGACGGCCCGCGGGTCGTGCCGTTCCGCGGCGAGTACATGACGGTCGCCCCGGACAAGCGGGACCGGGTGCGGGGCATGATCTATCCCGTGCCCGACCCACGGTACCCGTTCCTGGGGGTGCACTTCACCCGGCGGGTGTCCGGGGAGGTCGAGGTGGGGCCGAACGCGGTGCTCGCGCTCGCCCGGGAGGGGTACCGGCGCCGCGACGTCGCCGGGGCCGACCTGCGCGACCTGCTCGGATGGCCGGGTTTCTGGCGCATGGCGCGGCGGCACTGGCGCACCGGAATGGCCGAGATGCGCGGCAGCCTGTCGGTGCGCGCCTACATGCGGGCGGCGTCCCGGTACGTTCCGGACATCGGCGCCGCCGACGTGCGCCGCGCCGGGGCGGGGGTGCGGGCGCAGGCGGTGGACCGGGACGGGTCCCTGGTGGACGACTTCCGGATCGGGCACGAGGACGGCATCACCACCGTGCGCAACGCCCCGTCCCCCGCGGCGACGTCGTCCCTGGCGATCGCGGAACACGTGGTCGCCCGGATGGGGGTCGACCGTTGAGCGTTCCCGGCATGAGGAAGCGAGGCTCTGGAGATGCGGCATGACTGAACGACACGACGCCGACATCGACCGGATGCTTGCCGGGACCGCCGCCGAGTACGAGAACGAGGACAGGGCGGCCGCAGCCGAGGAGGCCCGCGAGTCGCCCGGATCGGATGTCGGCGAGATCCGCCCGTAGCGACCGAGTGTACCGGTACGCTCACGCGATGTTCATCATCGCCGGTTACCTGGAGGTAAATCCCGCGCAGCGGGACGCCTTCGTCGATGCCCACCAGGATCTGCTCCGCCGGGGTAGGCAGGCCCCCGGATGTCTCGATCTCGCGATCACGCCCGATCCGCTGCACCCGGGTCGGGTCTACAACTTCGAACGGTGGGAATCCCGCGAACACATCGACGCGTGGCGGGCCGTCGCCGACGCGCCCGACACCGGAATCGCCGTCAGGGACAGCAACGTCATGGAGTACCGCGTGACCGACGCGCGGCCCCCGTTCGGCTGAGGTCGTCGGGCCGGGACCCCCGGAGGAACGAACCCATGATCGGTTCGGTGCGTGACCGGATCCGAGGTCGGGGGCCCGAGCTGCTCCGGCGGCTGCGTTCCTCGGACCGGCACGTGCTCAAGTCGACGCTCGCGGCGACCGGCTCGTTCGCGCTGGCGGGTGCGTTGGGCACCAGTGACGCGCCCGTGCTCGCGCCGCTGACCGCGCTGATCGTCGTCCAGGTCACCCTCTTCCAGACCCTCACCATCGGTGTGCAACGGGTGGCCAGTGTGGTCGCCGGTGTGCTGCTGGCGGTGGGCGTTGCCGGAATCGTCGGCCTCAGCTGGTGGAGCATCGGGAGCATCGTCGGTGCCGCCCTGCTCGTCGGGCTCCTGCTCCGGCTGGGGCCGCAGATGAACGAGGCGGCGATCAGTGCCATGCTGCTGCTCGCCGTCGGGGGAGCCTCCGACGTGGCGATCGAACGGGTGTACGAGACGCTGGTGGGGGCGGCCGTCGGGGTGCTGGTCAACGTCGTCGTCCCGCCGGTGCATCTGCGCCCCGCGGGGGAGGCGCTGATGCGGCTGACCGACCGGATGGCGGAGTTCACCACCTCGCTCGCCGCCGAGCTGCGGCCGTCGTGGTCGCAGGCGAAGGCCGATCGGTGGCTGACCGAGGCGCGGTCGCTGGTCACCGAGGTCAGCAAGACCGACCAGGCACTGGCCCGTGCGGAGGAGGGGGCCCGGGGCAACCCGCGGGGCCGGGTGACCCAGCGGCGTCAACCCCGGCTGCGCACGGCCCTGACCGGGTTGGAGCGGTGTCTGTTGGCGCTGCGTGAGTTGTGCCGGACGCTGCTGGACCGCACGTACTTCGTGCCGGAGGAGGACGAGGGCAGCGTCTACGGCGACGACGTCCGTGGGGTGCTCGCCGATCTCCTCGAGTCCTCGGCCGGGGCGATCCGTGCGGTGGGCGAGCTCGCGACCTCGGTGTCCGAGGCCGGTGTCGAGAACCATCTCCCGGAGATCGCCGAGTGCCGGGAACGGCTCAGTGCGCTGCTGGTCAACGAACCGCTGCGGGACATCCGCGCGTGGGAGCACCACGGTGCCCTGCTCAGCGCCGTCGACCGGCTGCGCACCGAGATCGAGTCGGCGACACGGTTCCCGGAGCAACCGTGGAAGCCGCCGCCGGTGACCGAGCAGCAGCGCGAGATGGTCCGCCGGCTACGGCGGGAGCGTCGGCCGTTCCGCCGCGACAGCGGGAACCGGTGACCGGTCCGGCGCGCCGACCGCCCCGCCGAATGATGTATAACGACCTATACCCGGTGGCCGTCGTGCCGACCCGGCCGGACCCGGTGCGGATCACACCGGGGCGGTCCCGGCGGCGTGCCGGGGCGTGTCGGGCGGCAGGATGGGGCCTCATGTCCCGACCACAGTCCGAGGTGCCCGCACCGGCCGCCGACCTGTACGACGTGATCAACCGACGCCGCGACGTGCGCGGGGAGTTCACCGGGGAGCCGGTGCCGGACGAGGTGCTGCGCCGGGTGCTGACCGCGGCGCACCGAGCGCCCAGCGTGGGAATGTCCCAGCCGTGGGACTTCGTGCTGGTGCGCGACGAGGACACGCGGCGGCGGTTCCGGGAGCACGTGCGCTCCGAGCGGGACGTGTTCGCCGCCGGGCTGGAAGGGGAGCGTGCGGAGACGTTCTCCCGGATCAAGGTGGAGGGCGTCGTCGAGTCGTCGCTGGGGGTGGTGGTCACCTACGACGCCGACCGCGGCGGACCCGCCGTGCTCGGCAGGCACGCGATCGCCGACGCCGGGCTGTACTCGGTGTGCCTGGCGATCCAGAACCTGTGGCTGGCCGCCACCGCGGAGGGGCTCGGCGTCGGCTGGGTCAGCTTCTACCGTGAGGAGTTCCTGCGCGATCTGCTGGGCATCCCGTCGGGGGTGCGCCCGGTGGCGTGGCTGTGCCTGGGGCCGGTGCGGGAACTCGCGGAGACGCCGGACCTGGAGCGGCACGGCTGGCGCAGCCGCATGCCGCTGGAGGACGTTCTGCACCACGAGACCTACGGGAGTCGGCCCGCGCGGTGACCGGGCCGGCGCGGCGGGGTCCTCCCGGGCGGCGCTAGGCTGAGTCAACTAAGTTGACACCGAGTTGGCCGGAGGAGATGCCGATGGTGGAGGAGGGCGCGCCGTTGACCGGCGCGGCGACGATCGGGCGGTGGTTGGAACACCCGGACGGTGGTCCGGTGCTGCGGGAGATGCTCGCGGCGAGCGGGTTCGACGAGAGCGCGCTCGCCCCGGTGCGCAACGTGCCGCTGCAGCAGCTCGTCGAGCTGAGTCAGGGCGCCCTGTCCCAGGAGGTCGTCGACGACCTGGTGCGGCGGGTCAACGGGGGTGTGCTGCCCGAGCAGGCCGGTGACGAGGCCGGGTGGCGGGAGCGGATCGTCGAGGGCCGGTTCGCCGGTCGCGTCGTGGTCGTCACCGGCGCCGCGTCCGGGATCGGCCGGGCCACGGCCTCCCGCGTCGTGCGGGAGGGCGGTCGCGTCGTTGCCGTGGACCTCGCCGCCGACAAGCTGGACGAGCTGGTCGCCGAGTTCGACGACACCCGGGTGGTGGCGGTGCCCGCCGACATCACCTCCGACGAGGACGTCGCCCGGGTCGTGGCGGCGGCGGGGGACCGGATCGACGGCCTGGCCAACGTCGCGGGCATCACCGACGACTTCAGCCCCGTGCACGAGGTGTCCGACGCGGTCTGGCAGCGGGTGTTCGACGTCAACGTGCACGGACTGTTCCGGCTGACCCGGGCGGTCGTGCCGACGATGCTCGCGGCCGGGTCCGGTGCGATCGTCAACATCGCCTCGGAGGCCGCCCTGCGCGGCTCCGCCGCGGGCGCCGCCTACACCGCGTCGAAGCACGCGGTCGTGGGCCTCACCCGCAGCGCGGCCTTCATGTACGGGCCGTCGGGCATCCGGGTGAACGCCGTCGCGCCGGGTGGGGTGGCCACCGGCATGTCCCCGGGCGAGATGTCCGCGTTCGGACGGCAGCGCACCGGGGACTTCCTGGCACTGATCCCGCCGATCGCGACCGCACCGCAAGTCGCGGCGTCGATCACGTTCCTGCTCAGCGACGACGGGGTCAACGTGTCCGGGGCGGTGCTCCCGTCGGACGGGGGCTGGTCGGTGCAGTAGCCCCGGATCCGTCCGGGGTGAGGGTGTGCTGCAGCAGCGCGCCGTAGCGGGCGACGAGGTCGCGGCGGTCGGTGGCGAGCAGTTGCTCGTCACCGACCACCCACAGCGCGTAGAGCAGGCCACTGACCAGCGCCCCGGCGAGCCGGGCGCGGGTGTCGGCGTCCGGGCCGGACAGCCGGGCGCGCAGCGGGCGGACGAACGCGGTCTCGTGGACGTCCTTCAGCCGGTCGGCGATCCGTGGGGTGCCGCTGCCGCGCAGCAGTGCCAGGTAGACGTCGCGGGTGGCGTCGTCCGAGTCGAGCAGCACCTCGACGAACCGCCTGCCGAGGTCCTCCGGCGGCACGTCGAGCAGCGGTTCGTCGTCCATGCTCAGGTGCATGGTGTCCAGGAACAGCAGCTCCTTCGTGCCGAAGTGGCGGATCACCAGCGCCGGGTCGGCCCCGGCCTCCGCGGCGATGTCGCGCACCGCCGTGCCGGCGAAGCCGTGTTCGCGGAACAGCCGTCCCGCGGCCGCGCGGATCGCCTCCCGCGTCGTCGCCGACCGCTGCCGCACCATGGCCTCATCGTAGTGCCGGGCGGGATCGCCGCCGTCGCCGCGGCGGTCGGCGGAGGTCACCGCCCGGTGGCGGGTGTCGTGAACCGGAATCCTGTCGGACCCGGTGGGTACTCTCCGCACCATGTCGCTGTCGGTGGAAGAGCGTGAGCGGTTCCTGGCCGAACCCCGGGTCGGCGCGTTGTCGGTGATCGAGCGGACGGACCGGGCGCCGTTGACCATTCCGATCTGGTACCACTACACGCCGGGTGGGGAGCTGTGGGTGCACACCGCTCCGGACTCACGGAAGGCGCGGGCGATCGAGGCGGCCGGCCGGTTCGCGCTCATGGTGGAACGGACCGAACCCACGGTGCGCTACGTCTCCGTGGAAGGGCCGGTGACCCGGATCGAGCCGGGCAGTCCGGAGCTGTCCCGGACGATGGCCGCCCGGTACCTGCCGGAGGACAAGGTCGCCGGGTTCCTGGAGTACGAACGCACGCAGATCGGGGAACAGTCCGCGATCTTCATGCGGCCGGAGCACTGGTTGTCCGCCGATCTCGGGTCGCTCTGAACACCGTCCGCGGTGGCGGGTGGGATGTCGGACCCTGCCGGTAGCGTGCCGACCCGGTCACGCACCGGCGCGGGGCCACGACGGTGAGGAGGCGGGACGTGGGGACACTCCAGTACCAGTGCAGCATGTCGCTGGACGGGTTCATCGCCGGACCGGGCGGGGACATGTCCTGGTTGACCGGGTACCTGCCGGACCAGGCCGGTGTCGACGACGAGCTCGTCGGCCGGGTCGGCGCGCTGCTGGTGGGGGCCCGCACGTTCCGCGGCGACGACCCGAACCGGGGCACCGACGCGGAGGGCCCCTACGGCGGGCAGTGGTCCGGGCCGAGCATCGTGCTGACCCACGACATCCCCGACCGGCCGGTGGAGAACGTGACCTTCTCCGGCGACCTGCACGAGGCCGTGGCCACGGCGCAGGAGGCCGCGGGCGGCAAGCTGGTGAGCGTCCTCGGCGCGGACGTGGCGCGGCAGTGCCTCGCGGCGGGACTGCTCGACGAGATCCTCGTGACGGTCACCCCGGTCCTGCTCGGGGACGGCGTGCGGCTGTTCCACGAGCCGGGTGGGAGGACCGTGAAGCTGGAGACCGTCGACGTCACCGGGCTGACGCTCACCCTGCGGGTGCTCCGGTAGCCGCCCCGCCCAGGGCAGGGCGGGTCATTCCCCGAGCAGCTCCCGCATCTCGGTGATCTGGCGGGTCTGCCGGTCGACGATCTTCTCCGCGTACATCGTCGCCAGGGTGTCGGACCCGTCGTCGAGCTGGGCCTCGGCGATTTCGACGGCCCCCCGGTGGTGTTCGATCATCGTCCGCAGCCAGAGCGTGTCGAACTCCGTACCCGTGGTGTCGTGGAGCTGCTGGAACGTCTCCTCGGTCATCAGGTGGGAGTGTTCGTGTTCGCCGCTGCCGCCGCCCGGGGTGACGTCCTCCCCCCACATCCGCAGCATCGCCTGGAGCTGATTGGTCTCCGGTTCCTGTGCGGCGGCGATGCGCCGTGCGAGGTCCTGGACCTCCGGATCGGAGGCGCGCTCCTGCGCGAGTTCGGCGGCGACCACGGCCTGTTCGTGGTGCGGGGTCAGGTCCCGGGCGAAGTCGATGTCCGCACGGTTGTGACCGGCGCTGTCGGCACTCCTGTCCCGGGTCGAATCCCGGTCCCCCGCGCCTGCGGACGGGGAGGATGCCGATGCCGTGGTGTCGGGGGAGGCCGACTCTCCGGGGGTTGTCTCGCCGGGAGCGCCACAGCCGAGGGCGAGGGCGAGAACGGGGACGAGCGCCGACGGGACGGCGAGACGGGACCGGTGCGGCACGGCTGTTCCTCCGGTGCTGTCGGGACGGGTCGTGGGGTCGGTGACGATACCGTCTCCACGCCGCCACGGAGACGCCGGCGGCGAGGTGTTCGCCGCCGGGCTCCGGGCGCGGGTGGCAGGTACCTGATCCTGCCTCCCGAGCACGACGGCGACGTTCCGGACGGCTACTTCGTCGTATGCTCGGCCACGTTCTCCTGTTTGGCCGTGTTCCGGACATTGGGCGGGGTCGAGGCCCTGCGCCGCACGCGGGTGTATCCGCTGTCGGCCGCGACCGATCCGCCCGGGCAGCGGTTCGTCGACTTCGCCGCCTCGGACGTCGACACGATCGCCGCGGACGACGCCTCGTTCTTCACCGCGCTCGACGAGATCGTGCAGGAGGAACCCGGATCGCTCGACCCCGAGCGCGCGGGCCGGCTTGCCGCGCTCGGCATCGTGCCCGGCCGGGTCTTCGCACCGGACGAACGGATGCGCTCGATCCTGGACAACGCCGCCCGGATCGGGGCGGGGCTGGTGCGGACGCTGGTGTTCAAGCTGCGGGACCCGAGCTTCTACCACTACGCGGACGGTTCCTGGAAGAACCTGTTCCCCTCGGGCAGCCACGAGTTCCGCACCCCGGACGGTGCGCGTCAGCTGGACGCCCGCGCCGCGTTCCACTACGCGGCGGTCGTGGTCTCCCCGGCGATGGCGCGGGCGGCTGTCGGGGCCGGGTCGCAGTACGCCTACACGGCGGAGGACGCGACGGGCGCCTGGCTCGACGGCGGCCGGAACTACACGCTCACCCTGCCGAAGGGCATCCCGGCGGAGAACTTCTGGTCCGTCGACGTCTACGACACCACCACCCGGTCGCTGCTGCGCACCGGGGATCCGTATCCGAGCGTGCACAGCCTCTCCGGCGAGGTGCGGACCGAGGGCAACGGCGACACGGTCGTCCACTTCGGCCCGGACACGCCGCGGGGCCGGGAGGGGAACCGGATCCGCACCGTCGCGGGCAAGGGGTTCTTCGTCCTCCTGCGGCTCTACGGCCCGTCGCGGAGCTGGTTCGACGGGACCTGGCGGCCCGGCGAGCTCGAACCGGCGTGAGCCGGGCCGTGGACGGGCAGGGGCCACGGTCCGTCCGGGGACGGGTCAGGACCCCCTCGGGGCGGTCCACGGCGGTGCCGCACCGAGGGCGGGGTGGCGGTTGACGTCCTTGTAGAGCAGGTAGCGGAACGGCTCCGGGCCGCCCGCGTAGCACGCCTGCGGGCAGAACGCGCGCAGCCACAGGAAATCGCCCGCCTGGACCTCCACCCAGTCGCGGTTGAGCAGGTAGACGCCCTTGCCCTGCAGCACGGAGATGCCGTGTTCCATCACGTGAGTCTCCGGGAACGGGATCGCCGCACCCGGTTCGAACGTGACGATGTTGACGTTCATGTCGTGCCGGAGGTCGGTGGGGTCGACGAACCGGGTGGTGGCCCACGCGCCGTCGGTGTCCGGCATCGGGACGGGGTCGATGTCGCGTTCGTCGACGACGAACGGCTCGGGCACCGCGATCCCGTCGACGTACGAGTAGGTCTTGCGGATCCAGTGGAACCGCGCGGGTGCCGAACCGGCGTTGCGCGCGGTCCAGGTGGTGCCGGGTGGGAGGAAGGCGTAGCCGCCCGCGCCCAGGACGTGCCGCTCGTCGTCGACGGTGATCGTGAGTTCGCCGTCGACGACGAACAGCACCGCCTCGGCGTGCGGGTCGGGTTCGGGGTGCTCCGACCCGCCGCCGGGGGAGACCTCGACGAGGTACTGGGCGAACGTCTCGGCGAAGCCGGACATCGGCCGCGCGAGGATCCACAGCCGGGTGTCGTCCCAGAACGGCAGCCTGCTGGTGACGATGTCGGTCATGGTGTCGCGCGGCAGCACCGCGTAGGCCTCGGTGAACACGGCCCGGTCGGTGGTGAGCCGGGTCTGGGGCGGCAGCCCGCCCGTGGGTGCGTAGTACCGGCCGCTCATGCTCGCTCTCCTGTCATCCGGGGTGGATCGGCCTCGTCAATCGGGCCTCGTCAGTCGGGCCTCGTCGGTCGGGCCTCGTCGCGGTCGAGCATCCGCCCCCGCGGGGCGGCGTCGACGTCGACCGGCGCGCCGCGCAGCCAGGTGCGGCGCACCACGCCGGTGAGCCGGTGCCCGTCGTACGGCGAGATCGCGTTGCGGTGGTGCAGGGCGCGCACGTCGACGACGAACTCCTCGTCCGGCGCGAACACGCAGAGGTCGGCGTCGTGGCCGGGGGCGAGGCGGCCCTTGCGGGTCATGCCGGTCTGCGCGGCGGGGCCGTGGGCCATCCAGCCGATCACGTCGGACAGGGTGTGGCCGCGGCGCCGGGCCTGGCTCCAGACCACGGGCAGGCCGAGTTGGAGCGAGGACACCCCGCCCCAGGCCGTGCCGAAGTCGCCGGTGTCCGGGTTCTTGAGGTCGACGGTACTGGGGGAGTGGTCGCTGACCACCGAGTCGAGCACCCCGTCGCGCAGCGCCTCCCACAGCCGTTCCCGGTTGGCCCGGCCCCGGATCGGGGGGCAGCACTTGAACTCGGTCGCCCCGGCGGGGACGTCCTCGGCGGCCAGCGCGAGGTAGTGCGGGCACGTCTCGGCGGTGACCGGGAGCCCCTCGGCGCGGGCCTCGGCCAGCACCGGCACCACGTCGGCGCTGGAGACGTGCAGGATGTGCACCCGGCAGCCGGTCTCCCGGGCGAGGTCGATCACGTGGCGCACCGCGCGGCGTTCCGCCTCGTCCGGTCGGGAGGCGAGGAAGCCGTGGTAGTCGGTGCCGTGGCAGGCCGGGGCGGATTCGATCGTGTGGTGGTCCTCGGCGTGCACGATGAGCAGCCCGTCGAACGCGGCGATCTCGCGCATGGCCGCGCGGAGCTGCCCGTCGTCCAGCGGGGGGAACTCGTCGACGCCGGAGTGCAGCGTGAAGCACTTGAAGCCGAACACGCCCGCCTCGTGCAGGCCGCGCAGTTCGGTGACGTTGCCCGGAACGGCGCCGCCCCAGAATCCGACGTCGACGGCCAGCCGTCCCCGGGCGGCCTCCCGTTTCGTCGTCAGCGCGGCGACGTCGACCGTGGGTGGGAGGCTGTTCAGCGGCATGTCCACCAGGGTGGTGACCCCGCCCGCCGCGGCGGCGCGGGTGGCGGTGGCGAATCCCTCCCATTCGGCGCGGCCGGGGTCGTTGACGTGCACGTGCGCGTCGACGAGGCCGGGCAGCAGCACCTCGTCGTCGGCGAGGTGCACCACCTCGGCACCGCCGACGTCGGCGTCGTACGCCTCCACCCCGAGGATCGTGCCGTCGCGCACCACCACGGCGGCCGGTCGTTCCCCGGCGGGGGTCACCGCCCGCCGGGCCCGGATCACCAGAGCGCTGCCGTTCATCGTGTTCTCTCCGTCCCTGTCGCCGCTGTTCCTCACGCGTCACCGCCCGCGGACAGTCCGCCCGGGTAGAAGTCGGGCTCGTCGAGGCGGTAACGCCGGCGCGCCTCGTGCAAAATCCGTGGTTCGACCGCACCGGTGGCCACCAGTTCGCCGAGGGTGGCGGCCACGATCGACTCGGCGTCCACACCGAAGTGCCGCCGCAGCGCGAACCGGGTGTCCGAGCAGCCGAACCCGTCGGTGCCGAGCGAGGTGTAGCGGGCCGGCACCCACGGCCGGATCTGGTCCGGCACGGCGCGCATCCAGTCGCTGACGGCGACCACCGGCGCGTCGTCACCGGCGAGCGCGGTGGTCACGTGCGGCTGCCGGGGCGTCTCCCCGGGGTGCGCGCGGTTGTGCTCGTCGCAGGCGAGGGCCTCGCGGCGCAGTTCGGTCCAGGACGGTGCCGACCACACCTCGGCGGCCACCCCCCACTCGTCGGCCAGCAGATCCCGGGCGCGCAGTGCCCACGGCACCGCGACCCCGGAGGCCAGGATCCGCGCGGCGGGGGCGTCGGCGGCGACGTCCGGGCGCGGCGCGTACCGGTACAGCCCCTGGAGCAGGCCGTCGACGTCGAGTCCGTCCGGTTCGGGCGGCTGCGGGTACGGTTCGTTGTAGACGGTGAGGTAGTACCAGATGTCCTCGGACGCCTCGCCGTACATCCGGCGCAGGCCGTCGCGGACGATGTGGGCCACCTCGAAGGCGAACGCCGGGTCGTAGGCCACGCACGCCGGGTTGGTGGAGGCCAGCAGCAGTGAGTGCCCGTCCTCGTGCTGCAGGCCCTCGCCGTTGAGGGTGGTGCGGCCGGCGGTGGCGCCGAGCAGGAACCCCTTCGCCATCTGGTCGGAGAAGGCCCAGGCCGCGTCGCCGGTGCGCTGGAACCCGAACATCGAGTAGAACAGGTACACCGGGATCATCGGTTCGCCGTGGGTGGCGTAGGCGGTGCCCGCCGCGGTCGCCGAGGCCATCGACCCGGCCTCGCTGATGCCCTCGTGCAGGATCTGGCCCGCCTCGGCCTCCTTCCAGGACAGCAGCAGCGCCCGGTCGACCGACTCGTAGGTCTGGCCGTGCGGCGAGTACACCCGGGCGTTGGTGAACAGCGAGTCCATGCCGAAGGTGCGGCCCTCGTCGGGAACGATCGGCACGATCCGGTGGCCGATCCCGGGGTCCCGCATCAGTTCCTTGAGCAGCCGCACGAACGCCATCGTGGTCGCCACAGGGGTGTCGCCGGAGCCCGTGCGCAGCCCGGCCCAGGTCTTGTCCGGCGGCTGCGGCAGCGGGGGGTCGGTGCGCCGCCGCTCGGGGACGAACCCGCCGAGTTCGGCGCGCCGGTCGAGCAGGTAGCGCACCTCCTCGGAGTCGGCGCCGGGGTGGTAGTAGGGCGGCAGTCCCCGGTCGGCGCCCGCGTCGATCGCCTCGTCGGTGATCGGCAGCTCCAGCCG
The DNA here is from genome assembly GCF_000430445.1 of Saccharomonospora iraqiensis subsp. iraqiensis. GTDB lineage: Bacteria > Actinomycetota > Actinomycetes > Mycobacteriales > Pseudonocardiaceae > Saccharomonospora > Saccharomonospora iraqiensis. The sequence continues at coordinate 53,783 of NZ_KE387084.1, forward strand.
GTCGCGGAACACCTTGAGGTCGTCGGCGGTCATCTTCTTCATCTGGTGGTTGGCCATGCGGGAGGCCATCGAGTGCGGCAGGGTCCAGCCCTTCACCGTGTGCGCCAGCACCACGGTCGGCTGGCCGGTGTGCTCGGTGGCGGCCCGGTAGGCGGCGAAGATCTTGCGGTAGTCGTGCCCGCCGCGCGGCAGCCGCTCCAGTTCGGCGTCGGTCAGGTGCTCGGCCAGCGCCCGCAACCGGGGGTCCCGGCCGAAGAAGTGGTCGCGGATGTAGGCACCGGACTCGGTGGCGTAGGTCTGGAACTGTCCGTCCGGGGTGGTGTTCATGGCCTCCACCAGCACCCCGTCCCGGTCGGCGGCGAGGAGTTTGTCCCACTCGCGGCCCCAGACGACCTTGACCACGTTCCAGCCCGCGCCCCGGAAGAACGACTCCAGTTCCTGCATCACCTTGCCGTTGCCGCGCACCGGCCCGTCGAGGCGTTGCAGGTTGCAGTTCACCACGAAGATCAGGTTGTCGAGTTCCTCGCGGGCGGCGAGTCCGATCGGGCCGAGCGATTCGGGTTCGTCCATCTCGCCGTCGCCGAGGAACGCCCACACCCGTTGTCCGCTGGTGTCGGCGATGCCGCGGGCGTGCAGGTAGCGGTTGAACCGCGCCTGGTAGATCGCGTTGATCGGGCCCAGTCCCATGGACACGGTGGGGAACTCCCAGAAGTCCGGCATCAGCCGGGGGTGCGGGTACGACGACAGCGACCGCCGGGCGCCGCCGCGGGACAGCTCCTGGCGGAACCCGTCGAGCCGCTGCTCGTCGAACCGGCCCTCCAGGTGCGCCCGCGCGTAGATGCCGGGGGAGGCGTGTCCCTGGAGGAACACCTGGTCGCCGCCGCCGGGATGGTCGCGCCCGCGGAAGAAGTGGTTGAACCCGACCTCGTACAGCGCGGCGGCCGACTGGTAGGTGGCGATGTGCCCGCCGACGCCGATCTCCGGCCGGTTCGCGCGGGTCACCATCACGGCGGTGTTCCAGCGGATGATGCGCCGGATGCGGCGTTCCAGCGTCTCGTCGCCGGGGAACCAGGGTTCGCGCTCGGTGGGGATGGTGTTGACGTAGTCGGTCGAGGACAACGCCGGGACGCCGAGGTGCAGGCCGCGGGCCTGTTCCAGCATCCGCAGCAGGAGGAACCGGGCGCGGTGCGGGCCCTCGGTCTCGACGACCGTGCGCAGCGCGTCGACCCAGTCGCGGGTCTGCGCGGGGTCGACGTCGGGCAGTTGGCTCGGCAGGCCGTCACTGATCACCGGGTACGGGGTGTCCGCCCGGTCGGGGGTGAGGGTCACTGGTCGGTGCCTTTCTCACGGGTGAGGGTGGGGAGGTCGGTGGCGATCCGTTCGCCGAGGGCCCGCAGCAGCCGGGCCGCGTCGCGCAGGCACACCGCCACGTCGGGTTCCAGGTCGGTGAGCGCGTAGGCGGTGTGGATGCCCGCGGTGCGCAGCCGGGTGGTGGGCAGGGTGTTCGTGCCGCACACCGCCACCACGGGCACGCCCGCGGCCGCGGCGG
>NZ_KE387084.1:55431-62290 GCF_000430445.1 Saccharomonospora iraqiensis subsp. iraqiensis
GTCGGCGACGGGGACGGCACGCACCCGCGCGTGCGGCAGGACCCGCCGCAGGCCGGTGCCGACCGCCTCGGCCACCTCGGCGGCGGTGGCCGACCCTTTGAACTTGTCGGGTGCGACGAGCACGGTGGGCATGGGGGGTCCTCTCCGGCGTGTGGCGGTGGGGCCGGTGCGGTCAGTCGGCGAGCGCGATCGCCGTGGGGGCGTGGTCGGGGTGTTCGGCGAGGTCCTCGAACTCGACCACGTTGTCGATCTCGGTGCCCATGGACACGTTGGTGACGCGCTCCAGGATCACCTCGACGACCACGGGCACGCGGTGTTCGGCCATCAGTGTCCGCGCCTTCTCGAACGCGGGCAGGATGTCGTCCGGCTCGAACACCCGGATCGCCTGGCAGCCCAGTCCCTCGACGGTTTTGACGTGGTCGACGCCGTAGCCGCCGAGTTCGGGGGAGTTGATGTTGTCGAACGACAGTTGCACGCAGTAGTCCATGTCGAACCCGCGCTGCGCCTGTCGGATCAGCCCCAGGTAGGAGTTGTTCACCAGCACGTGCAGGTACGGGATGCGGAACTGCGCGCCCGCCGCCAGTTCCTCGACGAGGAACTGGAAGTCGTAGTCGCCGGACAGGGCGACCACGGTGGCGTCCGGCTCGGCGGTGGCCACCCCGAGTGCCGCGGGCACCGTCCACCCGAGCGGGCCGGCCTGGCCGGCGTTGATCCAGTGCCGGGGCCGGTGGACGTGCAGCAGCTGCGCGGCCTGGATCTGGGACAGGCCGATCGTGCTGACGTAGCGCACGTCCGGGCCGAAGGCGCGGTTCATCTCCTCGTAGACCCGCTGCGGTTTGACCGGCACGGTGTCGAAGTGGGTCCGGCGGAGCATGGTTCCGCGACGCCGGCGGCACTGCTGTGTCCAGTCGGTCCGGTCCGGCAGTCGCCCGTCCCGTTTCCATTCGCGGGCCACCTCGACGAACCGCTCCAGCGCGGCGCCCGCGTCGGACACGATGCCGTAGTCGGGGGCGAACACCCGGCCGATCTGCGTCGGTTCGACGTCGACGTGCACGAACGTGCGGTCGGCGGTGTAGGTGTCGAGCCCGCCGGTGTGCCGGTTGGCCCACCGGTTGCCGATGCCGAGCACGAAGTCGCTCGCCAGCAGGGTGGCGTTGCCGTAGCGGTGCGAGGTCTGCAGTCCGACCATGCCCGCGGTCAGCGGGTGGTCGTCCGGGATCGCGCCCCACGCCATCAGCGTGGGCACCACGGGCACGTCGACCAGTTCGGCGAACTCGACGAGCGTGTCGGCGGCGTCGGCGTTGACGACCCCGCCCCCGGCCACGATCAGCGGGCGCTCCGCCTCGCACAGCATCGCCAGTGCCCGCTCGGCCTGCGCCCGGCTCGCCGCCGGGGTCGCCACCGGCAGCGGTTCGTAGGTGTCCGGGTCGAACTCGATCTCGGCCTGCTGCACGTCCAGCGGCAGGTCGATCAGCACCGGCCCCGGGCGGCCCTGGCGCATGAGCTGGAACGCCTTCTGGAACGCACCCGGCACCTGGGCGGCCTCCAGGACGGTGACCGCCCACTTCGCCACCGGTGCGGCGACCGAGGAGATGTCGACGGCCTGGAAGTCCTCCTTGTGCAGTTTGTCGACCGGGGCCTGCCCGGTGACGCACAGGATCGGGATCGAGTCGGCCGACGCCGAGTACAACCCGGTGATCATGTCGGTGCCGGCCGGGCCGGAGGTGCCCACGCACACGCCGATGTTGCCCGGCGCGGCCCGGGTGTAGCCCTCGGCCATGTGCGAGGCGCCCTCGACGTGGCGGGCCAGCACGTGCCGGATCCCGCCGTGCGCCCGCATCGCGCTGTAGAACGGGTTGATCGCGGCGCCCGGCAGCCCGAAGGTCTGCGTCGCCCCCTCCTTCTCCAGGATGAGGACCGCGGCGTCGACGGCTCGCATGCGTGCCATGTGTTCCCTCCGTCTCTGGCGGCGGGGGCCCACCGGCCCCCGCGGGTGGTCATCTGTCGGTGCGGCCGCTGAGCCGCTCGACGCCGCGCAGCAGGCCCGAGTGGTCGAGCCCGCCGTCGCCCGCGGCCTTCGCGGCGGCCATGAGCTGGGCGACCAGCGCCCCGACGGGGGTGACGACCCCGGCCTCGCGGGCGGCGGCGGTGACGATGCCCATGTCCTTGTGGTGCAGTTCGATGCGGAAGCCGGGGTCGAACGAGCGGGTGAGCATGTTCTGCCGTTTCTGGTCGAGCACCTTCGACCCGGCCAGGCCGCCGCCGAGGACCTCCAGCGCGGCGTCGGTGTCCACGCCGTAGGACTCCAGGAAGACGACGGCCTCGGACAGCGCCTGGATGTTCGAGGCGACGATGAGCTGGTTGGCGGCCTTGACGGTCTGGCCCGAGCCGCTCGGTCCGACGTGGACGACGGTGCCGCCGACCGTGTCGAACAGCGGCTTCGCCTCGGCGAAGTCGGCCTCGCTGCCGCCGACCATGATCGAGAGGGTGGCGTTGCGGGCGCCCGCCTCACCGCCGGACACCGGGGCGTCGAGCAGCCGCAGTTTCCGGTGCCGGGCCTGTTCGTCGAGCGCGACGGTGACGTCCGGGCGGATGCTGGAGAAGTCGATCACCAGGGTGCCGGGGGCAGCGTGCGCGAACACCCCGCCCTCGCCGGCCAGGACCTGCTGCACGTCCGGCGAGTCGGGGACCATCACGCAGACCACGTCGGCGCCGGTGACCGCCTCGGCGATCGAGGAGGCGGCGCGGCCGCCGGCCTCGGTCAGCGGCCGGGTCTTGTCCGGGGTGCGGTTGTACCCGACGACGTCGTGGCCGGCGCGGGCCAGGTGGCAGGCCATCGGGCTGCCCATGATGCCGAGGCCGAGGAATGCGATGGTGCTCATGAGTCGGGGGCTCCTTCGGGATCGGGGATCGGTCTCGCTCGGGTGGTCTCAGGCGCGGCGGCGCTGCGGTGGGATCCAGTCGAAGCTGTCGACGGTGGCGCCGGTGGGCTTGTACTCCAGGGCGACCCAGCCGGAGTAGCCACCGGCCTGCAGGTCGGCGAGGTGTTTGTCCAGGGGCAATTCGCCCGTGCCGGGTTGGTTGCGGCCGGGGGAGTCGGCGATCTGCACGTGCGCCACCCGCGGGGTGTGCTCGGCGATGACCGCGTCGACGTCGTCGCCGTTGACCGCGAGGTGGTAGAGGTCGGCGAGCAGGCCGACGTTGGTCGTGCCGGCCTCGGCGCGCACCCGGTCGAGGACGGTGAGCGCGTCGGCGGCGGTGCGCAGCGGGTACGGCTGTGGCCCGCTGACCGGTTCCACCAGCACCGTGCCGCCGAACCGGCCGACGGCCCGGGCGGCCAGCGCGAGGTTCTCCACGGCCAGGGCGTCCTGCTCGTGGTCGGCGACCGTGTCGAGGCGGTTGCCGTAGAGGGCGTTGAATCCGGGTGTGCCCAGGCGCTCGCCGATGCCGGCGACGACGTCGACGTTGTCCCGGAACTCGCCCGCGCGGTCCGGCCAGGACACCAGGCCGCGGTCGCCGCCGGGCAGGTCGCCGGCGAAGAAGTTGAGTCCGACGAGCCGGACGCCCGCGTCGGTGACGGCGGCGACGAACCGGTCGACCTCGGCGTCGCCGGGCACGGCCTCGGCGAACGGCCACCAGAACTCGACGGCGTCGAAGCCCGCGGCCTTCGCCGCGGCCGGGCGTTCGTGCACGGGCAGTTCGGTGAACAGCAGCGAGCAGTTCACCGCGTAGGGCAGGGTGTGGGACATGGGGGTCACCTCGGTTCCTCCGTCCGGTGGGACGGGACGTCGGCGGGGTCGGCCCCGCCGGGGCGGTCACTCCCGGAGGGGGACTCGCGGCGGTGCGTCTCGCCGTCCGGGATGTCGTCGTCCAGCGTGTCGCCGAATTGGTCGATGCTGGTCTCGGCGGCCTCGAACACCGACGGTCCGGGCTTGTTGCCGAAGGACAGTTCGTTGAACAGCAGGTTGAGCAGCACGGCGACGACGGCGGCGGCGCTGATGCCGGAGTGCATGATCATGCCGAGCCACTCGGGGAAGGCGTCCCAGAACTCGGGCGCGGCGATCGGGATGATGCCGAACGCCATCGACACCGACACGATCACCATGTTCAGGTTGTCCTGGTACTGCACCCGGGCGAGGGTGCGGATGCCGCTGGCGGCCACGGAGCCGAACAGTACGATGCCGGCCCCACCGAGCACCGGGTACGGGATCGCCGCGACGACGGCGCCGACCACCGGCAGCAGGCCGAGCAGCAGCAGCACCCCGCCGCCGACGGCGACCGCGAACCGGCTCTTGATGCCGGTCAGCGCGACGAGTCCGACGTTCTGGGCGAAGGCGCTGGCGGGGAAGGTGCCGAACAGCGGCGCCACGGTGGTCGCGCCCATGTCGGCCCGCAGCCCGGCGGCCACCCGTTTCGCGTCGACGTCGGTCTCCACGATCTCGCCGATGGCGAGGATGTCGGCGGTCGTCTCCACCATGATCACGAAGATGACGATGGTCATCGAGACGATCGCGCCGACCTGGAAGGTGGGCGTGCCGAAGTGCAGCACGGCGGGCAGCGCGAACACGTCGGCCTCGCCGACCCCGGAGAAGTCGGCCTTGCCGGTCAGTGTCGCGATCAGGGTGCCGATCACCAGGCCGATCAGGATGGACAGCCGGGAGATCGCGCCCTGGAACAGTTTGCTGATCGCCAGGATGATCACCAGGGTGAGTCCGGCGTAGCCGATGTTGGCCATCGAGCCGAAGTCCTCGGCGCCGTCACCGCCCTGGGCCCAGGTGAACGCGACCGGCATCAGGGACAGACCGATGACCGTGATGATCGTGCCGTTCACCACGGCGGGGAACAATCGGACGAGCTGGGCGAAGAACGACGAGGCGACCAGGCCGATCAGCCCGGCCACGATGATCGCCCCGAACACCGGGCGCACCCCGCCCTCCGAGGCGATGGCCACCATGGTGGACACGCTGGCGAACGAGATGCCCTGCACGATCGGCAGGCGGCTGCCCACCGGGCCGATGCCGAGGGTCTGCAGCAGCGTCGCCAGGCCACTGAGGAACAGGCCCGCGGTGACGAGCAGGGCCGTGTCGGCCGCCGACAGCCCGGCCGCGCCGCCGACGATCAGCGGGGGCGCGATGACCCCGCCGTACATGGTGAGGATGTGCTGGGTGCCGTAGGCGAGCAGCTTCGGCAGCGAGTACAGCTCGTCCTCGGGCCGGCCGCGGTACTTCGACGAGCGCTGGAACAGCGTCATTGCTGACCTCCTGCGGGTGTCGTCAGACCCAGCCGGGCACGGCGTGCCAGGCCGCGCCGGCCTCGGGGGCGTCGTCGCGCTGGACGGTTGCCTCGATCAGCCCGTACGGGCGGTCGGCGGCGTGGAAGACCTCGTTCGGGTTGTCCACCCCGAACGGGGACAGATCCACCAGGAAGTGGTGCTTGTTCGGCGCGGAGAACCGGATTTCGGCGATGTCCGGGTGTTTCTCCAGCACCGTGTGGCCCATGCCGTAGAGGCTCTGTTGGAGGGCGTAGCTGTGGATCTCGGCGAACCGGGCCAGCAGCAGGCCGCGCACCGAGGCGAAGGTCTCGTCCCAGGACACGTCCGTGGTGCCGTAGCGCCACCGGGCGATCAGGGAGGTCGCCAGGATGCGGTCGTCGGTCTCGGCGAGTGTGGTGTAGCGGTCCTTGAGGAAACCGTGGAACTCGGACCCGGTCGACTTCAGGACGGTGAGGTCCTTGATGCCGGAGACGACGTGGGCGGTGCGGTCCGCGCCGCGGCCGTCGACGTTGACCACGGTGGTGCGGGTGCCGAGGCCGGACTGGACGAAGGCGTGGTCGTGCTCCCCGTCGCCGGTGGCGATGCGTTGCCACGGGGTCTCGTCGATCTCGATGCGGGCCCCGGTGGCGGCGGGGGCCTGGGCGAGGAAGTGCTCGGCCAGCGCCAGGGCGAAGTCCTCGATCGTGCCGACGCCGTGTTCCTCGGCGAAGGAGAAGACGGTGTTCTTCTGGGTGTCGGTGGGCAGCACGTCGCCCTGGTCGCCGTCGACGTGGGCGGCGCCGAAGTCGCCGCGCAGGGCGGTGGAGACGGTGAGGTCGCGGATCTCGTGCCGGGGGGTGTCCCGCTGGACGCGGACGAGGTGGGTCTGGGCCTTGCCGTACTGGTTCGGGCCGAGAACGATGGCCATGATGTCAGCTCCCGCGGTAGGTCGAGTAGGCGAAGGGGCTCAGCAGCACGGGCACGTGGTAGTGCTGCGTGGGGTCGGCCAGCACGAAGGTGATGACCACCTCGGGGAAGAAGCCGGTCTGCCCGGTGGCGGCGAAGTAGGCGGCGGTGTCGAACACCAGCCGGTAGTGACCCGCGTCGAGTTCGTTTGGGCCGAGGTCGGGCACGCGGCCGTCGCCGTTCGTGACGGCCTCGGCGAGGACGGTGGCGCCGTTCGCCCGTTCGAGTCGCACCGGGACGCCGGCGGCGGGGCGGCCCGCGGCGGTGTCCAGGACGTGGGTGGTGACCGCGCTCATGCCGTCACCAACTTCCGCACCCGCAGCACCGCGATCTTGCGGAGCTCGTCGGCGACGACGTCGGCCTCGCGGGCGGGGTCGTTGTCCAGTCGCGTGCGCAGCGCGGTGAGGATCTCGTCGGAGGACAGTCCGGTGGCGCAGATCAGGAAGACCCGGCCGAACTTCTCCTCGTACGCGCGGTTGGCCTCGACGAGTGCCCGCCTGGTCGCCTCCTCGGCGTCCACCCCGGCCTGCTCCTGTCGGGACCACGCGGACTCCGTGTCGGCTCCCTCGGCGCGCTCCCCGATGCGCGGGTGCGCCGCGAGTGCCCGGTCCACCTCGTCGGCGCCGAGCCCGCGTGCCGCGG
>NZ_KE387084.1:62390-67297 GCF_000430445.1 Saccharomonospora iraqiensis subsp. iraqiensis
CTGCCGAACGAGGGCAGCGCGGGCACCGCGGGGCTCGCCGGCCTGCTCGACGACCTCGCCGCGGAACTGGGCGCCCCGCTCGCCGAGCTGCCGCGCGCGGAGAAGCAACGCGCCGTCCGGTTGCTGGAGGAACGGGGCGCCTTCCACTACCGCAAGTCGGCCGAGACCGTCGCCGAGGCGCTCGGCGTCACCCGGTTCACCGTCTACAACTACCTGAACCGTTCCCGGGGCTGAGCCCGCGCCCTCCGGCGGGGTCGGGTTCGTAGGATCGGGATGATCGGGTTCTTCCGGCGGAGGGAGACGTGATGGGTGCCGCGCAGGCGGTGGCGACGGCGGCGGTGTTCGTCTGGCTGGGCATGGTGCTGGCGATCTCGTTCCTCGAGGCGCCGCTCAAGTTCCGCGCCCCGGAGGTGACGCTGCGGATCGGCCTCGGTATCGGGCGGCTGGTCTTCCGTGCCCTCAACGTCGCCGAGACCGTGCTGGCGGTGGTGCTGGTGGTCGCGGCGGTGGTCGCCCTGCCCCCGGTCGGGATGCTGACCGCGGGAGCCGTGGTCGTCGGGACGCTGGCCGTGCAGCTCGTCGCGGTGCGGCCCGCGCTGTCCCGACGGTCGGACCGCGTGCTCGCGGGCGAGGACGTCCCGAGGTCGCGGAACCACTACGTCTACATCGCCCTGGAGGCGGTGAAGGTCGTCGCCCTGATCGTCACGGGGGTGCTCCTGCTGACCGGGTGACCGTTATCCGCCGGGGTGTTCCGGCTCCGGGTACGGAGAGTTGCCCGACCGTCCCCGTCGGGGTGATCTTGACGGTTTCCGTCCCACACGGCCGGGGCGGCGCGTACACATGATCGTGTGCGGGAAGCGAGGCAGCCGGGGTGGTCACCCGGGGCACGCGGCTTTCGTGCCGTCGTTCCGACCGAGGCGTGGGCGAGTCTCGTGGGCGCGGGGGTGCGGACCCGTCACCGGGCGCGGCAACCCCTGCTGCGGCAGGGCGACCCGGGTGGGTGGACCCTGTTGTGCCTGTCCGGCCGGCTGGCGGTCCGCTACGCCGAACCGGACGGCCGCGAGATCATGCTCGCGGTGCGCGGCCCGGGGGACGTGGTGGGGGAGTTCTCCGAACGCGACGGCAAGCCCCGGTCGGCGACGGTGGTTGCGATCGAACCGGGGATCACGGTGCGGCTGCCCGATCGGCGGTTCGGGGACCTGCTCCGTCGGTTCGCCCTCGAGACGCAGCTGAACGGCTACATCCTGGACAAACTCCGGGAAAGTGCCGCACACGCCTGGCGGCTGGCACACCACCCGACGGCGACCCGGCTGGCCGACCTCCTCGACACCCTGGTGGCGGCGGCCGGCCCCGACCACCCGGCCCCGCGCCTGATCTGCCTGTCCCAGCAGGAGCTCGCGGCGGCCCTCGGCCTCGCGCGCTCCGCGGTCACACCCGTGCTCGCGGAGTGGAAGGCACGCGGCCTGATCCGGGTGGCGCGGGGACGGCTGGAGATCCTCGACCTCGCCGGACTCGCCGACCCGGATGTGTCCGGTTCCGGACAGAACCGGCGGTGACTCCCCGGCACGCTCGGCGTCGACAGCGATCATCCGATCTTGTGGAGGTTTCGACGTGGACCAGTCATCCCCGGCCCCCGACCGGCACCCCGGTGAGCACCTCGGCATCCTCGCCGTGGACGTCCGTCACTTCAGTCGGCACACCACCGCACAACAGGAGACGATCCAGCGCGAACTCCCCGCCGTGCTCCGGGCGGCGGCGGACCGGGTGGGGCTCGCCGAGGCCTGGCGGGGACACCGGTTCCACGCCTTCCGCGGCGACGGCTATCTCGTCGGCGTCCGCCCGGAGCTGGTGGCCGCCGTGGTGGACGGGTTCTTCGACGCGCTGCAGGTCGAGCTGCGTCGGCGGGTCAAGGGTTTCCGGGCATCCGGGATCGAGCTGCGCCTGCGCACGAGCCTGCACTACGGGCCGGTGGGCGCTTTCGACGCGCTGCTGGCCGACTCCCCGGCGGGCCGGGTCATGGTCGACGCCGGGCGAATGCTCGACGCGGAACCGGTCCGCCGGCTGCTGGACCACTCCGACCCGGAGGTGACCCTGGTGGCCTCGGTGCTGTCCGGCACCGTCATGGAGGAGATCGTGCGGGCGGAGCGGACCGAGCGGCGGCCGAGCGAATTCGTGGAGGCGCCGCTGGAGCTGGCGGCGAAGGAATACTCCGGAACGGGCTACCTGCGGGTGCCCGCCCCCTCCGGGGACCTGCTCCGGGCAGTGCTGCTGCCCGGAGGAGACGACACGGACACGCCGGAGGAGGCGGGGGCCGCGGACGCCGGGTCCGGACCGGCTCCCGTGTCCAACACCGTCACCGGTGACGCGCACGGGGTCGCCCAGAGCGGGGTGGTGCACGGCGGGGTCCGGCAGCACACGGTGGGCGACGCCAGTGGCAGCGGCATCGTCGTGTCCGGCGACGGGCACGTCACCGCGGGACGCGACGTCACCCAGTCGTCCACCGAGATCACCGGAGACGTCTCCACCCGGGGTGACGCGAACTTCGGACCGGCCAGTGGCCGCCGCACCGGCGGGACCGCGGATCGGGCCGGGTGGTGACCCCGATGGCCGCACACGACGTCGACGCGTTCGGCATTCTCGGGTCGGACGGGGACAGCCCGGGCACCTCCGTACCGGGGGAACAGCCGATGCCGTCGAGCTCGGGGAATCCGGTCTCCGACATCTCGGTCAGCGGCAACGGGCACAGGACCGCGGGACGCGACCTCACCGAGGTCACGACCACCATCTACGCCGAGACCGTGCAGGTCGGCCCGTCGGCCCGGGCCGAGGCCCGGCCACGGCACGATCGCGGTCTGCAGGATCCCGCGGCCCTCGCCCAACGCGCGGACAGCTACGTCGCGCCGCCCGGGTTGCTCGGGGACGACGACCGGGACGGGCCGGCGGCGCTCGACGTCCTTCGGCGTGAGCGGGTCCTCGTGCTCGTGGCACAGGCGGACGAAGGCGGTCAGTTCAGCGCGGGTCTGCGCCTGGGCCACCAGTTGCAGCGGGAGTACCCGCAGCTCGAGGTGCGGGAGGAACTGCTCGATCCCGCCCTCGGGCTGGCCGCCGACGAGCTGCTGGCTCGGGACGCCCCCGCGGTGGTGCTGATCGACGGGCGCGCGGCGGCCGAGGATCTGCCGGAGGCACGCAGGCAGCTCGTCGCGTTCAGCCGGGAACTCGCCGGTCACCGGAGCTATCTGATCCTCGTCGTTCCGTGGGAGAGCAGGGGAGAGTTCTCCGAGCATTTCCCCGGCCGGGTGCACGAGCTCGGGAAACCCTCGTCGGAAGCGGTTCTCGCCCGGCACCTCACCGGTGTCGACGTCCCCCGCCTCGTCACCGAGACCGGCACCGCGGAGGAACTGGAGAACCTGTGGCCACCACGGGTGAAACAGCTTGCGGACGCCGTCGAATATCGGATGTCACGGGATGAGGAACCGGCGCACGCGCTCCGGAACGCGCTGCGGGACCTGTCCGGGGAGTCGGAGGACGCCCTGCGGGAGCGGATCCGCGCCCGGCAGGACGAGGACGACGCCGAGGGATTGGCACTGCTGCTGGCGACCGCATCGCTCGAAGGGGCGGCCGTGGAGCACGTGGTGGCCGCCGCCGACCTGTTGCTCGAACACAACGGTCTGCACCGGGAGCCACCGCCGCCGTTGCTGCAGCCGAGTCCGTACGCGCGGTGGTTCCGGCATGCCGCCGAGGACGCCTACTCCGACCCGGAGACCGCCACGTTCCGGTCGGAGACGTTCGGGCCGCTGGTGCTCCGGCACGTGTGGCGCGAGCACCCGGTGCTGCGCGACGTGCTGACGTCGTGGCTCGGCGGGATACCGCGCCGACGCCGAGACCTGACGGCGGCGGACCTGGAGCGTCTCGCGGACAGGTCCCTCGAACTCGCCGCCGCGGGTGGGGCCGCTGTCGCGGTCGATCTGGCCCGGGAATGGGGGAGAACGACCGAGGCCGCGCCGAACCGTGACGGCTACCGGCGTTCGATCGCCGTGCGGTTGTTGACCGGCGCCGCCCTGGACCCGTCGCTCGGCCAGGACATCCGGGCGAGGCTGTTGAGATGGTCGCACGACGCGGGTGCGGATCTGCAGCTGCTGACGGCCGAGGTGTGTGCGGGGGTCGGTCTCTCGTTCCCCCGGATCGCGTTCACCCGGTTGAAACACCTGGCCGGCTCCTCGGACGACACGGTCCGGAGCACGGTTCGCGAGGTGCTGGTGAAACTGGGGCGCGAGCTCGGAATCACCACGTTCCTGCGTTCGGTGCGGGAGTGGTTCGACAACGCTCCTCCGGAGCGTCTCACTCTGCTGGCGGAGAGTGTCGCGACGCTGCTGGAGGAGCCGCCCGAACACGTCGAGCCCGAAGCGGCGGTGTCCTTCTGGGGTCGTGCGCTCGACACCATGCCGCCTCCGTGCCTGCGCACGGCGGTGCAGGGCTGGTTGGGAGCCGCACGGGCCCACCACGATCGGGAGGAGAGCGAGGACATGATCGAGTATCTCGTCCGGGCGACGGACGCCGACTCGGTCCGGATCGCGCGCGTCCACTACACGAGCCGGGCCAGAGCGGTGCCCCCGGACGCGGAAGCGACGGGGCAGGACCGGCCGGGCGTGTTGGAACAGCTGTGGACCCGGCTGGACGAGGTCGATCCGATCTGGGGGAGTGATCATTCGTGCTGAGGGCGTGGTTCCGCCGGCTGTGGGCCGGTCAGGGAGAGGGACACCGGGCGCAGGAGCATGTCGTCACCGCCTGCGAGCCGCTCCCGCAGGCGGTGCGGGCCGAGCTGACGCTGCCCAGTGCGGACGACTACCTGCGCTTCACCGTCACGGTCCGTGCGGAGGCCCGGTGGCGGGGCGCCGGCCAGGCGCCGC
>NZ_KE387084.1:67397-70304 GCF_000430445.1 Saccharomonospora iraqiensis subsp. iraqiensis
GCCGCGGCGTCGGCCGTGTCGGCGAGGGTGTCCACGTCCGGGTACGGGCGGCCCGCGCACACCGCGTCGGCCCAGGAGGGCGCGGCGCAGCACGCGAGGAGCGCGGGAGTCACCTCCCCGGCCGGTGCCGCGTTGAACTCGTCCAACGTCATGGGATCAAACCTTTCGGATCGCGGAAGAAGAATTCCGTTGAACGAGAGCATGCACCTGTGACAGCCTTCACGTCAACAGTTTGTTGAAGATGTTCCGGGCCGCGTGCTTCCGTTCGGAGCATCCCGTCCGTCGCGCACCAGTGAGGTCCGATGTCCAACACCAGTCCCGGCTACGCCGTCACCGTCCGGGTGGAGACCCCGTCCCACGCCGACGCCACCAGCGACCTGGTGGCCGCCGTGCGCCACGCCGGGGGCGCACTCACCGCACTCGACGTGGCCGAGTCGCACGCCGACCGGCTCGTCGTGGACGTCACCTGCGACGCGGCCGACGCCGACCACGCCGAGTCGATCACCGAGGCGCTGGGCGCGGTCGCGAACGTGACCGTGCGCAAGGTCAGCGACCGCACGTTCCTGCTGCACCTCGGCGGCAAACTCGAGGTCAATCCCCGGGTCCCGCTGCGCAACCGGGACGACCTCTCCCGCGCCTACACCCCCGGGGTGGCCCGGGTCTGCCGGGCCATCGCGGACCGTCCCGAGGACGCGCGGCGGCTGACCGTCAAGCGCAACACCGTCGCCGTGGTCACCGACGGGTCGGCGGTGCTCGGCCTCGGCGACATCGGCCCGGCCGCCGCGCTGCCGGTGATGGAGGGCAAGGCGGCCCTGTTCAAGCAGTTCGCCGGGGTGGACGCCTGGCCCGTGTGCCTGGACACCCGCGACCCGGACGACATCGTCCACATCGTCCGGTCGATGGCGACGGTGTACGGCGGGATCAACCTGGAGGACATCGCGGCGCCCCGCTGCTTCGAGATCGAACGGCGGCTGCGCGACGAGCTCGACATCCCGGTCTTCCACGACGACCAGCACGGCACCGCCGTGGTGGTGCTGGCGGCGCTGACCAACGCCCTGCGGGTGGTCGGCAAGAAGCGGGAGGGGCTGCGGGTGGTCGTCAGCGGCGTCGGCGCCGCCGGGCACGCGATCATCCGGCTGCTGCACGCCCAGGGCGTCACCGACATCGTCGCCTGCGACCGGCACGGGGTCGTCCACCCGGAGCGCGACGGGCTCGACCCGGACCGGCGGTGGATCGCCGACAACACCAACCCCCGCGGGGTCACCGGCACGCTCGCCGGGGCACTGGCCGGTTCCGACGTCTTCGTCGGTGTGTCCGCGCCGAACCTGCTCGACGGCGCCGACCTCGCCGCGATGGCGGACGACGCGATCGTGTTCGCCCTGGCCAACCCGGACCCGGAGGTGGACCCGTTCGCCGCCCGTGGGCACGCGGCGGTGGTGGCCACCGGCCGGTCGGACTTCCCGAACCAGATCAACAACGTGCTCGCCTTCCCCGGTCTGTTCCGGGGCATGCTGGACGCCGGGGCGCACCGGATCACCGACGCGGTGATGCTCGCCGGGGCGGAGGCGATCGCGGACTCGGTCGAGCCGTCCGAGCTCAATGCCAGCTACATCGTGCCGTCGGTGTTCGACGACTCGGTCGCCCCGGCCGTCGCCGCCGCGGTCCGCGCCGCCGCCGACCGGGACACCACCGATCGGGACACCGCCGACCGGGACGGGGCGCGGTCGTGAGCGCCGGCGTGGAGGGTCTGGCCGAGGAACTCGACCGGCGCCTGGCCACCGCCGATCGGGAACTGGCCCGGCGCTTCCCTGGCGACCGGGGCGTGCGGCAGCCGGTGCACACGGTCTACGTCCCCGCCGACCGGTACACGGCCACCACCGTGCCGGACTGGGGCGCGCGGGCGTCGGCCGCGCTGGACGAACACGCGGACACCCCGGAGTCCCTGGCCGGGGCGACGGGCGTGCCCACGGAGACCGCCCGTGCGGTCCACGACCGGATCCGGGACAAGCTGGCACGGGAACCGGTCGAGGACCTGCGCGTCGATTTCGAGGACGGCTACGGCACCCGCCCGGACGCGGAGGAGGACGCGGCGGTGACCGCCGCCGCCGAGGCACTGGCCGACACCGTGCGGTCCGGGACGGCCCCGCCGTGGCACGGCATCCGGTTCAAGAGCTTCGAGGCGCCCACCCGCCGCCGCGGTCTGACGACCCTGTGGTCGTTCGTCGAGACCCTGCACGCCGCCGGCGGGCTCACCGACGGGTTCGTGGTGACCCTGCCGAAGGTGACCTCGGTGGAGCAGGTCGAGGCGATGGTGCTGGTGTGCGGGAGGCTGGAGGCCGCCCTCGGGCTGGCCGAGGGTTCCCTGCGGTTCGAGATCCAGGTGGAGACTCCGCAGTCGATCCTCGGACCGGACGGCACGGTGCTCGTCGCCCGCATGGTGCACGCCGCGCGGGGCCGGTGCACGGGCCTGCACTACGGCACCTACGACTACTCCGCCTCGTGCGGCATCGCGGCCGAGCATCAGAGCATGGAACACCCGGCGGCCGACCACGCCAAGGCGGTGATGCAGGTGGCCGCCGCGGGCACCGGCGTGTTCCTCTCCGACGGCTCCACCAACGTGCTGCCCGTCGGCGCCTCCGACCGGGTCCACGCGGCGTGGCGGCTGCACACCCGGCTGGTGCGCCGGTCGCTGGAGCGTGGTTTCTACCAGGGCTGGGACCTGCACCCGGCCCAGCTGCCGACCCGCTACCTGGCCACCTACGCCTTCTACCGGGAGGGACTGGCGCAGGCCACCGACCGGCTGCGCGGCTACCTCGGCGGTGGTGACTCGGGCTGGCTGGACGAACCCGCCACGGCCGCCGCCCTGGCCGGGTTCGTGCTGCGGGCGCTCGACTGCGGCGCGGCCAC
>NZ_KE387084.1:70404-106335 GCF_000430445.1 Saccharomonospora iraqiensis subsp. iraqiensis
CGAAGACCGCCGTGCCGAGCGCGCCCGCGAGTTGTTGCAGCGTGGTGAGGATGGCGCTGCCGTGTGAGTAGAGGTGGTCGGGCAGGCTCCCGAGCGCTTCGGTCATCAGCGGCGTCATCATCAGGGCGAGCCCGGTCATCAGCACGATGTGGATGCCGATCACCAGCACCAGCGGCGATCCCGGCCCGAGCAGCGTGAACAGCCACAACGACAGGGCCATCGCCGACGCGCCGGGGATCACCAGCGGCCGGGCCCCGACACGGTCGAACAACGCGCCCACCGGGCGGCCGAGCAGCCCGAGGACCAGACCACCGGGCAGCACCGCCAGGCCGCTGACGAACGTGCTGGTGCCCAGCACGGTCTGCAGGAACAGCGGCAGCATGATCGCCCCCGCGCCGAGCAGGCACATGAACAGCAGTGCGGCCAGCACCAGCGCGACCGTGAAGCTGCGGTGGGTGAACGGGCGGAGGTCCAGCAGCGCGCGGTCGTGCCGTTGCAGCCGGGTCTGGCGCAGCACGAACACGGTGAGCGCGGCGAGACCGATCACGATCGGTGCCCACGGCGGCACCGGGTGCCCGCCGCCCCCTTCCCCGAAGGACGAGAGGCCGTAGAGCAGGCCGCCGAATCCGATCGCGGACAGCACGACCGAGACGAGGTCGAGCGGCAGCCGCCGCGTCGGGCTGTCGAGGTGCAGCCACAGTGCCCCGATGACCAGGGCGGTCAACGCCAACGGCAGCACGATCCAGAACATCCAGCGCCAGCCCAGCGACGCCAGGACCGCCCCGCCGATCGTCGGCCCCACCGCGGGCGCGACCGCGATGACGATGGTGATGGTGCCCATCGTCGCGCCGCGCCGGTGCGCCGGGACCAGGCGCATCACCGAGGTCATCAGCAGCGGCAGCATCACGGCCGTGCCGGTGGCCTGCACCACCCGCCCGGTGAGCAGGAGCCCGAAGCTCGGTGCCAGGGCGGACACGAGTGTGCCCGTGGAAAACAGGACAAGGGAAGAGAGGAAGATCTGGCGCGGGGTGAACCGCTCCAGCAGGAACCCGGTCGTCGGGATGACCACCGCCATCGTCAGCAGGAACCCGCTGGTCAGCCACTGTGCCGTGGTGGTCGGCACGTTCAGGTCGACGCTGAGGTCGCGCAGCGCGACGCTGAGGATGGTCTCGTTGAGGATCATCACGAAGGCCGAGACCACCAGCACGCCGATCAGCAGGGTCGCCTTCGGCGCGGGGGTGTCCGGGTCGGAATCCGTGGTCGGCGGGCTCACGGTGTCGGTCATGGGAGGGTGCGGCTCCAAGAGGGCGGAGGTGCTGTGTCGGGCCGGACCCGGAGACCGCGAGAGGAACGACGACGGTGTCGCGGTGCGTACGTCACCGGGTGAATGCCAGGTTAGCCTCCGCGTGGGCGGACGGGCGACGCAATTGCCGCGGACGGGGCCTGTGAGGGAGGCCACGTGGGCAGCGTTGGTGTGGTGCCGTCCGCCCGCACCGGCAGCGGGAGAGTTCGGCTGTGCAGGTCAGGCGCCACTGGTCCGGGGGAGAACGCAGCTGACGGCTGCTCGTGCTAGTCTGCTGTGACTACATCCCCCACGCCTCTCCACGGAAGCGCACTTTGGGGGATTTTTTCTGTCCGGGAGTAGGAGCGCACATGTTCCGACCGCTGCGGCCTCGGGGTTCCCTTCACTACCAGAAGCCGCCGCTGGCGCATGATGATCTCATCGCGCTGCTCTCCAAGCGTGGCTTACACATCCCCGACTCGGACAAGGCCAGGCGGTATCTGCGTCACATCGGCTACTACCGGCTTTCCCCGTACACGATCCCGTTCCAGCAGGGCCGTCCCGACCATGTCTTCCACGAGGGAGTCGAGTTCGACGACGTGCTGGACCTTTATGTGTTCGACCGTGCGCTGCGGCTGCTGGTGATGGATGCGCTGGAACGTGTCGAAGTCGCGGTGCGCGCGGCGATCACTGATCACATGTCGACCACCCATAGCGATCCGCACTGGTACCTGGACCCGGTGCACTTTCAAGATGCGAGCAAGCACAGTGGGCTGCTGCAGATCATCAAGAGAATGTGTCATGAGCAACTCAGCGCTCCGCCCGAGGCCGGTGAGGGCATGCTTGTTCATCGTTCTGCGCTCGAGCACTACCTGGCCACCTATGGGTCGCCGGAGCTGCCGCCCTCGTGGCTCATGGTCGAGACCCTCACCATCGGCCAGTTGGACCACATGATTCGCAACCTGCGGTTGAAGTCGGACAGGAGCGCGATCGCGGCCAGCGTGGGACTGAACGAGAAGGTGCTCAGATCCTGGATGCGGACCTACGTACGCGTGCGCAACATCTGCGCTCACCACGGGCGGCTGTGGAACGTCGGCCTCGGCGTCTACCCGGCGATCCCGAACTCGCCCACGATCTCGTGGCTGTGCTCGCCGGAGGCGCTCCCGGACAGGTCGAAGAAGCGTCTCTACCCGGTTCTCGTCTCGCTCCAGTCCGTACTCGACTCGGTCTCGCCCCGCAGCAGCTGGGCACGGCGGCTTCATGAACTCGTGGCCGCTCGTCCGGGGTGGAACCGTTCAGGTATGGGCATTCCCGAGGCCTGGGCGGACGACCCCTTCTGGAGCCAACACATCGGCTGACACGGGATTATCACCAACGGTCAGGCTACTCTCCGCGGCCGCTGTTTCACAGCGGAAACGGTACTGCGTCGGGTGCTGGGCCGACCCGCACCGTTCTGGTCGGAACGGCTACAGAAGCGACCGTTTCGCCCGATTGCGCACACCGGAACGTGGTGGCGGGGAGGTACCCCGCCACCACGTTCCGGTGTAGGAGCGGACCGGTCCGGCCGGTCGGTGGGTCAGCCGGTGACGAGGCTGAGTCCGTAGGCGTTGAGTGCCTCGTTGACGGGCTGGAAGTAGGTGGTGCCGCCCAAGGTGCAGTTGCCGGAGCCGCCGGAGGTCATGCCCTGGGCCTGGTTGCCCGAGATGAACGAGCCGCCGGAGTCGCCGGGTTCGGCGCAGACGTCGGTGCGGGTCATGCCGTAGACGGCGCCCTGGGAGTAGCGCACGGTCTGGTTCTTGGCCTCGACCGTGCCGCAGTGCCAGCCGGTGGTGGAGCCGGACCGGCAGATCGACGAGCCCACCGGCGCCTCGTTCGAGCCGGACACGGTGCGGCCGTAGCCGTTGTACATGTTCACCAGCGGCTGCGGGGTGTCGTCGGAGCCGGTCCGCACGTAGGCGTAGTCGTTGTACGGGAACGAGGAGCCGGCGAAGGTGCCGCTGGGCTGCGAGGTGGACTCGCCGGTGGAGCCGCAGTGTCCGGCGGTGACGAACCCGCCGTTCACGGCGAAGCCGATCGAGCAGCGCCCGCCGCTGCCCATGTAGTAGGCGTTGCCGCCGTAGATGTTCATCAACGCCCGGGGTTGCTCGCGGGACTCGACGACCTCGACCTGGCTGCGGTCGGCGCCGGTGGAGTTCACGAACGCGGTGGCCTGCCCGCGGGTCTTCGGCGCCGTCGTGACGACCACCGAGTTGCTCTCGACGTCGACGTACCACCCGGTCACCCCGTCGGGTGCACGGTCCTCGGCGCGGTTGAGCCGTTGGGTGATGCTCTCCAGTTCGGCGGAACTGGCGTCGACCATCCGGGCCTCGGCGCCGGCGGCACGGACCTCGTCCGCCTTCGCGGCGTCGGTCACCCCGACGACCAGCGTGTCGCGCTCGGCGTCGAAGTGGGCGCCGCCGAAGCTGTCCCCGAGTTCGGCGCGGACGGTGTCGGCGACCCCCCGGGCCTCGGCCTCCGCCCGGAGACGCTGTTCGGCCTGCGCGGCGTTCATCCCGAGATCCCGCTGCATCGCCTGGATCATCGGGTCGTTGTCTCCCGCCGGGGTGACCGGTGCTCCCGAGCCCGCGGTCGCCGGGATGGCGAGCGCCGCCGCCATGCCGGTGGCCAGTACCGCGGTGGTGCCCAGGCGTGCCGCGACCCTGCGCTTTCGTGAGGTCATTCCATCTCCTTGTGACGTGAGTTACGTCCAATGGACAGGAATGGAAGTATCCGGATCGGAAACGGCGGGCACAGCCGCTCAATGGACGCCGACGATCGTCGGGAATTGGCCGATGGCGGACGACGATAGTTTGTTCCGGTGTGGCGAACGGGTGACGTGACCGGTGAAAACGCCATTTCGGACACGGAATGTATCGGCCGGGGAAAACGGTTCCCCGATATTGACGCGAGAACGGGTGCGGCGGGTTGCACGCGGGCGGCGGCGATTTCCGCCTCCGCCCGGCGTCCGCCGGTGCCGCGGGGAGGCCGGGAGGGACGAGACCTGTGTCACCGAGGATATCTAACGCTCGTTAGACACGGTAGTGTCCGTCCCGTCCGGTCAGTGACGGAAAGGGGCGAGGCACGTGCGTACGCGGTTCTGCGAGGTCTTCGGGGTCGAGCACCCCGTCGCGCAGGGAGGAATGCAGTGGGTCGGCCGGGCGGAGCTGGTCGCCGCGGTGGCCGAGGCGGGTGCGCTGGGGTTCCTCACCGCGTTGACCCAGCCCACCCCGGAGGATCTGGCCAAGGAGATCGCCCGGTGCCGGGAGATGACCGACAAGCCGTTCGGGGTGAACCTGACGATCCTGCCCTCGATCGACCCCCCGCCGTACGCGGAGTACCGCGACGTGATCGTCGAGTCCGGGGTGCCGGTGGTGGAGACCGCCGGGTCGAACCCGGTCGAGCACCTGCCCGTCTTCCGTGCGGCGGGGGTCAAGGTGCTGCACAAGTGCACCAGCGTGCGGCACGCGGTGAAGGCGCAGGAACTCGGCGTCGACGGCGTCAGCATCGACGGGTTCGAGTGCGCGGGGCACCCCGGGGAGGACGACATCCCCGGCCTGGTGCTCATCCCGGCCGCCGCCGAGAAGATCACCGTGCCGATGCTGGCCTCCGGCGGCTTCGGGGACGCCCGCGGGCTCGTCGCGGCGCTGGCACTCGGTGCGGACGGCATCAACATGGGCACCCGGTTCGTGGCCACGGCGGAGGCGCCGGTGCACGACAACGTCAAACAGGCGCTGGTGCAGGCGACCGAGCGGGACACCGACCTGATCTTCCGGCCGCTGCGCAACACCGCGCGGGTGGCCAGCAACAGTGTCAGCCGGGAGGTCATCGAGATCCTCGCCACCGGCGGGGCCTTCGAGGACGTGCGCGACCTCGTGGCCGGGGCGCGCGGGCGCCGGGTGTACGAGGAGGGCGACCCGGAGCTGGGCATCTGGAGCGCCGGGCTGGTGCAGGGGCTCATCCACGACGTGCCCACGGTCGCCGAGCTGGTCGAGCGGATCGTGACCGGGGCCGAGGAGCTCGTGCGGGACAGGCTGGGCGGCCTGGTGCGGTCCTGACCCGCACCGCGCGGGCACACCCGCTGCGCACGGGCTCCGGAGTAGGGTGGCCCCCGGCGATCGGGTGGAAAGGACTGTGATGTCGCGAGGCGACGGCGCGGTGGTCGGACAGCCGGGCCCGGCGGGGTCGGACGAGGGCGGCGACTGGCGGCGGTACGGGGCGCTGGAGCTGACCCCGCTGTTGTCGGCCGCGCTGGAGGCGTTCTACGAGAACGGGTTTCACGGGACCACGGTGCGCGACATCGCGCGGCGGCACGGGCAGACCGTCCCCTCGATCTACTACCACCACCAGAACAAGGAAGGCGTGTTCGTCGCGCTGCTGGAGAAGGCGACGAGCGACCTCGAATGGCGGGTGCGGACCGCGGCCGACGACGGCGGGGACCGGCCGGACCGGCGCCTGGCCTACGTCGTCGAGGCCGTCGTGCTGCACATGACGCGGCGGTGGAAGCTGGCGGCGCTCGAACCGGAACAGCGGCACCTGTCCGACCGGGTGCGCAAGCGGTACGCCCGGCGGCGCAGGGACATCGAACGGCTGGTGTCCGACATCGTGGCCGACGGGGTGCGGTGCGGGGTGTTCACGACCCCGCACCCGGAGGAGACCGCCCGGGCGGTGCTGGGCATGTGCCAGTTCGTGGGCCGCTGGTTCCGCCCCGGCGGCTCGCTCACCCCGGAGGACGTGGCCGCCCGGTACGCCGACCTCGCCCTGGCGACGGCGGGTTCTTCCTGCCCGGCCCCGTCCCGCCCCGCCACGTCCTGACCGGCCCCGCGCAGACCTACTCAGCTCCGCCCGGTCCCGGTCATTCGCCGCGCCAGACCGGGTCGCGCTTCTCGGCGAAGGCCTTCGCCCCCTCCTGGGCGTCGGCGGAGGCGAACACCGGAGCCATGATCTCCAACTGGCGGGCGAAGGCCTCGTCGCTGGTCCAGTCGGCCGAACGGGTGATGATCTCCTTGGTGGCCCGCAGCGCCAGCGGCGCGTTGGCGGTGATCCGGCCGGCCAGCTCCAGCGCCCCGGACAGCGCCTGCCCGGGTTCGGCGAGGCGGTTGACCAGCCCGTAGCGGTGGGCGTCGGCGGCGGAGAACCGGTCCCCGGTCAGGGCGATCTCCATCGCGATCTGCCGGGGGATGCGGGCGGGCAGGCGCAGCAGGCCGCCCGCCCCGGCCACGAGGCCGCGCTTGACCTCCGGGATCCCGAACATGGCCTCCTCGGAGGCCACCACCAGGTCGCAGGACAGCACGAGTTCGCACCCGCCCGCCAGGGCGAAACCCTCGACCGCGGCGATCAGCGGCTTGGCCGGTGGAGCCTCGGTGAGCCCGGCCAGGCCCCGGCCCTCGATCGTGACGTTCTCGCCGCGCAGGAACGCCTTGAGGTCCATCCCCGCGCTGAACGTGCCG
This sequence comes from Saccharomonospora iraqiensis subsp. iraqiensis, assembly GCF_000430445.1. Taxonomy (GTDB): domain Bacteria; phylum Actinomycetota; class Actinomycetes; order Mycobacteriales; family Pseudonocardiaceae; genus Saccharomonospora; species Saccharomonospora iraqiensis. The sequence continues at coordinate 77,173 of NZ_KE387084.1, forward strand.
CCCGCGCCGGTGAGGATGCCGATGGACAGGTCCTTGTTCGACTCCAATTCGTCCACGGCCGCGGCGACACCCTGCGCCACCGTGGCGTCGACGGCGTTGCGCGCCTCCGGCCGGTTGATGGTGATGATGAGAGCGCGGTCGCGCTGCTCGACGAGGACGGTGTCGCCCATCGGTGCTCCTCCACGGGATCCGGTTCCATTCCGCGACAGCATGCCGCAGCTTCCACTCAGCGACAGGATGCCGCAGTGACGATCATCGCGGTATCGGTGGTCCCACCGGCCGGAAGTCCTGCCCCGGCCCGCCCGCCGCCCTACCCTGGGGCCATGCCCCGGCGCAACGACGAGGTCGCCGCCCTGCTGCAGGAGTACGCCGACCTGCTGTCCATCTCCGGCGGCGAGGCGTTCAAGGTGCGGGTGTACGAGAAGGCGGCGCGCGCGGTCGCCGGGCACCACGCCGACGTCTCCGGCCTCGACGCCGACGAACTGCGGGCCGTCCCCGGGGTCGGGTCGTCGATCGCGAAGAAGGTGGACGAGTACCTGCGCACCGGCCGGGTGGCGGCGCTGGAGCGGTTGCGCGGCCGCATCCCGGCGGGGGTGCGCGCACTCACCGAGATCCCCACGCTCGGGCCGCGCAAGGCCATGCAGATCCACACCGAGCTGGGCGTGTCGTCGGTGGACGAGCTCGAACGGGCCCTGGACGAGGAACGGGTCCGGGAGCTGAAGGGCTTCGGGCCGCGGACCGAGGAGAACCTGCGGCGCGGCATCGACGTGCTGCGCCAGTCGGAGGGCCGGGTGCACCTGGACGTGGCGCTGTCGGTGGCCGAGGAGGTCACGGCCGCGTTGCGGGAGGTCACCGGCTGCGTGGACTGCGCCTGGGCCGGGTCGCTGCGGCGGATGCGGGAGACCGTCGGCGACGTCGACGTGCTGGCCTCGGCCGAGGACTCCGCGCCGTTGATGGCGGCGTTCGTCGAGTTGCCGCAGGTGGCCGAGGTGCTCGCGCACGGCACCACCAAAACCTCGGTACGCACGCACAAGGGCCTGCAGGTGGACCTGCGCGTGGTGCGTGCGCAGGCGTGGGGCGCGGCGCTGCAGTACTTCACCGGGTCGAAGGCGCACAACATCCGCACCCGCGGGATCGCGGTGCGGCACGGGTGGAAGCTGTCCGAGTACGGCCTCTTCGACGCCGACACCGACGAGCTGGTGGTCTCCCGCACCGAGGAGGACGTCTACGCCCGCCTGGGGCTGCCGTGGATCCCGCCGCCGCTGCGGGAGGACCGCGGCGAGATCGAGGCGGCGCAGGAAGGCACCCTGCCGGAGCTGGTCACGGCCGACGACATCCGCGGTGACCTGCACACCCACACCGACCTCACCGACGGGGTGTCCCCGCTGGAGGACATGGTGCACGCGGCGGCGCGGCGCGGGCTGTCCTACTACGCGGTCACCGACCACGCGCCGGACCTGCCGATGCAGCGGATGTCCGACGACAAGATGCTGGCCCAGCGCGAGCGGGTGCGCGCGCTGCAGGGCGCGGTGCGCGGGATGCGGCTGTTGCACGGCACCGAGCTGAACATCGGCCCGGACGGCGGGCTGGACTGGCCGGACGAGTTCCTGCGCGGCTTCGACGTGTGTGTGGCGTCGGTGCACTCGCACTTCGACCAGCCCGCGGAGGAGATGACCCGGCGGATCGTGCGCGCGTGCGAGAACCCGTACGTGTCGATCCTGGGCCACCCCACCACCCGCCGGATCGGGCGGCGTCCGCCCGTGGACGTCGACCGGGACGCGGTGTTCGCCGCCTGCGCGCGCACCGGCACCGCGCTGGAGGTGAACTCCCATCCCGACCGGCTGGACCTGTCCGACGCCGACATCCTGCGGGCCCGGGAGCACGGGGTGGTGTTCGCGGTGAACACCGACGCGCACTCCACCGTCGACCTGGACAACCTCCGCTACGGCATCGGCACGGCGCAACGCGGGTGGCTCTCCGCCGACGAGGTGATCAACACCTGGCCGTGGCGCAGACTGGAGGCGTTCCTGCACCGGCACCGGCCGTGAGCCACGCGCGCGTGTCCCCGGCCGTGGCGCACACGGCCGCGGCCGGGGACACGGGACCTCCCGGTCACCGGCCGCCGGTCACCGGGAGGCGGGGACGGACTCCTCCGCCTTCCGGGTGGGGACGACGCGGCGCGCGGCCAGCAGCGACACCACCGCCACGGCACCGGCCAGCGCCAGGTACCAGCTCGGCGCGAGCTGGCTCCCGCTGACCTCGATCAGGAAGGTGGCGAGGAACGGGGCCGTGCCGCCGAAGAGCGCGTTGGCGGTGTTGAAGCTGAACGCGAACCCGGTGAACCGGACCTCGGTGGGGAACAGTTCGGCCAGGTACGACGGCAGTGTGCCGTCGTTCATGCTGAGCATGATCCCGAGCGCGAGCTGGATGAGGGTGACCCCCACGAGTCCGCTGAGGCCGAGCAGCAGGAACACCGGGACGGACAGGGCCACGAACAGCACCCCCGCGGTCATCAGCATGGCGGGGCGTCCGAACCGGTCGGAGATCCGGCCCATGACGAACACCGAGCCGATGTAGGCGGTCAGGGCGACGGTGGTGGAGACGAACGAGGCCGTGTCGTCCACGCCGAGTTCGGTGGACAGGTAGGTCGGCATGTAGGTGAGCAGGATGTAGAAGCCGACCGCGTTGAGGCAGGTGACACCGAACGCGATGAAAATCGCGGGCCAGTTGCGGGCGAAGGTCTCCCGCATCGGTGCGCGCGCCTGCGACTCCTGTTGTTCGAGCGCGCGGAACTCGGGGGTGTCCTCCAGCTTGGCGCGGATGTAGCGGCCGATGAGCCCGAGCGGGGCGGCGAGCAGGAACGGCACGCGCCATCCCCAGGACTCCATGTCCTCGGTGGACAGTGTCGCGGTCAGCGCCGTGACCACGACCGAGCCGAGCAGCAACCCGGAGGCGGTGCTGGCCGGGACGACGCTGGTGAAGGTGCCCCGGCGGTTGCGGGGTGCGTACTCGAACAGGAACGCCGAGGCGCCGGCGTACTCACCGGCGGCGGAAAAGCCCTGCACCAGCCGGACCACGAGCAGCAGGATCGGGGCGAGAATCCCGACCTGCGCGTATCCGGGCAGCAGGGCGATCACGAAGGTCGCCGCGGACATGATGAGGATGGACAACGACAGCGCGGTGCGCCTGCCCACCCGGTCGCCGAAGTGTCCCCAGAAGATGCCGCCGATCGGGCGGATCACGAACGACACCGCGAACACGGCGAAGGTGGACAGCAGTCCGGCGGTGGTGGACGACTCGGGGAAGAACACCACGGCGATGGTGGTGGCCAGGTAGCCGTAGACGGCGTAGTCGAACCATTCGACGAGGTTGCCGATGAAACTCGCGGTGACGACGCGACGCATCGTCCCCGGTCGCGGTTCCGTGTCCGGATCGGACACCGTTGCGCTCATCGCGGGTCTTCCTTCGCTCATCGGGACGGCGACGTGGAACGCCGTCGCCGTCGGGACGGATTCGGGCGGCACGGCCGCCGCGGTCGCCCTGTGGTGGTGCAAGCCGATACACCGACCGAATCGGACAACTCGATTGCGCGGAGCGGAACGTACTGAGGTGTCGCTGTCGCGTCAACACGCACTTCACCCACGGCCGGTTACGCGGAGAGAACGCGCGTCCTTCCTGTTGCGCCGATCGTCACGTCGGAAGCCGACGGTGGTTCGGCGCGCGTCGCCACGTCCGGGAATCGTTTCGTTTGTGACAACTGCGTTGCGCCAGTCGGGAAGGTGTCAGATGGATAACGTGTGACGGGAGCCCGGGCGATCCGTCGTGCCCCCGGTCACCGCGCCCGTCAGACGTCCACGGTCGCCGCGGCCGTCCAGCCGTCCCCGGTGCGGGTCAGCACCAGGTCGGACAGCGCGACCGCCTTGGGGATCGCGCCGGTGAACTCGACCGCGTCGGTGCCGACACCCCGCAGCCGCAGCCGCACGCGGTCCGCGTGCTCCTCCGCGATCCCGGCGGCGGTCGGGACGAGATCGGCCACGTCGAGCCGGTAGATCACCTCGTCCAGCACCGCGGCCAGCAGGTCCGCGTCGGAGGCGGCCGTGAGCTCGGAGGTCACCTCCCAGCCGGCCCCGGTGTCGGCGTGGTCGCCGACCTCGGTGACGTCGGCGAAGCTGTCCACCAGTGCGGACACGGCCTCGGCCAGGCACTCCGCGCGGGTGGGCGCCCACGCCTCGATCCGCAGGTCGGCGGGGTGCGGCACGGTGCGGTGCCCACGCGGAGCAGCTTCCTCTCCCGGACCGCTCACCCCTTGACGACCCCCAGCGGCACCAGCCGGGCCACCTTCCGGCACAGGCCGGCGCCCTCGGCGACGGCGACGACCTCGTCGACGTCCTTGTACGCCTCGGGTGCCTCCTCGACCAGGCCCTTGCGGGAGGCGGCCCGCACCGCGACGTGCGCCTGCCGTTCCAGCTGCCCGCGCAGCGCCTTCGCGTCCACCGTCTTCAACGCGCGGTGCCGGGACAGCACCCGCCCGGCGCCGTGGCAGGTGGACTCGAACGCCGGGTTGCCGGGCACACCGGTGAGCACGTACGACGAGGTGCCCATCGAACCGGGGATGAGCACGGGCTGGCCGACCGGCCCCAGGTCGTCGGGCAGGTCGGGGTGTCCCGGCGGCCACGCGCGGGTGGCGCCCTTGCGGTGCACGCACAGGCGCCGGGAGGCGCCGGGGTCGTCGCGGCCGGTGCCGCCCGTACCGTCGGTGGCCGTGCCGTCGGTGACCGCGTGCCGTTCCAGCTTGGCGAGGTTGTGCGAGACGTCGTAGACCAGCCGCAGGTCCCGGCCGGTCTCCGCGCGGAACACCCGGTCGGCGGCCACGCCGAGCATGTGCCGGTTGGCCAGTGCGTAGTTCGCGGCCGCGGCCATCGCCCCCAGGTAGGCGTGGCCCGGCTCGGATTCCACGGGTGCGCAGGCCAGCTGCCGGTCGGGGACGTGGATGCCGTGCCGGGGCATGGCCTGCTCCAACACGCGGACGTGGTCGGTGCACACCTGGTGCCCGAGCCCCCGCGACCCACAGTGGATCATCACGCACACCTGCCCGCGGCGCAGGCCGAACACGTGCGCGACGTCGCTGTCGAACACCTCCTCGACCGCCTGTACCTCCAGGAAATGGTTCCCGGAGCCGAGACTGCCGAGCTGGTGCAGCCCGCGTTCGGCGGCGCGGTCACCGACCTGGTGCGGGTCGGCCCCGGCGACCCTGCCGTGGTCCTCGCAGCGGTGCAGGTCGTCGGCGGTGCCGTGTCCCTGTTCGACCAGCTCCCGGGCCCCGCCGGTGAGTACCCGGTCGAGCTGGCGGCGGTTTCCGAGCGGCCGGACGGCGCCGCGTCCCGCCCCGCGCGGTATCTCCCGGGCCAGGGCGTTCATGACCGCGTCGCGGGAGGGGGCGAAGGTGTCCCGGCCCACCTCGGCGGTCAGCAGCCGCACGCCGCAGGAGATGTCGAAGCCCACCCCGCCGGGGGACACCACGCCGTCCCGGTCGGCGTCGGTCGCGGCGACCCCGCCGATCGGGAAGCCGTAGCCGCGGTGCATGTCCGGCATCGCGAACGACGCCGTGACGATGCCCGGCAGACTCGCCACGTTCGCCACCTGGTCCAGGGATCCGTCGGAGGACAGGCTCGGCAGCAGGGCGGGGGAGGCGAACACCACGCCGGGCACCCGCATCGACCCGGTCGGCGCGATCCGGTACCGGTACGGGCCGTCGGCGACGAGGGTCTCGTCGCCGGGAGGGTGGGCGGTCGGTGCCCGGTCGCGTGCGGCCACGGCGTCAGGGGTTGCGGTCGTCGGTGGACGGCTCGAACTGCCGGTTGGCGCTGTCGGCGAGCGTCTCCCGGCGGGAGAGCAGGTCGGCCAGCAGTTCGTCGAGCAGGTCGACGGCGTTCTCCGGGTGTCCGGAGCGCAGCTGCCCGAGGATCTGGTGGCCGCGCAGGCGCAGCCCCTCCGGCCACTGCTGCCAGCTCATCCCGGTCAGCGGCACGCCCTGCACGGCGGGGTCCCCGCCGGTGCTGCGGTCGTTCTCGGTGCCCACGACATCCTCCCGGGGTGTGCGCTCCCCGGAGGGCTTCCCCGCCCGGCGGGTCAGGACACCTCGTTCAGCTTGCCGCTCGCGACGTCGAACACGAAGCCGCGCACCGACTCCCTGAGCGGGATGTAGGGGCTGGTCCTGATGCGCCGGATCGACTGCCGTATGTCGGTCTCCAGGTCGTCGAACGACTCCGCCGCCCACGGCGGCTTGACGCCGATCTCGTCGTGCAGGGTCTGGCGGAAACCGTCGTCGGTGAAGGTGAGCATCCCGCAGTCGGTGTGGTGGATCAGCACGATCTCCTCGGTGCCGAGCAGCCGTTGGCTGATCGTCAGCGACCGGATGGTGTCCTCGGTGACCACCCCGCCCGCGTTGCGGAGCACGTGGGCCTCGCCCTCGGCCAGGCCGAGCATCCGGTAGACGTCGAGGCGGGCGTCCATGCACGCCACGACGGCGACCTTGCGCGCGGGCGGCAGGGGCAGCGGGCCGGAGAACGTCTCCGCGTAGCGGGCGTTGTGGGCGAGCAGTTCCTCGGTGACCGACACGGCCGGGCTCCTTTCCTGGGTTTCGGCGGGCGCTGTCCGTGTTCCAGTGGAGACCGGCCCGTGCGCCCCAGCAACCCGGATTCACATGGTGGGCACGGCCGGGTGGTCGAGTCGCATCCTGATAGCGAATCCGCGATCAACGGGCCGTATGGACCGTCTTCCTGACCGTTCGCGTGATGAGCGGATCTCGACTTCGGCGGCGAACCTAGTGGCGACCGCGCGGAAACGACGCCGGATGCCGCAGCGGGAACTCGCGCGTGCAGCGGGGGTCCCGCTATCGACGGTGGCCTCCATCGAATCGGGTCGGCGGCAACCGTCGTTCGCCATGGTGGAACGCTCGTGGGACGCTGCGGGTTTTCGTCTCGACCTCGGCCTGACCAACACGATCCGGCCGTCGGCACTGCTGGAACGGCATGCTCGGGAGCTCGCCGAGCTGCTGTCCCGTTGTCCGCTCGCGAGGGTCTGGGTCTTCGGTTCCGTCGCGAGAGGGGACGACCGTCCCAACTCGGATCTCGATCTGCTCGTCGAGGTCCGCTCCGGGTTCTCGGTGATCGACATCCTGGGCTTGGAGGAGGAGCTCGCGGCTCTGCTCGGCTGTCCCGTGGATTTGGTCACGACCAGCGAACTCTCTTCGAACGAGCTGTTGCACCGAGGAGTCGATCGTTCCCGGCTGCCGCTGACGATCGATGTCTGAACTGTTCGCCAGGAACGACCGTATCGCCGAGCGTCTGCTGTACGTCGACGCCACCTTGACCGAGACGGGGCAACTGGTGGCTAGGGCGTGACTGATGGATCTTGGTTTCGTTGGTGGGGTGTGTCGTACGGGGAGTTGTCGGATCGGGAGTGGCGCGGTTGGAGCCGCTGTTGCCACAGGTGAAGCGTCAGCGGGGTGGTCGGTGGCGTGAGCACAGGCAGGTGGTCGAGGGCATGATCTTCGAAGATCGCACCGGCTGTCCGTGGCGGGACCTGCCGGAGCGATTCGGCCCGTGGCAGACGGTGCAGCACCGGTTCTCCCGGTGGGCCGAGGAGGGGATCTGGGATCGGATCGTGACTGAGCTGTAGCGTGCCGCCGATGCCGCCGGTGAGCTGGATTGGACGGTCAGCATCGACTCGACCGTGGTGCGGGCGCACCAGTACGCCGCCGGGGCAAAAGGGGGGTCACGAGCCCTCGGACGCTCCCGCGGTGGGCGGAGCGCCACGATTCACCTCGCTGGTGACGGGCATGGCCGGCCGTTGACGTTGCTGGTGACTCCCGGGCAGGCCGGTGATGCGCCGCAGTGTCTGCCGCTGCTGGAGGGGCTGTCCGTTCCTCGTAGCGGTCGTGGACACCCTCGTTCTCGGCGGTGCGGGTGATCGCCGATAAGGCGTACTCGTCGCGGGCGATCCGGACACTGCGGCGTCGGGGTGTCGCGGCTACGATCCCGGAGCCGGCCGATCAGGCCGGGCACCGTCGCCGGCGTGGCTCGCGAGGCGGACGGCCGCCCGCGTTCGATCCCGTTGCCTACCGACAGCGCAACGTCGTCGAACGGGGCATCAACCGCCTCAAGCAATGGCGCGGCATCGCTACCCGGTTCCGAGAGAGCCTGCTACTTCCACGCCAGCCTGACACTGGCCAGCATCCTCATCTGGCTCCGGACTCAACCATCAGTCACGCCCTAGGGCGAATCTGCGCCATGCCATGGCGCGAACGGGCTGCGGTGAAATCACCGATGGGGCTGCCCACCCAAACCCAAGGCTGACAGGCGCCGGATGATTCGTCGTCGGTGGCGGCCGAATCGCCCTCGGCCGAGAGACTTCGCTGTGTCGCGCAAAGGTAAATTTCTGTCGCACAGGGTTAACGATGAGCTTCGATGGGCGCCAATACTGGAGTCCGGCTCAAGTGTGGTGGCGATCACCGACCTGGGTGAACGTCGCCTGGGAACTACCTCGACGTGGAGATAACTATGGCTCCCACCCCAGTTGCCGCTTCGCCGGACCCGCGCAAGCTGCGCAAGCTCATGGCCGCCGGGCTGATCGGCAGTTCCATCGAGTGGTACGACTTCTTCATCTACGGCACGGCTGCGGCTCTGGTGTTCGGAAAGCTGTTCTTCCCGGACTCTTCCGCCCTGATGGGAACCTTGCTGGCGTTCAGCACTTTCTGGGCGGGGTTCATCGCGCGCCCCCTGGGCGGGCTCATCTTCGGGCATATCGGTGACAAGGTCGGTCGCAAGCCGGCACTTGTCGGATGCTTGGTGCTGGTCGCGGTGTCGACATGCGCGATCGGATTGCTGCCGACCGCCCAGAGCATCGGTGTGGTAGCGCCGATTCTCTTGGTCGTATTGCGCTTCCTGCAAGGTATCGCGGTCGGTGGTCAGTGGGGTGGTGTCACGCTGTTGCTGACCGAGACCACCCGGCCGCACCGTAAGGGTCAGGCAGGCACGTTCGGCCAGATGGGGGTGCCGTTCGGACTGCTGCTGGGCACCGGTGCGTTCCTGCTGGTCGGCGCGCTGGTGAAGGGCCCGGACTTCCTGGCCTGGGGGTGGCGCATTCCTTTCCTGGCCAGCGCCCTGTTGTTCCCTGTGGTGCTGTTCATCCAACTGCGCATCGAGGACTCGCCCGAGTTTCGTCACCTGCAGCAACGCGCGACTGAAGCCGCAGCCGAGATCCCGCGGACACCGATTGTCGAAGTGGTGCGCAAGAGCACGAAGCGGGTTCTGCTCGGGTCCGCACTGCTCTTCGGTAGCAATGCGTTCTTCTATGTCGGTGTGGCTGGGGTGCTCGACTACGGCGTCCGTGAGCTTGGGCTTGACCGCAACAGCCTGTTGTTTGTGTCGCTGTCGGTGTCCGCCGTCGGTGCGCCGATGATCTACTTTGCGGGCTCGCTGTCCGACCGCTTCGGTCGCCGTCCGCTCATTCTCACCGGCGCCGTGATCATGGGGTTGTCGGCGTTCCCGTACTTCTGGTTGGTGAACACCGGCTCGCTCGTCGCGATCGCGATCGCCAACCTGATCGCGTCCGCGCTCGGCTCCGGACTGACATATGGACCCCTGGCGGCATACCTGGGCGAACTTTTCGAACCCCGGGTGCGCTACTCCGGGATCACGCTCGCCTACCAGCTTGCCGCGATCTTGGTCAGCGGCGGCACGCCATTCCTGATGACCGCACTGATCGCGTCCACCGGATCAACCCTTGCGGTGTCGATGTTCCTGGCGGCCATGGCGTTGTGCACGTTCGCAAGCGCCTGGGTGCTGCCCGAGACCGTGTCGCGTGCCCGAACCGCCTCCGCGGGCGAACAGGTGGCCACGGCGAGCTGGCGTTGATCTCGAGGGAGGTGCGGATGCACTGAGGTCGCACCGTCAGCGTGATCGGACCGCAGGGCTCCGGCAACACCCTCGACCTGCTCACCCCGGGCGCTGCTCGGTGCGCCGGGGTGAGCCTTGGTGATCCTGACGGAGAAGCGAGAGATCTACTGATGAGAGGTAACGGTTATGGCGGACAGAGTGCTCGTGACAGGTGGTGCTGGTGGCATCGGGTCAGCGATTGTCGAGAGATTGACTAAGGACGGGTATGAGCCCGTCGTGATGGACCTGCACGGGGACGGGATCAACGCTGATCTGTCGGATGTCGCGGGTATCCGCCGTGCGCTTGAGATCGCGCTCAAGGGCGGCCCGATCGAACGCGTGGTCAACAACGTCGGGGACACCAACGCCGCGATGCTGGAGGACGTCGATGAGGCGGGGCTGAACGCGCTGTGGGCCATCAACGTCAAGTCAGCCGTGTTCGTCACCCAGGCGCTGCTTCCCTCCATGAAGGCAAGAGGGATGGGGCGCATCGTGAACATCAGCTCCGTGGCGGCGCTCGGAAAGGTGGAGAAGACGGCCTACTCCGCCACGAAGGCAGCCCTGCTCGGCTTGACACGTACGTGGGCATTGGAGTTGGGGCAGTACGGGATTACCGCCAATGCGATTGCTCCGGGGGCCATCAGAACTCCGATGTTCGAAGCGGCAAATCCGATCGACAATCCGACCGTACAGGCAGCCCTCGCTTCACTTCCGATTCAGCGGATGGGGGAGCCGGGCGACATCGCTAATACCGTCTCCTACCTGCTGGACGAGCGCACTAGCTACGTCACCGGTCAGACGCACATGGTCTGCGGGGGCTACTCCATCGGAAAGGCGCCAATGTGAGCATTCGTGCACCGCAGCGCACCATCATCGGTGTTCCGGACGCCGAATACATGGCCAAGGAACAGCTCGATGTCTTCGCTCAGCTTCATGAGCGGGATTCGAACGTCTTACTCCTGGATCCCGACCCAGGAGGCGCCGACGATACCCTCGACGGTTCCTGGCAGCCCAGCCACGGCTCGGATGCGGATTTCTCGGAGCGCGAGGAGCAGGTCGCATCGTCCGTCAAGTCGGCCCTTTCGCACAGCAATGAGGTCCACCTTTTCGGTGTGGGACTGGGGGGAGCGATCTGCGTTGCAGCGGCGGCTCAACAGCCGCAAGTGCGCTCGCTTACCGTTCTCGCGGGATGGCTCACTACCGACCGCCTTCTCCGCGAACACATCGAGCTTTATTGGACACTGTGGGAGAAGAGCCCCGAGTTGGCGCAACGGCATTCGTCTCTTATGGAGCTCTCCGCCCAGTATCGACGCAACCTCGGACCGTTCTTCAATCCCACCATTCCAGTCGTCCCGGCGGCCACACCGCGGACGTTGCGGCGGCTCTCCGCTGCCTACCACGTGGACGTCACCCAGGTCGCGGCGGAGGTCACCTGCCCCACTCTGGTGGTCGCTCCCACTCGGGACGCCAAGATTCCCCCTGAGCACTCCTACGAGCTGTTCGCAGCGGTCCCGGACTCGACGCTGCTTCGTGTCGAGTCCGGCCATGGCGCCTTGCTGGAGCGGCTCAGTGAGGTTTTCTCGGCGCACCTGCAGATGATCCGCAGACGTCTCGCGCCCGGTGTCCACGCTGCTACCGTTCAGGCTTGACGAAGGAACGCACCATGAGCACAACCACGAGCCGCATTGTCATCATCGGGGCAGGTGTCGCGGGAATCGCCGCCGGAGCCATGCTCCGCAGGAAGGGCATCGAGGATTTCCTCATCCTCGAGCGCGGAGATCAGTTCGGCGGCGTGTGGCGGGACAACATCTATCCCGGTGTCGAGTGCGACGTGCAATCCCACCTGTACTCGTACTCCTTCCGGCCCAACGACTGGTCGAAAACCTACGCGGGTGGTCGCGAGATTTTCGATTACCTCAACGAGGTCGCTAAGGAGGAAAAACTCACCGAGCACGCGTTATTCGGCCACGCCGTCAGCGAAATGTGTTGGCAGGAAGCTTCCGGAAGCTGGGTCATCGAGACGAACCGAGGCCGCTTCGAGAGCAAGTTCCTCGTCACCGCTACCGGATCGTTGAGTGAACCCCAGTTGCTGGACATTGACGGGCTGTCCGACTTCGCGGGCCGAATCGTTCATTCCGCGGTCTGGGATCCCGACATGGATGTCGCGGGCAGGAATGTTGCGCTCGTCGGAACCGGTGCCTCGGCCATCCAACTCGCGCCGGCCATCGCCGACCGGGTCGACGATCTGACGATCTTCCAGCGGACCCCGCCCTGGGTCGCCCCCCGGGTCGACGTCGAATACTCAGCCGCTCAGCGACGCATGTGGCGTGAGCTCCCCGAAACGCTCCACGATTACCGCCAGTTCCTATTCTGGTTCCAAGAATCACGATTTCCGGAGCGAGTGCGGGTGCAGCAGGCTATCGAGCGGATGACCAACATCGCTGACTCGCACCGCACCAGTCAAATCCAGGATCCCAAACTCCTTGAGATCACTCGGCCGCACTACGAGATCGGCTGCAAGCGCATCCTGCTGTCCAACACGTGGTATCCGACCCTCCAGCGCGACAACGTCACCTTGGTGCCACACGCCGCCACCGCACTGACCAGGGACGCAGTCGTGGCGGCAAACGGCGACGCTCACGAAGCCGACTTCTTGATCCTGTGCTCCGGCTTCGACACCGTGGGCCTCCCAGTCGCCCGCCTGATCTACGGAGAAAACGGCGTCCGACTCGCCGACAGTTGGTCGGGCGGGGTGCATGCCTATGGCGGGATGGCCGTCAACGGGTTCCCCAACCTCTTCCTTATCGGCGGTCCGAACGTGGGCCTCGGGTTCGGTTCGATGTTCTTCATGATCGAAACCCAGGCTGAGTACCTAGCGCAGGCCATGCAGACCGCACTTACGTGTGAGGTCGACAAGCTGCGTGTGCGACCCGAACGAGAGAGTGAATTCGTCCAATTCATCGATGAGCGCGCTGCTAACACGGTGTGGCTCACCGGGGGATGCGACTCATTCTACATCGCCGATGGTACGGGTCATCTGTCAACACTCTGGCCCGACTTCATGACTCGCTACCGGACGGACTTCCAGGTCTTCGATCCGGCCGACTACGTGTACGCATAGGTTGTCCGTTCCTGGCGAACCTGAGCCTCGACAAATCGCCCTTCAAGCAGCTGGAAGCTGCGGCTCTATCCGTTGCCACGAGCGATCGAGAGGAGGCCACAGGGCCCCACCAAAGTGCTGCACAGGCTGAGAGTTGACGAGGACCTTATCCAGACTGGTTGCTGTGGCCTCGCCGGCAATTGGGGGCTTCGTGCGCGGGCTATGCCCAGAGGTCCCGGGAGCTCGGGGAGCGCGAACTCTTTCCCCGCGGACACGGCCTGCCCGACGACACGATGGTTCTCGCAGCCGGTTTCTCGTGCCGGACTCAGCTGCAGGAGGGCACTGGCCAGCGAGGAATGCATCTGGCAGAGGTCTTCAAGCTCGCCTTGGACCGGTGAACCGACACCTGTCTCCCAGCACGGCGCGTGGTATGGCGCCGGAACGTTGGCTGCGATGAGCCCCGCCTTGACCTCGGGCGGACAGCGCTGGTGACCTAGTACTCCAGCTGTAAATCGTCATCTTCATGTCTGGGATGCGGCTTGTCGCCGGTAACGGCTGGTGCGTGATCGCTCCTGGTGGCGGCGTCGCCAGTCGGAGCAGCCGAGCCGGTGGGCCACGTCGCGGGGCCGGACGACGAGGGTGATGAACAGGCGCTAAATCTCGTTGCAGGACAGCGGGACCAGGCCGTCGGGAGTGGGCTGGCGGGCGACCCGCACCAAGGTGGTCAGTGGCACCGGTTCGGGCGCCGAGCAGCGGTAGTAGGCGAGTTCACCGGTGGTGCGGTTGCGTCGGATCAGCAGCTGGCGTTGGCCCGGGCGGGGATCGGCGAGATTGATGACAGCCCAGTCGTAGAACCGTTGTCCCTTCGCGCCGCGTCCGGCCGAGAGCTTCAGCCAGGCCCGCTTCGGCACCTTCTGGACCAAGGCATCGGCGCGGAACGTGCCTGCATCGGTGGTCATTTCGGCCGAGCGGGCCACCGCGAGGACATAGCCGACGCCGCGCTCCTCCAGAGCCACCCGCAGCGTCGGGTTGCCGCCGTAGACCTCATTGACGGTGACCCAGCCGACGCGGTGTCCGGCGTCCAGGAACCGTTCGATCACCACCCGGGCCAGTTACGGCTTGGTCGCGAAAACGGCGGGAACGAGAGTGCCCGGTCAGCGGACGGCGGACCAGATGGTGAGGGTGGCCAACTCGTGGCGTGTGACACCGGAGAAGAGGCCGCGAAGCCCCTGCTCGATGTGGGCGAGCTTGTCCTCCGGCAGCGCGAGGCTGCGGGGGATCCGGGACGGCCGCGTCCCGCCGTGCCAGGCGATCAGCACCCGCCCTCCGGCACGTGTCACCCGGTGGAACTCGCTCAGTCCTGCCTGAAGATCCGGCCAGATCGCCACGTTGTTCACCGAGACCACGCAGTCGAACTCCGCGTCGCCGAAGCCCGTACGGTCGGCCGTGCCCAACCGCAGGTCGATCCGGCCCGTAGCGCTCTCCGCCCGGTGCGGCCGCGCGGCGAGGTCGCGCATCTGCGGCGAGGGATCGACACCGCAGATGCGCTGTGCAGGCGTCCGCTGGAGCAAACGGATCAACCCGCCAGGCCCGTAACCGACCTCCAGGACCCGCTCCCCCGCGTGGACGTCGAGCAGGTCGAGCAGGTCCTGCTGCCTGTTCGTCCACAGCATGACGCGGCCGGCGAGCCGGCCGGACAGCCCACCGGGCATCGCGAACGGGGAACGGGTGGGTCTGCCCAGGGTCCAAGGCGTCGTGGGTTCCATGCCCCACAGACTTCCGCTTCAAGTCAGCTTGAAGTCAAATGGAGACATGGACCTGATCCCCATCGGTGAGGCCGCCAGGCGACTCGGCATGCGGACATCGACGCTGCGCTACTACGACGAGCGCGATCTCGTGCGGCCGACGGCACGGGTGCACGGCAAGCGGGCCTACGGTCTGGAGGAGATGCGCCGCTTGGCGTTCCTCCAGATCGCACAGAAGCTGGGCATCAGCCTCCACACGGCCGCGGCCGTGCTGGATGAGGCGAGCGACCAGTGGCGCGCGACGGTCGGCGAGCAGATCGCAGAGCTGGAGGAGCTGATCTCCAGGGCGCAGGGGGCCAGGGACTTCCTCACCCACGCGCTCATGTGCCCCGCCGAGCACCCGGCGCGCGAATGCCCCCACATGGTGGACACGCTCGATCGGTTACTCGACGGCACCTCCTTCGAGCAGCTCGCGGCCGAGCACGCGAACCTCAACCAGCAAGATCACGATCTACAGTTGGAATACTAGGAGCATTACCATCCATAACATGCAGGTGCACATTCAGGCGGCGGCCGTCCGGGAGGTCGACGGGTTGATCGACGACCTCGGTGGTGACGCGCGTCGCCTGCTGGCGGAATTCGGGGTCTTGCCTGAAAATCTAAACTCCGACAATGCCCTGATCCCCGCTTCGACCGCGGTGCGGATTCTCCGAACCGCCGCGAAGCTGCTGAACTGCCCGGACTTCGGCCTGCGGCTTGCCGCGCGTCAGGATATGTCGATGCTCGGACCAGTGGCACTCGCCATGAGCAACTCCGAGACGGTCGGCGAAGCAATGGAATGCGCGGGCCGATTCCTTTTCGTGCACAACAGAACCGTCCGGTTGTCGCGGGAACCAGACCCGGAGCGGCATGCTGGTGTCAGTGCGGTTGTCTACAGGTTGCGGCATCCGGATATCCCTCACGAACCGCAAGCGGTGGACGCGGGACTAGGAGTGATGCACCGCAACCTGATCGCCATGAGCGGTGGATATAAACTGCTCGGTGTCTACTTGCCACATCCACCGTTGGCGAAGAAATCGGTCTATACCGATTTCTTCGGCGCACCGGTTCGGTTCAACTGTGACGACGCCCTGCTACGGATACCGGCGAAGGTGTTCGATCAGTCCCTGGCTGCCCCGGTGAACCCGGAGCTGCGACGCATGGTCGTGGAATACATGGAACAGAACTACGCCGATCCACGCCAGGAACTCGCAACCACGGTGCGGTCGGCGGTCGGCCGGGCACTGGGCAACATCCCGGTGCGGATCGAGGTGCTCGCCGACTTGTTCTACATGCATCCGCGCACCTTGCAGCGGCGGCTGGCAGCCGAGGGCACCTCGTTCGAGGCCATCGTTGACGACGCTCGGAAAAATACGGCTTACCGTCTGCTGACCCAGACCGGCATGCCGCTGGCCCAGGTTGCGTCGCTTGTCGAGCTGGCCGGGTCGCCTTCGCTTACCCGGGCGGTCCGGCGCTGGTTCGGCCGGACGCCAACCGAGGTCCGTCGGGCTGCGAAAGGCGGCCAGGAAAGGCGCAGTGAGTCTTTTCCATCTTGATTTCAGCTGGTCTGGATCAGGACTTGGACAGCGTTGACCAGCATGGCTGCGCGGCGGGGGCAGCTGCGGATCTGGCGGAGGACCGCTCAGCTCCTCAGCTGGGCGTTGGCTCGTTCACCCGGGCCGCGGACCCGCGCATGGGCGGGGTTGACCTCTTTCCGGGCTGGCGACAGACGTCGGTAGCGGTCGGTATCGGGATCCAGTCTGCGTCGACGCTGCGGCACATGGATCGCCGGACTGTCACCTTGATACGCGGTATCGGCTAACGTGACCGTGCTGGCAATGGTGAAAGACTCGATCAAGCCATGCTCGCGAGCAGCACCCATGTCGTGACGGGCATCGGGTAGCGCGGGCGAGGCCCAGATCAGCCGTCCGGCCGGAGCAGTCAGGACCTGCACGTTCACATCGTGACGTTTGTGTTTCCCGCGTAGAACCCCTGGTCATGCCCCGAGGCCATCCCGACACGGTCGATCGAGATCAGGGTGTCGTCGAGGAGCACGAACGCCTTGCGGCGAGCAACGTCGAGCGCCTCGTGCATCGTCGGTGCCGCTGCAGCCAAGACCTGGGTGGCTCACGTCCGGGTGGTGACCTCGACCTCGGGCAACGACAGCAGGTGTTCGCGGGGCAGGGCGGCCGCCGCGGTACGGACTTCGGGGTGTTTCTCGCCGAGGCGGCCCTCCACGAGCCGGGCGAGCTGGTAGGCCAGCGCGCCGGTCTGCCGGACGGTCACCTCGTCCAGCGGCGCCAGCGGGGTCGAGGTGATGGCGATGCCGCTGACGGTGTCGTCGGTGCCGGTCACGGCGTTGACGGCGAACCGTTCGCGGGGGTTGTCCGCCGGGGCGGCGTAGTGGTCGCGCAGCCGCAGCAGCACCTCGTGCCACCGGGTGACCTCGCCGTCCAGCGGCAGCCCGGCGACGTCGTCGGCGGTGAGCCGGACGGCGCGGTCGGTGGCGAAGCAGCGGGTGTAGGCGAGCACGGCGGTGGTCCAGAGCGCCTCGGCGACGACGTCCGGGTCGTCGCCGGATGCGGCGGGGCCGCCGTCGCCGTTCGCGGTGTGTGCGGTCAGGGCGGTCACGGCCGCTTCGCAGCAGCGGAGCACGGTCTGCAGTTCGCTGAACAGGTCGGCCAGGCCCGCCAGTTCGTCCGCGTCCGCGGTGTCCAGCGCGCGCATCGTGACGGTGTCGTCGGTGTCGTCGGCTGTGGGGCCGGTGTCGGGGTCGGTGGCGTCGCTCATGGTGGTTCCTTCCCCCGGGCCGGGCTCAACGCGCCCGGCCGGGCGTGACGATGCCGTACTCGTGCAGCTTGCGGTAGATGGTGGCGCGGGACATGCCCAGTGACTTCGCGGCACGGGCCTTGTTGCCGTCGGCGTCGTGCAGGCTGCGCACGATCGCGTCCCGTTCGAGTGATTCCAGCTGGGTCAGCGCCCGCCGGGCCACCGCGTGGTACTCGGCGGGGAGGTCGCCGGGTTGGATCACCCCGGTGCGGCGGCGGTGCCGCACCACGTACTGCAGCACCCCGTAGAGCTGGGTGACGTTGCCGGGCCAGCTCGCCCGCATGAGCAGCTTCATCGCCCCGGCCGAGCAGGTGAGCCCGCCGCCGTGGGAGAGCCGGTTCAGCAGGAACGGCACCAGCTCCCGCAGGTCCTCGACGTGGTAGCGCAGCGGCGGCACCTGCACGGTGGCGGGCAGCAGCCCCAGCACGTCGGACAGTCCGGGCCGGGACTCCGCGCCGGGGGACAGGGTGGCCGCCACCCACGGGACCGTGCCCTCCTCCCGCGCGGACACCCCGCGCAGGACGGTGGCCAGTTCCCGGGCGGCGTCCGGGTCGAGTTCGTCGAGATGCCGGATCACCAGGGCGCTGGTCTCCCGGTCGGTGAGTTCGCGGCGCACGGCGTCGAGCCACCCGGCGTCGGTGGCGTCGGCGGCGTCGACGGTGCGCATCCGCCGGCCGGGGTTGCGGCGCTGGTGGACGCACTCGGCGAGCAGGCTCTTGCCGACGCCGGGTTCGCCGACCAGCGCCAGCCACTCGCCGTCGCGGTGGCTGGCGTCCACCTCGTTGCAGCACCGCAGCCACAGCGGGGCCGAGCCGACCGTGCCGGGCAGGAACATCGGCACCGGCGGGGTGGTGCGGGTGTCCGCGGTGTCGTCGTCGAGGAGTTCGATGTGCGCGACGCCGCCGACGTCGGACCCGCTCGCGGCCGCCGGGACGCAGCGGCAGTGCATGCGCACCCGGTTCCCGCTGGGCAGGTCCAGGGTCGTGCTCACCCGGTCGTCGGCGTGGAAGGCCTGGCGTGCCTGGGCGAGCAGCATCGCCTGGTCGGCGGGGTCGAGCAGTCTGCGGGCGTAGTGGTTCATCATGACGACGTCGTCGCCCTGGGCGAGCACGATGCCGCCGGTGCGTCGGCAGGTGTGCAGGTAGGAGCGGAACAGTTCCAGTTCCCGCGCGCCGGTGGTGGTCAGCAGCGCCTGGCGGACCTGTTCGGCGGTGCTGCGGGCCAGCGCGATGAGCAGCCCACCGGCGTCCCGGGTCCAGCAGGTCAGGTCCACCGCGCCGACGGTCTTGCCGGTGACGGGGTGCTGGATCGGCACGCCGACGCAGGCGAGGTTCTCCAGGTGTTCGGCGTAGTGTTCGTGCCCGAACACGTGCCGGATGCCGCCGTCCTCCAGCGCGGTGCCGATCCCGTTCGTGCCGACGAACTGTTCGCCGTAGCTGAACCCCGGCGCGAGGTGCACCTTCTCCAGGTGCCGGTGCAGACCGGAGTCGCCGGTGTGCTGGCTGAGCACCACCCCGGCGGGGTCGGTGAGGATGAGGCTGATCGGCTGGCCGCTGAGCTGGTCGTCGAGCTGGCCGAGCAGGGGCTGCGCGGTGCGCACCCATTCGGCGTCGAGGTCGCGGTCGGAGAAGTGGGGCGCCTCGATGCGGTCGGCGGGGACGTGCGCCTCGCGGGAGCGCCACCACGAGGTGAGGATCGTGTCCCGCACCCCGGTGGGGTCGGTGGCCCCGTCGGTCAGGAACCGCAGCCGCGCCCGCGCCAGGGACTCGGCGTCCCCTCCCGTGTCGTCGTATCCGGTCGTGGTGTCCGGGGCGGTGCGTGCGTCGTGCATCGGCGACCTCCGATAACCGGAGCCGGGCGAGTGTGTGTCGACTGCCGTGGGGAGCCGTGTATCCGGCCCCCTGGCGGAGGGTAGAGGACGCCCGGCCCGCGCGGTGTCTCAAATTGAGATCGCCGGGTTCCGGCCGCGGGCGTGTCATGGCGGCGGAACCGACATCCGGGCCGTCGAAGGCAGGGAGGTTGTGCCCATGAGCACGGACGAACCGGCGGAGGAGACCTACAACCCGTGGACCGTGGTGAACCTGGTGTTCCGACACCTCGCGGACGCGGGACTGCACCCGGTGCTCGGCGGGGCCGGCGACCCGGGCGCGCACGCCGCCGAGTTGTTGCGGACGTTGGGCGTCACCCCCGCGGCGCACGACTCCCGGTTGCGCGAGGCCGTGCGGGACGAACTCGCGGAACTGCGCGCGCTGCACGAGAGGTCGTGACCGGCCGTTGCGCGGAAAGCAGCGCCGGACGGGAAAACGGGTTGTCTCATATTGAGACCTCACCGGGCGCGGCGGCGGGGTTGTATTGGTCGGCACAGCAGACCGCACCGGTTCGCTTCCGCATTCTCGCCGCGACCGGGTCGAACACCGGGCGGAGCTGTACGCGGACGAGGACACCGTCGTGGGAGCCCAGTGACGGGTAAGGAGCGATCATGAGCCGCCAGAGTGTGGCGAAAGCCCACAGCAAGATCCAGGAATTGTCCTGGGAGCCGGCGTACCACGAGCCGGTCTCGCACTACGGAACCGACTACACCTTCACCAAGGCCGCGAAGAAGGACCCGCTCAAGCAGGTGCTGCGGTCCTACTTCCCGATGGAGGAGGAGAAGGACCACCGGGTCTACGGGGCCGCGGACGGCGCGATCCGGGGCAACATGTTCCGGCAGGTGCAGCAGCGCTGGATGGAATGGCAGAAACTGTTCCTGTCGATCATCCCGCTGCCGGAGATCTCCGCCGCGCGGGCGATGCCGCTGCTGTTCCGGACCGTGCCGAACCCGGAACTGCACAACGGGCAGGCGATCCAGATGATCGACGAGGTGCGCCACTCGACGATCCAGCAGAACCTCAAGCGCCTGTACATGAACAACTACATCGACCCGGCCGGGTTCAACTCCAGCCTGCGCAATTTCCAGAACGACTACGCGGGCACCATCGGCAGGCAGTTCGCCGAGGGCTTCATCACCGGTGACGCGATCACCGCGGCCAGCGTGTACCTGACGATCGTCGCCGAGACGGCGTTCACGAACACGTTGTTCGTCGCCATGCCGGGGGAGGCCGCCGCGAACGGCGACTACCTGCTGCCCACCGTGTTCCACTCGGTGCAGTCGGACGAGTCCCGGCACATCAGCAACGGCTACGCCACCCTGCTGATGGCGCTGTCCGACGAGAGCAACCACCAGCTGCTCGAACGGGACCTGCGCTACGCCTGGTGGAACAACCACTGCGTGGTCGACGCGGCGATCGGCACGTTCATCGAGTACGGCACCAAGGACCGCCGCAAGGACCGGGAGAGCTACGCCGAGATGTGGCGGCGGTGGATCTACGACGACTACTACCGCAGCTACCTGGTGCCGCTGGAGAAGTACGGCCTGGTCATCCCGCACGACCTGGTCGAGGAGTCGTGGAACCGCATCTGGAACAAGGGCTACGTGCACGAGGTGGCCCAGTTCTTCGCCACCGGGTGGATCGCCAACTACTGGCGCATCGACCCGATGACCGACGAGGACTTCGAGTGGTTCGAGCACAAGTACCCCGGCTGGTACGACAAGTACGGGGCCTGGTGGGAGAACTACAACCGGCTGTCGGTGCCGAACGGGCACAAGCCGATCGCGTTCGAGGACGTCGACTACGTCTACCCGCACCGCTGCTGGACCTGCATGGTGCCGTGCCTGATCCGGCAGGACATGGTCATGGACAAGGTGGACGGGCAGTGGCGCACCTACTGTTCCGAGGGCTGCCACTGGACCGACGCGGTCGCCTTCCGGGACACCTACCAGGGCCGGCCCACGCCCAACATGGGCAAACTCATCGGCTCGCGCGAGTGGGAGACGCTGTACCACAACTGGAACTTCGCCGACATCGTCAAGGACATGGGCTACGTCCGTGACGACGGCAAGACCCTCGTGGCGCAGCCGCACCTGGACCTCGACCCGAAGAAGATGTGGACGCTGGACCACCTGCGGCGCTGCCCGCCGTTCCCCAGCCCGAACGTGTCGCTGAACGAGATGAGCGACGCCGAGCGGCAGGCCTTCCACGCCGACTACGTCCGGCAGGGCCCGGCCGGACGGCCCGCGCCCACGACCTGACCCGGCGTCCGCGAGGCGCGTGACCGCACGTGCGGAGGGCACCCCGGGACGCGGGTGTGCCCGGGTGTCCTCCGCACGCCGGCACCGCCTGGCGACACCGACGAGGTGGAGAGATCATGGCAGGTAAGCACCGGGTCCGGTTCGAACCGGTCGGCGTCGAGATCGCCGTCGACGAGGACCGGACGATCCTGCGGGCGGCGGCCGAGCAGGGCGTGATGCTCATGCACGGCTGCAAGGAGGGGCAGTGCGGCTCGTGCAAGTCGTTCCTGCTGGAGGGCGACGACGTCGAGCACGACCGCTACTCGACGTTCGCGCTGCCGGACTACGAGGCCGAGGAAGGGTTCACGCTGCTGTGCCGCGCGCACGCCTACGAGGACCTGACCGTCGAGCTGCTGAACTACGACGAGGAGATGATCCGGTCGGGTCTGCCGATCCGGCAGGTGGCGGTGGAGGTGGTGGCGAACGAGCCGGTCACCCACGACCTCCGTCGCCTGGCGGTGCGGCTGGTGCAGCCGGAGACGTTCGAGTTCTTCCCGGGCCAGTACGTCGACATCGCGGTGCCGGGCACGGACGAGGCCCGGTCGTTCTCGATGGCCAACGTCTCGGCCGCCTCCGGTGAGCTGGAGTTCGTCATCAAGGTCTTTCCGGACGGGCTGTTCTCCACGTTCCTGGCGGACAAGCTCGACGTCGGCGACCGGTTGCAGGTCACCGGCCCGTTCGGGGTGTTCACCCTGCGCGAGGCGCCGGAGAAGGAGCTCGTGTTCGTCGGCGGCGGCGCGGGGATGGCCCCGATCCTGTCGCTGCTGCGGCAGATGGCCGAACTCGGCCTGGACCGGCCCACCCGGTTCTACTACGGCGCCCGGTCCCGGCGGGACCTGTGCTTCGAGGCCGAGCTGCGCGGGTTGGAGCGCACGCTGCCGGACTTCCGGTACGTGCCCGCGCTGTCCGAGCCCGCCGCCGACGACGGCTGGGACGGCGAGACCGGGTTGATCACCGACGTCGTGCGGCGGTGCGAGGGCGACCTCACCGGCGCCGACGCCTACGTGTGCGGCCCGCCGCCGATGGTCGAGGCCGCCGTCGAGCTGCTGCCCGCGCTCGGGGTCGACGACGGGCGCGTGTTCTACGACAAGTTCACCACCACCGGCGACGGCGAGGCCGACTGACCGTCGACCGGGCGGGCGCCGGGCGAGCACCGGCGACGACCGCGGGAAGTGAGGACGAGAAACCGATGACCACCACACCAGAGACCCCCGAACGCAGCGTGCCGAAGCCGGTGTTCACCGACGCCGAGGCCGGCGCGCGGGAATTCCCGGACTCCGGGCACCGACGCTTCAACTACTTCGTCCCGGCGAAACGCAAGCAGAGCCACTACGAGGACGTCACCGTCGAGGTGCAGCCCGACCCGCGGCACTACCTGTCGCAGGGCTGGCTGTACGGCTTCGCCGACGGCCGCGGCGGCTACCCGCTGGACTGGACGGTGCTCAAGGCCTGGGGCTCCGACCGGCCGGAGCCCCAGCGGTTCCCCGGCTCCGGCGGGCAGGGATACGACTGGCCCGCCCACGGGTGGCACGAGTTCCGCGACCCGAACGAGGAGTGGGAACAGAGCATCTACCGCAACAACTCGAACGTCGTCCGCCAGCTCACCCAGAACATCGAGGCGGCGCGCGGGTCGAAGGCGTTCGAGCAGTGGAACCCGAACTGGGTGCAGTTCGTGGCCTGCCACGTGGGCGCGTGGATGCACGTCAACCACGGCCTGGGGCTGTACCTGTTCGCCAACGCCAACCGCCGGGCGCCCACCAACATGCACAACACCGCCATCTCGGTGAACAGCATGCACCGGATCCGCTCGGCGCAGGACCTCGCGCTGTACAACCTGACCCTGTCCGAGGAGATCGACGGCTTCGACGGCGAGGCGCACCGTCGGACGTGGGAGAGTGACCCGGCCTGGCAGCAGGTGCGCGAGACCGCCGAGCGGATGACCGCGATCTGGGACTGGGCCGAGGCGGTGTTCGTGGCCAACGTGGTGTTCGAGCCGCTGGTCGGGGAGCTGTTCCGGAGCAACCTGGTGCAGCAGGCCGCCCCCGGCAACGGCGACTTCGTCACCCCGACGCTGATCGGGGCGGAGGAGTACGACTACGCCGAGCGCGACCTGCGCTACACCCGCGCGCTGTTCGAGCCGCTGGTGCGTGACCCGGAGTTCGCCGGGCACAACACCGACACGATGCGGGCGTGGCTGGCCACCTGGGTGCCTCGCTGCCTCACCGCGGCCCGCACGCTGCAGCCGCTGTGGTCCCTGCCGGACGCGAAGCCCGTCCGCTTCGAGGACGGCCTGGACCGGGCGAAGAGCCGTTTCCGCGGAGTCCTGGCCGACCTGGGCCTGGAGGTACCGAAGGAGTTGAACCAGTGACCAGCACCGCGACGAGCCGTTTCCAGACCGACAACACCGCGTCCAACATGTGCGGCTTCACCCTGATGAACAACCAGGTGGGTGAGGTCATCGCGGAGGTGATGCGCGAGCAGGACAACGTGACCGTGACCCCGTTGCCGTCGATGATCCGGGTCGACGCCCACCGCCGGATGGACGTCGTCTACGCCGACATCGACGAGGCCGCCGGCGAGGAGGACGGCTGGTTCGACCAGGCCGAGTTCGAGGAGAGCATGTCCACCCACTACGGGCGCATGATCCACCTGGACGACCGCACGATCTTGTTCGCCAACCCCGAGGACGCCGCCGAGTACCTGGACTTCGACCTGACCCCGGTCCGGTAGCCGGGCGTCCACCCCTGGGGGAGAGGTCCGCCGGGCCGCGCGCCGCGGGGCCCGACCGCACGGGCCGCGGCCCGGCGGACCGTCCACAACCGCGACACCAGCAAGGGAGCCGGTGACCATGTACCGCAAGGACGGAGAAAGCTACTTCATCGTCGACAGCCACGTGCACTTCTGGGACGGCAGCCCGGCCAACCAGGCCAACCGGTACGGCAAGGGCTTCATCGAGTGCTTCTACGACTACCACCGCAACCTCAGCCCCGAGGAGTGGGTGTGGTCGCTGGAGAAGTTCGGCAAGTACTCCGAACAGGACCTGATCTCGGACCTGTTCGAGACCGGGTACGTGGACAAGGCCATCTTCCAGCCCACCTACCTCAGCGACTTCTACGTCAACGGGTTCAACACCACCGAACAGGACGGCGCGGTCGCCGAACGGCACCCGGACAAGTTCCTCGTCAACGGCGCCTGGGACCCCCGCGACGGCGAGGCCGGCCTGGCCACGCTGGAGGAGCTCGCCCGGCGGTGGAACCTACGCGGTGTGAAGCTCTACACCGCCGAGTGGCGCGGCGACTCGAAGGGCTGGAAGCTCACCGACGACTGGTCCTACCGGTACCTGGAGAAGTGCCGCGAGCTGGGCATCCGCAACATCCACATCCACAAGGGCCCGACGATCTACCCGCTGAACCGGGACGCGTTCGACGTGGCCGACGTGGACGACGTGGCCACCGCGTTCCCGGACCTGAACTTCATCATCGAGCACGTCGGCCTGCCCCGGCTGGAGGACTTCTGCTGGATCGCCACCCAGGAGCCCAACGTCTACGGCGGGCTCGCGGTGGCGATGCCGTTCATCCACTCCCGGCCGCGGTACTTCGCCCAGATCATCGGCGAGCTGCTGTACTGGCTGGACGAGGACCGGATCACCTTCGCCAGCGACTACGCCATCTGGCACCCGAAGTGGCTGGTGGAGAAGTTCGTCGACTTCCAGATCCCGGAGGACCTGCAGTCCGAGTACGGCGCGCTCACCCCGGACGTCAAACGCAAGATCCTCGGCCTGAACGCGGCGGCGCTGTACGACATCCCGGTGCCCGCCGAGGCCCGCGCGGGCCAGGCGGTGGCGGTATGACGGCCGCGGCGGAGAAGGCGACCGCGACCGGACGCGCCTGGGAGGCGTTGTCCACGGTGCGGGACCCGGAGCTGGACGAGCCGATCACCGAGTTGGGCTTCGTGGCCGACACCGCGGTGACCGGGACGGGGATCCGGGTGCGGCTGCGGCTGCCGACCTACTTCTGCGCCCCGAACTTCGCCTACCTGATGGTGGCCGACGCCCGGGACGCGCTGCGCGCGCTCGGCGAGTTCGACACGGTGGACGTGCGGCTGGTGGACCACTTCGCCGCCGGGGAGATCAACGCGGGGGTGGCGGCCGACTCCGGCTTCACCGGCACGTTCGCCGGGGAGGCCGAGGAGGAGCTGGACGAGCTGCGCCGCACGTTCCGCCGCAAGGCGCACCTGGCGTGCCTGGAACGCGCCTGCCGCGGACTGGTGGCGCGGGGCTGGCGGGTGGACGCCCTGGCCGGGATGACCCTGGGCGAGCTGCCCGACTCCCCCGAGCGGGACAGGCTGCTGCGCCGGCGCGCGGAGGCCGGGCTGCCGACCGGTCCGGAGCAGCCGCTGTTCGTGACCGACGACGGCACTCCCGTGCCCGCCGACGAGGTGGGCTCGCGGCTGGAGTTCGCCCGCGCCGTGCGGGTGAGCGTCGACGGCAACGCCGGTTGGTGCCGTGGACTGCTGGCAACACGGTACCCACGAGCCGAACGGGAGGACGTGTCATGAAGGCGGTCAGGCTGCACCGGTACCACGAACAGCCGGTGCTCGAGGACGTGCCGATGCCCCGGGCCACGGGGCCGTTCGACGTGGTCGTGCGGATCGGCGGGGCCGGGGTGTGCCGGACGGACCTGCACATCATCGAGCAGCAGTGGGAGGACAAGTCCGGCGTCACCCTGCCCTACACGATCGGGCACGAGAACGCGGGCTGGGTGCACGAGGTGGGCCCGGCGGTGACCAACGTCGAGGTGGGCGACACCGTCATCCTGCACCCCACCCCGACGTGCGGACTGTGCCGGGCGTGCCGGGCGGGCGACGACATGCACTGCGCGGACAACGCCTTCCCCGGCATCGACTCGGACGGCGGGATGGCCGAGTACCTGCTCACCTCGGCGCGGGCGTGCATCAGGCTCGACCCGGCCACCCGCCCGGAGGACGTGGCGGCGCTGGCCGACGCGGGCATCACCGCCTACCACGCGGTGCGCAAGGCGGCGCCGTCGCTGTACCCGGGCACCACGTGCGTGGTCAACGGCGCGGGCGGCCTCGGGCACATCGGCATCCAGGTGCTGCGGGCGCTGACGGCGACCACGATGGTCGTCGTGGACCGCAACGAGGAGGCGCTGCGCCTGGCCGCCGACCTCGGCGCGGACCACACGGTGCTCGCCGACGGCAAGCAGGTCGAGTCGGTGCTGGACCTCACCGGCGGGGCCGGGGCGGAGGTGGTGCTGGACTTCGTCGCCGAACAGGGCGCCCAGCAGGACGCGTTCGCGATGACGCGGCGCGGCGGGTCGCACTACGTCATCGGCTACGGCAGCAACCTCGACATCCCGACGATCGACATCATCTCCACCGAGCGCAACGTGATCGGCAACCTGGTCGGCACCTACAACGACCTGGCCGAGCTGATGGTGCTGGCCCAGGCGGGCAAGGTCACCCTGCACACGAGGAAGTACCCGCTGGACGCCGCGCTGGACGCGCTGGCCGATCTGGACGCCGGGCGCGTCCGCGGCCGCGCGATCCTCGTCCCCTGAGACCGCCCGACAGGCAGCGAAGGAGCATTTTCCATGGCCAAGGACCTGCGTTACGGCGCGGACGCCCGGGACCTGCTGCGCTCGGGCGTGGACAAGCTCGCCGACGCGGTGAAGTCGACGCTGGGGCCGAAGGGCCGCAACGTCGTCATCGAGAAGATCACCGGTTCCCCGGAGGTCACCAACGACGGGGTGACCATCGCCCGGGACATCCACCTGCGCGACCAGTTCGAGAACATGGGCGCGCAGCTGGTGAAGGAAGCCGCGATCAAGACCAACGACATCGTCGGTGACGGCACCACCACCGCCACGGTGCTGGCCCAGGCGATCATCCACGAGGGCATGAGCGTGATCGCCAAGGGCGGCAACCCGGTGCTGGTGAAACGCGGTATCGACACGGCGGTGGCGCGGCTGGTGGAGCACCTGCGCACGGCGGCCCACCCGGTGGACAGCGAGACGGACCTGGCCCGGGTGGCCGCCATCTCGGCCAACGACGACGACGTCGGCGCCGTGATCGCCCGCGCGTTGCACCGGGTCGGCGACACCGGCGTGGTGACCGTGGAGGAGTCGTCCGAGGTCGGCATGTCCGTCGACTTCGTGGAGGGTTTCGAGTTCGACAACGGCTACCTCTCGCCGTACCTGGTGACCGACCCGGGCAGGCTGGAGGCGGTCGTCGACGACCCGTACATCCTGCTGTGCGCCGAGAAGATCGACAAGGTGCAGCAGCTCATGCCGCTGCTCGACAAGATCATGCGCGCGCCGAAACCGCTCGTGGTGATCGCGGAGAACGTCGAGGGCACCGCGCTGTCGATGCTGGTGCACAACCACACCAACGGCACCTTCCAGTCGGTGGCGGTGCGTGCCCCCGGCTTCGGCGACCGCAGGCTGCACAAACTGGAGGACATCGCCGCGGTGACCGGCGGCTCGGTGCTGTCGCGTCAGTCCGGGTTCACCCTGGAGAACATGACGCTGGACCAGCTGGGCCGGGCCCGGCAGGTGCGGGTCACCGAGAACGACACCGCCATCGTCGGCGGTGCCGGCTCGGCCGACGACGTCGCGTTCCGGGTGCGCCAGTTGCAGTCCGAACTGGACCGTGCGCAGTTCGGCACGGACGAGGACGTGCTCACCGAGCGGATCGGCGCACTGACCGGCAAGGTGGCGGTGATCCGCGTGGGCGCGGCCACCCCGGCCGAGCTCAAGGAGCTCCAACACCGGGTGGAGGACGCCCTCTCGGCGAGTCGGGCGGCGATGGCGGAGGGCATCGTCGCCGGTGGCGGGGCGGCGCTGCTGCACGCGCAGGAGGCCCTGTCCGATCTGGAGCTTACCGGTGACTACGCGATCGGTGCGGACATCGTGCGGCGGTCGTTGACCGAACCGGCGGCACTGATCGCGGAGAACGCGGGCCATTCGGCCGACGAGGTGGTGCGCACGGTGCGGGGCATGGACCCGGACGGCGGGTTCGACGCGCTGCGGGAACGCTACGGGAACATGATCGAGATGGGGATCATCGACCCGCTGCGGGTGGCCCGCTCGGCACTGCAGAACGGCGCGTCGGTGGCGGGCCTGCTGCTCACCACGAACTCGCTGATCGCCGAGGCGCAGACCCCGTGGGGCGGGTCCCCGGCGTTGATGGGCGAGTTCGGCGAGCTGGACGAGGGCTTGCGCCAGCCGTCCCCGGACGCGAGCACGCCGCAGTCGTTGGGCATGGGCCCGTCGGTGGGCTGACCCGGATCCGGTCGGGACGCGGCGCCCGCGCGGCCCGCGCCCG
>NZ_KE387084.1:106435-115363 GCF_000430445.1 Saccharomonospora iraqiensis subsp. iraqiensis
GCGCCCGGCCGACCCGGTCGTGGGCCGGGAGCGAGTCGCGGCGCCGCGGCCCACGGCCGGGACCCAGGCAGTGTCCGCCCACGCTTTTCAGCGCGCCGTGCGTCGGGGTGTATCAAAGCGCTACCGTGCCGTCCGTGCTGTGTGAAACCCTTCTCCTCGAAGTCGGCCTCCGGTGTCTGCTCTCCGCGGACGTAACCCGGCCGCATGACTCTGGCTGAGCACAATCTCGCTTATCGGCGCCCCGACCTTTACGACGCCCTGAACCGGGGCAGCACGGCAGCCACCACGTGCCGGCGGCTCATCGACGACTACGGGGCTCACGCAGGGAGTGTTCTCGACCTCGGCTGCGGTACTGCCCGTGACCTGGCTGAATTCTCCGATGCTCAAAACCGCGTCGGCGTGGACATCCAGCCCGCGCTCATCGAACATGCACGCCAGCAACACCCGGGCCTGGATCTGCGTGTCGGTGATCTGCGCACGGTCGTGCTCGGCCGCACCTTCGACACGATCCTCTGCCTCGGCAACTCCCTGGCTTATCTGCACCACAACGAGGACATCCGAGCGGCCTTCGCCACGTTCGCGGTTCACGCCCATCCCGGAAGCCTGCTGATCGTCGTTACCCAGATCGCCCCCACTTCCACCGCCGCGCCAACCCGCGGCCGGGTCGATGCGGCGGGCATCCATGCCGAAGTGATCATCGAGCACAGTTGGGACGCCCGCGCTCAGGTCGCCACCCTGCACCGGACCTGGCAGTTCGACAACGGCACCACCGAGTACGACCTGATTCGGCGCCGAGTTCTGTTCCCCCGCGAGTTGGAGCTCTACGCCACCCTCGCCGGGTTCGACCCCGTGGCGTTGTTCACCGATCCGCAGGACCGCACCGGTCCACTCACCGGTTCCACCGCTTGGTTCGTGGCCCGGTACGACCCCGCGTCATAGCCGAATCACTTTGGCACATCAAGGCGTTCTACGGTCGCTGTACCCGTTGCTCTTGCGGAGCGGGCGCCCGGTCGCTGCCGCCACCGCCGGTTGTCGTCATTGCGGCGAGCAGTGCGATGCGAGTCCTCCCACGGTCATGGCGATCCCGACGAGCTGTGCCGGTCGCGCGAGGCCGGGGTCGCGGTGGCGAGCCGACACGCCGCCGCCCAGTACCGCCAGGCCGACCAGCAGAGGTCCGAACCCGAACGGGATCGAAACGACGTAGACCACGCCTACGAGAACGGCGAAAACGACGAGCCGAAGTCCTTGGCCGGAACCTCGGGGCCGAGCACACGGCCGCCCGGTGCGCATAGGGAGGACGGGGTGTCCTGCTCCCTTTCGGGAAGGGCCCCGTCCTCACCACCAAGAATGCGCCGACCGCCCATGATCGGACCAGGGCACGAAGTCTCCGCCCGTAGGGCCGTCGGTCTCGATCGGGGAAGTGCACTCCGACCGTCGTCACACCATGCACGGAACTGAGCACTGGTCGGAGCGCCCCGTCCGGAGGGACGGGGCCGCATCGGAGGCGATGGTCATCTGCTGTCGGATCTCGTCCTGCGGCGCAAGGTCCGTCCGGAGACCCGTTCGATGATCGGGGCGATGCCCTCCCATTCCCCGAAGCCGTCCGCGGTGGCGAGGTGACCTCCACCTGGCAGGACCTCGATGCTGCTTCCCCAGGCCCGGGCCAGGGACCGCCCACGCTCCAGGGACAGGTGCGGATCGTTGTCGGTGACGACGAGGTGGGTCTTCAGCGGCAGCTGTTTCCGGGGTAGCGGTGCCAGCCCCGTGATCTCCGGCGGGGCGTCCTCGGCCTCGACATCGCCCGGGGCGACCAGCACCGCACCGGTCACCCGGCTGTCCCAGCACGTCGCGGCCCACAATGCCGCGGTCACCGACCCGCAGCTGTGCCCGACGAGCAGGACCTCGTCCTCGGTGCCACGGACGGTCTCGTCCAGCCGGGCCACCCACCGGTCACGATCGGGCGCGTCCCAGTCGTCCTGCACCACCCGGTCGAATCCCGCGTAGGTGTTCTCCAGGTGGGTCTGCCAATGCTCGGGTCCGGAGTTCGTGTATCCCGGCACGGTCAGGTAGCGCACGATCGGCCTCCGACTTCGGGGTCTTCGCCGACACAGGCGTCATGCTGCACGTCGTTTTGGTCGGCTGGTCACACACCGTGGCGAATACGGCGGATCGATGCCGGAGAGTTATCTCGAGGTCGGTGACGACCTCCTGCGAAGGGGGGAAGATCGGGGCCGGGCGCGTGGTCAACCGTTCACATAACCCAACAGCGTCATGTTTGTTACCTTCGTACACAAGGCACTTGACGTACTGAAGAGCGCGTGTGTGTACACTGCCCCGGGAGCGGGCGGCCGCCGGGCTGCGCGCGGACCGTCCCCGAGCGCCGTGCGGAAAGGATGTCAGTGTCGGCGAACCTGGATGTCGTGGCGGACCGGTTCCGGCTCGTCGGACCGCTCGGCAAGGGCAACATGGGCGAGGTACACCGCGCCGAGGACCTGACGGCACCCGAGGGCACCGCCGATCGTGAGGTCGCGGTCAAGCTCATCCTGCGCAACCGCACGGGGGCGAGCCTGGGGCCGGACTCCGCCACGAAAACGCCGCAGCGGTTCGATCGTGAGGTGCGGATCATGCGCAAGCTGGCGCATCCGAACCTGCCCCGCACGATCGACGGTGGCGTCGATTCCTCCGGCCTGCCGTACCTGGCGATGGAACTGCTCGACGGGCGCTCGCTGCGGGACCTGGTGTCCGAACATCCACAGGCGCCGATCTCCTGGGTCGCGGCGCTGGGGGTGCAGATCGTGGACGGTCTCGCCGCCGCGCACGCCGCCGGGGTGATCCACCGCGACCTCAAGCCGTCCAACGTGATGCTGCTGCGCGGCGGCGTGGTGAAGGTGCTCGACTTCGGTATGGGCCGGATCGTGGACGACGCCGATGCCGGCACGCTGACCAGCACCGGGGTCACGGTCGGCACGGCCCGGTACATGGCCCCCGAGCAGTTCGTCGACTCGGCGGTGGGGCAGGCCGCCGACCTGTATGCGCTGGGGTGTGTGCTCTTCGAGCTGCTGACCGGTGTCCCGCCGTTCCACAGCGGTTCGGCGCACGAACTGGGGAACAAACACCGCACCGAGCCTCCGGCACCGATCAGGCTGATGCGCTCGGACGTGCCGGACGCGCTCACCCGCCTGGTGGAGACGCTGCTGGCGAAGGACCCGGCGGACCGGCCGGCCGACGCCGCCGCCGTGCGGGCGGCGCTGTCCGCGCTGCCGACCGGGAAGGAGGCGGTCTCCGACTGGGAGTCCTTCGACCCGGTGACCGGCCTCGCCCAGCTCCGCGCGGCGGACGACAGCGGTGCCAGCGGGCCGTCCGCGACGACGGAGACGGAGCAGACCGGGCCGGTCACCGGTATGGACGTCTTCGGGGTGCACCGCAGGCTCGTCGACGACTACCGGTCGTTCACCGAGGGTGGCACGGTCATCCGGAACGAGCGGATCAAGGCGTACGTGGAGGCCGATCTCGACGCGAAGTCGCAGTGGCCGAACCCGTGGCTGTCACTGAACCCGTCGTTCGCCTCCGGCGGCTCCGTCCTGGAGCTCGCGGGCAACGGGGTGCTGCACCCGGAGTGCGCTCGGATCTTCCAGACGGGCAAGTCCGAGGACAGCACCGTGTGCGACGGCAGTTCGCTCACCCTGCACCGCCACCAGCGCGACGCGGTCGATGTCGCCCGTTCCGGCCGGTCGTACGTGCTGACCACGGGCACCGGGTCGGGCAAGTCGCTCGCCTACCTTGTGCCGATCGTGGACAAGGTGCTCCGTGACCGCGCGAACGAGGGGCCCGCGGCGCGCAAGCGGGTCCGGGCGATCGTGGTCTACCCGATGAACGCGCTGGCCAACTCCCAACTCAAAGAGTTGGACAAGTACCTGCTCGCCGGGTACGGGAAGGGTCACGAGCCGGTCACCTACGCCCGCTACACCGGGCAGGAGAGCGACGCGCGCCGCAAGGAGATCCGGGACGATCCGCCGGACATCCTGCTCACGAACTACGTGATGCTGGAGCTGATGCTCACCCGGCCCGACGACCGGCGCTCGCTGATCCGCATGGCGGAGGGGCTGGAGTTCCTCGTCTTCGACGAACTGCACACCTACCGGGGTCGGCAGGGCGCGGACGTGGCGCTGCTCATCCGCCGGGTCCGTGAGGCCTGCCGGGCCGAGAACCTGCAGTGTGTGGGCACGTCGGCCACGATGTCCACCGAGGGCAGTTTCGACGACCGTCGCACCGTGGTCGCCGACGTCGCCTCCACCCTGTTCGGCACCGAGGTCCGCGCGGACGACGTGATCGGGGAGACGCTGGTGCGGGCCACCGGCGAACCGCCGGACGTCGTGCCGGACGAGCGGCTGCGGTGGCCGGACGCCCCCCGCGCCTACGCCGACCTGACCGCGGACCCGTTGGCCCGGTGGATCGAGAGCCGGTTCGGGCTCGACACCGACGCGACCGGGCGACTCGTGCGTCAGGACCCCACCAAGATCGAGGACGCCGCCACCGATCTCGCCGAGCAGACCGGGGTGGCGGAGGCCGAGTGCGCCGAGGCGATCCGGCGTACCCTGGTCGCGGGCTCGCAGGCGCGCAACCCGGTCACCGACCGCCCGTTGTTCGCCTTCCGGCTGCACCAGTTCCTGTCCAAGGGCGACACCGTCTACGTCACCCTGGAGGACCCGGACACGCGGTACCTGACCCGGGACTACCAGCGGGTGCAGCCCGGGTCGGACGGCAAGGTCCTGCTGCCGCTGGCGTTCTGCCGGGAGTGCGGCCAGGAGTATCTGACCGTGTGGCGCCGGGACGAGGGCGGCACGATCAGCTACGAGCCGCGCCGGGACACCACCGCGACGGGCGGCCGCGCGGGCGACGGCTACCTCTACATCGACGGTGACCGGCCCTGGGCCCGCACCGAGAGCGAGGCGGTCGCCGACCGTCGGCTGCCCGAGTCGTGGCTGGAGACTGACGAGCACGGCAACGAACGTCTGCGCGACTCCTACCGCAAGCGGCTGCCGCGCACCGTGTCCGTGGACCCCTACGGCCACGAGGCCGACGACGGCCTTGCGGCCGCGTTCATCCCGGCGCCGTTCCTGTTCTGCCTGCACTGCGGGGTGAGCTACGAGCAGGTGCGGGGCAAGGACTTCGCCAAACTCGCCACGCTCGACCAGGAGGGCCGCTCGTCGGCGACGTCGCTGGTGTCGGCCTCCATCGTGCGGTCGCTGCGGGAGGCGCCCACCGAGGCGTTGGACGAGCAGGCCCGCAAGCTGCTCACGTTCGTCGACAACCGGCAGGACGCCTCGCTGCAGGCCGGGCACTTCAACGACTTCGTGCAGATCACCCAGCTGCGCGGCGCGTTGTACCGGGCGCTGCTGGACGCGGGGGAGGAGGGGCTGCGGCACGAGGAGCTGGCCACCCGGGTCACCGAGGCGCTGGGGCTGGAGCTCGCCGACTACGCGCGCAGCACCGACCTGCCTCCGTCGCTGGCGCGCAAGGCGGCCGGGGCGCTGCGCGACGTGATCGCCTTCCGGCTCTACGTGGACCTGCAGCGCGGCTGGCGGGTCACCATGCCGAACCTGGAACAGACCGGACTGCTGCGCATCGAGTACGAGGACCTGGACTGGCTCGCCGACCGGCAGGACCGCTGGAACGGCAGGCACCCGAATCTGGAGACGGCGGATGCGGACCGCCGCAGGGAGATCATGCGGGTGCTGCTGGACGAGATGCGGCGCGCCCTGGCGGTGGATGTGCAGTACTTCCGCGACGACTTCGAGCGGTACCGGCGCGCCAGCGAGGAACACCTCGTCGACCCGTGGGTGCTGTCCCAGAACGATCGCCCGCCGGTGAGTACCGCGTACCCGCAGGGGTCGAAGCCGAACCTGGGCCGGGACAACCTCTTCCTGTCCGGGCGGGCGAAGTTCGGCAAGTACCTGGACCGCGTCCACTTCGGCAAGCTTTCCGTCGACGACCGGCAGCAGATCATCGTCGACCTGCTCACCGTGCTCACCGAGGCCGGGTTGGTGGAAAAGGTGGAGGCGACCCCGGAGCACTCCGGCGGCCGGTACCGGCGGCGGGAGAGCGCGCCGATCCCCGGCTACCGTGTTTCGGCGCGGGCGCTGGTGTGGCGGGCCGGCACCGGGGAGACCGGCACCCACGACCCGCTGACCCGCACCTACGCCAGCGGGGACGGGCCGCGGGTGAACACCTTCTTCCGCGGTCTCTACCGCGACGCCGCGGGCGCGCTGGGCGGGATGGCCGCCAAGGAGCACACCGCCCAGGTCGCCCCGGACGAGCGGGAGAAGCGCGAGGAAGCCTTCGCCAAGGGCGAGCTGAAGCTGCTCTACTGCTCCCCGACGATGGAGCTGGGGGTGGACATCGCCGAGTTGAACGCGGTGATGATGCGCAACGTGCCGCCCACCCCGGCGAACTACGCCCAGCGCAGCGGGCGCGCGGGCCGGTCGGGCCAGCCCGCGCTGGTCACCACCTACTGCGCCACCGGCAACAGCCACGACCAGTACTACTTCCGCCGGTCGCAGCGCATGGTCGCCGGGGCGGTCGCTCCGCCGCGGCTGGACCTGGCGAACGAGGATCTGGTGCGTTCGCACGTGCAGGCGATCTGGCTGGCCGAGTCGGGCCTCAAGCTGGGCCGGTCGATCCCGGACACCATCGACATCGCCTCCGCCGAGGACACCGCCCGTCCCGATCCGGCGCTGCCGCTGCACGAGCACATCGCCGCGGCCCTGCGCGACCCCGACGCGCAGCGCCGCGCCGTCGCGGCGACCCGCGAGGTGTTCGGCGGGTTGCTGGAGCGCTTCGCCGACAGCACGTGGTTCCACGACGGGTGGATCGAGGCCACCGTCCGGGCCGCGCCCGACGAGTTCGACCGTGCCTTCGGCCGGTGGCGTGACCTGTTCCGCGCCGCGCTGGTGGACCAGGCCGAGCAGAACCGGCGGGTGCTCGACCACACGCTGTCCGAGCGCGACCACCGACACGCCGCGAACCGGCGCCGGGAGGCCGAGACCCAGCTCAACCTGCTCAAGAACGACAGCCCGGACAGCAAGTCGGTGTTGTCGGACTTCAACCCCTACCGGTATCTGGCCAGCGAAGGGTTCCTGCCCGGGTACTCGTTCCCGCGCCTGCCGCTGGCCGCCTACATTCCGGTCACCGGCCGCGGCTACGACGACGGGGACTACCTGCAGCGTCCCCGGTTCCTGGCGATCCGCGAGTTCGGCCCGGGCGCCCTGATCTACCACGAGGGCGCCCGCTACCAGGTGCATCGCATCCAGCTGCCGCCGGACGCCAGCGGGGACGTGGCCACCACCACCGCCAAGCGGTGCGCCACGTGCGGTTACCACCACGGCCCCCGGGACAACGCCGACCGGTGCGAGATGTGTGACGCGCCGCTGCGGGAGGAGTCGGTGGGGCTGCTCCAGCTGCACACCGTCTACACCCAGCGCCGCGAGCGGATCTCCTCCGACGAGGAGGAGCGGCGGCGCGCGGGTTTCCGCCTGGTGACCTCCTACCGGTTCCACGACCACGGCGCCCGCCCCGGCCGCCGCGACGCGGGCGTCACGGATGCGCAGGGCCGGATCGCCACCGTCAGCTACGGCGACTCCGCCACCGTGCGCATCACCAACGTCGGTCGGCTGCGCGCGAAGGAGGACGAACCGCCGGGCTTCTGGCTCGACCCGGGCGACGGGCGCTGGCTGAGTGAACGCGACGCCGCCGAGGCCTCCGGCGACTCCAGTGAGATGCCGGTCGTGGACGAGAAGGGCAACGAGAAGCGCCGCAAGAAGCGGGTCATCCCGTATGTCGAGGACCGCCGCAACGTGCTGGTGCTGAGCCTGACCGAGCCGCTGGAGCGGCCGGTGGCGCTGTCGCTGATGTATGCGCTGGAACGCGGCATCGAGGCGGCCTTCGAGCTGGAGGACGCCGAACTGACCAGCGAGCTGCTGCCGCCGGATGAGGGGCCGCGCGGGCGGATGCTGTTCACCGAGGCCGCCGAGGGTGGTGCCGGGGTGTTGCGGCTGATGCAGTCCGAGCCGGACGCGCTGGCCCGGGCCGCGGCGGCCGCGCTGGAGATCTGCCATTTCGCCCCGGACGGCACCGATCGGGGTGGTGCGCATCCGCAGCGCCCGTGCGCGCGGGGCTGCTACGAGTGCCTGCTCACCTACGGCAACCAGCCCGACCACGGCGAGATCGACCGGCACGCGGTGCGCGACCTGCTGCTGCGGCTGGCCGGGGCGCAGGCACTGGCCGAGGGGCAGGGCGAGACCCGGTCGGAACAGCTCGCCCGGCTGACCGCCCAGTCGGACACGAAGCTGGAGGGCCGGCTCGTCACCTGGCTCAAGGAACGGGGTCTGCGCCTGCCGGACGAGGCCCAGACCTACATCCCCGAAGCCGGGGCCCGGCCGGACTACGTCTACCGGCTGCCCGGGGCGAACGTGGCCGTGTTCGTCGACGGCCCGGTGCACGAGTATCCCGAGGTCGCCGAGCGGGACGTCGAGGCCGAGGACCGCCTGGTGGACAAGGGCTGGGATGTGGTGCGATTCCCGCACGACGCCGACTGGTCCACGGTCGTGGACCGGTTCCGGCGCTACTTCGGCGCGGGGCCGGACTCCTGACCCGCGAGGCCCCACGGCCCGGGCCCGGACGAGGCGAGGACACACGACGAAGGACAGGACACCGATGACGAGCACGGCCCCCACTGGCGAGACCACCCCGGCGGCCCCCGCCGCCACGTTCCGACCCGGCTCCCTGGTCACCGCCCGGGGCCGGGACTGGGTGGTGCTGCCGGACAGCGCCCCGGACATGCTGGTGCTGCGCCCGCTGGGCGGCACCGACGACGACGTGGCGGCCGTGTTCCCGGCGATCGAGCCGGTGCGCGGGGCCGAGTTCCCGCCG
>NZ_KE387084.1:115463-136307 GCF_000430445.1 Saccharomonospora iraqiensis subsp. iraqiensis
GGAGACCGACCCCGACGCCACCGGCCACACCGACGCGAGCGACGGAACCGGCGGCACCGGAAGCACCGCCTCCGCGCGGCTGGCCGAGCTCGCCGACCGCGCGGCGCAGCTGGAGGGCACCGCCGACGATCCGAAACTCGCCGCCCTGGTCAAGCACCTCAAGGCGCTGCTGGCCGACGGCTACCACCCGATCGTCTTCTGCCGCTACATTCCCACCGCCGAGTACGTCGAAGACCACCTCGACGGCAAACTCGGCAAGAAGACGGTGGTGCGTTCGGTGACCGGAACGTTGTCGCCGCAGCAGCGGGTGCAGCGCATCGAGGACCTGGCGGGCGAGACCGCCGACGACCCGGCGGCCCGCCGGGTGCTGGTGGCCACCGACTGCCTGTCCGAGGGTGTGAACCTGCAACACCACTTCGACGCCGTGGTGCACTACGACCTGGCGTGGAACCCCACCCGGCACGACCAGCGGGAGGGCCGCGTCGACCGGTACGGCCAGCGCAGCGAGGCGGTCCGGGTGATCACCCTCTACGGCGCCGACAACGGCATCGACGGCAAGGTGCTGGACGTGCTGATCCGTAAGCACCGTCAGATCCGCAAGGACCTGGGCATCTCGGTGTCGGTGCCGGACGAGCAGTCCTCGGCGGTCACCGACG
This sequence comes from Saccharomonospora iraqiensis subsp. iraqiensis, assembly GCF_000430445.1. Lineage (GTDB taxonomy): Bacteria > Actinomycetota > Actinomycetes > Mycobacteriales > Pseudonocardiaceae > Saccharomonospora > Saccharomonospora iraqiensis. Next base: position 116,120 of record NZ_KE387084.1, read on the forward strand.
CCATCATCGAGTGGCTGTTGATGCGCACCACCAGCCCCGAGCAGGAGGCCCTGTTCGACACGGAGGCGATCACCCGCAAGGCCGAGGTGGTGGAGGCGGACTGGAAGTCGGCCGCCGAGCGGGAGACCACCACCACGGCCAAGTTCGCCCAGCGCGCGATCCACCCGGAGGAGGTGGCCCGCGAGGTCGCCGCGGTCCGGGACGTGCTGGGCCGCGCGACCGAGGTCCGGAGTTTCGTGCGCCGCTCGCTGGCCGCGTTGAACGCGGTGCTGCGCGACGACGAGGACGGTTTCACCGCCGACGTCAGCGGCACACCCGCCGGGCTGCGGGACGCGCTGACCCCGGTGCTCGCCGGGGACGCCCTGGACGCGGGCAAGCCGGTGCCGTTCCGCACCACGGCGGCCGTGGGCCGTGGCGAGGCCGCGCTGGTGCGCACCGACCCGGTGGTCGGCGCGCTGGCCGAGTACGTCCTCAACATCGCCCTGGACCGCGACGCGCCCGGACCCCGGCCGGCCCGGCGGTGCGGCGTGATCCGCACCCACGGCGTGGACACCCGCACCACGCTGCTGCTGGTGCGTTACCGCTTCCACCTGACCCTGCCGTCGCGGGAACGCGACGGCCGCGAACTGGTCGCCGAGGACGCCCGCCTGCTGGCGTTCCAGGGGTCACCGTCGAACGCCACATGGCTGTCCGATGAGGACGCGTTGGCGCTGCTGGAGCTGGAAGCCGACGCCAACACCGACCCGGACTTCGCCGAACGCACCATGCAACGCGTGCTGGACGCGCTGCCCGCCGTCGACGAGCAGCTGCACGACCACGGCGACCAGCTCGCCGCGCAGCTGCGCGACTCCCACGCCCGCGTCCGCGTCGCCGCGCAGGAGATCCGGCGCGGCCTGACCGTCACCCGCCAGGGAGGCGCCGACATCCTCGGCGCCTACGTCTACCTGCCCGCCTCGGGAGGCACCGCCTGATGTCCGCCGTCACCCGCCACCAGGTCTTCTCCGCCGTGCACACCGTCGGCGGCCTGCTGCCCGTCGACATGCTGGTGCGCATCTCCGAGGGCAAGGACGTCGAAGGCGCCAAGCCCGCCGACTACCGCGTGGTCGGTTCCCGCTCGGTGCGCGACGAGGCCGAACGCCACTGGGACTTCCTGCGTTCGGTGTGGCGCGAGCTGCGCACCGACCTGCCCCGCACACGGGAGGAGGAGCTGCCCACCGATCCCACCGGGCGGGCGGCGAGCCAGTGGCTGGCCCCGCTGTTCGCCGAACTCGGCTTCGGCGAGCTCACCCCGCTCGGCGAGGCGGGCATCACCGCCGACGACGGCGCCAAGACCTTCCCGGTGACCCACCGTTGGACCCACGTGCCGGTGCACCTGGCCGCGTGGCACCACAGCCTCGACAAGTGGCCCGGCGGGGCGGGCACGGTGCCGCCGCAGTCGCTGGTGCAGGAGTGCCTGAACCGCACCGACGGCCACCTGTGGGGGGTGTTGACCAACGGCAGGCAGCTGCGGCTGCTGCGCGACTCCAGCGCCCTGGCCACCGCCTCCTACGTCGAGTTCGACCTGGAGGCCATCTTCGACGGTGAGCTGTTCAGCGAGTTCGTGCTGCTGTATCGGCTGCTGCACGCCTCCCGGTTCGCCGTGGCCGAGGACCAGCCCCCGTCGGCGTGCTGGCTGGAGACCTGGCGCAGCGACGCCATCACCTCCGGTACCCGCGCCCTGGACCAGCTGCGCGACGGTGTGCAGCAGGCGATCACCACCCTGGGCACCGGCTTCTTGAAGCACCCGGACAACGCCGCGCTGCGGGACGACGTCGACGTGGCCGCCCTGCACAACGCCCTGCTGCGGCTGGCCTACCGGATGATCTTCCTGTTCGTGGCCGAGGACCGGAAGCTGCTGCACCCGTCGGACGCCGACCCGCAGGCGTGCGAGCGGTATGCCACCTACTTCTCCACCGCGCGGCTGCGCGCGCACGCGCGGCGCCGCCGCGGCACCGCGCACAGCGACCAGTACCAGGCGCTGCGGCTGGTGCTGGACGCGCTCGGCGACGAACACGGCCGCCCCGAACTCGGCCTGCCCGGCCTGGGCGGCATCTTCGACGACACCGAGGCCGACGCGCCGCTGCGCGGGCTGTCGTTGTCGAACGAGTACCTGCTGACCGCGGTGCGGCAGTTGTGCCAGGTGCGCGACCCGATCTCGCGCCGTTGGCGGTCGGTGGACTACGAACACCTCGACGCGGAGGAGCTGGGCTCGGTCTACGAGTCGCTGCTGGAGCTGGTGCCCCGGCACAGCGCTGTGGATCGGGAGTTCTCCCTGGAGACTCTCGCGGGTAACGAGCGCAAGACCACCGGCTCCTATTACACGCCGTCCTCGCTGATCGACACGCTGCTGGACTCCAGCCTGGACCCGGTGATCGACGACGCGGTCAAACGCGGCGAGCAGACCGCCACGGCGGCCGGGCACGCCGACCCGGGCGAGGCGATCGTGGACGAGCTGCTGGCGCTGACGGTGTGCGACCCGGCGTGCGGCTCGGGGCACTTCCTGGTCGCCGCGGCCCGGCGCATCGCCAAGCGGGTGGCGGCGGTGCGCGAACGCAACCCGGAGCCGACGCTGGGCGCGGTGCGGCACGCGCTGCGCGAGGTCATCACCCGCTGCGTCTACGGCGTGGACCTCAACCCGATGGCGGTGGAGCTGGCCAAGGTGGCGCTGTGGCTGGAGGCGATGGAGGCGGGCAAACCGCTGGGCTTTCTGGACGCGCACCTCAAGTGCGGTAACGCGCTGATCGGCACGACCCCGGCGCTGCTGCGCGGCGGCATCCCGGACGAGGCGTTCAAACCGATCGAGGGCGACGACAAGAAGCACGCCAAGGCGCTGGAGAAGCAGAACAAGGAGGAACGCCGAGGCCAGTACGACCTGTTCGACTTCAGCGCCGAGACAAAGGTCGCCAACGCGGCCTTCGCCCGCGACGTACGCCGCATCACCTCGGTCGTGCCGGAGAAGCTGGCCGAGGTGCGGCAGCAGCAGGCCGACTACGACGCGCTCGCCGCCACCGACGAGTACCGGCTGTCCCAGCGGGTGGCCGACGCGTGGTGTGCCGCGTTCCTGTGGACCAAGACGCCCGACGCGCCGCGTCCGGTCACCGAGAGGATCTTCCGCGACCTGCAGGACCCCGAGGCCGACGCCGCCCCGCAGCGCACCCACCACGAGATCGACCGACTGCGCGAGCAGTACCATTTCTTCCACTGGCACCTGGAGTTCCCGGACGTGTTCACCGTCCCGGACAGCGGCGCGGGCGTCGACGAGACGACCGGCTGGGCTGGCGGCTTCGACTGCGTGCTCGGCAACCCGCCGTGGGAGCGGATTAAGCTCCAGGAACAGGAGTTCTTCGCTCAGCGCGACGAGGAGATCGCCAAGGCGAAGAACGCTTCGGCGCGCAAGAAGCTGATCGCCGCGTTGGCCGAGGATCCAGACAGGCAGCCGTTGTACGAGGAGTTCGAGGCCGCCAAACGGCAGGCCGAAGGCGAGAGCCACTTCCTCCGCAACACCGGGCGCTACCCGTTGACCGGACGAGGGGACATCAACACCTACGCGGTGTTCGCCGAGACCGACCGCATGGTGACGGGATCACGGGGCCGCACGGGTGTGCTCGTGCCGACCGGCATCGCCACTGACGCCACGACCCAGTACTTCTTCAAGAGCCTGGTCGAGGAACGCGCACTGGCGGCGCTGTACGACTTCGAAAACCGCAGTGGGCTCTTCCCCGCTGTGGACTCTCGAACGAAGTTCTGCACTCTTTCTCTCGCCGGGACTGCGGCACAGGAGTCGGCCGCCAGGTTCGCCTTCTTCCTGCACGACCCGGCCGAGCTGGGCGACCCCGACAAGACGTTCACTCTCGCACCGGAGGAGATCAAACTCCTCAACCCCAACACCGGCACCTGCCCGGTCTTCCGCTCCCGCAAGGACGCCGAGATCACCCTCGGCATCTATAAGCGTGTCCCCGTGCTCGTGACGGAACCCGACGAGCGCGGGCAGGGCGGCAGCAACCCGTGGGGCGTGTCGTTCATGACGATGTTCCACATGTCCAACGACTCCCACCTCTTCCACACCCGCGAGGACCTGGAAGCCGACGGCTGGACCCTCACCGGCAACATCTTCACCAAGGGCGACCGCCGCATGCTCCCACTGTATCAAGGCATGATGACCTCTTTCTTTAACCACCGAGAAGCAGATGTGGTCAGGAGTCCAACAGCGAAGCAACGGCCTCAGCAGCCGCGATCCATCGAAACGAAGGAACTTAAAGACCCTGCTCGCTATGCTATGCCGATCTACTGGGTGAGTAGTTCTGACCTCAAGGATGATCTGCCGGATTGGCTAATGGGGTATGGCGATATTACTAGTCCAACCAACGAGCGTACTCTAGAGCCTTCGGCCATCCCTAGGTCTGCCGTTGCGAACGCGTTCCCTTTGTTGCTGCGTATGGGCGGGAAAGGCGAGTTGTCGGCAGCTCTCTTGGCATGCCTTTCATCATTCGTTGTAGACTATTGTGCGAGGCAGAAGTTCGGTAGAACGAGTCTTAATTGGTTCTTCTTGAAGCAATTCCCCGTGGTGTCTCCTGATCGGATGAGTGAACGGGGCGTGTTTGGCGTTTCGGCTGTGACGTTTGTTGCGGTGCGTGTCCTTGAGCTTTCCTACACCTCCTACGATATGGAGTCGTTCGCGCGGGATCTCGGGGACACGGGGGCGCCGTTCCGGTGGGATGACGAGCGTCGGGCGATCATCCGGGCCGAGTTGGACGCGCTATTCTTCCACCTCTACGGCGTCTCTCGTGAGGACGCCGCCTACATCCTCGAAACCTTCCCGATCGTCAGGCGCAAGGACGAGGCCAAGTACGGCACCTATCGCACCAAGGACTTGATCCTCGCCGAGTACGACCGCATGGCCGGGGCCGGGGTGGACCTCGATACGCCACTCGTCGACGGGGAGAACTACACCTCTACGCTCACTCCACCACCCGGCCACGGCCCCCGTCACCCCGCACGGTCGAACACGACGGAATCGGCCGGTGTGTGACTTGGTTTTGGGGCTGACCAACTCACGATCAAGGATTTACGGTTTTCGGTGGAAGGCGTCGCTGTCGGGGTGTATCGGACGCTTGACCAGATCGACGTGACGGTTCTACGCAGAAAGAGGTACCGCTGCGAGTAGCCGATCGAGGACCATGTGACATCCCTCTTGGCGCGTACCGTGGACGTACTGTCTCGTGCTGTCGTCCGCGGTCCCCGCAGGCGGAGTTCACATCTCGATGACCTCGGCAGTGTCACCGAAGGGTGAGTACCGGACCCGGACATCGGGCCCCGCCTCGTGCTTCAGCCGTCGCGCCAGTTCGCGGCCATCGGCCACCCATGTCGCTTCGTTCTCGGGATTCTGGATTCCGGAGTCCTGCGGTGCGTCATCGTCGTAGGTGTGCTGCATACGGTCGTTCCACTCGGTGGCCGCTGAGATGAGGCCGTCGCTGAGGGGGAGCAGATCGGTGATTTCCTCGGGACCGTAACCGTCGGGCACGTCATCACCGATGACCACCCAGAAGGGGCCGATTCCCCAGTCGAACCGGAGGGTGATCTCCCGCACTTCGTCGGCTTCGCTCATGGGTGACTCCCTCAACTTTCGACTCATGGAGATGGGATTAGCTCCGACGATGTAGCCGTTGGAGCTTATCGTGATGGCGATACGCTTGGGCACACCCTCGACGTTGACCTCGTAGACCGCACGGTCCTTCCCCGCGAAGCCAACCGGGCCTTTCCGAGTCACGGCATCGAAGATCTCTCCAACGATCTCGTCCCTCGGAATCCCGTAGCCTTCGAAGTCGGTTACCCGTTCTGGTTTCATGAGGTGTTGCAGGCCACTGCGATGGTCGCCTTCCTCCAGCCAGACCACGCGGCCGTCCCAAGCGCGGGTGATTCGGACCAACCGAGTTGAGTTGATCTTATGCCCGTTGCGTTGCGCCTCAGCGATCAGCTCCCGATCGGATGATGCCTTGGTGTCACCCGAAGACCGCCTTGACGAACCGGCTTCCGACGAGCTCGCGGGTTGAATGGTTACGTGCGAAGGTGCGACTCCAAGGTTGGACAAGTACCCGCGTAACAGGAGTTCCAGTCGTTCGCAGGCATGCAGGACCTCCATCATCTCATTGACGGCATGGCCGAGCCCCTCGGTCGCGGTGAGTAGTTCGGGGTCGGCGGTGCCCAGCGTGATGTCGGCCAGAGTGGCCTGAGCTTGCTCCAGAGACGCGGCTGCCTCGCGGAGGACAGGTTTGGGACTCAGAGAGATCACGCGTTCGACCGTTGCGGCCAGGGCTTCTACCGACACGGACGCTCCCGGTGATCGATGGTGTGTGTCGCCAAGGTCATTCTCGGCCACGTCGCACGCCGTGGTCGGTTTTTTGGTGCAAGAAGGTCGACTGTTCGCGACAGGCAGCGTGATCAAAGGAACGTCGGCGTCGAAGCACGTCTACTGCGGTGGGACAGTTCCGGGGATTCGAGGAGACAGCCGTGGAGGATGCGACACGTCCGCCCCTCCGTCGGGGCATCGGCCGGACGTTACGGCTCGATCCCCGGGAGGTGTGAGTTGGTGGCCCGGACCAGGTGGGCCAGTTCGTCGAGTTCGACGACCTCGCGTCCGGCCGCCCGCAGTGTCTCGGCCCCTTCGCAGTCGACGAAGAGGTCCGGCTCGCGCCAGGCGAACACCACGCGCGGGATACCGGCGTCGAGGATGTGTCGGGTGCAGGTCACCGGCCGGGAGGCGCGGGTGCTGCACGGTTCCAGAGAGGTGTAGAGGGTCGCACGGGCCAACCGGGGATCATCCGGGGCCAGCTTGGCGAGGGCGCTCTCCTCGGCGTGATCGTGCGGGTCGGTCTCGCGGGAGTAACCGGTAGCAAGAACTCGGTCGTCGGCATCGGTGATGATCGCCCCGACGGAGAACGCAGACGGCGACACCGGACATCTCGCCGCCAACTCGATCGCCTCCCGCAGACGCTTCCGGTCGGTCTCCTGCGCGGACATCTCAGCCATCCCGCGAGGATAGATACCGCAGCAGCACCACGTCACCGAGCTGTCGGGTCTCCGCGAGCGTCATCGGCCGGTGCGGGTTCTGCGGGAACACAGCGGGCCGCACGAACCGGGGTGCTGCTGCCTGCCCGACGAAGAACGGCGCGAGCACCAGATGCAGCTCGTCCACCACTCCGGCGGTGAGGAAGAGCGTGTGCATCGTCCCGCCGCCCTCGACCATCAGCCGCTCGATCTTGCGGTCGGCGAGGTCGGCCAACACGGCGTGCACGTCGAGAGGCTCTCCCATCCCACACACCGTGGCGACCCGCCCCACCCGATCTTCGACCGCGGGCACCGCAGAGTCCGGAGTGTAGACGAGCTTGTCGGTCTCCCCGGTCGTGAAGAACCGCGACTCCGGGTCGAGCTCCCCGGTCGTGGTCAGGGTGACCTTCGCCGGGCTGGCCGGCAGGCCGTCCTCGACACGCCGCTGCTGCCGCTCCGGTGAACGCACCAGCAGCCGGGGGTTGTCCGCCCGGATGGTGTTCGCCCCCACCAGGATGGCGTCCATCCCCGCGCGCACCTCGTCCACCCGGTCGAAATCGGCGTCGTTGGACAGCAACAACCGAGTGTCGCTGATGTCGTCGATGTAGCCGTCCAGGGAAGCCGCCACCGACAACAACACATGGGGCCGATCGCTCATGGAGACGCTGATCCCTTCTCGTTGATGAGCTGGCGCACCAGCCTGACGTACTCGTCCGCGTCCCGGCACTCGCCGAACGCGTCGAAGTAGTGATCCGGCATCCACTCGCGCTGGTGCCGTTGCCGGCGCGCGTGGTCGTAGAAGCGGCGAGCGGTGCCACCACTGAGCGGGAACGGAATCACTCTCACCCCGGTGAACACGGTCAGATCCACCTCGTCCGCCGTGCCCTCACCGCCACCGATCACCAGCGCGTAGGAGGCATCCCGCACCACGTTCGAGCGGCCGAAAAGGCTCGGCGTCATGGTGAAGTCGGCAGGACGGTACCGGTCGGCCATGTAGGTCATGACCTCAATACCCACCCCGACCGGACCATGGTTGACCCGCAGGCCGGACACCATCGCGAACCGGGCCAATGCCGGAACCGCCGCGTCGATAACGTCCGCGTCGGCGTCCTCGGCGCGGCTCCCGCAGATCGCGATGCGCAGCTGCTCCTCGACGGGTCGGTGACCCGATACCGCCGTCACCGAATCGTCGCCCGGAGCGGGCTCGCCCGGCTCGTCCGGGACCACAGAGGCTTCGCCGGGCTGCTCCCGATCGTCATCGACCAGAGCCGCGAGATCGGTGAGACTGATCCCGAGCGCGGACGCCAACCGGGGACGCAGCCACGGAGATACCCGTTCGCCGTGCTCCCACCGGCTCACGGTCTTCCGATCGACCTCGACCGCAGCCGCCAGCGACTCCTGCGTGAAGCCCGCGACCTCCCGACGAGCCACAAGCCCGGCACGCCGCCTGCCCACCGATCACCCCCATCTGACCTCACTCACCGTACTGGAGCGGGCACGGAAGCACATCCGATCTGAGCCGATCGCCGCGAGATTCGGTTGGTGGTGCCGCCGGGAACTCGGGGAAGCTGTTCACGAGGTGGCAGCCGCGCGACCGCGTCTCACCCTCGCGCGGCTGGGCCGGCTGAACGCGCTGAAGTCCCCGCCGACATCCGGATGTTCAGCTCCGGGTCAGTCCGCGTGGGGTCGGTGCCGGGGGTGGGTGAGCATGCGGCGGGCGAGTCGGGCGACGTCGTGTCCGGTGGTGCGGATGGCGCGAGTGTCGTCGGGGGCGGCCTCGTCGAGGTGGGACAGCGCGCCGATGACGCGATGGAGGTGTCGGCGGAGGCCGGCGGGGTCGTCGTCGGGTGGTTCCGGGCGATGGGGGCGGCAGGTTTCGAGGATGCCGCGGCCACGGTCGTGGAGGTCTTCGAGGCTGCCTCGGGTGCGTTCGCACATCTCGGCGAGCAGGTCGTCGAGGGCGTGCCACTGCCGTGGCGGCAGGCTCGGCCGGGTGAGGGTGACCGGGGCGGGGCCGGCGAGGGCGACGGTGGTGTCGCGTTCGGCGGCGCGGGTGTGGAGTTCGGTGGTCAGGTCGGCGAACCGGTCGGCCAGCGCGGTGAGTCTGTCGGCGGGGAGTTCACCGTCGTGCTGGTGGTGGAGCAATTCGACGACCACGGCGCCGAGGTGGCGGTTGAGTCGGGCCAGGCGGGCGAGGAGCTCCCGGTCGTGGTGCAGCATCGGCGGTTCCTGGGGTTCGGGTGGATGGTGGTGTGGTCCGGTCGGCGCGGGTGGCGAGGGAAGGGCCAGGCTCGCCGTTCCCGCGCCGACCGGGAACGGGCCCGGCCGGGGAGGTGTCGGGGAAGTCCCGGCCGGGCTCTCACCCCCGGTGCGTCGGCGCGTGGGAAGGATCGCACCGGGGGTGACGTCTCACAGGGAGCGCAGTCCGTGGAGGATGCGCCGTAGCAGGGCCTCCGTCGGCGGGTCGCGTTGTCGGAGCGCGCGCCGAGCCCGAGGGACCTCGGCATCGGGGTCGGTGCTGGGCCAGTGGTCGGCCAGGTGGTGCAGCACGACGGTGTCGGCGACGGGCAGCGCGGGCAGCCGGACGGTGTCCTCCGGCTGGTTACCGCTCGGGTCGAGAGGGTCGTCGGGGAGCGGGGCAGGAGCGTGTCGGGTCATGGGCGGGGTTCTTCGGGCCGGGGGACTGGTCGGGCAGCGGGGGAATCTGCTCGGGGCTGAAGTTCTCGCGTACGCGGATCTCGCGGTCGCAGATCCAGCAGGTGGGGCGAGGCGGGCCGTCGAGGTGGAAATCGCCCTCGGCCGGGGTGACCTCGGCCCCGCACAGCGCGGGGAACGGCCGTTCTGGGACGGGCGTGGTCGTGGTGCGGTCGTAGGCGTGCAGTCGGCCCTCCGCCTGTTGCCACCGCCACCACATCAGCGGCACCTCCCGCGCGGCGTGGCGTAGACCTCCGGGATGGTCCGGTCCGGCGGATAGGACGAGCGAATCGGCATCGTTGCCTCCCCCTCAGCAGTAGCGTATGTATATCGCTACAAGTATTGTTGCGCGAAACAGGATGGGTTGCAGCAACAATCCAGGCAACTAACTGATCGGATGAAACCCTAGACACTCTCCGTAGCTGCGTACGGTAGTTGCATGGCAAGCAACGCCGACACTCCGAGGGCTCGCGCGCTCGGCGCGGAGCTCCGACAAGCGCGTGAGACGGCAGGTCTGTCTCAAGAGGCCGTGGCGAGGCAGGTCGGCCGCACGAAGTCTCATGTCTCCCGGTGGGAGAACGGTCGCCTCACTCCCGCTGAAGCGGAAGTCGCCCAGGTCATCCAATTACTCGGCGTGCCCTGTGCTGAACGGGAACGGCTACTCGATCTTGCCCGTGCCGCTCTGGACCCGAACTGGATCGCACCTGGGGTTGACAAGCAGCTGGCCGCACTCACCGATTACGAGCGCACAGCCAAGCTGATCGTCAATGTTCAACCGATGCTGATCCCCGGTCTAATGCAAACCTATGACTACGCGCGTCATCTCATGCTGGCAGGGGGTATAAGCGCCGGTGAGGCCGAGCAGAACGCACGGCTGCGTGTAGGGCGTCAACACGTCGTCCCCAAGACACGCCTGTTGGCACTGATCGGTGAACACGCCCTCCGCTACCCACCGTGTAGTGCCGACGTGATGGTGGAGCAGCTCGATCACCTGCGAGCTTTGGCGACTCGGGACAACATTGAGGTTCGCGTGCTCTCCTACGAGTCGCCGTTGCCGATGCGTTTCGGCTCGTGGGTGCTGATGGAGTTCACACGGGCCAGGCCGGTCGTGCATCTCGAGCATTACGACGCTTCGGCCACCATCACCGATCCGAAGTCAGTGGCGCGCTACCAGGGGGCGGTGGCTACTCTGCGCGAAGCAGCGATGAGCCCCGCCGACAGCTCAGCGCTCATCGCCGATGTTCTGGACACGATGAAAGGAACGTCATGACGGGACAACAGCATCAGGATGGCTGGCGGAAGTCGAGCTACAGCGGCCTGAAGACCGACTGCGTCGAGTTTCGCCGGGTGGACGGTGGTGTGGAGGTGCGTAACTCCAAGCGTCCGGAGGGGGCGACCATCCGCTACACCGATGCGGAGTGGCGGGCGTTCCTCGCCGGGGTGAAGGACGGCGAGTTCGACCTCTGAAAGCCGTCGGCCGGCGAGGCCGTCACGAGCCGAGGGTGCTGGACACGATCCTCGGCTCGTGTCTTTGTGTGTGGGGGACTGGGGGCGGCTGACGGTGAGGTAGAGCGATGAACTACACGATCTGGCCCGCGCGGGACGACGACCTCGGCACCGTGATGCGGCTGTTGCACGAGCGGGTCGCGTGGCTGCGCAGGCGTGGGAGTGACCAGTGGTCGACCCATTCTCGGTGGCTTCCGGAGATGGAAGAAGCGCTTGCGCGAAGACGGACCTGGCTGCTCCGTGACGCACGGACCTGCGTGCCGCTCGGCACGGTCACGCTCGGCACGAAGGGAGATCCCGAGTTCTGGACTCCGGCCGAACTGGGGGAGCCCGCTGTCTACCTCGCGAAACTCGCCACCACACCCGCCTACGCGGGTCTCGGCCTCGGGAAGCTTCTGCTCGATTTCAGCCTCTACTTCGCCGCCACGCGGGGTTTCTCCACGGTTCGGATGGACGTGTGGCGCACCTCCACCGACCTGCATGCCTACTACCGGAGTCACGGCTGGTCCCAGCTCCGCACCGTCGACCTCCCACACCGCCACTCCGGGACGTTGTTCGAGAAGGAGGTCACCTCGCGCGACGAGACCGGCCTGCCTGGGGAGCTCGACATCTCCCCGCCCGGGCGGCGGATGACGCCGGCGCCGGTGATCCTGTCCGAACTCGCTCGGTGCCATCCGCGGTGACGATCCAGGCACTCAGGTCGGCGGGAATGCCAGCACATGCATGAGGCCCACCTGGGAGGATGCGCCGATGATCTCGCCATCCTCCATCCTGTGCCGTACGGAGGCAAGTGGGATCCAGTCGATCTTCTCGGCCTCGTTGATGTCGGTTGGCGCGCCGACATACTCGGCGCCCAGCGAGACGAACACCAGGTTCTCGGCGTCGGCCGATCCCACCACCGGTTGGGTCGACACGAGGGGGCGCACGTCGCGTGGCCGCCAGCCGGTCTCCTCCTCCACTTCCCGCGCGGCGGTGGCGGAGGGTTCCTCATCAGGGTCGACGTAACCACCGGGTAGTTCCCACACCCACCGGTCGAGGATCCAGCGGTGACGCCACATCATCAACACGTTCTCGCGGGCGTCATCCAGCACCACCATCATCGCTGCCTTGGGCATACGCAGGACGTACTGCTCGAAACACACCCCGTTCGGCAACTCGACCGACGCGATCGACAACTGGAGCTTCCGTGTGTCGTCGACCAGTCTTTCGCCGTGGATTGTCCAGCGTGTCAGCTCTTCACCCATGTGGGAGACCGTAGTGGCGGAGTTGTGAACGGGATTCTGCGATACCGCACCGCCGGAAAGGTTCGGTGGTCGTCGTGGGATGGTGACGAGTGATGAACTGGCCGCCCGAGGTCCGGCGGGACGCGGAGACGCTGTGGCGGTTCCACCGGTTGGACCACGCGCTTCGCCCCGTCGACGTCGCGGTCGGTGTGGGCAGCCATGACGACGGCGTACCGGTCCATGTCGCCGAGCTGTATCGGCGTGGCCTCTTTCCCTCGGTGGTGTTCACCGGTGCCAACTCGCCGACCACCGTCGACCGGTTCCCGCACGGCGAGGCGGTGGGCTTCCGGGAGATCGCACTCGAACACGGTGTGCCACGCGCCGCGATCCGGGTCGAGACCACGGCCACCACGACGGTGGAGAACATCCGTTTCACCCGGGACCTGCTCGCCGGGGACGGCCTCACGCCCCGCTCGGTTCTGCTCGTGTCCCGGCCGTACCAGCAGCGCCGCGCGCACGCCGTCGCCACCCGGATCTGGCCCGAAGTCAACGTCCTCTGCTCCGCTGCCCGGCAGAACCTGGACACCTACGTGGCCCACATCGGCGACGCCGACCGCGTGGTGACCATGCTCGTCGGCGACACCCAACGGCTGAAACTGCAGGCACGCTCCGGCGAGATCGCGCCGCAGGAGATCCCGGACGACGTCCGTGCCGCGTATACCCGGCTCGTCGCCGCCGGATACACGGCTCGGTTGATCCGTCCCCGGTAGCCACGCGGAAACCACCCTCAGTTCGTGAGTGCGCTACGGCAGATGGCTTCGGTCGGACGTCGCTCAGTCCTCTCCGCGGTCACCCGGCCGTGTCCGGTGGTGCCGACGGTCGAGCCGGACGGCGAGCACGGCGCCGAGGAGGCCGAGGGTGGGCTTGAGCGATGCGAGGATCATGCCGACCGTGGAGGGGGTGTCCTCGGTGTCCGTGAGGGCGTGGGCGAGGATGTCTCGGAGGGTGATCGCGAGCAGCAGGCCCCCGATGAGTCCGAGAGCGCCGATACCGACGGTACGCATGAGGTTTCCCCGGTCCCTGGTCGGTGTGGCCCGTCATCGACTCTCCGGGTTCGCGGGTGGCCGGACGCCGCGGGCCCGCTGGAGCGCGAGTGCCAGGCCCCCGGCCACGAGTCCCCAGACCGCGTTGGTCGCCAGGACGGGGATGATCGCGACGGGATTCGCGAGCGGGCCGCGGAGACTCCCGTCGAGGATCGGGGACAGCACGCCGCTGAGGGCGATGGACAGCACCCCGTATGCGAGTCCGGCGAGGACGAGGGTCAGCACGGGTGCGGTGTTCCTGCTCAATCCGACGGCCGCGATCCAGACGACCGTGATCAGGACCGTGATGCTGATCGTCACGGCCGAGTGGTGCTCGATGCCGAGCTGGGACCCGACGATCCGGGTGAGGGGGCGGACCAGCGCGAGTGCGCCGAGCCCGAGGATGAGAGGCCGGTTCAGGGAGCGGATGTCGGTCATGACACCGACGCTACGAACGCCCGCCACGGTGGTCATCGGCTCCGATTCTCGATCCGGATCGCTTCACACCGGGGCACGAGTACGTCGAAAGGCGACATCCGCACGGTTCGGCAGGCGCATGCGCGGAGCCCGGCCCGGACCGTACGCTGGGACGATGCCGACGCGGTCCACGGACTCCGGGGAAGGGCGGGTCCCGCCCCGGGCGTTCGACGTGCTGTTGGCCGTGGTGGTCGCGGTGGTGCTGTCGCTCATCATCGCGTTGTCGCGGGCGGGCGTCGGTGCCGCACCGCCCGTGTTGGCCTACGTGTTCGCCGTGGGGTTCGGTGCCGTCCTGCTGCTGCGGCGCCGGATGCCGGTGCCGGTGCTCGTGCTCAGCGTGCTGGCCACCTTCGCCTACTACACGCTGCGGTTCCCGCCGATCGGCGTCGCCCTCCCGGTCGTCGCGGCACTGTATTCGGCCGCGGAGGTCGGGCTGATCCGGTGGGCGGTCGGAGCGGGAGCGGTGGTCTTCACCGTCTCGCTGTACTTCCGGCTCCGCGACGACCCGCAACCCATCGGATATGTCCTCGGCACGGATGCCGTGTCCAACGTGGCGCTGATCGCCGCCGCGATCGCCCTCGGCTACGGCATCCGGGCGCGCCGCCTGCGTGCCGCCCAGCAGGAGCAGATCGCCCGTCTCACCCGGGAGCAGTCGGTACGCGAGGCCGAGTCGCGGGTCCGATCCGAACGCGAACGCATCTCCCGGGACCTGCATGACACGCTGGGCCACGCGCTCTCGGCGATCGCCCTGCACGCGAGCGTCGGCAGCGAGGCCGTCGGTCGCAGCGACGACACCGTCGCCGACGCGCTCGACCGGGTGAGGAACCAGAGCACCGCCTCGCTGCGCGAGCTGAGGTCGATGGTCCGCCTCCTGCGCAGCACCACCGCGGACGAGGAGACACGCCAGGTGCGTTCGTTGTCCGACGCGCAAGTGATCATCGAGGGAGCACGGACGGCGGGGCTCGACGTCGTCGCCGACATCGACGTCTCCTCCACGGACCTGTCGGCGGCGGTCGACGCTACCGCATACCGCGTCATCCAGGAAGCGCTCACCAACGCCCTCCGGCACGCGGAGGCGACCACCGCTCGGGTGAGCGCCGTCGTGGAGGACGGAACGCTGCGGGTGACCGTCGCCGACGACGGCCACGGTGCCGCCGCGGACGACGAGTCGCGGGGATACGGCATCACCGGAATGGTCGAACGCGTGCACCTGCTCGGCGGCTCACTGCACACCCGCAGCGCACCCGGTTCCGGCTTCACCGTCGAGGCCACGATCCCCACGAGGCCGGCACCGTGATCCGCATCGCCCTCCTCGACGACCAGGAACTCGTGCGCACCGGCCTGCGCCCGCTGGCCGAGCACGACGGTGACATCGAGGTCGTCGCCGAAGCCCCCGACGGGCACACCGGGCTCAGCCTGATCCGCCGGCACCGTCCGGACGTCGTCCTCATGGACATCCGCATGCCGCGCCTCGACGGGATCGCGGCGACCGAGCACATCGCGGCCGACCCGGACCTCGGCGACGTGCGGGTCGTCGTGCTGACCACGTTCGACGAGGACGAGAACGTGCTCGCCGCCGTCCGCGCGGGAGCGGCCGGGTTCCTGCTCAAGGACGTCGCACCCCGCGAACTGCGCGACGCGATCAGGGTCGTCGCCGCCGGTGATTCCCTGCTGTCCCCGACGATCACCACCAAGGTGCTGGGTCACCTGGGCGCGAGCCTGGCCACGCGCGTGCGGCCCGAGATGCTCGACGCCCTCACCGATCGGGAGCGTGACGTCCTCGCCGGAGTCGGCCGCGGTGCCTCGAACGACGAGATCGGCGCGAGCCTGCACATCAGCCCGGCGACTGCACGCACCTACGTCAGCAGGCTGCTCGCCAAACTCGGTGCCCGCGACCGCGCGCAGCTCGTCGTCGTGAGCTACGAATCCGGCCTCATCACGCCCGGCGACGCGTCGTAGCGGGGGCGACTGCGTGTCCGCACCGGGCACGACCGGCCGACAGCGTCCTTCCGGTGGATCCGAACCGGGTGCGCTGCCGTGGACCCGGTCGTGTATCTCCGTCAGTTCCCGGTCCGTGCGGAGCCACCTGGTGGTCCGCCGGTGTTCACTCCCGCCGGTGAGGATGTGCGCGGCCGGTCACCCGGCCCGCGTATCACTCGACGGGAGGTATCTCCGTGGATTCGTCCACCCGCCCACTCCGAAACAGACCGAGCACCGTCGGCCGCGTCGCGGGTGTGCTCACGCTCGCCCTGACCGGCACGCTGATCGTCCCCGTGGCCTCGGCGGCGCCCGGTGACGCCCCGCTGGACACCGGCAGGGCCGCCGCTTACCGGGGAAGTGTCGAGGTTGTCGACGGCCGGGACGACGCCCCGGAAGTCCTCGACGGCATCGTCTTCGACGATCGGAACAAGAATTCCACTCAGGACACCGGCGAGCCGGGCATCGCCGGTGTCACCGTCTCCAATGGCCGTGAGGTCACCACCACCGACAGCCGGGGCCGGTACGAGTTGCCCGCCTACGACAACATGACCGTCTTCGTCACCCAGCCCCGCGGTTACCAGGTGCCGGTGGACGAGGACAACGTCGCACAGTTCTCCTACCACCATCTGCCGGAGGGATCGCCCGAGCTGCGCTACGGCGGCATCGCGCCGACCGGGCCGCTGCCGGACGCGGTGAACTTCCCGCTGTCCAGGAGCAAGCTGACCCGGTCGCCCGAGCAGCATTGCCTGATCGGCGGGGACGTCCAGACCTACAACGAACAGCAGGTCGACTACGCCCGCAGGGGCGCCTTCGCCGATCTGCGGCAACGCTCGGACTACGCCGGCTGCGGCGCGTTGTTCATCGGCGACGTCGTCGGCGACGACCTCTCCCTCTACCCACGGATCCGGGAGCTGACCGGCATGCTCAACGGCCCGGCCCGGTTCCTGCCGGGTAACCACGATCTGGACTTCGACGCACCGAACAGCGAGCACGCCTTCGACACGTATCGCGCGGAGTTGGGGCCGGAGTACTACTCCTACGACTCCGGCAAGGTCCACGTCGTCGCGCTGAGCACGGTCGAGTACCCGCTCCCCGGCGGCGGGTACAACGGCGCCCTGGACGAGCGACAGCTGGAATGGCTCCGTCAGGACATCGCCCGGGTGCCGGAGAACAAGCTGATCGTGCTCGCCACGCACATCCCGCTGCTGGACTTCGCGGACCAGGGCAGCGCGACCCACCAGATCGACCAGGTCAAGGAGATCTACGAGATCCTCGAGGGCCGGGAGGCCATCGCGGTCGGCGGGCACACCCACAGCATCGAGAACCTGCGTGAAGGTGACAGCCTCGCGGGCTGGAAGGACACCTTCGGTGTCGACGGTCTGCCGTTCCCGCACCTCACGGCCGGTGCGATCTCCGGTGACTGGTACTCGGGCCGGATGCTGGAGGAGGGCTATCCCACCGCGATCCAGCGGGACGGCGGTGTTCCGGGCGTGACCACGCTCGACATCGCCAACACCGAGGTCACCGAGCGGTTCACCGTGCGCGGGACGGACGGGTCGGAGCAGATGGCTCTCGGGCTGAACACCCCGCGCTACCGCGACTGGTACGCCGAATACGCGGACGACCGGGGTGCCGCGCCCGAGTTCGCGGACCCGCTGACCGTGGCCCGGGACGGACTGGCCGAGACCTGGCTGACCACCGACTTCTGGATGGGCTCCACCGGCGCCGCCGTCGACGTCTCCCTCGACGGTGGTGAGGCCGTCCCGGCCGAGCGCACCCAGCCGATGAACGGCGAGGTCCCGCGCGTCGGCGCCGAGTGGTCCGATCCGGTCGCGGTCCAGCAGCAGCTGGTGCACGGCGGTAGCCTGGCCGACCGCTCCATGCACCTGTGGCGTCTCCCGCTGCCCGCCGACCTGGCTGTCGGCGAGCACTCCGCCGAGGTCACCGCGACCGACGTGCACGGCCGCGAGTACACCGAGACCCTCACGTTACGGGTCACGGAGTAGTCCGGGCGCCGGTGTCCGCCGGCCGTACCGCTGCCCGGCATCCGGCCGATCCGCTCTGCGGCCGGATGTCGGGCACCGGCGTCGGCGAGACCTCGCAGGGAGACTCGGACCTCCGCCCCGGGAATCCCCGAGAACGCCGGAATCCCATCGGCGATCTGTGCGAGCATCACCCGGGAGGGACGACGTGGGACGCGAGTCCCGCGCAGCGCCGACCGCGAGGGAGCCTGATGCCGGGTCCGTATCCCGAGTTCCACCTGCGCCTGCCCTACGAGGGGCCGGTCGCCCACGGCCGGTTGCTGGAGGAGAAGGGCACGAACGGAAGCCAGAAATTCGTGGTGTTGGCCGGCTCGCCGGTGCGGAGCAGCTATGTGCCGTCGTTCCCGGAACACATGCGCTCGTCCTATCTGCTCCGGCAGCGGTTGATCGGCGAGGGGCGGATCGTGCCGTCCCCGCAGTGGCCGGACCATCTGGAGACCACCGAGGACATCGAGTGCAACTCGCCGTCGGCCGCCGCGGAGATCCTCACCGGCAGTAGCGCCAACGGCTGGCAGGAGTGGAAGAGTCCGGACGGGCATCCGCTGGCCGACTACCTGCCGTCCTACTGGTACGGGCCCAACCGCACCTGGCTGGTGCGCGGCTCCAACGTCGCCGGGCAGGATCTGGTGCGATGGTTGTGGCTGCAGGAAGGGCTGGTGAGTCTGCCCGCCGGGCATCTGCGCCACGGCATTGAGCAGGGAGCCAGTAAGGACGCGTTGCGCACCGCCGTGGAGGAGGACTACGGCTCGCTGCTCACCCACAACCAGCGGGTGCGCCTGGTCGAGGAGCTGCACGCCTTCCTGTCGCGGATGAAGCCGGGTGACGCGGTCTGCACCATCTCCCAGGGCCTGCTTCACGTCGGTGAGATCACCGGGGATGTCGAGCAGGTCGACTCGGAGGCGGGCCGGTCGAACCTGCGGCGGCCGGTCGAGTGGCAGGACGTCGGGCACGACTACCACGAGTTGCCCGAAGAGCTGCAACAGAAGCTGTCCGCCCAGCACGATGTGGTGGACCTGACTGCCGTGGCGGGGCTGGTCGCCGGGTTGGGCCGTAGCACCGAGGAGCTCGACGAGCAGGCCCGCGAGGTCGGCGACACCACGGCGGAGCTGGCCGCGCTGGCCCGCCGGGAACTGGAACTGCCCGAACCGACCGACGAACTCGCCAAGGAGCTGTTGGTCCACGACGTCGCGTGGCTGCGGGAGGTGCGGGAGCTGTTGTGGGACGAGCGTCAGCTCGTCTTCCACGGCCCGCCCGGAACCGGAAAGACATACCTGGCGCTGAAGCTGGCCGAGTATCTCGGCGGCGGTGCGGAGCAGGTGACGCTCGTGCAGTTCCACCCGTCCTACTCCTACGAGGACTTCTTCGAGGGCTTCCGGCCGCAGGGGGACAGCGGGGAGGTGGCGTTCCGGCTGGTCGACGGGCCGCTGCGGCAGTTGGCCGACGCGGCCTCCCGCGAGGGCAACCGGCACATCCCGCACTTCCTCGTCATCGACGAGATCAACCGCGCGAACCTGGCCAAGGTGTTCGGCGAGCTGTACTTCCTGCTGGAGTACCGCAACCGTTCGGTGCGGTTGACCTACTCCGGCGACGACTTCGCGCTCCCGCCGAACCTGTTCGTCCTCGGCACCATGAACACCGCCGACCGTTCCATCGCCCTGGTGGACGCGGCGATGCGGCGGCGGTTCGCCTTCATGGAACTGTCCCCCCGCGTCGAGCCGACCCGCGGACTGCTGCGCCGCTGGCTGGAGCGCGAAGGGCGCGAAACCGAACCCGCCGACCTGCTCGACGCGCTCAACGCCCGGATCGACGACCCGGACTTCCGCATCGGCCCGTCCTACCTGATGCGCGAATCGGTCTACCGGGACGGCGGGCTGGACCGCACCTGGCGCACCAAGATCCTGCCGCTGCTCGACGAACACCACTACGGCGACGGGGTGGACGTCGAACAACGCTACGGGCTGCGGACGTTGCGCGCGGCCGTCGCCGCGTCGCGGAGCGGGCTCTCGCCGGGATGACGACCGTCGATCTGGCCGAGCACGGCCCGCCGCGGTCGGTGCCGTTGGACGACACCGCGGGGCGGGCCCTGGCCCACTCCGGCGCG
>NZ_KE387084.1:136407-158009 GCF_000430445.1 Saccharomonospora iraqiensis subsp. iraqiensis
CCGCTGCCGACCTGGCGGCCCAGCCGGCTCAACGCCCGCTACCACGACGCGCTGCGGCTGGCCGAGCTCGTGCTGCGCGGGGCGTCGGTCGAGCACCGGCCCGGCGAGGTGACCGTGCACGGCTTCCTGTTCGACCTGGCGCGGGTGTTCGAGGACTTCGTCACCGCCGCGCTGCGGGACGCGCTCGCCGGGCACGGCGACTACCGCGGTGCCCGCGCCGCTCCGTCCCGCTACCACCTGGACGAGCGGGGCAGGGTGGAGCTCACCCCGGACTTCGTCGTGCACACCGGCGACGGCACCCCGGTGGGAGTGGCCGACACCAAGTACAAAGCGGAGAAACCCTCGGGATACCCCAACGCCGACCTGTATCAGATGCTGGCCTACTGCACCGCGCTGAACCTGCCGGAAGGCCACCTGGTCTACGCCAGTGGCGAGGCCCCGCACGCCGCGCACCGTGTCCGGCACGCGGGCATCACCATCCACCAGCACGCCCTCGACCTCGACCAGCCACCCGCCGCGCTGCTCGACGACGTGCGGACGCTGGCGCGGCGACTCGTCGCGTCGTGATCGGCGGACTCCCGACCTCCGTCGGTTCCGCCCGCGACCGTCGCCGGGCACGCTCGGACCCGGCCGGTACGCCACAGGTCGGGGAGGCCCGCGATGCGTCGTGTGTCCGTGTTCGTCGGTGTCACCGCGGCGGTGCTGGTGGCCGGGCCACTGGTCCAACCCGCGGCGGCCTATCCGCCCGCCCCGCCGGGGGAGGCGGTGACCCGGGACCACCTCGCCGAGCTGACGGTGGCGCCGGACGGGTCGATGGACGGCTACGACCGCGACCTGTTCCCGCACTGGGAACCCCGGGACGGCACCTGCGACACGCGGGACACGGTGCTGCTGCGCGACGGTGCGAACGTCACCGTGGACGAGTACTGCGAGCCCACCAGCGGCAGCTGGTACAGCGTCTACGACGCGGAGTGGGTCTCGGACGACTCCCAGGTGCACATCGACCACGTCGTCCCCTTGGCGGAGGCGTGGCGCACCGGCGCGCGGTACTGGACCGAGTACCGCCGGGAGACCTTCGCCAACGATCTCGACACCCAGCAGCTCATCGCGGTGTCCGGGTCGAGCAACCTCTCCAAGAGCGACGCCGGGCCGGCGGAGTGGCAGCCGGAGAACACGGGCTACCACTGCATGTACGCGCGGTCGTGGGTCAACGTGAAGTACGTCTACGACCTCACCGTCACCACCGCGGAGACCGCCGCGCTGGAGGACATGCTCGCCACCTGCTGACGGGGCGGGGTAGGTCAGCCTCGACGCATGCCGTCGACGGGCTCACCCGCGCGCAGTGGATGAGCAAAGTTGCTAGCATATGCTCATGCCGGACATTACCCCGAGCGAGCTGCGTAACCACAGCTCTCGCATCCTGAGCAGGGTCGAGCGCGGTGAGCGGTTCACGGTCGTGCGTGGCAACACGCCCACGGCCGAGGTGATCCCGGCGCAGGGGCGTGCCTACCGGACGCGTGCCGAGGTCGCCGCCGCGGTGGCGACGCTGCCCACGGTCGATGCGGAGGAGTTGCGGGCGGATCTCGAGGTGGCGGTGGACGGCGACGTCGTGTTCGATGACTGAGTCGCTTTCGCCTGTCCTGCTGGACACGAACGTTGTGATCGATGTGGGCGACGGGCTCGATCCGATGTCCCTGCCCGACGGGGCGTTGTACATCAGCGCCATCACGCTGGCCGAGTTGTCCGCCGGGGTGGCCGCCGGGGCGACTAACGAGACACGGTCCGCGCGGTTGCGGCGCCTGCAATGGGTCGAGAGCAGTTTCGTACCGCTTCCCTTCGACGCGGAGGCGGCACGCTTCTACGGTCACATCCATGCCCGGGTCCGGGCGAACGGACGTCAGCCTCGAAGGCGGTTGGCGGATCTCCAGATCGCTTCGGTCGCCGGCGCGCACGGATGGCCGTTGGTCACCCGCAACCCGTCGGCCTTCGCGGGGCTCGACGAGTTGGTGACCATCATCGCTGTGTAGTCATGGACACCGCCGACGGTGTCGTCGGGGGTCTCACGCCGGCCGGTGTCCGGGAAGGTCGAACGCCTCCGCGACGGTGCGTTCGATGGCGCGGGCGTCGACGCCGCCGTGTCCGGCGATGGTGAAGCCCAACTCCAGCACCCGGAAGGCGATACTCCGCAGGGCCGGATCGGCGTCGGTGTGCCCGAGGTCCTGTCGGTGGTAGAAGACCTCCGTCTCGGCGTCGATCGCCCGCGCGATGCGCAGGAGCGCGGCCGGGAGGTCGTCCTGCGGCGGTCGGCGCAGGGCCCGGATCGCGGCACGTTCCGGGTCGGCGTCGTCGCCGCCGTGTTCGCCGGACCAGGCACCGGTGCGGTGGCTGACCGCGTGCAGCAGGACGGCCGCGCGGTGCGGGTCGCGGTCCTCGACGAGGATCCGGGTGAGGGCCTCGATCTGCTCGGCCGTGGGCGGGGTGTGCAGCACGGGAGTCGGCGGCGCGGCGGGGAGTGGGACGGCGTGTGTGGTGGACATGGGTGTCCTCGAAGGTCGGTGTGTGGTGTCAGGTCAGTGGTGTGCGGGTGCGGGCGAACAGGCAGCGGGCGAGGTGGGCGACGTCGAAGGCGGCGGTGCGGGCGGCGCGCCGGTCGTCCGGTGCCGCCTCGGCCAGGTGTGCCAGCACGCCGATGACCCGGTGGATGTGCTGGGCGAGAGCCGGGGTGTCGTCGCCCGGTGCGGCAGCGGGCAGGGCGGTGGGGCGGCAGGTCTCCAGGACACCGCGGCCCCGGTCGTGCAGGTCCTCCAGCGAGCCGTCGGTGCGCTCGCACATCTCGGCGAGCACGTCCTCCAGCGCCGCCCATTGCCGCGTGTTCAGCGCGGGGCCGCCGGTGTGGGCGGGGTGACGGTCGATCTCGGCCGCCCGTGCGCGGAGATCGGCCGACAACGCGCCGAAATGGTCGGCGAGGGAGCGCAGCCCCTCGGGCGGCAGTTCGCCGCCGTCCTGCCGGCGCAGTAGGTCGACCACCACCGCCCCCGGGTGGCGGTTGACCCGGCCGAGCCGGACGAGCAGTTCCCGGTCACGTCTGATCATGAGCATCCCCTCCGGGGCTTCCCAACAGGACCGCGATCCCGCAGGTTGCAGGCTTCGCAGTGGGGAACCTATGCGCCCGAGACGGGCGGCCCGACGCGGATACGTACAGATACGTATCGAGACAAGTGGGCTCGCTCCCGGATTACCCGATGATCACTCGAATCTGAGGCTCGCAATGAGTTCACGGGCCGCGTCGGTCGCTGGTCGGGACAATGGAGTCAGGTGTCCGAGCCGCCCTGCCGCGCGGATCGCGTTGGCGCACTGGAGCAGTCGCGCGATTCGCCCCGATCGCGTGGTCAGCTCCGCGGCGAATTCGTCCTCGACCCGGGCGGCGACGGCGGGGAACGGGAGTGCCGCCTGCCAGAGCGTGGCGGCGTCCAGCCCGGCCGGAGCGAGTCCCCAGTCCTCCCAGTCGAGCAGCTGGGCCTCGGTCGTCACGTTTCCCCAGTGCAGGTCCGTGTGCGCGGTCGTCCAGTCGTCCACGGTCACATCGACGGCGGACCCGAACACCTCCCGGACCCTCCGCGTGACGTGCCGCTGGCTCATTCCCACCCGTTCGGTCTCATGTGCGGCCAGGGCCGCAAGCGATTCGCGCATCCGGACCCACCAGGAAGCCGGCAGCGCCCCCGCGTGGGCGGGATTGTCGACGACCGGCGCGACGATCAACTCCATCTCGTCCGCGCGCCACACGAGGTCCCGGTCGCGGTCGGTCCAGGTCGCACTCTGGTGCCAGGCGGGCTTCCGCACTCCCCGGACGGTCGCCGACGCTTCGAGGCCGACCCACGCGGCGCTGTGTATGCGGTCTCGAGCTCGGCGTCGGAGACGGACCCAGGTTCCGCTGGCCGTCGCGAAACCCACGGTCGCGCCCGACTCGCCGTAGACGGCCGACGCGGGATCGAGACGGACTCCGAGCCGCCCCTCCGCGTGCATAAGCACGTCGTCGAGCTGGAACCCGCGGAGGTCAAGCGTCGCCAACGGTGCCGCCGTCCTCGACGTTCGGAACCAGCCCGGTGTAACCGGCGGTGAGTTCTGGTGTCAGCTCGGCGCAGATGCCCTCGTCGAGGAGAGCACCGACGATCGCCTCCGCGTCGGCTTCGGTGTCCCGGTTGAGGTTCGACACGCTGGCGGGTTCGCCGGACAGCAGTTTCCGTAGAGCTGGTTCCGCCTCAGGGACAAAGGTCAGTTCCTTGCCTGCTGCCGTCACCACGACGTTGTCTCCACTGGTGTCGATCTGGGGTGGAAATTCCGTGACGCACACGAGGCGCTCCGGTGGTCCGAGAATGCCGGCGGTCGCAACGTGTCGACGGGCAGGCCGTTCGGCCTCACGGGCGGAAAGAAAACGGGACTGTGGCAGTTCCTCGATGAGAGTGTCCAGCCGGTCTTTGAGCTGGTGGGTTGTTGCTGATACGTGCGGGTGGGTTCCCCACCGGTCGATGTCGCGCCGGAACATCTCGTGTCGGCGGGTCTGGTCGACGACCCAGGTAAGCCAGTCAACGCCGGTTCGCTTCACGAAACCGAAGGTGGCGTGCAGGCTGTGTCCGTCGCCGCGGGCGACGCGCGTCGCTTGGTGCCAGTGGCCACGCGGAATGTGCATCACGTCGCCCGCGCAAAGCGTCCCGGACCAGACGATCTCGTCGCTCGGCGTATCGTTGCGCTCGTGATCCCGGTACATGGGCGCCGGTCGAGACGGTCCCCTGACCTCCCAACCCTTCTCGCCGCCGAGTTGCACAACGATCACGTCGTGATCGTCCCAATGGAGGTCGAAACCTGCCGCGTCGTTCGTGGTCAGGTAGGTATTTACCTGGACCAGCTCGTGTGACCACCATTGGAGTGCTTGGCATGCGACCTCCAGCGTCGGATCGAAAGTGTCGAGTGAGTCAAGGACGATCGTGCATCCCGACTGCATGAGTGTCCCGAGTCGGCCCATCCTCGCCATCGACAAGCTTTGGCCGCGTCGCGTGGAGGAAGTAGCTGTGTAGGAATCCGGATGCAGCTCTTCTCCTCCGACGAAGCATCGGAATTGCGGCCATGACAGCGAGCGCCGCATGACGGTGTCAAGGAGTCGCGTCACTGTGAACAAGCGGGCGCTGAGTCCGGTGCTCGGTAGTGTGCCGAGTGCGAATGTGTGTCCGAGTGGCTGGGGGCCTTCCCAGCCGAAAGCTGTCTCGATCGAGTCGACCAATCTGTGTCGCACGATGACTCCGTCCGGATGGAGGCGTTGGGCAGGTCGACACTGATCTTTCGGCCTGCCCCGCCCAAATCATGGTTGCGCTTCTACTCCGGGATGTTCAGCCCGTCACCACCAGCGTCTCCGTGCCCGTCCCCGCCCGCCGAGGTGGACGGATCTCCGTGTGTCAGATCAACGCGATCGCGGACAACGTCGAGTCGACGTGCCTCGACCAGAGGGCTCTCCTGGTGCTCCAATGTCCTCACCTTCTTCGTCACTCGAGCCAGCGAATTCGGGACTCATGTCCCTGCTTGCATATCGGGGCCTGTCAGCCCGGCCTTCGTGCTGCTTGGGCTGCTTGGGATTGACTGTGCGTAGCAGCCAGACTACTGCTTGATTGCTAGGAACGCAAGGTTAGTTTGAGGTTAGAGGGCGTATAGGTCTGGACATCAACCCAGTGTTAAGCGATGATGGCTTGGTCGCAGTCACGAAGACCTGGGGAGGCTGTTATGCGACTTCGGAAGCTCTGCAAGGACCCTGAGTCGAACCCCACCGGCTGTCAGTCCGTGTATCTCGCGGGGAACGGCATGATGGCGGTACAAGGACTTGAGATGGATGCCGACACGTTCGCGAACATGGAGAACGTGTTGCCCGGCGAAGGTGGAGTACTGATCAAGCCGGAGATCATCCTGGAGGCCGCCCGGCTCTACCAGGAAGGTCCCTCGTGACCACAGCTGAGGACACGCGGCCGGGCGTCAACGCCTTGCGGCGGGAACTGGCGCACTTTCGCTACTCACTGTTCCGGCTGGAGACATTTCAACGCTACTCCGGCAGCAGCGAGGATGAGGCCTTCGCGGAGTGGCGGCGCACCGGTTCCCTCCCACGTACGGACGAGCTGCGCGCATGGTGCGAGTGGATCGACCAGCGGATCCGGGAGGGATGCCGAGCGCAGCGCGTACACGTCGTCAGAGAGCCGCTGACCGATTACCTACGGTTCGAGTTGGCCTCCTACAAGCCGAACGTCTTGGCAGGGGAGGAGGTGCGGATCATCCCTGTGAGCGAGGGGTGTTGGCCCACTGACGTACCGGCCGAATCGGACTTCTGGCTCGTCGATGGGCGCAGTCTGTGGTCGATGCGGTACGGGCACGGCGGCGAATGGCTGGGTGCTCAGCACGTGGCTGATCCGCGGCAGGTCGTCGAGGCCTGTACCGTCCGCGATGCCGCACTGGCTCAATCAGTACTGTGGCAGGACTACCACCCGCGTTGATCTGAACTGGAGGACACAGCGGCGTGCCGGCTTCGATCCCGCCGCGGCGAGCGCTGCTCGCGCGACGACTTCGTGAGCTGCGCGCTGCTGTGTTCCCGTCCGGCAGTGCGTTGGCTCGCCATCTCGGATGGCACCAGACCCGAGTCTCCAAGCTGGAACAGGGCGCCCAGCGCGCCACCGATGACGATCTGCGGCAGTGGGCCGAGGCGGTCGGCGCGAGCGAAGACCAACTCGACGAGCTCTACACGTTGGCGAGTGCTGCTCGCGTGGAATACGCGACCTTTCAACAGAGGTATCAGCGACACGGTGGCGCGGTGGCCGAACAGGAGACGACGGCACAGGCTGATGCGGTGTCCACACGAATCGCGGAGTTCCAACCCGCGATGGTCCCGGGGATCTTGCAGACTGCGGCCTATGCTCGCGAGGTGCTCGCACATCCGTGCGGTCCGGCCGCGTCAGGTGTCCCTTCCGAAGAGATCGATCAAGTGGTCGGTAGGCGCATGGAACGCCAGCATGTCCTTTACCATCCTCGCCACAAGATCCAGGTTGTCATGGGCGAAGCCGCGCTTCACACCCGTTTCGGAACGACCGAGACACTTCTCGGGCAGCTCGACCGACTACTGGCCCTGACAGGGCTGGCTGGGGTCGAGGTCGGTGTCATTCCCTTCGCCGTGACCATGCCGATATTTCCATTGACGAACTTCCTACTCTACGACGACCACGTCCTCATCGAATCTATGACCGCGCAGCAACGTCTCGATTCACCCGAAGAGGTCGCTGCGTACGAGGAACACTTCAAGCGACTTCGTGAGACTGCGGTCATGGGGGACGAACTCGCGACGTTGTTGCATAGAGTGATGGGTTGCCTCCGTGTACGGGATACGCCGTGATTCCCTGGATGTCGCGCTGGACGGCGACGTCGGTTCCGATGACTGAGTCGCGTGTGACGTGACGGCGAGCGCGTCGCGATGAACACGGTCGTCGGGCGGGACCACAGCTCCAGCCGGTTCAGGTGGGCCCGTGCGGTGGCGCTGGGCCTGCTGCTGGCATTGTTCACGATCGGCTTCTTCCAGCGGTTCTCGCCCGCCACGTTTTCGGCGCCGATCGGTGCCGAGTTCGGCCTCTCGGCGGCCCAGCTCGGGGTGTTCGCGGCCGCGAACTTCTGGGTCTACACCGCCATGCAGGTCCCGGTCGGCGTGCTGATCGACCGGTACGGGACACGGCTGGTGGTGTGCGCGGGCGGGGCCGTCACCGCGCTCGGCACCGTCGTCCTGGGCGTCGCGCCGGGCTACGGGGTGGCGCTGCTCGGGCCGATGCTGGTGGGGCTGGGAACCTCGGGGATCTTCGTCGGGCTGATGAAGTTCAACGCGACCTGGTTCCCGGCCTACCGCTACGGTCTCGTCACCGGCCTCACCATGTTCGTCGGCAACCTCGGCAGCATCCTCGCCGAGGGGCCGTCGGCGGGTCTGTTGTCGGTGCTGTCCTGGCGGTCGATCTTCCTGACCGTCGGTGTGGTGTCGATGGTGGTCACGGTGGCGGCCTGGTTCACCGTGCGGGACACGCCGGAGGCCCGCGGTTTCCCGCGTGTGGTGGCTCCGGCCCCGTCCGGGGACGGCAGTTCCGGCGGGAGCGTGTTGCGGGATGTGGTGCGCAGCAGGCAGTTGTGGGCGGTGTTCTTCGCCGTGGTCGGGACGAACGGCACCTTCTACGCTTTCTCCGGGTTGTGGGGTGTGCCGATGCTGCGGGACTCGTTCGACCTCGACAACCGGTCGGCGGCGCTCTACACGACGGTGGCGCTGGCGGTGTACGGGGTCGGCAACCTCGCCGTCGGGTTCGTGTCGGACCGGATGGGGCGGCGACGGCCGCTGATCCTGGCGTGCTCGGTGAGTGCGCTGCTCGGCTGGGCGGGTCTGGTGTGGGCGCCGTGGGAACCCGGCGTCTCGGCCATTGTGCTGTACGTGCTGGTGGGCCTGGCGGGTTCCCAGGTGGTGGTCGGGTTCGCCGCGGTGAAGGAGTCGTTCCCGCCCGCGGTGGCCGCGACCGCGTTGGGCGTGGTCAACGTCGGCGCGTTCCTCGCCTCCGGGCTCATCCAACCAGTCTTCGGTGCGGTGCTGGACGTGCTCGCGGGGGATTCCGCACGCGCGCTCGGCGACTACCGGGTGGCGTTGGGCATCCCGCTCGTGCTGGCCGTCGTGGGGTTCGTCTTCTCCCTGCGGGTGCGGGAGACGCTCGGGCCGCGGGGCGGCGTCCGCGAGGCCCACGACATCGCCTGACACACCCGGTCACCGCGCCCACGCCGCCGCTCGGTCCGTCGGCGGCGGGCCAGGAACTGGTACGTCCCGACTGCGTGGCGCTATCGTGTTCCGTCGGCGCGGAGGCGCTCGGCCAGGTCGGCCACGGCCGGTTTGGCCGTGCGGCCCGCGCCGATCAGGGTGGCCGAGGCGAAGCCGGTCCGGTCGCCGTAGCCGAGCAGGTGCAGCCGGGGTTCGTCGACCGAGCGGGTGCCGTCGGTGACCGGGAGCCCGTCCCGCCACGAGAGGTTCAGCCCGGTCAGGTGGTCCAGAACCGGGCGGAAGCCGGTGCACCACACGACCGCGTCGCAGGCGTACTCACCGCCGTCGTCGAAGACGACACCGTCGCGGGTGAGGCGGTCGAACATCGGGTGCGCCCGCAGCACACCCCGGTCGCGGGCGGCGCGCACCGGCGGCACTATCACGATGTCGCCGATGTCGCCGAGGTCGCCGACGCCGGGGCCGGATCCGGTGCCCGCCTCGCGGGCGGCGCGGCGGCGGGTGGCGACGTCGAACAACACGCGGCCGTCCACGTCGTCGGGCATGAACCGGGGCGGGCGCGCGGTGCACCACAGGGTGTCGGCGGCGACCGTGGAGACCTCGGCGAGGATCTGGGCGGCCGAGTTGCCGCCGCCGACGACCACCACCCGTCGCCCGCGGAACGGCTCCGGGGTGCGGTAGTCGACGGTGTGCCACTGCGTGCCCGCGAACTCCCCGCGGCCGGGGACATTCGGGGTGCACGGCGCGTCCCAGGTTCCGGTGGCGCTGACGACCCCGCGTGCGTGCCAGGTGCCCCGGTCCGACTCCACCGCCAGTCCGTTCCCGGCCTCGCGCACGGCGCGGACCCGGACGGGCCGGTGGACGGGCAGGTCGTAGCGCCGCTCGTAGCGGGCGAGGTAGTCGACGACGTGGTCCGCGGTGGGGTAGGGCTCGCCGTCCTGTCGGGGCATCCACCAGCCGGGCAGCGGGCTGTGCTCGGCGGGGGAGAACAGGCGCAGCGAATCCCAGGCGTGCCGCCAGGCGCCGCCCGGAGCCGCGGCGGCGTCCAGGACGACGAAGTTCAGCCCGGTGCGGCGCAGGAAGTAGCCCGCGGCCAGGCCGGCCTGCCCGCCGCCGATCACGACCACGTCGGTGGTGCCGGTCATCGCGTCCGTTCCTCCGGTCTCATCACCTGTTCTGCCCGGCGTGCGTTGCAAGACGCCGACGCGGATGTGCAGGTCAGCGCCTCGCGCGCCCGAGTTCTGCAAGTTTTCTGCAAGTTTCTTGACTCGGTCGTGTCCGGTCCGCTGTCATACCCGCACCACCGGTGGCCGTTCCCAGCACACGAACACGAAAGGTTCGAGGATGTTCCCACGTGTCCTGGTCGCGGTCGCCCTGGTGGCCGCGCTGTTGACGGTTCCGTCACCCGGCGGACCACCTCCGGCCGCGGCGGCGCCGTCCGGGGAACGCGACGTGATCGCGCAGATGTTCCAGTGGAACTGGGACAGCGTCGGCCGCGAGTGCCGCGACACGCTCGGCCCCGCTGGATACGGGGCGGTGCAGGTGTCCCCGCCGTCCGAGCACGTCGTCCTCGGCGACGAGGGTCACCCGTGGTGGCAGGACTACCAGCCGGTGTCCTACAGCCTCGACGACACCCGGCGCGGCGACCGCGCGGCGTTCGCCGCCATGGTCGCCGACTGCCACGCCGCCGGGGTGCAGGTCTACGCGGACGTGGTGTTCAACCACATGACCGGCCAGGAGGAGTGCGGCACCGGCAGCGGCGGCTCGTCCTACTGCCACTACGAGTACCCCGAGGCCGGGTACGGCTACGGCGACTTCCACCACTGCGGCCGCAACGGCGACGACGACATCGCCGACTACCACGACCGCTACGAGGTGCAGAACTGCGAACTGCTCAACCTCGCCGACCTGGACACCGGGGCCCCGTACGTCCGGGACCGGATCGGGGCCTACCTCAACGACCTGCTCTCGCTCGGGGTCGACGGGTTCCGCGTCGACGCGGCCAAGCACATGGCCGCCGGCGACGTCGCGGCCGTGCTCGACCGGCTGGACGGCCCCGCCTACATCTACCAGGAGGTGCTGCACGGCGCGGGCGAGCCGGTCACCCCGGACGAGTACCTCGGCAACGGTGACGTCTACGACGAGCGCTACGCCCGCGACCTCGCCCGGATCTTCGACTCCGAACGGTTGGCCTACCTGCGCGACTTCGGCACCGCCGTGCCGTCGGACCAGGTGATCGCCGGGGTGGACAACCACGACAGTCAGCGCGGCGGTTCCACCCTGACCTTCCGCGACGGTGCGCGATTCTCACTGGCGAACGCGTTCATGCTGGCCTGGCCGGTCGGCACGCCGCGGGTGATGAGCAGTTACGGTTTCACCGACTTCGACCAGGGTCCGCCGTCCGACGGCGCGGGCAACACCACCGATGCGGACTGTTCCTCGGCGGCCTGGCAGTGCGAGCACGCCTGGCAGCCGATCCGCAACATGGTCGGCTTCCACAACGAGGTCGGCGACGCGCCGGTGACGCGGTGGTGGGATAACGGCGGCGACACCATCGCCTTCGGCCGGGGAGACAGCGGCTACGTGGTGCTCAACGACCGGGCCGGGCCGGTCGACGGCCGGTGGTTCGCCACCGACCTGCCGCAGGGCGCCTACTGCGACGTGCTGCACGGTGACCCGGTGGACGGTGGCTGCACCGGGCCGACGTACCAGGTCAACGCGGACGGCTGGTTCCAGGCCGACGTCGGCGCACACGACGGCGTCGCCCTGCACACCGGGGCACGGGTGACCGGCTGAGGCGAGCCGGTCGCCGGAGGTGGGCCGGCGGCGTGGAGCACACCGCCCGCGCTGGGTGGTGCGCCACGCCGCCGACCGCACGGGCGTGACCTACCGAAAGCAACACGGGCGTTGCCCGAACAGTGGCTTGTCCGGTGGGGGCCGGTAACTGTTGGGTGTCTTCTGCCGCGGACACGACCGTCCGCGGCGGAAGACGACCGGAGGTCACATGAGAGCGACACTCGCGACCACGGCGACCGTGGTGTTGGCGGCATCCATTCTCGGTGCGCCGACCGCCGCGGCGCACGAACAGTCCTTCGACGCCGTCTCGCCGCCGACGATGGAACAGCGGCAGGCCGAACTCGACTCCGCACCCGACGGGCAGGCGAAGTGTGTCGACGGCACGGCGGCCGACACCTACGCCTGTGACAACGTCGAGATGGTGGACCACCTCTGGCTCGAGGATCTCGGGCTGAGCTTCGCCAACGACATGTGGGGCTGGACCGACCCGCAGACCCAGCGCGACTACGCCATCATCGGCGGGGGCGAGGGCACCGTGTTCGTCGACATCAGCGACCCGGGCGAGGCGAGCGTGGTGGGGATGCTGCCCCGGCACGTCCCCACGTCGGAGCGCACCTCGTGGCGGGACATCAAGGTGTTCGACGACCACGCCTTCGTCGTGTCCGAACAGATCCCGCACGGGATGCAGGTGTTCGACCTGACCCGGCTGCGGGACGAGAGCGGCACGTTCGACGCGGACGCGCACTACGCCGGGTTCGGCAACGCGCACAACCTGGCCATCAACGAAGACACCGGTTACGCCTACGCGGTCGGCACCTCGACCTGCGGCGGCGGGCTGCACATGGTCGACATCTCCGATCCGACCTCGCCCGGCTTCGCCGGATGCTTCGCCGGGCACGGATACATCCACGACACCCAGTGCGTCACCTACCACGGCCCGGACGCCGATTACGCCGGCCGGGAGATCTGCGTCAACTCGAACGCCGCCGCGGACGGGAACTACGTGTCCGTGGTGGACGTGACGGACAAGCTCACCCCGACCGTGCTGGCGCGGATGTCCTACTCCGGCGACGCCTACAGCCACCAGGGTTGGTTCACCCCCGACCAGCGGCACTTCCTGCACGGTGACGAGCTGGACGAGCTCGACCACGGCAACACCACCCGCACCCGGGTCTGGGACATGACCGATCTGGACGCCCCCCGGCACACCGGGTCGTTCGACAACGACACCACCTCGATCGACCACAACATCTACACCGAGCGGCAGCTCGCGTTCGCCTCGAACTACACGTCGGGGCTGCGCGTCTACCACACCGGCAAGGTGGACGAGGGCGAGTTGAAGGAGGTCGGCTACTTCGACCTGTACCCGGAGAACGACAACGCCTCCTTCGAGGGCGGCACCTGGAGCAACTACCCGTACTTCAAGCGGGACGTCGTCGGGGTCTCCAGCATGGACCGCGGCCTGTTCGTGCTGCGGGTGACCGACTGACCGGACAGCCGGACCGGAGACGGTGCCGGTGAGACCGGAGCCGGGGACCGCGTGGGCAGGGTCCCCGGCTCCGGTGTTATCGCCAGGTGACGGTCGTGTCGGCCCGGTCGTTCAGGACGTGGGTTCCGCACTCCGCGTCGTGGCGGACCCGGTGACGCCGAGGTCGACGCCCTTCGTCTCGCGCACCGCCGTCACCGCGGCGAACGAGATCACCGACAGCAGCATGATGTAGACGCCGATCGAGCCGGACCAGCCGGTTTCCTGCATCAACAGTTCCGCGAGGGTCGGCGCGAAGGCACCGCCGAGAATCGCACCGAACGCGTAGCCGATGGACACCCCCGAGTAGCGCACCGGGGCGGGGAACATCTCCGCGTACAGCGCCGACATCGGGCCGTAGGACAGGCCGAGTCCGAGGGTGAGCACCAGGATCGCCCCGCCGAACGCCACGATGTGCCCGGTGTCGAGCAGCAGGAACAGCGGCAGCATCCACACGAACACGAACGCGTAGCCGATCTGGAACGTGCGCACCCGGCCGATGCGGTCGGACAGTGCGCCACCGTAGAGGGTGGACGCCAGCCACCCGACAGCGGCCAGCACGGTCGCCACCAGCACCGACGATCGCGGCAGGCCGAGTGTCTCGATGCCGTAGGAGAGGAAGTAGGCGATGACGAGGTAGCCCGCGGCGTTGTTCGCCACGAAGATCAGCGCGGTGAGCAGCACCTGCACCGGGTTGCGCCGCAGCAGGTCCCGCAGGGGCGCCGACGACGCCTTCCGGCGCCGCAGCATCTCCTGGAACACCGGGCTCTCCTCGACCGCCCGCCGGATGAGGTACCCGAGCAGGACGAGCACGGCGGAGAACAGGAACGGGATGCGCCAGCCCCACGCATTGAACTGCTCCGTCGTGGTCACCGTCGTCAGCAGCCACAACACGCCCGTGGCGAGGATCAGCCCGATGGGCACGCCGATCTGCGGGTAGGCGCCGAACAGGCCCCGCCGGGTCACCGGGGCGTGCTCCACCGACATCAGCGCCGCGCCGCCCCACTCCCCGCCGGCCGAGAAGCCCTGCACGATCCGCAGCAGGATCAGCACGAGCGGCGCGGCCATGCCGATGTCGCCGTAGGTGGGCATCAGCCCGATGAGCGTCGTGGCGGCACCCATCGTCACCAGGGTGAACACCAGCATCTTCTTCCGGCCGAGCCGGTCGCCGAACCGTCCCGCGACGACCGCCCCGAGTGGACGGAACAGGAAGCTGATGCCGATCGTGGCCAGCGAGATCAGGTCGGCCAGGCCGGGGGAGTCGGCACTGAGCGGGGAGAAGAACAGGGGAGCGAACACCAGACTCGCGGCCTGGGCGTAGATGAAGAAGTCGTACCATTCGATCGAGGTTCCGGCGAGGGTGCTCGCGAGTACTTTGCGTTCCTCGGTGGACAGGCGCCGCCGGGGTGCGGCGGCGTTGGGCTCGGACATCGCGACTCCGTTGTCGGTCGGCACGCCGCGGTGGCGACGTGGGTCGGTCCGTGACGCGGTGATCCTAGGTCGGCGGGGGCCGCGACGTAAGACGTCGAACGTGGTGGTCGCGCCGGAGTGTCGGGGGTGTCGCGGGTCGGTAACAGCCGCGCCGAAGGCCCACGGTGCCCGCACCACCACTCTATGTTGATCACTTCGACCGAATCGCGATCCGATGAAGGACAATCTGTGCTATCGAGAAGGAGCGGCCGCCGAAGAGAGGCGGTCTGCGGTGCGGCCGCCGTACTGGCCCTCGGCATCGTCACCGCACCGGTGTCGACGGCCGACGAGACGAGCGGAACCACCACACCGGGCACGACCACCGCGGAGACCACCGGCCCGGACGGAACCACCGGTCCCGGCGACTCCACCGAAACGCCGGGCGAGTCCTCCTCCGAGGAGTCGTCCGGGGAGCAGCCTGCCGACGAGGCGCCGGAGGACCCACCGGCCGACGCGGCACCGGACCTCGCGGTGAGCGCCACGGTTCCCGACCAGACGTATCTGATCGGCGACGACGTCCCGGTCACCGTCACGATCAGCAACGTCGGTGATGCGACGGCCGAAGAAGTGACGGGTCACTTCGGTGAGAGCGACGGGTTCGAGTTCTTCGCCCAGTCCGACGAATGGGGGGAGTTCGACCGATTCGACGACGGGGGCACGCTTGCGGCCGGAGAGTCGGCGGAGCTGGAGGTGACCGGGAAGATCCAGGACTGGGACGGGCGGACCGGTCCCGAGCTCTCGGTGTGGGTCCAGGCACCGGGGGATGTCGGGCCGGGCAACGACGAGGCGACCGTGGCGTTGTCCGTCGTTCCACCGAGCACGACCGGTACCATCGGCGGGGTCCTCTACGGCGACGCCAACGCCAACGACGAGGTCGATCCGGGTGAAGGACTGGGCGGGGTGGAGCTTCGTATCCCCCGCCACGGCTCCCCGGAACCCGGGACCACCACGACCGACGCGGACGGTTCGTTCGCCTTCACCGAGGTTCCGGCCGGGGTCTACACCCTCCGTGTTACCCATGGCCAGACCAGCTGGGTGGTGCCCGCGACCACAGACATCCGGGTGGACGGATCGGGACAGAGCACCGACCTGGAGATCCGGGGGGAGCGGCCGTTGTCCGACGTGCTCGGCGCGTCGATCGACTTCGACGACGACACCTACGCCCCCGGCGACCTCGCGCACGCGACGATCACCCTCACCAACGACGGGTCCGAACCGCTGACCGGGATCAAGGCCGGATGCAACCGGGCGGGGTCCGGGCTGCACCTGGACGGGACGAACACGGTCGAGCACTTCGGTGACCTCGCCGCCGACGGAGTCACCGTCGGCGCGGGGGAGACGGAGACCTTCGCCGTCACCGGGATCGTCCCCGACAGTGCGGCGGACAACGGATACGTCCCGCTCATCTGCGACTTCGGCCCCTCCCCGGGGTATCCCGACGGATACCCGTCCGCGTACGCCTACGCGGACGTGCCCGGGAAGACGGCCGAGGCGGCGGTGCTGCTCGGGCAGGACCGGGACGGTGACCGCATCATCGACGAGGACGGCTACGTCGCCGACACCACGGTGGGGCTGCTCGACCCGGACACCGGCGAGGTGATCCGGACCGCGGTCACCGACGACGACGGCCGCGCGGAGTTCGGCGAGATGCCGGTCGGCCTGTACCGGCCGGCGGTGTACGGCCCGTGGCGGTTCGCCGACGCCGACGACGGGAATCCCGTCGTGCGGGTGTCCACCTGGTACGACGGGGCGGCGCAGTCGCTGACGGTCGTGCCCGGACCGGACAAGCCCCTTCCCGGTGAAGGGGGCGACGGCGGGGAGAACCCGATCACGGACGAGCCGCCGGAGCCGTCCCTGGAGGAGCCGCCGCAGGACAACAGCGCCGGACTCGCCTCCACCGGGGTGAACGCCGTCACGCTCGGGGGTGCGGGGCTCGCCGCCCTCCTGGCCGGTGCCGGTGCCGTGCTGCTGACCCGGCGCCGCCGCGCCGGGACGTAGGTCGACCGGCCGTGACACGGGGAGGGCCGTCGATCCGGACGGCCCTCCCCGGCACCCCGGCAGAAACAGGCCGCCGGAGGGGCCGGTCCCGACTTTCGGCGGTTGTCGGTGTGTGGTCCGCACCACCAGCCTGATCCCATGGGGAAGATACGCAGAGTGTTCGTCGGGCTCGCGGGAGTGGCCCTGCTGGGTGCCACCGCCGTGCCGGCGAGCGCCTCCGACACCGGCCGTGGAATCTACGAGGTGGACGGCACCGACGCCGCCCAGCGCACCCAGCTGGTCCGCGCCGGGGTGGACGTGCTCGGCGTGGCCGACGGCACGGTCACCCTGGTCGCTACGCCCGAACAGGCACGCGGGCTGCGGGCCGACGGGATCGACCTCGACCGCACCGGGGACTTCGACCGTGCGCTCGCCGACCGCAACCCGGACACGGACATGCGCGCGGCCGCCGACGAGTTCCCGGCCGGGGACGAGGACTACCACACCTACACCGAACTGACCGACAAGCTCACCACCGCCGAGGCCGAGCACGGCGACATCGCGAGCCTGTCCAGCGTCGGTGAGTCCCACGAGGGACGCGCGCTGCACCTGATGAAGATCAGCGACAACGTGGCCGTCGACGAGGACGAACCCGAGGTGCTGTTCACCTGTAACCAGCACGCCCGGGAGCACCTGACCACCGAGATGTGCCTGCACATCGTGGAGCGGTTCACCGACGACTACGGCAGCGACCCGGCGGTCACCGAGCTGGTGAACACCCGGGAGATCCTGGTCGTGCCGACCATGAACCCGGACGGGGCCGAGTACGACATCTCCGGCGGGCAGTACCAGGGCTGGCGCAAGAACCGGCAGGGCTGGGACGGCACCGACCTCAACCGCAACTGGGGCTACGAGTGGGGCTGCTGCGGCGGCTCCAGCGGCTGGCCGTTCAGCGACACCTACCGCGGGTCGTCACCGTTCTCCGCACCGGAGACGGCGGCCGTGGCCGACTTCGTCGAGTCCCGGATCGTCGGCGGTGAGCAGCAGATCACCGCGCACCTGGACTTCCACAGCTACTCCGAGCTGGTGCTGTGGCCGTACGGCTACACCTACGACGACACGGCCGAGGGCATGACCCGCGAGGAGGCCGAACGGTTCGCCGACGTCGGCACCCGCATGGCCGCCACCAACGGCTACACGCCGCAGCAGTCGAGCGACCTCTACATCACCGACGGTGGCATCAACGACTGGATGTGGGGCGAGCACGACATCTTCAGCTTCACCTTCGAGATGTACCCGGCGAGTGGCGGCGGGATGGACGGCTTCTACCCGCCGGACGAGGTGATCGACCGGGAGACCACCCGCAACGACGACGCCGTGGACATCCTCCTTCAGGAAGCGGGCATCTGACCGTCCAGAACAGGTGTGCAGGCGTTCTGAGCGATCGCCTCGTGGCACGGCGTTGGCCCCGGCCCGGTGGGCCGGGGCCTTCCCATGGCGATACCCGTCGTCGGCATGGCCACCCCGACACCCGCGACGATCCCACATCCAGTGGTTCACTCCACTGCGTGCGCCCTGCCCGGGATCTACCTCTCGCCGAGACCGTGGGCGAGCTCGGCGTCGATCTCCTCCGCGGTCAACGGCCTCTCGCTCCGATAGCCCCCGATCCGTGGCCGGATTCGCGGTGGCTCCTGCTCGTGCGCGGGGCGCACCACGGCGATGGCCTTGCCGTGCTCGGTGACTTCCAGGTCCTTGCCCGCTCGGACCTGTGCCAGGCAATGACGGGTGTTCCGGCTGAGCTCACCGACACTGACGGACCACATACTGAACAGGGTGCCATGAATGCGCCTCTCTCCGGACCGGATGAGGCGTGTCGACGCTCCGGGCGGGCACCGGTTCACCGGAGTCGGTGACCGGGTGGTGGGGTGGCGGGGGATACTGTGGGTGACGGCCACGCACGGCGTGGCGATCCACGGTGTTTTCGTCGTTATCAGGGGAGGTTGTGCGTGTCCGCGCAGACCGAAACGCGCGAGTTCCAGGCCGAGGCACGTCAGCTGCTGGAGCTGATGGTGAACTCGATCTACTCGAACAAGGACATCTTCCTGCGGGAGCTCATCTCGAACGCCTCCGACGCCCTGGACAAGCTCCGGCTGGAGGCGTTCCGGGACAAGAGCCTCGACGTCGACACCGACGACCTGCACATCGCCCTGGAGACCGACCCCGAGCGGCGCACCCTCACGGTCCGCGACAACGGCATCGGCATGTCCCGCGACGAGGTCGTCGAGCTGATCGGCACGATCGCGAAGTCGGGCACCGGCGAGATGATCCGCAAGCTGCGTGAGGCGGAGGACAGCGCGGCGGCGAACGAACTGATCGGGCAGTTCGGCGTCGGCTTCTACTCCAGCTTCATGGTGGCCGACAAGGTCACCCTGCTCACCCGCAAGGCCGGGGAGACCGAGGGCACGCACTGGGAGTCCGACGGCTCCGGCACCTACACCCTCGACACGGTGCCGCAGGCGCCGCAGGGCACGGCGGTCACCCTGCACCTCAAGCCCGCCGACGACGAGGACAAGCTGCACGACTACACCTCCGAGCACACGCTGGGGGAGATCGTGCGGCGCTACTCCGACTTCGTCACCTGGCCGATCCGGATGCGCGTGGAGCGCACGAGCGAGGAGGACGGCGGCACCACGCGCCAGTGGGAGACGATCAACTCGCGCAAGGCGCTGTGGACCAAGTCCAGGGACGAGGCCACCGACGAGGAGTACGCCGAGTTCTACAAGCACATCAGCCACGACTTCCTCGACCCGCTGCGGACCATCCCGGTCAAGGCCGAGGGCACCTTCGAGTACCAGGCGTTGCTGTTCCTGCCCGCCCGCGCGCCGATGGATCTGCACATGCGCGACGCCAAGCGCGGGGTGCAGCTCTACGTCAAGCGCGTGTTCATCATGGACAACTGCGACGCGCTGATGCCCGACTACCTGCGGTTCGTCAAGGGCGTGGTGGACGCGCAGGACCTCTCGCTCAACGTCTCCCGCGAGATCCTGCAGCAGGACCGCCAGATCGGGATGATGCGGCGCCGCCTGGTGAAGCGGGTGCTGTCCTCGGTGAAGTCCATGATGGACGAGGACCGGGGCCGCTACGACACGTTCTGGGGCGAGTTCGGTCGCGTGGTCAAGGAGGGCCTGGTCGAGGACCCGGACAACCAGGAGGCGATCCTGGACATCGCCTCGTTCGCCTCCACCCACGACGCCGAGGCGCTCACCACCCTGCGCTCCTACGTCGACCGGATGCCGGAGGACCAGGAGCACATCTACTACCTCACCGGTGCCTCCCGCCAGGTCATCGAGAACTCCCCGCACATGGAGGCGTTCCGGGACAAGGGCATCGAGGTGCTGATCCTCGACGACCCGATCGACGAGTTCTGGGTCGACCGCGTCGGCGAGTACGCGGGCAAGACCTTCCAGAGCATCGCCAAGGGCCAGGTCGACCTCGGTGAGGACTCCGAGGACTCCGAGGACGGGGAGGACAAGGCCAAGGCCACCGACGCCGAGGGCAACGACTTCGCCGCGCTGTGCGAGTGGATGGGCGACAAGCTCTCCGACCACGTCAAGCAGGTGCGGCTGTCCAGCAGGCTCACCACCTCCCCGGCCTGCCTGGTGGGCGAGACCTACGACATCACCCCGGCGCTGGCGAAGCTGTACCAGCAGGCGGGCCAGGAGCTCCCGGTGAGCAAGCGCATCCTGGAGCTGAACCCGTCGCACCCGCTGGTCGCCCGGCTGCGCGCCGCGCACGAGCAGAATGCCGCCGACGCCGACGACGCGAAGCTCGTCGGCACCGCGGAGCTGCTGCACGGCATGGCCCTGCTGGCCGAGGGCGGCGAACTCGCCGACCCGCAGCGCTTCAACAGCCTGCTCGCCGACACCCTGGCCGACACGCTGTGAAGGACCGGGAGCCGGCCGGTGCGCCACGGGGCGCGCCGGCCGGACGAACCGGCTCCACTCGGTACGCTTCCGGACCTCGACGTGGACACGGCCACGATCATCGACGATCCGGAGGCGGAACGGGCCGCCCGGTGAGCGTGTCGACGGATCCCGTCTCCGGACCGGTCAGGGGATCCGGAAGCCCCGGAA
This sequence comes from Saccharomonospora iraqiensis subsp. iraqiensis, assembly GCF_000430445.1. GTDB lineage: Bacteria > Actinomycetota > Actinomycetes > Mycobacteriales > Pseudonocardiaceae > Saccharomonospora > Saccharomonospora iraqiensis. The sequence continues at coordinate 157,127 of NZ_KE387084.1, forward strand.
CGTCACCGGTTTGCGTGTGGTGAAGCCGAGCCGTCGGTAGAGGGCGATCGCGCCGGTGTTCGTCTCGGCCGCGTGCAGGAAGGGGCGGTCGCCGCGTGCGGTGATGCGGGCGACCAGCGCCTCGATCAGGCGGGCGGCGTGGCCGCGTCCGCGTGCCTCGGGGGCGGTGCAGACGGCGCTGATCTCGGTCCAGCCGGGCGGGCGGAGTCGTTCGCCCGCCATCGCCACCAGCGTGCCGTGGTCCCGGACGCCGAGATAGGTGCCGAGTTCGTGGGTGCGCGGCCAGAACGGTCCCGGTCGGGTCCGGGTGACCAGGTCGAGCATCTCGGGGACGTCGTCGGCGCCGAGTTCGACGACACCGCTGGCGGCCATACCGCTGTCGGCCTCGGACGCGGACGGTGCGGCCGGGCCGGTGTCGGGGAAGATCATCTGACGGCCGTCGAGACTGAAGACCGGTTCCCAGTCCGGGGGCGGGGTCGCCGGGTGGCTGAACAGGTCGGCGAGTTCGCCCCGGCCGAGCAGTCCGGCGAGCTCGGCCCAGTCGTCCGGCTTGGGCTCGGTGGGGAGTGTCGCGAAGGTCGCGACGTCCGGCAGGTAGGTGGCGGCCCCTCCCAGCCGGCGGGCGAGGTGTGCGTGGTGACCGCGCAGTGACCCGCCCACCGGGTCGTCGAGTGCGGCGGTGTCGCGGTTCACCATGGTGCGTGTTCCTCCCGGGGGTTCGGTGCGGTCGCTGTTGCGCACGTGCCGCGGCGGTGCCGCCCGGTCGGGGTGTCGGGTGACCCGGGAGCGGGTAGGCGGCCGGTCGTGCGGATCCTGACGGTCGGCCACGGTACCGCGAGCGGCGACGAGCTGGTCCGCCTGCTGCGCGGGGCGGGCGTGGAGC
>NZ_KE387084.1:158109-165774 GCF_000430445.1 Saccharomonospora iraqiensis subsp. iraqiensis
GCCCGGCCAGCCGCTCCAGCTCGCCGCGCCGCGTGCCGGTGCCGACCAGCACGAGCTGGGCGTCGACGTGCCGCGTCACGGCGGGCCACGCGCGGATCAGCTCGTCGAGCCGCTTCTCCGCGTCCAGCCTGCCGACGAACACCACCGTGGGCAGGTCCGGCCACCCGAGTTCCTTGCGCAGCGGCCCCCGGGGCCCGTCCGGTGGGCGGAAGCGGTCGGTGTCGACACCGCACGAGACCGGTTCCACCACGCGGTCGAACCCCCGCCCGGTGACCAGCTCCGCGGCCGTGCGGGTCGGCGCCGTCACGTGGTCGACGTGTTCGTACACGCGCAGACAGTCCGTCCACGCCAGCCGGGCGATCGGGGCGTGCACCCGGCGCGGCAGGTACGGCAGGAGGTTGTCCGGCATGAAGTGGTGCGTGGCCACCACCGGGATGTCCTGCCGGCGCGCGGCCCGCACGGCGGCACGGCCGATGGTGAAGTGGTCCTGGGTGTGCAGGACGTCCGGGGCGATCGCCGGCACCAGGCGACGCAGCTGTGCGGGCACCCCCGGCGGGGGAACGAACCGCACGTCCGGGTGGATCACCAGGGGCACCGACCGCAGCCGGTGCAGCAGCACCCCGTCCTCCCGCACGTCCCGGCGCGGACCCTCGTCGGAGGCACAGACCACGTGCACGTCGTGGCCGCGGTCGGCGAGACCCACCGCGAGGGTGTGGGCGAAGAACGAACTCCCGCTCACGTCGGGCGGGTAGGTGTCGGTGGAGATCAGGATTCTCATGGCGCGTCCTTCTCCGCGGACGTGAGGGCGGTGTACGAGTGGGCCAGCACCACCACCCCCAGGACGATCACGAAGGCGGCGACCCCCATCTGGGCCGCCTTGGCGACGGTGTCCGGCATCGGTTCCCCGAGCACGAGCACCCCGACGGCCGAGGCCGTCACCGGGTCGCTGACCTCCAGGAGGGCGAAGACCAGCGCGAACCGCCGCATCCGGTACGCGTGCTGTTGGGACAGGCCCCCGAGGACCAGGATGGGCACCACGACCAGCGTCGGCCAGTCGAGCACGGCGGTCGGGTCCTGCACCGTGCGGTGGCCGATCAGGCCGATCAACGCGGAACCGACGCCGAACGCGCCGCCCGCGGCCAGCGCCAGCGCGACCGCCTTGGCACTGCCGGTGGTCACCCACCAGGACACCAGGACGACGAAGCCGGTGGCGGCGAGCGCGGCGAGACCGAGCAGCAGCGCGGTCCCGTCCGGGAGCCGGTAGTCCTTCGGGGCGTGCGGCAGGGCGCTCAGCAGCCCGGCCAGCCCGGCGATGATCGCCCCGGATCCGACCAGTTCGCGGGTGGTGACCGGCCGCCGGTCCAGCAGCGCCTTGGTGACCACGGCGAAGAGCAGTCCGGCGGTGCCGACGGGTTGGATGATGCTCACCGGACCGTGGCTCAGCGCGATGACGTGCAGGACCACCCCGATCCCGGCGAGTACCCCGCCCCACAGCCACCGGGACTCCGACAGCAGCCGGAGCAGGAACCGGATCTGCCCGCCGGAGAGCCGGGTGTGCACGACGACGCGTTCCTGCAGGGCCGACCCCACGGCGATGAACAGCGCCCCGACCACGGCCAGCGCGATCGCGAGGGCGAGCACCATCTCCTCAGCTCCAGCCTCTCCCCGCCCACACGGCACCCTGACCTGTCCGGTGTCGGTCGACACCGCTGTCCAGGGTAGAGATCGTCACCCGGCGTCGCAGGCCCATCACGCTTTCCGGGCACGGCGGAGCGGTCCCGGGGCGGCGCCGACGGAGGTCGGTGCCGCCCCGGGACCGTGTCACCGGCCGGGGACGCCGGGGTGGGGCCGCGGGAGCCCGGGCCCGTGGGGCGCCGGGCCGGGGGATCAGACGGTGCTCAGGAACCGTTCCATCGCGGTCACCAGGGCCACCGGGGTCTCGTCCATGGCGTAGTGGCCGCAGTTGCCGAGGACCTCGAGGTCGCAGTTCGGGTACCAGCGGGTGACCGTCTGCCGCATGGTGTCCTCGCCGAGTGCGGGGTCGTGCTCGCCGACGAGCACCTTCACCGGCACCGTGCTGCCCTCGACCTCGGTGTGGAAGTCGGTGCCCGACCACGCGCGCAGGTACTCGGCGACGGCCTGCTCGGTCGAGTTCTCCAGGGAATGCCGCACCATCGCGTCCAACCACACCCCGGTCAACCGGTTGCCGGTGGTCAGGTCGATGATGGCGCGCCGGTTGGCCGGGTCGGTGGCCGCGCCGGAGAACAGCTGCCAGCCCTCGTCGTCGAACGGCACCCCGCTCGCCGGGACGGGGGAGATCCCCACCACCGACCGCACCCGTTCGGGGGCGTCGGCGAGCACCCGCTGGACGACCGCGCCGCCCATCGAGTGGCCGACGAGCGAGAACCGGTCGAGACCGGCCTCGTCCGCCACGGCGAGCACGTCGGCCGCCGCCTCGGCGAGCGTGTGCTCGCCCGGCTCGTCCCGGCGGCGCCCGTAGCCGCGCAGGTCGAGGAACAGGTAGCGGAACGTGCCGGTGTCCAGGTGGTCGAGCACCGGCCGCCAGGCCCCGGCCGAGCCGAACCAGCCGTGCACCACGAGCACGGGATGGTCGCCGGTGCCGATGCTGTCGTAGGGGTGAGCCACGTCGCGTCCTCCAACTCCGTTGTCGCTCGGCGCGGTGCCGGGGATCTCACTCGATCGCGTCGAGATCGCTGTTCCGGCTCTCCCGGCTGGTCGCCGCGGCGACGACCGTGATGGCCATCGTGACGACCAGGTAGGCGATCACGCTGGCGACGCCGAACCGGTCGATCAGCCACACGGCGATGAACGGAGCGGGGGCGCCCGCGATGATCGAGGAGCCCTGGAACACCAACGACGAGCCCGCGAACCGGTGACGGGTGGGGAACAGTTCGGTGATCCACGCGGCCTCGGTGCCGGCGAGCACGCCGTGGAAGAACGCGCCGACGCACACCCCGAGCCACAGCAGCGGCAGGCTCTCGAACTGGACGAGCCAGAAGAACAGCGGCGCCCACGCCACGAGGATCACCGACGGCACGATCATCGCCGGCTTGCGGCCGACGCTGTCGGAGATCCGCCCGCCGCCGAGCATCCCGACGAACTGGAACAGCGACGCGAACGTCACCGCCAGCACGACGTCCCCGCGGTCGTAGCCGAACGACGTGGTGGCGTAGGCGATCACGAAGACGGTGTAGATGTAGAAGGCGATGTTCTCGCCGAGCCGCACGCCGAGGCCGTGCAGCACCTGACGGGGGTTGGACAGCGCGTCGAGGATGCTGGAGCGCTTGCGGGTGGTGACGGCCTTCGTCTCCTGCCGGGCCTGCGCCGCCTGGAACACCGGGGACTCCTCGACGCTGCGGCGCAGCCAGAAGCCGATCACCAGCAGCGGGAGCGCGACGAGGAACGCGAGCCGCCAGCCCCACGCGTCGAAGGCCGCGTCGGAGACGAACAGGGTGATCACGCTGACCACGGAGGTGGCGAGCACGGTGCCCATCGGGGCGCCCGCCTGCGGCCAGGAGGCCCAGAATCCGCGCCGCCGGCGCTCGCCGTACTCGCTGACCATGAGCACCGCGGCGCCGAACTCGCCGCCGAGCGCGAAGCCCTGCGTCAGCCGCAGCAGCACGAGCAGGACGGTGGCGGTGATGCCGATCTGCCCGTAGGTGGGCAGCAGTCCGATGGCGGCCGTGGACAGTCCCAGCAGCAGGAAGGTCGTGACCAGCATGGGTTTGCGGCCGAACTTGTCGCCGAGGTGGCCGAACACGATCCCGCCGAGCGGGCGGGCGACGAAGCCGATCCCCTGGGTCGCCAGGGCCATCAGCAGTTTCATGATCTCGCCCTCGCCGGGGAAGAACAGCGGGCCGAGCACGGTCGCGGCGAGGATGCCGTAGATGGCGAAGTCGTACCACTCCAGCACGGCCCCGGCCATGCTGCCTGCCAGGACACGTCGGAAGCCGCTGGTGGAGGGCGGAGCGGGGGGCCCGGCCTGCGCGGCCTGCTGCTCGACGGGTGACGCCATTGTCGGGATGCCTTTCCTGGGTCGGGGGAACCTGGGAACTGGAAGGGTCGGAGCACGGTGCCGCCGTCGGGGCCGCCTCCTCGCGGGCCCGGTCGGATCGGGACGGTGCGCTCCGGGTTCAGAGGCCGAGGGTGAGCCGCCCTCCGCGGGCGCGGGAGCAGCACGCCATCATGCGGTCGCCCTCGGCGCGTTCGGACCGGGTGAGGACCACGTCGCGGTGGTCGATGTCGCCGTCGAGGACCGGCACCTCGCAGGTGCCGCACAGGCCCTCCTCGCAGTCGCTGGGCACGTCGATGTTGGCCGCGCGCAGCGTCTCGAGCACGGTCCGGTCGGCGGGGACCCGCACCGTCAGGTCGGAGTCGGCGAGTGTGACGTCGAACTCGTGCTCCACGGACGGGTCGAGCGCCTGCTGCGTGGTGGTGAAGTGCTCGACGTGCAGGGCGTCGTCGGGCCAGTGGCGGGTGGCGGAGTCCAGGGCGTCCAGCAGCCGTTGCGGGCCGCACGCGTAGATGCGGGTGTCGTCGTCCGGACGGGCCAGCAGCGCGTCGACGTCGAGCCGGTCGCCCGCGGACGAGACGTGCGCGTGCAGGCGGTCGCCGTGGTCGGCGCGCAGCCGGTCGAGCAGTGCCATCCCCGCCTTGTCCCGACCGCAGTAGTGGAGCTCGTAGTCGACGCCCCGGGCGCGGGCGTGGTCGGCCATCGCCACGATCGGGGTGATGCCGATGCCGCCCGCGACGAAGACGTAGCGCCGGGCGTCCGGGTCGAGGCGGAAGTGGTTGCGTGGCCCGCGCATCGTGAGGGTGTCGCCCGGGCGGAGTCGTTCGTGGACGAAGCGGGACCCGCCCCGGCTGTCCGGTTCGCGCAGCACGGCGATGCGGTAGTGCGTGGTGTCGGCCGGGTCCCCGCACAGCGAGTACTGGCGGGTGGTGTCGCCGAGGTCGAGGTCGACGTGCGCGCCGGGGGACCAGGACGGCAGTGGTGCGCCGGTGGCGTCGGCGAGGGTCACGCCCACGACGCCGTCGGCCTCGCGGGTGAGGTCGGTGACGGTGACCGTGCGGGCCGGGGCGCGGGTGGCGGGTTCGCCGATGGTCACCGGCGGGTCGACGTCACGCACGGCCGGGTCCCGGCGTTCCGGGTTGGCCGCCGGGTCCCACCGCACCCACAGGTGTTCCGGCCCGCGGAAGGAGGTGTTCGGCACGTAGGTGAACCGCTGGTCCGGAACCAGCTCCAGGTGCGGGAGCCTGCGGGTGAGCTCCTGCAGGAAGACCTGGAGCTCCATGCGGGCGAGGTTCTTGCCGAGGCACTGGTGGCTGCCGTAGCCGAAGGTGAGGTGGTCGGTGGTGTTCTCCCGGCGGATGTCGACCGTGTCGGGGTCGTCGAAGTGCCGCTCGTCGCGGTTGGCCGACGAGTTCACGATGAGCAGTTTCGCTCCGGCCGGGATCGGGACACCGCCCACGGTGGTGTCCCGTGTGGCCAGTCGACGCCACGCGGCCACCGAACCGGAGTGGCGCAGGCACTCCTCGACCGCGTTCGGGATGAGGCCGGGGTCGGCGCAGAGTTCGTCCCAGACCGCGCGGTTCTCCAGCAGCAGCTTGATCGCGTTGGCGGCGGCGTGGGCGGTGGTCTCGTGGGCGGCGACGATCCCGGCCATCATCATCGAGTGCAGGTAGGAGTCGGTGATCGTCTCCGGCATCTCGCGCTGCAACCGGATGCTGTAGGGCATCCATCCCGGGCCGGACGGGTCGCGTTTGAGCTTGTCGACGACCTCGCCCGCGTACTGCCAGAACCGGCCCACCGACTCCGCGACGGCGACCTGCTCGTCGGGGGAGGGGCGACCCCAGGTGTTCACCGTGTGCGCGATGGAGTACCGGCGCAGGGTGTCCATGTCCTCCTCGGGCACCCCGAGGAAGTGCAGCGCGACGGTGAGCGGGACCTCCCACAGCATCCCGTCGACGAGGTCGACCTCGCCGGTGTCGACGAAGCCGTCGACGTAGGCGCGGGTCAGGCGGCGCACCATCGGTTCGTGGTCGACGAGGTGTTGCGGCGTGAACGGGTCGAGCAGGGCCCGCCTGCGGGGCATGTGCGCCGGTTCGTCCTCGTTCACCAGCGTCCGGTGCATGGCGTAGTCGTACTTCTCCAGCACGGCCGTCGCCTCGTCGCAGACCGGGGTGATCTTCTCCAGGGCGATCGACGGCGAGAACGTGAGGTTGTCCCGGAAGACGGCCTTCACGTCGTCGTAGCGCGTCACCACCCAGTAGCCGAGGGCGGGACTGTAGAAGACGGGCTCCTCGTCCCGGGACCACCGCACCGCCTCCGGTGGGTCGGCCTGGTACTCGTCGCCGAACGGGTCGAACGCCGCCGCCCGGTCACTGAACGGACACGCCCCTGTGCTCATGGCCACGCTGCCTCCGTGAGCTGCTCTTTTACCGATATCGCACACCATGTAGCGATAAGCGAACTGCGCAGAGGCTAAGTACCCCGGTGACCCACGTCAAGGCCCGGTGCCGCCGTAGGCCCTGCGGGCGCGGAGGTTGCCGTGAGGGGCACGTTCCCTGCCCCGGACGCGGTGAGGGGCACATTCACTGCACTCAACGCAGGGAGAGTGCCCTTCACGGCACACCCGGGGGAGCGGGGTGCGGGTGGGTCAGGGGGTGAGGAGGTGGGTGAGGTCGTGGGCGGCGGTGCGGACGGCGTCGGCGGCGGTGGTGGTGTCCAGGCCGTCCATGGCCACGACGCCGACGCTGTACTCGACCGCGCCGGCACCGGCCGTGTGGTCGGTGGCGTGCACCGCGGTGGCCAGGCCGACCGCGCCGCGCTGGAGTTCGCCCCGGGTGAGGCTGTAGCCGAGCCGGCGTGCCTCGCGCACCGGCTCCGGGTCGTCCGGACGTTCCGGCCGGGCCGCCAGGATCGCGACCCCCGCCGCGCCCCGGGTGAGCGGATGCCTGCTGCCGACCCGGTAGCCGACGGTCAGCACCGTGTCCTCCGGTTCGGCCACCATGATCGCCACGCACTCGGCGCCCTCGGCGGCGGAGACGAACGCCGTCGCGCGCAGGTCGTTGGCCAGCCCGTGCAGGATCGGCCGTGCCTCCTCGGCGAGGCGGGGTTCGAACCGCGCGCCCAGCACGGCCGCGCCCGCACCGAGCCGGATGCGTCCCTGCTCGGTGCGGGACACGAGCAGGTGTTCCTCCAACGTGGACACGATGCGATAGCAGATGGCGCGGTGCACGTCGAGTTCGGCGGCGAGCTCGGGGACCGAGATGCCGTCCGGATGCTGCGAGACGACCTCGAGCGCACGCAGCCCGCGGTCCAGGGTCTGCAGCGTGCTCATCGGCCTCCGTCCGTCACGAGATCCTCGTCCGCCCCCGAGCCTACTGGCGGAGGTCGTGGCGCGGTGCGGTGGCCGCCCACGACGGCGACGCCGGGTACGGCGGAACGTCGCCGAATGGTTACCTGGAGGTAGGTGACACCGTACGCCGGGCGCGGCATGCTTCCGTGCTGTGGACAGACAACGACACACTGTCACACCCCCGCCCGGGGGCGGGACCTCCGACGGGGGCGAGGCGTCCGGTGCGCCCGGTGCCGGGCTGAGTCGTCGCCGGGTCCTGCGGGCGGGCGGCACGCTGGCCGTC
>NZ_KE387084.1:165874-170987 GCF_000430445.1 Saccharomonospora iraqiensis subsp. iraqiensis
CCAGCGCGCCTGGGCCGCCACCACCTACGATGAGCGCGCCGCGGTGCTGCGCCGGGCGGCCCGGCTGCTGGAGGACGATCCGGACCGGCTGGCCCGCTGGCTGGTGCCCGCGTCCGGATCGGCGCAGGGCAAGGCGTCGTTCGAGGTCGGGCTCGTGGTGTCCGAGCTGCACGAGAGCGCCGCGCTGGCCTCCCAGCCCTACGGCGAGCTGCTGCACTCCACCCGGCCGCGGCTGTCGCTGGCCCGCCGGGTGCCGATCGGGGTCGTCGGGGTGATCTCGCCGTTCAACTTCCCCGGCATCCTGTCGATGCGGTCGGTGGCGCCCGCGCTCGCGGTGGGCAACGCGGTCGTGCTCAAGCCGGACCCCCGCACCCCGGTGTCCGGCGGGCTGGCACTGGCCGAGCTGCTCGCCGAGGCGGGACTGCCGGAGGGCCTGCTCACGGTGCTGCCGGGCGGGGCCGACGTCGGGCAGGCGCTGGTGACGCACCCGGACGTGCCGTGCCTGTCGTTCACCGGGTCCACCCCCGCGGGCCGCAGGATCGGGGAGGCGGCGGCGCCGCTGCTCAAGCGGGTGCACCTGGAGCTCGGCGGGAACAACGCCCTGCTCGTGCTGCCGGACGCCGACGTGGAGGCCGCCGCCTCCGCCGCGGCGTGGGGGTCGTTCCTGCACCAGGGGCAGATCTGCATGACCGCGGGCAGGCACCTGGTGCACTCCTCGCTCGTGGACGAGTTCACCGAACGGCTGGCCGCCAAGGCCGACGCGATCGCCGTCGGTGACCCGGCCGACCCGGCCAACGCCCTCGGCCCGATCATCGACCGGGCGCAGCTGGAACAGGTCCACCGGATCGTCACCGAGACGGTGGCCCGGGGTGCCACCGCGGCGGCGGGCGGAACCCACGACGGGCCGTTCTACCGGCCCACCGTGCTCACCGGGGTGGCCCCGGACAGTCCGGCGTTCGCCGAGGAGATCTTCGGCCCCGTCGCCCCGGTCGTGCCCTACGACACCGTGGACGAGGCGATCGACATCATCAACGACAGCGAGTACGGCCTCAGTGTCGGCATCCTCACCGCCGACGCGTTCGGCGCCTACGAGCTGGCCGGGCGCATCGAGTCCGGGATGGTGCACATCAACGACCAGACGGTCGACGACGAGTCGACCATCCCGTTCGGCGGGATGAAGGCCTCCGGTGTCGGCGGCCACTTCGGCGGGGCGCGGGCGAACCTGGAGTCGTTCACCGAGACCCAGTGGATCACCGTGCAGTCCTCGATCGAGCGTTACCCGTTCTGACCCGCCGCCCCCGGCCGCCGGTGCGGCCCCGACACCCGCACGCGGAGGGGCCGCACCGGCGGCGGTGCGGTCAGGAGGTGGGGTCAGGAGGCGGTGTGCCGCGGGCCGGTGGGGACGGTGGCGAGGACGGTGCCGATCCGTTCGACCGTCCGGTTCATCCCGTAGGCGACCCGGCCCATGTCCACCCCCTCATCGGCGAGCAGGGCGAGACAGGCACCCTCGCCCGCGGCGGTGACGAACAGCGTCGCCCGGTCGAGCTCCACCACGGTCTGCCGTACGGTGCCACCGCCGAACTGCGCACCCGCGCCGTCCGCGAGGCTGTGGAACGCCGAGGCGACCGCCGAGAGGTGTCCGGCGTCGTCCGCGTCGAGCTGCCCGGACCGGCCGAGCAGCATGCCGTCGGTCGAGAGCGCGACGGCATGCCGGGCCCGGTCCAGACCGGTCACCAGCCCGTCCAGCAGCCGGTCCAGATCCGTCGGGTCGGAAGCGACCATTGCTTCGATCTCCCCACTGTCGAACAACCGTGCCGGGCACCGTGGACACGGCGGCACCGTATCGAAGATCACCCGGTTCGCGGTGTCAAGACGCGCGACCTCGCGGAAAGTCGTCTTCTCGGCGGTGCCGCCGGTCCGACCGGGTGAACGATCGGGGCGCGATTCGGTCACGGCCGAACACGGAGAGTCAGAAGGTGGTCACCCGGCGGTCAGTCGAAGACGAGCACGCCGCGGATGTTGCGGCCCGCGTGCATGTCGTCGTACGCCTTCGCCACCTCGTCCAGCGGGTACCGGGTGGTCACCAGTTCGTCCAGTTCGAGCACGCCCTGCCGCCAGAGCCGCACCAGTGCGGGGATGTCGCACCCCGGGGCGGCCTCGCCGAACAGCGATCCCTTCACGGACTTCTGCATGAGAACCAGGTCGTTCAGCCGGAGGGGCACGTCGGTCGCGCGGTGGCTGCCCAGGCCGGTGACGACCACGGTCCCGGCCTTGCGGATCGCGCCGAGCGCCGTGGCGAGGTGCTCGCCCCCGGTGACGCCGACGGCGACGATCACGGCGTCCGCGCCCTGTCCGTTGGTGACCGACCGGGCGTGGTCGGCGGCCTCGCGGAGGTCGGCGTAGGCGTGCGTGGCGCCCAGTTCGCGGGCGGTGTCCCGCTTGAACTCCACCGGGTCCACGGCGATCACGGTGCTCGCCCCCGCGTGCGCCGCGCCCTGCACCGCGTTGGCCCCGATCCCACCGATACCCATGACGATCACCGTGTCGCCGGGGCGCACACCGGCGGTGTTCACCGCCGCGCCCCACCCGGTCGGCACCCCGCAGCTGAGCAGGCACGCCAGCTCCAGCGGCACGTCCTTGTCGATCCGGACGAGCGAGTCCACCGACGCGGTCGTGTACTCGGCGAACGTCGAGATGCCGCACTGCTGTCCCACCGGGCGCCCGTCGAGGCTGAGCCGGTAGCTGGTGGGGTCGTCGGCGCGGGCGCCGGTGAGCAGGGTCGCGCCCAGGTGGCACAGGTTCTGCAGGCCACGGGCGCAGAACTCGCACGTGCCGCACGCGGGGAGGAAGGAGAACACCACGTGGTCGCCCGGTTCGAACCCCGGGGTGTGCGGGCCGACCGCGGTGACCACGCCCGCGCCCTCGTGCCCACCGCAGAACGGGTGGATGCCGACGGGCAGGTCGCCGGTCGCGGCGTGGTCGTCGGAGTGGCACAACCCGGACGCGGCGAGCTTCACCGTCACCTCGCCCTGCCGCGGGTCGTCGAGCTCTAGGTCGACGACCTCGTAGCGCCCGGGGGACTCCCGCAGGACCGCGCCCCGCGTACTGATCGGCATCACGTTCTCCCTCGATTCCGGTTCCACCGACGCGGCCGAAGCTATCCCGTCCGGGGGCGTGGGACGGGGGTGTCGCGTGGTTTCGGAGACGGCCGTTTCACGTTGGGGCGTGACGGGCGCGGGGAGCGGGCGGGGTGTCCGAGGGGGACGACGGTTCAGTCGTCGGCCGGGCGTAGCGCCTCGGACGGCAGCAGTTTCGGGTGCTGCGGCGTGGGCCATTCGAAGAGCAGCAGGGTGGCGTCGTCCTGGAGCTCACCACGCTGGTGGTGCAGGATCGCGTGGACGACCCGTCGCAACGTCTCCGGCGGAGGGAGCCCGGCCGAGCTCTCCCGCTCGACGATGTCGACGAGCCGGTCGACGCCGAAGTGCTCGTCGCGGTCGTTGCGGGCCTCGGTGACGCCGTCGGTGTAGAGCAGGATACGGTCGCCCGGCCGGAGGTGTTCCCGGGCCGGGATGGTCGGGTCGGCGTCGTCGAGGTGTTGCAGTCCCAAGGGCATGCGCCTGCCCTCGTCCAGGAACTTGTGGATGCGGCCGTTGCGCAGCAGCACCGGCGGCGGATGACCCGCGTTCAGGTACGACAGCACTCCCGTCTCGAAATCGACCGTCGCCAGCACGGCCGTGGCGAACCGGGTCTCGGCCGCGTTCTCGCGCAGCACCGCGTCGGCCCTGCGGGCGATACCGGCCAGAGTCTCGTTTCTCCGGCGTGCGTTGCGGGTGGCGGCCATGGCCAACGAGCAGACGAGTCCGGCCTGCAGGTCGTGGCCGGTGGCATCGAATACCGCCACGTGGCCGTGCGACCCGTCCGCCGAGTAGTCGAACCCGTCGCCGCCCGCCTCGTCGTAGTACTCGACCACCGCGCTGACGGTCATGTCCGGGGTGGCGAAGGTCTGCGGGGGCAGCAGTTGCCACAGCAGCTCGGCCGACACCGTCAGCGGCCGGGGCCTGCGGGCCCGGTGCAGGGCGTCGCTCTGGGCGAGTTTCGCGACGATGAGGTGGCCGAGCAGCCCGCCCACGGTCCAGCAGTGCTGCCGCAGGGTCGCGTCGTCCGGGTCCGCCCCCTCGGGCGGCACCACCCGCAGGCTCCCCATCCGGTGTGTGCCGTTCAGGACGGGCACCCACAGCACCGGAGTGCCCGTCTCCGGGTCACGGTCCCGGAGGACCTCGACCCGTTGGAACGACCGGCCCGCGAGCGTGTCGTCGATCGCGAGCGGGGCGGGCCGGGGCACGCCGTCGACGTCGAGCGGGTGCAGGTGCCGCTGGGGCAGGTCGGAGACGTACAGCAGTCCGTCGACCCCCACGTGGGTGGCCAGGGCGTGCCGGACGATCCGTCCGAGATCACCCCCGGCGGCCAGGTGACCCCGGTTGATGATCTCGTCGAGCACCTCGTACCAGTTCGCGGACGTCACGGTCCTCACGGTAGTGGCTCCCGGGCGGGCTCACCCGCCGCACCACGCCGGCCCGACCGGTCGGCACCACGTCTTCCGGGGTCGCCCGGTCGGGTCGTCCTGCCGTGGTGTGCCCTCAGAGCAGTTCGACGTGGTGCACCAGCCACCGGTCGTTCTCCTGGCGCAGGGTCAGCCGCATCCGGTTCCGGTCGATCCGCGGCTCGGGATTGTTCGTGTTGGTGATGGTCTGATCGGCGAACACGAGCACCACCGCTTCGCCGGCGTCGGCGCGGACGACACCCGCCGCCAGCGTCTCCCCTTCGGAGACCGCCTCGTGCTCCCGGATCAGCTCGCTGAGGTCGTCGCCGACCCGGCGGTACTGCTCGGCGAAGTCCCCGGTCGCGTGGTCGAGCACGGCGTCGAGGTCCTTGTCGAGGGTGTCGAACTCGTACGAGGACAGTCGGGTGGCGAACCGGGTGGCCGCGTCGAGTGCCTCCGCGCGCGCGGTCTCCCGGGCACGCAGCGACCGGTAGTCCGCCCCGACGAATCCCGCACCGACCAGCGCCGCCACGACCAGCCCGGCGGCGATCAGGGTCCGCGGCCGGGGACGCC
>NZ_KE387084.1:171087-173026 GCF_000430445.1 Saccharomonospora iraqiensis subsp. iraqiensis
TCGCGCGCCCCGGCCAGCGTGCCGCCCAGCCGCTCGCCCGCGTCGGCCAGGTCGGTCAGCAGCGGGCGCAGCCGGTCCAGCTGGTCGGTCAGCGCCTCGCCCGTCTCGTCGAGCACCCCCCGCACGGTGTCGCCGAGGGAGGCGGTCGTGTCGAGCAGGTCGGTGAACCGGTCCCGTTCGGCCAACAACGTCTCGACCGCGGGGGTGATCTCCGTCAGCGCCGCCTCCAACGTCGGGGTGCCGTCCGCGAGCCGCGCGGACACCGCGCCGACCGAGTCGATCAGTTCCCGGATCCGTCCCCTGTGGTCGTCCAGCGTCGTCAGCACCGAGTCCAGTTCGGACAGCAGTTCGCGGACGGTGCCGCCGCGTCCGGACAGTGCCGCGTCGGCCTCGGTCACCAGCGTGCGCATCTGGGCGATGCCGGAGCCGTTCAGCAGGGTGCCCACCGCCGCGAGCGTGTCCTCGACCGTCGGGCCCGGCGAGGTGCGCTCCGCGGGGATCCGGTGCCCGTCGGCGGACGGGGACCTCTCCCGTCCCGGGTCGAGTGCGACGTAGCGGCTCCCGAGCGTGGAGAGCAGCTCCAGGCGCGCGGTGGTGTCCGGGCCGAGGGGGACCTCGGTGTGCAGTTTCAGTTCGACCAGCGCGCGGAAGTTCTCGGTGCGGATCTCCGACACCCGGCCGACCTCGACCTGTCCGGCCCGCACCGGGCTGCCGACGTGCAGGCGCGAGACGTCGGTGAACACGGCGGTGACGCGGTCCACCGGCTCGGTGCCGCCGGCCCCGGCGAGTGTCTGCAGGCTCACCCGCTCCAGACCGCACCCCGCGGTGAGGACCGCGACCAGCGTGGTGGGCACGACCCACCGCAGCACGGTCGTCGCCGGTCGGATCATCGTCCACCTCCGTCGAGCAGCGCCCGCAGCCCGAACGGATCGTCCACCTCGGGCGGGAAGTCGATCGGGTTCGTGATCCCCGCGCCGTCGCACAGCGGCAGGGACAGGCGTTCACACAGCCGGGCCGTGGTGGGGAACTGGGAGAGGTTGGTGGAGAGGTCGAGCCGGATGCGCAGGCGGTCGTCCGCGGTGAGGGCGCGGTCGAAGTTCTGCAGCGTCAGCGGGAGCGTGTCCAGGGTCTCGGCGAGCTGGTCACGCCGGGCCACCAGGGTGGTGCTCACCTCGGCCAGCCGGGAGACGTCCCCGGTGAGTTCCGTGCCGTGCCCGTCGAGCAGCCGGCTGAGGCTTCCCAGTGCCTCGGACAGCCGGGTCAGGGCCCGGGCCACGGAGTCCTCGTGTTCGGCGAGGTCGGCCGAGGCGTTGGTGACCGCCGCGGTCACCGAGTCGATCGTGCGCCGGTGGTCGGCGACCAGCGTGACCAGCGAGTCCACGTCCTCGACGAGGGCACCGACCTCGGGTGTCCCCTCGGCGAGCACGTCGGTGGCTCCGGCGAGCCCGGCGATCGCCTCGCGCAGTGCCGGCCCGTTGCCCTCCAGTGCGTCCGCCGTCCGGCGCACCAGCGTGGCCAGGTCGCTGTCGCCGTCCGGGTCGGTCGGGGCGACCGCGTCCAGCAGCGTGTCCAGCGAGTCGGTCAGTTCGTTCCACGTGACCGGGGCGTGGGTGCGTCCCACCGGGATCACGGCCCCGTCGGACAGGCGCTCGCCGCCGGTGTGTGCGGGGGCGAGTTCGACGAACCGGTCGCTGATCACGGAGGGGTTCATGATGTAGGCGTGCGCGTCGGCGGGCACCGCGGTGTCGCCGGGCAGGGTCATCGTGACCCGCACGGTGCCGCCGCGCGGGTCCACCGACTCCACCGTTCCCAGCGGCACGCCGAGCACGGCCACGTCGCTGCCCGGGTGGATCCCGCTCGCCGAGGCGAAGTCGGCGGCCAGGCGCAGGCGCGGCTCGGGCCGGAGCAGGACGTACCAGCCGCTCGCGGCCCCCCGCGC
>NZ_KE387084.1:173126-184149 GCF_000430445.1 Saccharomonospora iraqiensis subsp. iraqiensis
GCGGGACGTGCCCCGGCGGGCGGCGCGTTCCCGGGCGCGGCCACGCAGGATCAGTCCGTATGCCGCCGGCGCGTAGCGTAACGGCTCCGGCAGACGCCGGTGCACCGCGCCGACCACCCGGGCGAACCGGCGGAACGCCCGCTCGTCCCGGGTGGTCCAGCCGATCCCGAGCCGCTGCCGTAGCACCGGGGGTAGGGCGCCGACCGTGGTGAACCGGACGAGTCGTCCCGCCGGTCCGATCGCCGCCCGCCACAACGGTTCGGGCAGCAGCCGGGTCGGTCGCCTCGGGTGGGTCAGCGCCTCGAGCACGTCCGTCGTGCTGTCGTTGGCCTCCAGGGTCTCCCGGACCGTCCGGTCGAAGACCTCTTCCGCCTCGGCCCAGGTCGCGGACATGTGATGGGACTTCAGGCCCAGCGCCAAGCCGATCGCGCGGAACTCGGCCCACAGGGTCTCCCGCTCGTCGGCGTCCATCGGGGGGCCGAACGTGTCGGCGGTGTCGACCAGGTAGCGCGCCAGTGTCAGGTGCACCCAGGCGTAGGCCCCGGGGTTGAGCGCGTGGTAGCGGCGCCCCGCGTCGTCGACGCCCTTGATGTCGCGGTGGACGTCGATGAGCCTGCGTCCTTCGGCGTCGGCACCACCGCCCATGCCGTAGACGAACCGCAGGGTCGACAGGTGCGTGTCCCACGCCCGTTTCCACGGCTTGCGCCGGAACTCGGAGTGGTCGCGGACTCCCGCACCGACCACCGGGTGTGCCACCTGCAGCAGCAGGCCCGTGCCCGCGAGGAAGACACCGGGTGCGACGCCGAACCGTCTCCAGCTGACCGCGCCGGGGCCGGGCAGCGACTCCGTGCAGGTCGGGTCCTGGTGCGTCATGCGACCCTCCGCTCTTCGCGCCGGTGCGAATGCTGATTAACCATGTCGGCTCGTCGCAGGGGTTGTCAAGACCACCGGTCGCGCCCGAGTAGAGTCGTTTCACCAGGTGTGAGCCGGGTTCACCCACCGCGGAGGGCGAGGATGTCCGAACGAAGTGCCCGCGAACGGATGCGGGACAGTTCCCGGATCGACCGCAAATGGCAGATTGCCACGATCGCCGCGGAGCTGTTCTGCAGGCGGGGGTACTACACCGTCGGACTCACCGAGATCGCCGCCGAGGCGGGCATCACCGGACCCGCCGTGTACAAGCACTTCCCGAGCAAGCAGGCGATCCTGGCGCACGTGGCCGAGGAGGTCTCCGGACGGCTGGACGAACTGGTCGCCACCGCGCGGTCGGCGACCGGGACACCGTCCGAGCAGCTCGACGCGCTGATCCGCGGCTGCGCGCGCCTGGTCGTGGAACGTCGGGGCAGCGTCGCGCTGTACCAACGGGAGAGTCGCTATCTCGCACCGGCCGAACACGCGCGGTTCACCGGGGCGATCGAGGCGGTGCTCGGTGTGGTCGCCGACCGGCTCGCGGCGACCCGCCCTGACCTGTCCGAACAGGACGCCGTCGTGATCGCCTCAGCCGCGTGCAGCGCGATCGCCAGCCTCGGGGTGCACCGCATCCCGGTGTCCGCGCGGACCGCGGCGGACGGGCTTCGGGAGATCGCCGACCGTGTCCTGGCGACGGAGCTCCCGCCGCCGACCACGGAGATGCCCGCCGTCCGGGAGGCGGCGCGGGGAAAGTTCCTGTCCCGACGGGAACGCCTGCTCGTGGCCGCGCCCCGGCCACTGCGGGAACGGGGTTTCCACGGGGTGACGATGGAGGATCTGGGCGCCGCCGCGGGGATCGGCGCGTCCGGTGTGTACCGGCACTTCCGCGGCAAGGCGGACCTGCTCGCGGCCGTGTACTACCGCGCCACCGACCGGCTCGCCGTCACCACGGGGGAGGCGATCGAGGGTGCCGCCGACGCGGACGAGGCACTGCGCGCGCTGATCCGGGCCTATGTGGACTTCGCGCTGCGCAACAGCGACCTGGCCGCGGTGTATCTGACCGAGTCGGAGAACCTGCCCGACGACGACCGGCACGCGCTGCGCCGGGCCCAGCGTGACCACATCGACCAGTGGGTGCGCCTGGTCGCCGCCCGGCGGGGCGGGCCCCGGTCGACCCGGGTGCGGCTGGCCGTGCACGCGGCGCTGAACATCGTGCACGATCAGGCGATGGGCCGGGAGCGGATCGCGAGCCCGGAACAGGTGGCCGCGTTGGCCGCCGCGGCGTTGCCGTCCTGAGCGGGACCGCCCCTCCGTGGGCATGCGGCCCGGTGCGCGAGCGGCCCGGTGTCACATCAGTGGCGCACCCCGGCGCAACCTGCGGCGCAGGTCCCACAGGTAGAGGTTGTACGGGAACTCGCGCAGCGGCCGGGGCAGGTGCAGCACCGTCGTGCCGATCAGCCGCATGAGCCGGTCGAAGCGCCGTTGCCGGCGTGGTGACCAGTCCAGCCGCATCTGCTCCCGGAACTCCGGCGGGAGGAACCCGGTGGTGACGAACTCGTTGAACCGTCCGAACAGCAGGCTCACCGGGCGGGGGAACATGCGCAGCCGGGCGATGCCGAGCAGGTGCTCGCGGACGGTGTCGTCGATGTCGATCGCGGACAGCGAGTCCTTCCAGTAGCGCTCGAAGGCGGCGCGGTCCACGGGCCACATGTCGGGGCGAACCTGCAGCGTGGTCCCGAGAGCGGCCGAGTGCCGGTAGAGCTCGTCGGTGGTGTCCGGGTCCGGTTCGCCCACGAACGCCCGGTAGACGTCCTCGACCCCCTTGTAGAGGCAGGCGGCCACCCACAGTTGCAGGTGCGGGTCCATCGCGTGGTAGCGGACCGGACTCGACGGGCCGGACCGGACGTGCCGGTGTCGGCGGTCGACCGCACGCCGGTACGCGGCACGCTCCTCGTCGGTGCCGAGCATGGCGACGGCGAGGTAGGTCAGGGTGGTCCGGGTGCGCTTGACCGGGTGCTTGTAGATGTTCCCACTGTCCACTGTGCTCTCGACGACGCCGTACCCGACCGCGGGCAACGCGAGCTGCATGATCACGTTCGCCCCGCCGGCGAGCAGACCCGCTCCGATGACCGTCTTCTGTCGGATCTCCGGACTCGTGCGTGTGGCGCTCACGGTGTCTCCTCCCCACGGGGCCGCGGCCCTGATCTGAATACGACCGTTGGCAGATAGTGGACCGTGGTGCGCACGGGACTGTCAAGGGCGGGGTGTCAGGATGGGGGGATGGAACGGACCTCCCTGCGCACCTACGGCGGCGTCGCCGGGGCGGACCGACAGGCCGGGCGGCGTGCCCGGTTCCTCGAGGCCGGACTGGAACTGCTGGGCGCGGCGGAGGGGGACCGCGGACTGTCGGTGCGGGGCGTGTGCCGGCAGGCGGGCCTGGCCACCCGCTACTTCTACGAGAGCTTCGCCGACCGGGACGCGCTGGTGGCCGCCGTGTACGACGACGTGGTCGCCACGATCGCCGAGCGGACCCTGGAGTCGGTGCGGGCCGCGGAGGGTGCCGAGGCGAAGGTGCGCGCGGGTCTGGGCACGCTGGTGCGGCGGATCGCCGAGGACCCGCGTCGCGGGCACCTGCTGTTCGCACCCTCCCTGGACGACGCGGTGGTGGCCCGCCGCCGGGTCGCCTCCACGCGCATGTTCGTCCGGTTGCTCGTGGGACAGGCGCGGGAGTTCTACGGCCTGCCCACTCCGGACGCCACCGGTCCCATCGCCGACGCGGGTGCCACCGACGCGGTTGCCACCGACGTGGGTGCCAGCGACGCGACGGCCCTCGACCTCACCGCCGAACTGCTCGTCGGCGGCCTGGCCCAGGTGCTGTCGTCCTGGCTCACGGGCGCACTGGCGATGACCGAGCAGGAGGTCGTCGACCGCTGCACCACCCTGTTCCTCCGCGTCGCGACCCCGGACTGACCCGCGAGTCGACGCTCCAGTCCCGCGAGTCGACGCTCCAGTCC
This sequence comes from Saccharomonospora iraqiensis subsp. iraqiensis, assembly GCF_000430445.1. Lineage (GTDB taxonomy): Bacteria > Actinomycetota > Actinomycetes > Mycobacteriales > Pseudonocardiaceae > Saccharomonospora > Saccharomonospora iraqiensis. The sequence goes on from NZ_KE387084.1 coordinate 177,050, forward strand.
CGCGAGTCGACGCTCACGGACCGCGAGTCGACAGTCGCGGCCCGTGGCCCGACGCCCGGTGACGCCGAGTCGGCGCCCGGGGCCCGTCCGTAATGCCGAACCTCCCCGCGAGCCGGTTGTCAAATTCGCGTGTTGACCCGCCCTGACGTGGGGATCCGGGTATCGGGAGCCGATGATCGTGGACGGTGTTTCACCCCTTTCGGAGTACTTGACGCCGCCCCGGTGCCGTCTCACACTGTTGTGTATATCACAACGCGATGCGCATAGCGCAACAACTTCAGCGACAACTCTGTCCTTCCCGTGATCTTCGTCCGCGGAACTCCGGGCGCGAATCGAGGTGCCCCCATGGCTGATGTCATCCACCCCACGTTCGACAACACCGCCACCGCACCGGCCACGCCGACGCTCACCGCCACCGGCGGTGTCGTCGAGACCCCGGCCGTGATGCTCTACACCAGGCTGCGCAAGTCCCCGTACTTCTGGAAGTCGCGGGAGCGGGGCGTGGCCGCCTACAGCGTCTACAACCACACCTATCACCCCCGGCACTACGGCGACCCGGTCGGCGAGTACTGGTCCCTGCTGCACGGGGTGACGGTCTGGGACGTCGGCGTCGAGCGCCAGCTCGAGATCTCCGGGCCCGACGCGTTCGACTTCACCAACATGCTGATCCCGCGCGACCTCACCAAGTGCGAGGTCGGCCAGTGCAAGTACGTCTTCGTCACCGCCCCGGACGGCGGCATCATCAACGACCCCGTGCTGCTGCGGCTGGAGGAGAACCGGTTCTGGCTCTCGCTGGCCGACAGCGACGTCGGGCTGTGGGCGCAGGGCCTGGCCCACGCGGGCGGCTGGAACGTCGAGCTCCGCGAGGCCGACGTCGCACCGCTGCAGATCCAGGGCCCCCGGGCGAAGCAGGTGATGACCGACCTGTTCGGCGCCGACATCCTGGACGTGCCGTACTACCGGCTGCGCGAGTTCGAGCTGGACGGGATGCGCGTGGTGGTCAGCCGCACCGGCTACTCCGGCGAGGTCGGCTACGAGATCTACCTGCACGACGCCTCCCGCGACGCGGGCCGGTTGTGGGACGCCGTCTGGGAGGCGGGCGAGCCGCACGGCCTGCGCCCGATCGGTCCGTGCCACATCCGCCGGATCGAGGCGGGGATGCTCGCCTACGGCTGCGACATCACCCTGGACACCAACCCGCTGGAGGTCGGCTACGACTACCACTGGATGGTGGATCTGGACCAGGAGGCCGACTTCGTCGGCAAGGAGGCCCTGCGGCGGGCGCGGGAGACCGGCATCAGCAGGCTGATGGTCGGCGTGGAGATCGGCGGCAGGCCGCTCGGCAGCTACAACGACGGGTCGATGATCGAGCCGTTCCCGGTGTACTCCGCGGGGACCACCCCGGTGGGGTCGGTGACCAGCGCCTGCTACTCGCCCCGGCTGGACCGCAACATCGGACTCGCCATGGTGCCGATCGGGCTCAGCACCGCGGGCACCGAACTCACCGTCGGCACGCCGGACGGGGCGCGCGGCGCCCTGGTCGTCGAGAAGCCGTTCATCGATCCCCGCAAGGAGACGCCGAAGCTCTGAGCAGCGACGGCGGAAAGGGGTGCCGGCCATGCTACGGCGTCAGGAGCCCGGCGGGCGGGCGACCGAGGGCCTTCGGGCCCTCGGTCCCGCGCTCGACCGCGTGCGTTACGAGGTACTGCCCCTGACCGGGGTGCTGGAGCAGACGGCGATGTTGCCGGAGCGGGCGGTCGTCACCGTCACGTCGTCGCCGTCGAAGGACATCGAGGCGACCCTCGAGGTCTGCGAGAAGCTCACCGCCCAACGGCTGCACGCGGTGCCGCACCTGGCGGCACGGCAGCTCCGGGACGCCGGGCATCTGCGGGAGGTCCTCGACCGCATCGAGGGGGCCGACATCCGCGAGGTGTTCGTCGTCGGGGGCGACGTCTCCGACACCGGGGGCGCCTTCCCCGACGGGCTGGCACTGCTGCGGGCGATGACCGAGGCGGGCAGGCGGCCCGCCCGGGTGGGGGTGCCGTCCTATCCGGAGGGACACCCGTCGATCCCGGACGAGGCGTTGTGGCGGGCCCTGCGGGACAAGCAGGACTTCGCCGACTACACGGTCACGCAGATGTGCTTCGACGCCACGGCCGTGTGCCGGTTCATCGGCCGCGCCCGCGAGCACGGCATCACCCTCCCGGTCGTGGTCGGGCTGCCGGGTGCGGTCGAGGTGGGCAAGCTGCTCACCGTGGGGGCGCGCATCGGCGTCGGCGACTCGCTGCGGTTCGTCCGCGCCAACCGCTCCACGCTCGGCAGACTGGCCCGTCCCCGCAACCACCGGCCCGGGGACCTGCTGGCCCGGCTGGGCACCCGCGGCCGCGACGAGGGGTGCGACGTGGCCGGGCTGCACTTCTACACCTTCAACAGAGTCGGTGCGACCGCGCGGTGGGTCGGCACGACCCGCAGGCGGGTCGAGTGAGAAAGGGCGGAACAACATGCCGTCGAACCTGGAGATCTCGCGCGGCGCGGTGCGCAAACCGCTGACCGACGTCGCCGCCGACATGGGCCTCGGGCCCGACCTCGTCGAACCGTACGGCACCACCGCGGCCAAACTCTCCCTGGACGCCGTCGGTGCGCTGGCGGACCGGCCGAGGGCGAAGTACGTGGTGGTCTCCTCGATCACCCCCACACCGCTGGGGGAGGGCAAGACCACCACCACCGTCGGGCTCGGCCAGGGCTTCGGCCACCTCGGCAAGCGGGGTGTGGTCGCCATCCGCCAGTCCTCGATGGGGCCGACCTTCGGCATCAAGGGGGGCGCCGCGGGCGGCGGCTACTCCCAGGTGGTGCCGATGGAGTCGATGAACCTGCACCTGACCGGGGACCTGCACGCCGTCGGCGCGGCACACAACCTGCTCTCGGCGATGGTGGACAACCACCTGCACAAGGGCAACGCACTCGACCTCGACCCGTTCGCGATCACCTGGCGCCGGGTGCTGGACGTCAACGACCGGGACCTGCGGCAGATCGTCACCGGGCTCGGCGGCAGGCAGGACGGCATCCCGCGGCAGACGGGCTTCGACATCACCGCCGCCAGCGAGGTCATGGCGGTACTGGCGCTGTCCACCTCGTTGCGGGACCTGCGGCAGCGGCTCGGCCGCATCGTCGTCGGCTACGACCGCTCCGGCGAACCCGTCACGGCCGAACAGCTCCGGGCGGCCGGCGCCATGTGCGTGCAGCTGCGCGAGGCGCTCAAGCCGAACCTGATGCAGACCGTGGAGCAGACACCGGTGCTGGTCCACTGCGGACCGTTCGGCAACATCGCGCACGGCAACTCCTCGGTGCTGGCCGACCTCATCGGCATCCGCGGCGGGGACTACCTCGTCACCGAGGCCGGATTCGGCGCCGACATGGGCGCCGAGCGGTTCTTCAACATCAAGTGCCGCGCCTCGGGGCTGGTGCCCGACGCGGCCGTCGTGGTGGTCACCGTGCGCGCCCTCAAGGCGCACTCCGGTCGGCACCGGGTGGTGGCCGGGAAACCGCTGCCGGAGGAGATGCTCGCCGAGAACCCGGACGACGTCCGCGCGGGTGCGGCGAACCTGCGCAGACAGCTGGCCAACATCGCCGCGCACGGCGTGCCCGCCGTCGTGGCGGTGAACGCCTTCGACACCGACTTCGACAGCGAGCACCGGGCCATCCTGGACATCGCCGCCGAGGAGGGTGTGCACGGCGCGGTCAGCACGCACGTGGCCGAGGGCGGCAAGGGCGCGGCGGAACTGGCCGAGGCGGTGGCCGCCGCGTGCGACCGGCCGTCGGGGTTCACGCACCTGTACCCGGACGAGATGCCGCTGGTCGACAAGATCGACACGGTCGCGCGCCGGATGTACGGCGCCGACGGCATCGACCTCTCCCCGACGGCCAGCAGGCAGCTCGACAGCTACACCCGTTGCGGGTTCGGCTCGCTGCCCGTGTGCATCGCCAAGACGCACCTGTCGCTGTCCGACGACCCCTCCCGCAAGGGCGCGCCGACCGGCTGGCGGCTGCCGGTGCGGGAGGTCCGCGCCTCGGCCGGGGCCGGGTTCGTGTACCCGATCTGCGGCGAGATGCGCACCATGCCCGGCCTGTCGTCGTACCCGGCGGCCGAGAACATCGACATCGACGACGCCGGCCGGGTGGTGGGGCTGGCGTGACGAAGGAGGGATCGAGATGACCGACCTACCGGCGCGCGCCGACGTCGTCGTCATCGGAGCCGGCATCGTCGGCAACTCGGTGAGCTACCACCTCGCGGAGGCGGGATGGCGCAACATCGTGCTCGTGGACAAGGGGCCGCTGCCGGACCCCGGCGGCTCCACCGGGCACGCGTCCAACTTCATCTTCCCGGTGGACCACTCCAAGGAGATCACCGCGCTGACGCTGGACTCGATGCGCCAGTACGAGAAGCTCGGCACGCTGACCACCTGCGGCGGGGTGGAGATCGCCCGCACTCCGGAACGGGTGGAGGAACTGCGGCGCAGGATGGCCTCGGCCACCGCGTGGGGTGTGGAGTCCGAACTGGTCGACGCCGACCGGGTGGCCCGGCTGGTGCCGTTCGTGAACCGGGACCTGATCCTGGCCGGGTTCCACACCCCGTCGGTCGCCGTGGTCGACCCGTTGCAGACCGGGGCGCTGATGCGGCAGCAGGCCCTCGCGCAGGGGGCGCTGACCGTGCTGCCGAACACCGAGATCACCGGCGTGCACGTCGAGGACGGCCACATCCGGGGCGTGTCCACCGACGCCGGGGACATCGTCACCGACACGGTGGTGCTCGCCTGCGGCGTGTGGAGCCCGAAGATCGGGGCCATGGCGGGCGCGCGCATCCCGCTGACCCCGGCGGTGCACCAGATGATCGACGTGGGGCCGATCCCGGAACTGGCCGAGACCCACACCGAGATCGCCTACCCGATCGTGCGGGACATGGACGCGATGATGTACGAGCGGCAGAGCGGGGCGGACCTGGAGGTCGGCTCGTACGCCCACCGCCCGATCCTGCACCGCGCCGAGGAGATCCCGTCGATCGCCTCCGCCGCGCTGTCGCCGACCCAGCTGCCGTTCACCCAGGAGGACTTCGACCCGCAGCTGGAGGACGCGCTGGAGCTGTTCGGGTCCGTCCTGGACAACCGGGAGGCCGGGGTGCGGCACGCGATCAACGGGCTGCTGTCGATGACCCCGGACGGGGCCCCGGTGCTGGGCGAGACCCCCGAGGTGGCCGGGCTCTGGTCGGCCGCCGCGGTCTGGATCAAGGAAGGCCCCGGCGTCGGGCGGGTGCTGGCCGAGTGGATGACGCACGGCACCACCGAGGTCGACCTGCACGGCGCCGACATCGCGCGGTTCTACCCGCACCAGCGCACCCAGGACGTCGTGCGCGCCCGCGCCGACGAGGGATTCAACAAGATCTACGGCATCGTCCACCCGCGCGAACAGTGGAACTCGGCCCGCGGCAGGCGGTTGTCCCCGTTCCACGCGCGCGAGGTCGCGCGCGGGGCCGAGTTCTTCGAGGTCGGCGGGTGGGAACGGCCGCACTGGTACGAGTCGAACCGGCCGCTGCTGGACGAGTTCGGCGCGCAGGTGCAGCACCGCGCCCACGAGTGGGACGCGCGCTGGTGGTCCCCGATCACCGACGCCGAACACCTGGCGATGCGCCAACGCTGCGCGATGATCGACCTGTCCGCGTTCGCGCAGTTCGACGTCCGCGGACCCCGGGCCCGTGACTGGCTCCAGCACATGGTGCTCGCCCAGGTGGACCGCCCGGTCGGCCGGCTGATCTACACGCCCGTGCTCACCCCGGACGGCGGCTTCCGCAGCGACCTGACGGTGGCACGGCTGGCGACCGACCACTACCGGGTGATCACCGGCGGCGCGGACGGTGCCCGGGACCTGTTCTGGTTCACCCGGCACCTGCCCGACGACGGCTCCGCCACCCTCACCGACGTCACCTCGGCGGTGTGCACGCTCGGCCTGTGGGGGCCGCGGGCGCGGGACGTGCTCGCCACGGTCACCGACGACGACGTCTCGCACGAGGGCTTCCCGTTCGGCACGGCCAAGTCGATCGTCGTGGGCGGGGTGCCGGTGCTGGCGCTGCGGGTCTCCTACGTCGGCGAACTCGGCTGGGAGCTGCACGCCCCGTTCGAGCAGGGCGCCCGGCTGTGGGACGTGCTCGCCGAGGCGGGGCAGCCGCACGGACTCGTGCCCGCCGGGATCGGCGTCTACGGCACCACCGGGCGGCTGGAGAAGGGCTACCGGCTGATGGGCGCCGAACTGGACGCCGAGCACGACCCGGTGGAGGCGGGACTCGCCCTGCCGAAGGTCAAGTCCGCCGACTTCATCGGCAAGGAGGCCTACCTGCGTGCCCGGGAGGACCAGCCGGCCGCGCTGCTGTGCAGTCTGCTGATGGGCCCGCCGGAGACCCACACCGACCCGTCGGGCGTGGTCCGCTACCCGCAGGGCGGCGAGCCGGTGGTCACCCCGGAGGGCGAGCGGATCGTCGACCGCAAGGGCCGCGGCTCGTACGTCACCAGCGCCGGGGCCGCCCCGTCGCTGGGGACCCACCTGCTGATGGCGTACCTGCCGCCGACGGTCGCCGTGGAGGGCACCGAACTCGGTGTCCGCTACATGGAACAGCGGTACCCGGTGACCGTGGCCCGGGTGGGCCGCACCCCGCTGTTCGACCCGGACGACACACGCATGAAGTCGTGAGCGAAGGCAGGTGTGGGATGGACGTGCTGGTCTGCGTCAAACGGGTGCCGGCCTTCGGTGCGAAGGTGCCGCTGCAGGGCGACGGCACGGTCGACACCCGGCACCTCGGCTTCACCCTCGGCCCGCACGAGGAGTGCGCCGTGGAGGAGGCCGTGCGCCTCGTCTCGGCGCACGGCGGCACCGCCACGGTGCTGGCCGTCGGGCCGCCGGAGACCGAGGAGCAGGTGCGCTACGCCCTGGCGATGGGCGCCGACCGCGGGGTGCTGGTCGACACCGGCCGGGACGACACCGACCCCGAGGCCACCGCCGAGGCGATCGTGCGGGCGGTGGCCGACCTCGCCGACGGGGCGGGGGTGCCCGACGGG
>NZ_KE387084.1:184249-195437 GCF_000430445.1 Saccharomonospora iraqiensis subsp. iraqiensis
TACGCCGTGCTGGAGGAGCTGGCCGGACTGCTGGGCGGTGCGGTCGGCTGTTCGCGGGTGGCCACGAACAACGGCTGGCGGCCGCACTCCGACCAGGTCGGACTGACCGGGACGAAGGTGGCCTGCGACCTCTACCTGGCCTGCGGCATCAGCGGCGCCACCCAGCACTGGGTGGGCTGCATGGACTCCCGCACCATCCTCGCGGTGAACACCGACCCGGAGGCCCCGATGGTGTCCCGGGCCGACTACGCGGTCATCGGGGACGTGCACGAGGTGCTGCCCGCGGTGGTGGCCGAACTCCGGGCCCGACGGGAGCAGCGGGCCGGGCAGGAGGAGGAGCGGGTGCTCACCCGCGGGTGAGTACGCCGGGGTTCACGAGCGGTCGGCGCTGCTCTTCCTCCGGCGGCCGACCAGGGACTCGGCGACACCGATCAGCAGCACCGCCGCGATGACCGCGATGATGAACCCCAGCACGTTCAGCTCGAAGATGTCGCCGGTGCCCAGCAGGTTCGCCACGGTACCGCCGATCACCGACCCGACCAGGCCCAGCAGCAGCGTGGCCAGGATGCCGAGGTCCTGCTTGCCGGGTTTGATCAGACGCGCCAACGCGCCGATGATCAGACCCGCCACGATGAACCCGATCATGGTTGTCGTCCTTCCTGTCGGTGACGCGGTGTCCCGCCGCCGGGTATCCCGCGCACGGGGGAGTGAAACGGTACGGGGTCCCGCCGCTCCCGGCACGGCGGGGCCCGTTCCCGTGGGCCGACGGCTCACCGGCGGCGCAGCGTCCGCCCGAAGGCGGCGATGATCGTCGTCGCCAGGACCCAGCCGGCCACGGTGAGCACCAGCATGACCGCCTTGGACCATCCGAGCACGTCCCAGGCGGTGGCGTGGCCGAGGTCGACGACGGGGACGAGGACGTCGAGGGCGTACAGGAACGGGTCCCAGGTGGGATGTTCGTCGACCCGGACCGGGCAGGGTCCCGGGACCGCCGTGCCGGACCGCAGACACGGGCCCGTCCCCCACGCGAACGCCACGGCGCCGGACGACCAGGCGAGCGGGAAACGTCGAGGCGGTCGTAGGTGCACCCGGCGAGGTCGAGGAAGTCGTGGGCGTACGACCACGCCCGGACCCGGTCCCGCAGGGCCAACCGCGCGTGGGAGAGGTCCACGCGCCCGGTCGGCGCCCGTGCGGGCAGAAAGATCAGTGTCGACGCCGTCAGTTCGGCGGCGTCGAGCGCGAGGTCCCGGTCGTCGAGCACCGTGTCGTCGAGCCCGACGTCCCCGTGCACGGTGGTCGTCGCCAGCCTGATCGTGCGGGTGCTCCGCGTGCGGGAGAGCGACAGGTGGCGGCCGACCGTGGTCCCGCCGAGGTCGAGCGACATGGGCGGGTCCGTCGGATCGGTCCTGCCGCCGGCGAGGACGCAGTCGGTGAGGGTGACCACCTGGGCGATGTGGGAGTACGCCACACGCACCGCCCCGTCCACGGTCGCCACCGTCATCGTGAGCTCTTGCCGACCGACAGTGCCGAAACCTCCAGCGCCATCCGGCGCCCCTGCTGATCGGCCGGAACGCCCCTGCCCGGGGTTCCCGAACGGCGCGGGAGGCTCCCGGTGTGAGCGGCGACTCGTCGGCCCGGAACGGGCGGTTCGCCCGTGTTAAGGTCCGCACCGATCGTGACCGTGCTCTGATTGGAGTGTGCGGATGCCGGACGACGGCCGGGTGCCGGTACTCGTCGGGGTCGGACAGGTGCGGGGCAATACCGCCCGCGCGCCGGAGGCGGCGCGGGAACCTCTCGCGCTGGCCGAGGACGCCGCCCGCGCCGCGGGGGCCGATTCGGGTGCCCCCGCCCTGCTGAGCGAGGCCGACTCGGTGCTGGCGATCAAGAGCAGCAGCTGGGCCTACGACGACCTGCCCACCCTGCTCGCACGGCGTCTGCACGCCTCACCGAAGCATCGCGCGACCACGACCGTGGGTGGGCACTGGCCCGCGGCGCTGCTCGACGAGGCGGCCGCCGGGATCGCGTCCGGGGACTCCCGCGTCGCGCTGCTGGTCGGCGCGGAGGCACAGGCATCGGTGTCCGCCCTGGCCCGGGCCGGGCTGGACCCCGGGGCCGACCACGGCTGGACCCGGGAGCCGGGCGGACCGCCGTCGTTCGAACCCGACGAGCTCGGCAGCACCGCCATGCAGTCCGCCGGGCTGGTGATGCCCACCCGAGTCTATCCGTTGTTCGAGAACCGCCTGCGCTACCGGACCGGGCAGAGCCCGGCCGCCAACACCGCGGCCTCGGCCCGGATGTACGCGGCGTTCACCGAGGTCGCCGCCCGGAACCCGGCGGCGTGGAACCCGACCGTCCGCAGCGCGGAGGACATCGCCACCGTCGGCCCGGCGAACCGGATGGTGTGCGAGCCGTACCCGCTGGCCATGAACGCCATGCCGCACGTGGACCAGGCCGCGGCGGTGCTGGTCACCTCGCTGGCCACGGCGCGGGAGTACGGGATCTCCGAGGACCGGATCGTGTATGTCCGGGGTGGCGCGGGCGCGCACGACTCCGGGGACATCCTCGACCGGCCGGACTTCTCCCGCTCGGCGGCGCTGGAGACGGCGCTGCGGCGGTGCCTGACGCAGGGCGGGGTGTCGGCGCGCGAACTCGACGTCCTGGACGTCTACAGCTGCTTCCCGGTGGTGCCGAAACTGGTGGTGGAGGCCCTCGGGCTGCCCGCCGACAGCGTGCCCACCGTGACGGGCGGACACTCCGCGTTCGGTGGCCCGCTGAGCAGTTACAGCCTGCACGCCACCGTGGCGGTGGCCACCCGGCTGCGGGCGGGGGCGGCCACCGGGCTGGTTCACGCCAACGGCGGGTACCTCACCGCCCAGCACGCGGTGCTGCTGTCCCGGGCCCCGCACCCGGACGGCTACGTCGGCGATCCCGATCCGGTCTCCACCTCCTCGGCCGACTCCGCACCGCCGAAGGGGCCGGTGCCCGACGGTGAGGTCGTCGTCGAGACGGCCACGGTCGAGTACGGCAAGGACGGCGCGCCCTCCCAGGGCTTCCTCATCGGGCGGACCGGGGACGGCACCCGCGTGGTGGGCCAGACCGCCCCGGGGGACGCCGCGAGCGCGCAGGCCCTGTCGGTGGCCTCCGGCACCGAGGTCGTCGGCCGCACGGTGCGCGTGTCCGCGGGCGAGGCGTTCCTCGAGGTCGCGCCCGCCGGCTGAGTCCCGGGTCCACGCGGGAACTCACCGCCACGGAGCGTCGACTCGCGGTTCCGGAGCGTCGACTCGCGGTCCCGGAGCGGCAACTCGCGGGCAGGGAGTGGCGACTCGCGGTCAGGTCGGGGGGAGGCGGGCCTCGTGGGGGGAGCGGTCGGGGCGCAGGCCCCGCCAGGACGGGTGCCGCAGCCTGCCGTCGGCGGTCCACTGGCGGTGCTCCACCTCGCCGACCAGCTGGGGTTCGACCCAGTGCGCCCGACGGGCACGGTCCCGGGGCACCGGGGTGCCGAACGGGCTGGACGGACGGTGCAGCGGGGCCAGTCGTTCGCGCATCTCGTCGAGGGCGGTGTCGCTGAAGCCGGTGCCCACGTGGCCGACGTAGTGCAGTGTCCCGGTGTCGTCGTAGGCGCCGAGCAGCAGCGCGCCCAGCGTTCCCGCCCGGCGGCCCTCGCCGGGCACCCACCCGCCCGGCACGACCTCCTGGGTCAGGCGCAGGGCGGTCTTGATCCAGCTCCGGGACCGGGTCCCGGGACTGTAGGTCGACGAGCGCCGTTTCGCGACGATGCCCTCCAGGCCGTGGTCGGCGGCGACCTCCAGCAGTTCCGCGCCGGACACGTCCACGTAGTTGTCCGGCGTGCGCACGACCGGGGGCGCCGACAGTCCGAGTTCCCGCAGCCGCTGCCGGCGCCGGTCGTACGGTTCGGGGCACAGGTCCCGGTCGTCGACGGCGAGGAGGTCGAACACGTAGTAGGCGACCGGGGTCTCGCGCAGCAGCCGCGCGGTGGGGCGGTGGACGTGCATGCGCGCCTGGAGCCTGCCGAAGTCCGGTCGTCCCCGCTCGTCCAGGGCGACGATCTCGCCGTCGAGCAGCACCGTGTGCGAGGTGAGTTCGGTCAGGGTGTGCAGTTCGGGATAGGACTCGGTGATCACCCGCCGGTTCCGGGAGTGGGCGACGACCCCACCGTCCGCCACGGCGACGGTCGCGCGGACCCCGTCCCACTTCCATTCGAAGGCCCAGTCCGGTCCGTCCGGGGGTTCGCCGGACACGGCGAGCATGGGCGGCGGTGGTGTGGGGGGCGTGCGGGCACCGGGACCGTCCTCGGTGGCCGCCACGGGTCAGAGCACGGACTGGTAGATCCGTGCGTACCGTTCGGCCATCATCGCCACGTCGAACCGCAGCTCGGCCTCGGCACGGCAGTCGTGCGGCGAGATCCGGTCCACCTCGCCGATCGCCTGCGCGAGTTCACCGACGTCGTTGCACACGTAGCCGGTGCGGTCGTGGGTGATGACCTCGGGGATCGAACCACGCCGGAAGCCGAGGACCGGGGTCCCGCAGGCCATCGCCTCCACCATGACGATCCCGAACGGTTCCTCCCAGCACACCGGGAACAGCAGGCACCGCGCCGCCTGGAGCAGTTCGACCTTGCGGGCACGGTCGGCCTCGCCGAGCCATTCGATGTCCGGCCCGAGCAGCGGGGCGACCTCCCGGTCGAAGTAGACCTTCTCCTCCGGTTCCCGGCACTTCGCCGCGATCTTCAACCGGATGCCCGCCTCCCGCGCGGCGGCGATCGCCTGCGGGATGCCCTTCTCCGGGCACGCGCGGCCGAGGAACAGCGCGAAGTCCTCCTTGTCCGCCCGGAACGGGAAGCGGTCCACACTCACAGCATTGTGGACGGTGCCGACCCAGTTCAGGTCCGGCGCCAGGCGGCGCTGGGCGTCGGAGACGGCGACCAGGTGGACGCTGTCGCCGAGCCCGCGGTAGTAGCGCCCCATCTCGCCGGTGACGGGTCCGTGGGCGGTCACGACGGTGGGCAGGGTGCGTCCGCGCGCCATGAGCGGTCCGGCGAGGCTGTGGTCGTGGACGAGATCGGCGTCGAGTTTGTCGATGATTTCGGTCAGCGCCGCGGCGTGGGCGACCTCGGGCAGAACCTGCCCGAGCCGGTCCTCGTTCGCGTGTTCGCAGGTCGGCACGAAATCCGCCGGGGTCCCGTTGGTCCCGACGCCGATCAACGTGATTTCGGTTCCCTGCAGGGAGAGTTGTTCGATCAGGTCGCTGCACATCGCTTCGATGCCACCGTAGGCGGTGGGCGGGAGGTCGAACCACGGAGGTGCGACCATCGCGATCTCGAGTGGACTCATGTTCGCCCAATTCCCCCGCCGACCGCGGGCGAAACAGCGCGCCCGGAATGTACTACGTCCTAATGAACGTTTCCCCGGACCAATTCCACGTCCTCCGGGAGATGTCCCACCCGGACCCAGCTTCCGCGCGCCTCGATGGAAATGCGACCACCGGTCAACGGAACGTCGTCGATTAGTAACGTTCCGAATGATTCCGGGAGTTCCGGGGCGATCCGCAATTCCCGTCGGTGCATACCCGGTTGCACCCGGAGCAGGGTGCGCAACAGGTGTACCGGCGCCGCCGAGGACCACGCCTGCGGCGAACACGACGTCGGGTAGGGCACCGGGGTGCTGTACTCGTCGCGGTCGAACCCGCACATCAGCTCGGGCAACCGCCCGTCGAACGCCTCGGCCGCGTCGAGCACGGCGGTGGCGACGCGCTGGGCGTGCGCGACGAAGCCGTAGCGCATCAGCCCGGCCGCGACGAGCGCGTTGTCGTGCGGCCACACCGAGCCGTTGTGGTAGCTCATCGGGTTGTAGGCGCCCATCTCCGACGACAGCGTCCGCACGCCCCACCCCGTGAACATGGCCGGGGACAGCAGGCCGTCGGCGACCGAACCGGCACGGTCGGTGTCGATGATCCCGGTCCACAGGCAGTGCCCGATGTTGGAGGTGACGGAGTCGATGGGGCGTTTGTCGGCGTCCAGGCCGAGCGCGTACCGGCCGGGCCCGGGCATCCAGAAGACGTCGTTGAACCGTTGTTTCAGGTCGGCGGCGCGGTCGGACCAGTACCGGGCGGTGTCGTGGTCGTCGAAGTACTCCGCCAGGCACGCCCGTGCCCGGAACGCGGCGTAGACATAGCCCTGCACCTCGCACAGTGCGATGGGGGACCGGGCGATCTCGCCGTCGGCGAAGTTCACGCCGTCCCACGAGTCCTTCCACCCCTGGTTGGCCAGACCGGCGTCGGTGGCGCGGTGGTACTCGACGAACCCGTCGCCGTCGCGGTCGCCGTAGGTGTCGATCCACTCCAGCGCACGGTCGGCGTGGCCGAGCAACGCCCGCACGTTCTCCGCGCCGATGCCCCACCGGGCCAGTTCCCCGAGCAGGAGCACGAACAGCGGTGTCGCGTCGACGGTGCCGAAGTAGATGTGACTGCCGCCGAGTGCCAGGGAGGCGTCCGCGCCGAACCGGACCTCGTGCAGGATGCGGCCGGGCTCCTCCTCGCTGTCCGGATCCACCCGGGTCCCCTGGTGCCGGGCCAGCGTCTGCACGGTGCCCAGGGCCAGGGTCGGGTCGATGGCGAGCGACATCAACGAGGCCAGCAGCGAGTCCCGGCCGAACAGCGCCATGAACCACGGTGCCCCCGCGGCGATGGCGACGTCCTCCGGGTTCTCCGGGTCGAAGATGCGCAGCGCCCCCAGGTCCTCCCGGCTGCGTTGCAGGGTGCGGGCGAGGGCGCGGTCGCCCGAGTGCCGCAGGACGGGGCTCTCCTCGCGCCAGCGCCGGGTGAGCACCGCGGGCCGGGAGTGCTCGACCGGACGCTCGCGGGGGAACAGCGGGGTGACCGCGGCACCGTTGACGGTCGGCAGCGCGGTGACCGAGCCGTACCATTCCTCCCCGGCGGGCAACGAGACACGGAAGGTGATGCGGTCGCGGCTGTACTCGGCGCCCTCACCCACGAGGGTCTCGCCGGTGATCCGCACCCCGCGGCTGTGCGCGCCGATGTAGCGGGTGAGGTACAGACCGGTGCCCGCGACCTCGACGGCGTGGTGGCCGGTGTCGTTGATGTGGCCCTTCTTCACCTCGAACACGTCGGCGAAGTCGGCGGCCACGCGCACGGTGACGGTGCAGGCGACGCGCCCGCGGCCGTAGTTGCGGAGGATGAAGTCCTCCCGCATGCCCCCGCCGATGTAGCGCTCCCGGCGCACGAGCAGGCTGCTCTCCCCCTCGCCCTCACCGGAGTGGGCACGGCCGACGAACCGGGCGTAGAACGGCTCCGGGGTCTGCACCGTGATGGGTTCGACGGGGTGGCCGTCGATGCGCAGGTTCCATCCGGACAGGATGCGGGTGTCCTGGTAGAAGGCCCCCTGCGCGGGGGAGCCGCGCAGTTCGCCGTCGTCGTCACAGACGCAGAACGACGTCCCGTGGACGAGGGTCACCGTCATGCCCGACCTCCTGGTGTCCGCGCTCGCGTGTCCGGCGGACGCCGCCCGCCGGGGTCCGGCCATGCGACGGTGGGCCCACCGGAGCGGAACGACCCGGGCCGGGCCGGCTCAGTGGGTGTCCCGCGGCCCGCTCTGCCACTCGTACACGCCCCCACCGAGGGCGTAGGAGAGATGGCCGCCGAGCGCGCCGCCCGCCGCGACCGCGGTCAGGCCGAGCAGGGCCCACACGACACCCGCCCCGTGGGCACCGCCGACCCGGTGGCGGTGCGACGTAAGGTAGCACGTCTGGGCGGTGAGGTTGGCCACGAAGTGGAGCACTCCGACGCGCCGTTGCGGCGTCGTGAGCCGCGAGAACTCGGCCAGTCCGGTGACATTGGTGATCGGGCTGGCCAGCAGCCCGATCGCCACGAGCCTGCGGGCGGCGTCGCGGTGTCCGATCGCGTCGAAGGCGGACGCGCACACCCAGGCTCCGAGGGGCAGGGTCACCACGAGGGGGTGCACCGGGTGGCCGAGCCAGGAGCCGCGCAGCACACGGTCGGTGGTGGTGCCCTCCAGCATCCGGCGCAGCCGGCGGGCGAGGATCTCGGCGGGCCGGTCGAGCCCGGTCACCGACTCGGATCGGCGCAACAGTCGGTCCAGCATCCGGGAGGGCTACCCGGTTCCGGGACGGTGAACCGGGAACGGTCCGGGGTGGCACGAACGGGTGGTTCGGACCCGTTCGTGACGGATACGTCCCGTTCCCCGAACCGGGTGTCCTCGCCGTGTCCGTGATCGCGGTGAGTGCGGTGCCCAATGTGCCGGCCGAGCGCCCGGGGCGGCCTACGACGCCGCCCCGTGGGACGGCGGGGACTGTTCGGGGCAGGTGTCGAGGAGGTCGGCGGCGAGGGCCCGGGCCGTGGGTTCGAGTTCGGCGTTGAGTCGCCGGAACAGGTGCTGTGCCTGCTCGGCGGGCCAGTCGTCGGGCAGGTGTTCCCGCGGCAGCCGCGGATCGGTCCGCACGATGCGCAGCCAGTCGGTCTGCAGCAGCAGGTGCCGGGCGAGGGTGTCCGGGGTCCGCCGCCGCGGGTCGTCGGTGGACCAGTGCGCCATGAAGCGCCGGTACCGGGCGGCCAGGGAGTCGAGGTCCCAGGCGTCGTGGACGAGTTCGGCCACGTCGGTCGGGGGCAGGGCGCGGGCCTGGAACACCTTGACGTGGTCGGCGGCGTCCAGTCCGCGCAGCAGTGGTTCGACCGGGACGGTCGACGGGGCGATCCACAGTCCGCCCTGCAGACTCCCGAACCCGGCCCACAGCAGCCGGGAGCGCAGCAGGTGCCGCTGTCGTTGCCAGGACTCGGGCATGGAGAAGCCGAGCAGGGTCCAGGTGCCGTCCCAGTGGGTGTTGACCGCGCCGATCCGCCAGATCCGGGTCTCCCCGTCGCGCAGGATGGCCTTCGACCGCCCGGTCAGTCCGAGGTAGACCCGGCGCCCCCGGCGGTCGCGGTCCAGCAGGTCGCGGCGGGCCATCCGACTGAGCGTGGAGCGGGTGGCGTGCTCGGAGACGCCGAGCCTGCCGAGGACGTCGAGCACGCTGCCGGTGGCGACGCGGATCCCGCGGCCGAAGACGTGGATCCCGAAGAAGGCCAGCAGCAGGGTCTGCGGCCGTCGCGTGGCCGTGTCGTCCCGGTCGGCCGCTGCGCCGACGTCGGCGAGTTCGTCGGTGTCGTCGGGGTGGGGGAGGCCGCCGCCGTCCGGGAGGCCGCCGCCGTCGGGGAGATCGTCGCTGTCGGGGAGATCGGGCTCGGTACGCACACCGTCATCGTAGGCGGAACGACTTTGGTCAGTTTGTTGACTAGCGTGACGATGCTGCTTAGTTTTGCCGGGTGCGGTGGCGCGTCCGCACGACAGGCAGTCTCGACGGAGAGGCAGGACGGTGGCATGACACAGGGCGGTGACGGGACCCGGTCCCCGGAACGGTCGGCGCACTCGGCCACGCAGCTCAGACGGGCGGTGTTGTCCAGCTACCTGGGCAGTGTGATCGAGTACTACGACTTCCTCCTCTACGCGACCGCGTCGGCGGTGGTGTTCAGCCAGGTGTTCTTCGCGAACCTGGATCCGCTGGTCGGCACGATCGCCAGTCTCGGCACCTTCACCACGGGGTATCTCGCCCGTCCGCTCGGCGGGGTGATCTTCGGGCACTTCGGTGACCGGCTCGGCCGCAAGCAGATGCTGGTCATCACCATGACGATGATGGGTGTGGCCAGCACCCTCATCGGGTTGTTGCCGACCCCGGGGCAGATCGGGGCGTGGGCGCCGGTGCTGCTGGTGTTGCTGCGCGTCGTACAGGGGATCGCGGTCGGCGGGGAATGGGGCGGTGCGGTCCTCATGTCGGCCGAGCACGCGAAGACCCGCCGCGGGTTGTGGGCCAGTTTCACGAACGCGGGCGCGCCGAGCGGCATGGTGCTTTCGACGGTGATGCTGACCCTGACCAACGCCCTGACCACCGAGGACGAGTTCCTCGCCTGGGGCTGGCGGGTGCCGTTCCTGCTCAGTGTCGTGCTGCTCGCGGTGGGCCTGTTCGTGCGGATGAAGGTCACCGAGACCCCGGTGTTCGCGACGGCGGAGCAGCAGGCGACGACCGGGAAGGCGGCCGGGAAGGCCGCGGGGGCGGAGAAGCCCCCGTTCGTGCAGGTGCTGCGCAACCACCCGCGGAACCTGGCGCTCGCGGTCGGGGTCGGCTTCTCCGCGTTCGTCGCCCAGGGGACGCTGACGACCTACCTGATCGCCTACGCGGTGGGGGAGGGCTTCGCGCGGCAGACGGTGCTCAACGCGCTGACGGTGTCCTCGGTGGGCGCGATCGCGGGCATCATCGGTTTCTCGGCGCTGTCCGACCGGGTGGGCAGGCGTCCGGTCGTGCTCTCCGGCGCGGTGACCATGGCCGTGCTCGGATTCGTGCTGTTCCCGCTGGTGGACACCGGGTCCGCGGTGCTGCTGACGGTGGCGGTGGTGCTGGGGCAGTCGGTGGTGCACCCGGCGATGTACGGCCCGCTCGCGGCGTTGTACACCGAGATGTTCGGCACCCGCGCCCGCTACACGGGGGCCTCCCTCGGCTATCAGATGGCCGGGCTCGGTGCCGGCGTGGCGCCGCCCGTCTTCGCGGCGGCCAGTGCCGTGGGCACGGTACTGACCTCGACGTTGATCGCGGCCTGCTGCGTGCTCACGGTCGTGTGCATCCTGATCACGAAGGAGAGCCACCGCAACGACCTGGCCCACGAGCCGGAGGACGGCGGCCGCGGGAGGACACGCACCAGCCCGCAAAATGTATAACGACCTATACGCCACGGGTCTGTTTCCGGCCGGTGCGGGAGTATGCACCCTTCGTACCGGGTAGCCACGATCACCACAGTGGTGTCGGCATCGACGGCCGAGGAGGAACTCACACGATGGGGTTACAGGATGTCTGGATCGCGACGCTCAGTGACGGTCTGATCCGCGCCGATCACGTGACGGGCATCGAGAGTCACCAGACTCCCGCACTGACCGGGAAACCGTCCCGGTGGCTGGTCGACGTCACGCTCGCCGTCCCGGCGGGCAGCGGCAGCGGCGACGGGTGGGAGGTGTCGCAGCTGCACCGGACACTCGCCCAGACCGACGTCCGCCCGGACGCGGCGCCGGAGGCGCTGGCGCGCAGGCTGGACGAGCTACGCCGCCGGGACG
>NZ_KE387084.1:195537-197403 GCF_000430445.1 Saccharomonospora iraqiensis subsp. iraqiensis
CGAGTACCGCCGCCACCTGGCCCGCATCCTCACCGGCCGGGCCCTCACCCGCGCCCGCTCCTGACCCCGCCGCCGTCGGGGTCGCCGTGCGGGGCACCTGTCCCGCGTCCCACGCAGTGGAGGTGCCTCGCACGGCACACCGGCGGCGATCCGTTCAGGAGGCGGCCGGTTCCGCGGTCCGGTCGCCGAGGTCGGGGAGTGCGGTGAGGTGGCCGCGGGTGTGCAGCAGCGACAGGATCTCCGCGGCCGCGGCCGGGGCGGAGAGTTCCCGGGTGTCCAGCCGCAGGTCCGGCGCGTCGGGTTCCTCGTACACGTCGTCCACACCGGTGAGGCCGTGGATCTCGCCCGCCGCGTGCCGGGCGTAGAGGCCCTTCGGGTCGCGGCGGGCGCACTCCGCCAGCGGGGTGGACACGAACACCTCGACGAAGGCGGTGCCGTGCCGCCGGTGGTGGCCGCGCACCGCCTCCCGGGTGTGCGCGTACGGCGCGATCACCGGCACCAGGGTCAGCACCCGGTGCCGGGCCAGCAGCTCGGCGACGTACCCGACCCGCCTGCCCTGTTCGTCCCGGTCGGCGGCGGAGAATCCGAGGTCGCGGGAGAGCGTGCGCCGCACCTCGTCACCGTCGAGGACCTCGACCTCGGCCACGTCCCGCACCGCGTCGGCGACCGCCCCGGCCACGGTGGACTTCCCCGCACCCGACAGTCCGGTCAACCAGACCGTCACGCCACGGGTCAGGACCTCGGCCGGTGTGGGTCGCATCGTTCCTCCTCGGTGCGGCGGGGCTGCGGTGCTTCGACGCCGCGCATCGTCCCACGACCGGGGAACGCACCGGCGGTGAGGTGGAGCCGCTACGATCACGCACCCATGAGCCCCGCGACCCACCGTGTGTACCTTCATGTCGGCCTGCCCAAGACCGGGACGACCTCGCTGCAGGAGCTGATGTGGCACCACCGGGAGTCGTTGGCGGAGCGGGGGCTGCTGTACCCGGGTGAGGATCCGATCGCCCAGCACCGCGCCGTGATGGACGTCCACGCGGACCGGTACCGGCAGTGGGACGAACCCGGGGTCGCGGGATCCTGGGACCGGCTGGTCGAACGGCTCCGGGCCTGGCACGGCGACGCGGTGTTCTCCACGGAACTGCTCGCGCCCGCGAGCCCGGACGAGGCCACGCGGGTGCGCGACGCGCTCGACTTCGCCGAGCTGCACGTGGTGTGCACCGCCCGCGACTTCTCCCGGCAGGTGCCGTCCGTGTGGCAGGAGAACGTCAAGACCCGGCACACCACCGGCTACGCCGAGTTCCTCGACGCGGTGCGGGCGCCGGAACTGAACGACGTCAGCAGGCTCTTCTGGGACTACCAGGACCTGCCCCGGGTGCTGCGCACGTGGGCGGGAACCCTGCCGCCCGAGCGCGTCCACGTGGTGACCGTGCCCCGGGGCGCGTCGTCGGGGACACTGTGGGACCGCTTCGCGTCGGTGCTCGGGGTGGACACCACCGGGCTGCACACCGGGATCGGGCTGCACAACTACTCGCTCGGCACCGGCGAGACCGAACTGCTCCGCAGGCTCAACGAGCGGGTCGTGCACGAGCTCGACTGGCCGCGCTACTCCGGCTTCGTCAAGGAACACCTCGTCGAGCGGATCCTGGCACACCGGGACGGCGGCACCCGTCCGGTGCTGCCGCCGGAGGCGCACGACTGGGCCCACGACACCGCGCTGCGGTTCGTCCGGGAGATCGCCGACGCCGGATACCGGGTGGTGGGCGATCCGGACGAGTTGATCCCGTCCCCGCCCCCGGACACCGGGGCCGGCCCGTCCCCCGTGCCGGGCAGCCCCGACGGCCGGGTCGACGAGGCGGAACTGCTCGA
>NZ_KE387084.1:197503-201413 GCF_000430445.1 Saccharomonospora iraqiensis subsp. iraqiensis
CGGGTTCGGCGGGGCCGCCTACGCCGCGCTGCTGCGTAGGCTGCACGCCGCGGTCTACGCCGACTGACCGTCCCGGGCCCGCGGTCCCCTCCGGCGGGCGGGTGCGGGTGTGGACCGGCCCGCCGCGGGTATCCCACGGGCATGCCCGGTCCCGGTCTCGTGCTGTCCACCTACCTCAACGACCACTACGCGGCGGCGGTCGCCGCGGCCGAACTGGCCCGTCGGATGGCCGCGCAGCGGCAGGGGAGTCCCGACGCGGGCGAGTACTCGGCGTTGGCGGGCGAGGTCGCCGACGACGCCCGCGCCCTGCGGGTGATCCTGTCCGAGCTGGGGGTGCCCGTGCGCCGGTACAAGACGGTGGCCGCGTGGCTCGGGGAGAAGGTGGGCAGGCTCAAGCTCAACGGCCGGGTGCGGACCCCGTCCCCGGCGAGCCCGGTGGTGGAACTGGACGGCCTGGGCATGCTGATCACCGCCCGGGCGGGCGTGTGGCGCAGTCTGCTGACCGTCGCCCGGCACGACGACCGCCTCGACGAACGGGAACTGATCGAGCTGCTGGGCCGGGCCGACCGGCAGGCGGACACGGCCCGCCGGTTGCAGGGCCGCGCTGCCGAGACGGCGTTCGGCGCGTCGGAGGAAACGGTCGGCTGACGCCGTCCCGATCCGTCCCGATCCGTCCCGTTCCGTTCCGCGGGCGGTGTGCGCCGGAACGGGACGGAACGATTCCGTGCGGTGGGCGGGTCGGTGTTTTCCGGGAATTTCCCGTGTGGGGTACACAGGGTGACCGGTATGGTCGTCGGTGTAGCCACGGAGCGGGAGGTCGGATGAGCATCGCCGGAACCAGGGTGGTCCGTGTCGAGGACCAGAAGCTGATCACGACGGGCGGGACCTACCTCGACGACCTGCGGGAACCGGAACTGACCGGCGCCGTGCACGCGATGTTCGTCCGCAGCCCGATCGCGCACGCCACGATCACCGCGATCGACACCGCGCAGGCCCGCGCCGCCGAGGGGGTGGTCGCGGTCTACACCGCCGCCGATCTGGACCTGGAGCCGGGTGCGGCGGGGCCCGTGCCGCAGCCGTGGCTGGCCGACGGCGTGGTCCGCTACGTCGGCGAACCGGTCGCCCTCGTGCTGACGGAGCGGCGATACCAGCTGGCCGACGCCGCCGAACTGGTTGACGTGGACTACGAACCGCTTGAGGTGGTGTCCGGCCTCGACGCGGCCCTGACCGACGACACCGTGCTGCACCCGGAGGTCGGGTCGAACACGGTACAGACCCACGGCGGCGACTTCGCCGACGACACGTTCGACGGCTGCGAGGTCGTGGTGACCCGCACGCTGGACAACCAGCGCGTCGCCCCGGCACCGCTGGAGGTGCGGGGCGCGGCCTGCGCCTGGGGCGACGACGGCAGGCTCACCGTGTGGCTGTCCACCCAGAACGCCCAGTTGGCCCGCGCCGCGATCGCTCAGGGGCTGGGCACCGACCCCGAACGGGTCCGGGTGATCACCCCGGACGTCGGCGGCGGGTTCGGCGCGAAGATCGGCGCGGACCCTGAGGCGGTCGTGCTCGGCTGGGCGGCCTCGGCGGCGGGCAGGCCGGTGCGCTGGACGGAGGACCGCAGCGAGAACATGACGGCGATGACGCACGGCCGGGCCCAGCGCAACACCGTCACGATCGGCGGCCG
Source organism: Saccharomonospora iraqiensis subsp. iraqiensis (assembly GCF_000430445.1). Classification (GTDB taxonomy): domain Bacteria; phylum Actinomycetota; class Actinomycetes; order Mycobacteriales; family Pseudonocardiaceae; genus Saccharomonospora; species Saccharomonospora iraqiensis. Next base: position 199,188 of record NZ_KE387084.1, read on the forward strand.
TCGGGACGGCACGGTCGAGGCGGTGCGGCTGGAGGTCGTGCAGGACGCGGGCGCCTACCCGCGCACCCTGTTCCTGCCGATGCTGACCGAACTGATGTCCGCCGGTGTCTACCGGTTCCCCCGGGTCGAGACGGCCAGCCGGGCGGTGGTCACCAACACCACCCCGATCGCCGCCTACCGCGGCGCGGGCCGGCCGGAGGCCACGGCCGCGATCGAGCGGGTGCTGGACATCTTCGCCGCCGAGATCGGCGCCGACCCGGCCGAGGTGCGCCGGACGAACTTCATCCCGCCGGAGGAGTTCCCGTACACCACGCCCACCGGTGCCACCTACGACACCGGCGAGTACGCGGAGGCCCTGGACCGGGTGCTGGAGGCGGGCGGCTACGCGGATCTGCGGGCCGAGCAACGGCGCCGCCGTGAGGCCGGGGATCCGGTCGCCCTCGGGCTGGGGCTGGCCAGCTACGTGGAGATCACCGGGGCGGACCGGGGTGGGGAGAGCGGCCGGGTGGACATCCACCCGGACGGCTCGGTCACCGCCTACACCGGCAGCTCCCCACACGGTCAGGGGCTGGACACGACGCTGGCGATGCTGCTGTGCGACCAGCTCGGCGTGCCGATGGACCGGATCACCATCCGGCACGGTGACACCGACGAGGTGCCCGCGGGTATCGGGACGATGGGGTCGCGGTCGTTGCAGGCCGGCGGCTCCGCCGTCCGGCGCGCCGCCGACGAGGTGATCGAGAAGGCGCGGAAGATCGCCGCCGAACACCTGGAGGCCGCCCCGGACGACCTGGAACTCGACCCGTCCGCGGGGCTGTGGCAGGTGCGTGGCGCCCCCACCGCGGCGACCGTCACCTGGGCCGAGGTGGCCGCGCGGGCCGAACCGGGGGAGTTGTCGGCCGACGTGTGGTTCGGTGACGGCGGATCCACCTACCCGTTCGGCGCGCACCTCGCGGTGGTGGAGGTGGACACCGAGACGGGCAAGGTCGCGCTGCGGCGGATCGTCGCGGTCGACGACGCGGGGCCGGTGATCAACCCGGTCACGTTCGCCGGGCAGCGGCACGGCGGCCTCGGCCAGGGTGTGGCGCAGGCGCTGCTCGAGGTGATGGACTACGACGCCGACGGCAACCCCACCACGGCCACGCTGGCGGACTACTCCTTCGTCACCGCGACCGAGCTGCCCGACTTCGACCTGGTCGAAATGGCCACCCCCACCCCGGAGAACCCGTTGGGGGTGAAGGGCATCGGGGAGGCCGCCACCATCGGATCGACCCCGGCGGTGCACAACGCCGTCGTCGACGCGGTGGCGCACCTCGGGGTAACCCACATCGACATGCCCACGACCCCGCTCCGGGTCTGGCAGGAACTCGCACGAGTACGGGAGGCGGACTGAACGTGCGCATCACGATGGACATCAACGGACGGACGGTCTCGGCCGACGTCGAGGACCGGACCCTGCTCGTGCACCTCCTGCGCGACGAAATCGGGTTGACCGCCGCCAACATCGGCTGCGACACCACCTCGTGCGGCGCCTGCACCGTGCTGCTGGACGGCGAGTCGGTGAAGTCGTGCACCGTGCTGGCCGCACAGGCGGATGGGCACGCGGTGACCACACTGGAGGGACTGGAGGGGCCGGACGGCGCGGAACACCCGATGCAGCGCGCGTTCCGCGACCAGCACGGCCTGCAGTGCGGGTTCTGCACCCCCGGCATGATCATGGCCGGGGTGTCGCTGCTCGCCGACAACCCGCGGCCGACGCGGGAACAGGTGCGGTCCGGCCTGGAGGGCAACCTGTGCCGGTGCACGGGGTACCACAACATCGTCAACGCGGTGATGGACGCCTCGGGGCAGGAGGTGCGGCAGTGATCCCGGCCGGACTGGAGTACCGACGTGCGTCCTCTGTGGACGACGCGCTGGGTGTGCTCGCCGAACACGGCGACGACGCGAAGCTGCTTGCCGGGGGACACTCCCTGGTGCCGTTGATGAAGCTGCGCCTGGCCGCCCCGGAGCTCGTCGTGGACATCGGCGCGCTGGACGAGCTGCGCTACGTCCGGGACGAGGGGGACACCCTCGCGATCGGCGCGTTGAGCCGCTACCGCGACCTGGAGCGGGACCCGCTGCTGGGCGCCCACGCGCCCCTGCTGGCGCACGTCTCCGGCGAGATCGGCGACCGGCAGGTGCGCCACCGCGGCACGATCGGCGGGTCGGTGGTGCACGGCGACGCCG
>NZ_KE387084.1:201513-205183 GCF_000430445.1 Saccharomonospora iraqiensis subsp. iraqiensis
CGCGAGCAGGGAGCCGCGCGAGGCGCCCCCACCGAACGGCCCGTCGGCCCGGCGGGCGGCGGCCTTCGTGGCCAGCACCACCCGGTCCCGGGGCACGACCTTCCCCAGCAGCGTCCCGAGCGTCCGTTCGACCTCGCCGTCGGCGTAGAGGTCGGCGGTGTCGACCAGGGTGCCGCCCGCGTCGACGAACGCCGCGAGCTGGTTGGCGGCGTCCTCGGTGTCGGCGCTGCGCGCCCAGGACAGGGTGCCCAGCCCCAGGCGGGACACCCGCAGACCGGAGGTGCCGAGCTGACGGCTTTCCATGGGGGTGAGCCTATCGACCGTGTCCGGCACCGGTGACGAAGGCGTGTCGCCGGCGCCCGGGACGGGGCCGATAGTGTCGGACCCCGTGCGATTGGGACTGAATCTCGGCTACTGGGGCGCGGGCAACGACGCCTCCAACCTGGCGATGGCCAAGCAGGCGGACGAACTCGGGTTCTCGGTGGTGTGGGTCGCGGAGGCCTACGGCTCGGACGCGCCCACGGTGCTGGCGTGGGTCGCGGCGCAGACCTCGTCGGTCGACATCGGCAGCGCGGTGCTGCAGATCCCCGCCCGCACCCCGGCGGCCACGGCGATGACGGCGGCCACCCTGGACACCCTGTCGCAGGGGCGGTTCCGGCTCGGGCTGGGCGTGTCCGGACCGCAGGTGTCCGAGGGCTGGCACGGGGTGCGGTTCACCGCCCCGCTGGCCCGCACCCGCGAGTACGTCGACATCGTGTCCACGGCGCTGCGGCGGGAGAAGGTGCGCTACGACGGCGACCACTTCACGCTGCCGCTGCCGGAGGGCCCCGGCAAGGCGCTGCGGCTGACGGTACACCCGGTGCGCGAGCGCATCCCCACGTACCTGGCCGCGATCGGGCCGCGCAACCTGGAACTCACCGGCGAGATCGCCGACGGCTGGCTGCCGGTGTTCTTCTCCCCGGAACACGCCGCCACCCAGCTCGACCACCTCCGCGCCGGGGCGGAGAAGGCGGGACGCGGACTCGACGCGCTGGACATCGCCCCCACCGTGCCGCTGGTGCCCGGCGACGACTGGCGGGTGTGTGCCGACTCGGTGCGCGCCTACGCGGCGCTGTACCTCGGCGGCATGGGCAGTCGGGACCGCAACTTCTACAACCGGCTGGCCTGCCGGATGGGCTTCGCCGACGCCGCCGCCGAGGTGCAGGAGAAGTACCTGGCCCGCGACTACGAGGGGGCGATGGCGGCGGTGCCGCTGGAGTTCCTGGACGCGACCTCGCTGCTCGGCCCCACCGACCGGATCGCCGAGCGGATGGCCGCCTTCGCCGCGGCGGGGGTGACCACGCTGACCGTCGCGCCGTTCGTGGACCCGGCCGCCGGGGCCGAGACGCTGCGCACCGCCGTCCGCGCGCTCGAACGGTCCGGGGTGGCCTGAGATGGGCTGGTTCGAAGCCCTCGTCCTGGGCCTGGTGCAGGGGCTGACCGAGTTCCTGCCCATCTCGTCCAGCGCGCACGTGCGGATCACCGCGGCCTTCGCCGGGTGGGACGATCCGGGCGCGGCGTTCACCGCCGTCACCCAGATCGGCACCGAGCTGGCGGTGCTGCTCTACTTCAGCCGCAAGATCGGCCGCATCCTGCGGAACTGGTCCCTGTCGCTGACCCGGCCGGACTACCGGGGCGACCCGGACGCCCGGATGGGCTGGCTGATCATTGTCGGCTCGATCCCGGTCGGGGTGCTCGGCCTGCTGTTCGAGGAGCAGATCGAGAGCGTGTTCCGCGACCTGCGGCTGACCGCGCTCACCCTGATCGTGTTCGGCATCCTGCTGTGGGTGGCCGACCGGATCGGCAGCAAACAGCGCGAGCTGGACCAGCTCACGGTGCCGCACGGCCTCGGGTACGGCCTCGCGCAGGCGTTCGCGCTCATCCCGGGTGTGTCCCGCTCCGGCGGCACGATCACCGGCGGGCTGCTGCTCGGCTACAAGCGCGCCGACGCCGCCGAGTACGCGTTCCTGCTGGCGGTGCCCGCCGTGCTGGCCTCCGGTTTCTACAAGCTCACCGACATCGGCGACGGCTCCGCGCCCGGGGTCGGGCCCACGGTGCTGGCCACCGTCGTCTCGTTCGGCGTCGGCTACGCGGTGATCGCGTGGCTGATGAACTACATCCGGAAGAACAGCTTCACCCCGTTCGTGATCTACCGGGTGGTGCTCGGGCTGCTGGTGCTCGCGCTGGTGTTCACCGGCGTGCTCGACCCCGACGCGGGGCCGGTCGTGGTCGAAGGTCAGCAGTGACCCCGTAGGGTGGCCGGTGTGGGTACGGTGATCCTGCTGCGGCACGGCCGCTCGTCCGCGAACGGGGCCGGCGTCCTCGCGGGCCGCAGCCCGAGGGTGGACCTGGACGCCACCGGCCGCGGGCAGGCCGAGGGCCTGGTGGACCGGTTGGCCGGGGTGCCCCTGGCGGCGATCGTGACCTCGCCGCTGCTGCGGTGCCGGCAGACGGTGGCCCCGCTGGCCCGGCACCGGGACCTGGAGCGCCGCTCGGAGTCCCGCCTGTCCGAGGTGGACTACGGCGACTGGACCGGCCGGGAGCTGAAGACCCTGGCGAAGGAACCGTTGTGGCGGGTGGTGCAGTCCCATCCGTCGGCGGCGGTGTTCCCCGGCGGGGAAGGGCTGGCGCAGATGCAGGCCCGCGCGGTGGCGGCGGTGCGCGAGCACGACGCGCGGATCACCGCCGAGCACGGTGAACACGCGGTGTGGGCGTTGTGCAGCCACGGCGACGTCCTCAAGGCCGTGCTCGCCGACGCGCTCGGCCAGCACCTCGACGCGTTCCAACGGCTCGTGGTCGACCCCGCGTCGGTCTCGGTGATCCGCTACACCGAGACCCGCCCGTTCGTGCTGCGGCTCAACGACCACGGCGGGGACCTCAGCGGCGTGGTGCCGGAGAAGCCGCGGAAGAAGAGACGACGTCGCCGCACACTGTCCTCCGACGCCGAGGTCGGGGGCACGACCGGAGGGAAGGACCGCGCGTGACCGGCCGGGAGAATCCACTGCTGACGCCGAGTGGGCTGCCCTACGAACTGCCCCCGTTCGACCGGATCACGGCCGGGGACTTCGCACCCGCGTTCGAGGCGGGCATGGCCGCCCACGCCGACGAGGTGGCCGCCGTCGCGGCGAACCCGGAGCCGCCCACGTTCGACAACACGATCGTGGCGCTGGAGCGTTCCGGGGAACTGCTGAACCGGGTCTCGCAGACCTTCTTCAACCTCGTGGCCTCGCACACCGACGACGACCTGCGCCGGGTGCAGGCCGAGGTCGCGCCCCGGCTGGCCGCGCACGCCGACGCGGTGCACCTGGACGCGGACCTGTTCGCCCGGATCGACGAGCTGTACCGGCGGCGGGAGTCGCTGGACCTCGACGAGGAGTCGGCGTGGCTGCTGCGCCGCTACCACCGGGACTTCCGGCGCGCCGGTGCCGGACTCGGCGCCGACGACCAGGCGCGGCTGCGGGCGCTGAACGAACGCCTGTCGGCGCTGTCCACCCGGTTCCAGGACAACCTGCTGGCCGACACGAACGAGTCGGCCGTGCTGGTGTCCGACGAGGCCGAGCTGGCCGGACTCTCGGAGGACGCGGTCGCCGCGGCGGCCGAGGCGGCCACGGCGCGCGGCGAGCCCGGGCGG
>NZ_KE387084.1:205283-213151 GCF_000430445.1 Saccharomonospora iraqiensis subsp. iraqiensis
CCGCGGCCTGCCGCCGGTCCGGTGTCGGCCCGGTCGGCGTCCGGGTCGGTGCGGGTGGACGGTCTGCGGGCGCGCACGGCGCGGGATTCGCGGATCTGGGTCGAAGGGGCGCACGACGCCGAGCTGGTGGAGCGGGTCTGGGGGCACGACCTGCGGGTGGAGGGGGTCGTGGTGGAGCGGTTGGACGGGGTGGACGGTCTCGCCGGGCGGGTGGCCGGGTTCGGTCCGGGCCCGGGGCGCAGGCTCGGGGTGCTGGTGGATCATCTCGTCGCGGGGAGCAAGGAGTCGCGGCTGGTCGACGGGATCGACGGGGTCGACGACGGGTTCGTGCTGGTCGCGGGGCATCCGTACGTGGACATCTGGCAGGCGGTCAAGCCGGCGAGTGTGGGGATCGGGGCGTGGCCGGAGGTGCCGCGGGGTGTGGAGTGGAAGCAGGGTGTGTGCGCGGAGCTGGGGTGGGGGGATCCGGGTTCCGGGTGGCGCCGGGTGCTGTCCGGGGTGCGGGACTTCCGGGACGTGGAGCCGCCGTTGCTGGGGGCGATGGAGCGGCTGATCGACTTCGTGACGTCGGACGGTGGGTGAGTCGTGTCGCGCCCGCCCACCCACCGGAGGTCACACCTTGATCACAGGGTGTCCGGTGCCCGTTGTCACGATGATGGGTCTGGGAGTATGAGCACATGACAGCGGCCCTCATCTGGCTCCTCGTCGGACTCGGCCTGATCATGGCCGAGGTGCTCTCGGGCGAGTTCGTGCTGGTGATGCTCGGCGCCGGGGCGCTCGCCGGTGCGGCGTCGGCGACGGTCAGCGGGAACCCGATCATCGACGTGCTCGTGTTCGCGGTGGCGTCGGTGGGTCTGCTGGTGCTCGCCCGGCCCGCGCTGAAACGACGGTTCCTCGCCGGGTCCGGTCTGCGGACGAACACCGAGGCGTTGATCGGTACGGGTGCGGTCGCGGTGACCCGGGTGGACCACTCCGGGGGGCAGGTGAAGATCTCCGGGGACACCTGGTCGGCGCGCAGTGTCGCCGAGGGTGAGGTGATCGAGCCGGGGACCACGGTGACGGTCGTGGAGATCTCGGGGGCGACCGCGGTCGTGTCGGCGCTGTGAGGGGACCGTCGGGGCCGGTGCGGACCGCGTGAGCTGACCCTTTCCGAACGACAATAAGGAGCAGGTGATGTCGACAGCGGGTTACATCGTCGTGGCCGTGCTGGCGCTGTTCGTGGTCATCGTGGTCGCGAAGGCGTTGATGGTGGTGCCGCAGGCCCAGTCGGCGGTGGTGGAGCGGCTCGGCCGGTTCCGCACGGTGGCGTCTCCGGGGCTGAACTTCCTGGTGCCGTTCCTGGACAAGGTGCGGGCGAAGGTGGATCTGCGGGAGCAGGTGGTGTCGTTCCCGCCGCAGCCGGTGATCACGCACGACAACCTGACGGTGTCGATCGACACGGTGGTGTATTTCCAGGTCACCGACGCGCGGGCGGCGGTGTACGAGGTGTCGAACTACATCGTGGGTGTCGAGCAGATGACCACCACGACGTTGCGGAATCTGATCGGGGCGATGTCGTTGGAGGACGCGTTGACCTCCCGCGATCAGATCAACAGCCAGTTGCGGGGCGTGCTGGACGAGGCCACCGGGCGGTGGGGCATCCGGGTGGCGCGGGTCGAGTTGAAGGCGATCGACCCGCCGCCGTCGATCCAGGACTCGATGGAGAAGCAGATGCGCGCGGACCGGGAGAAGCGCGCGATGATTCTCACCGCGGAGGGTGAGCGCGAGTCGGCGATCAAGACGGCCGAGGGGCAGAAGCAGAGCCAGATCCTGGCCGCGGAGGGGTCGAAGCAGGCGGCGATCCTGGAGGCGGAGGCCGATCGGCAGTCGCACATCCTGCGGGCGCAGGGTGAGCGGGCGGCGAAGTACCTGCAGGCGCAGGGGCAGGCGAAGGCGGTGGAGAAGGTGTTCGCCGCGATCAAGGCGAGCAGGCCCACGCCGGAGGTGCTGGCGTACCAGTATCTGCAGACGCTGCCGCAGATGGCGCAGGGGGACGCGAACAAGGTGTGGCTGGTGCCCAGCGACTACGGCAAGGCGTTGGAGGGCTTCGCCAAGCAGTTCGGCGCGCCGGGTGAGGACGGGGTGTTCCGCTACGAGCCGTCGGAGCAGCAGGCCCCGGCGATGCCGTCGCTGGAGGACGACGAGGTGGCGAGCTGGTTCGACACGGCCACCGACCCGAAGGTGGCCGAGGCGGTGCGTGCGGCGGAGGCCGTGGCGCGGCAGGAGGTGCCGGACCCGATGAGCAGCGGTGGCAGCGCGCCGACGCCGCCGTCGGCGTTGTCGACCCTGGGTGGTGCGGATCGGTCGCCGGCCGCGCCGGGGGAGCAGCCGGAGTCGTCGCAGGGTGGGCAGGCTCCGCCGTCCGGGGGTGCGTCCCCGCAGCAGTAGGAGTCCGTCGCGATCCGGGGTCGGGAGCACGACCCCCGACACGGCAGGTGCCCCGTGGACCGGGGCGCCTGCCGTTTTTTCGTGTGCCGGTGCCCTCGGTGTGTCCGGCGCGGACGGTGGTGGAACCGACACACCCGGTTGCCGCAACAGGTGTGCTGATGCTGCAACCTGTGTGCGTGTCGGGTCGCGTCGGTCGGTGTGTGACCTTCGTGAGTAATCCTTCATCCCGGTCGATCGCGTCGTAAATTGCGTGGTCAGAACGCTTTTGCCGGAGTCGTCGTCGACCGTGGAATTGTCCGGGCGGGTTGACAGGTTCGCGGGCCCCTGCCTAGATTGCCACAACCAATTTGCGCGTGAAGCAACGCAATGAGACGGGTTCACACGATTCCGACTATGTCCGGACATGACGGCGCAGGTCGTGGTGTCCGTGGACAGGGAGACGCATGGTTTCTGGCCGTACCCGGCGTGGTGACGCCGGACACGACCCCGATTATCCGCTCGAGGCCGTTCCGAGGGCGGCGCGCCGCTCGCCCGCGGGCCTGTTCGTCCTGCTCGCGAGCTTCTTCTTCTTCACACCCACGATGCTGGCCGGGGGGCAGACGTCGGTGGGGTTCCGGTTCAGCGACTACCTGCTGATCGCGCTGGTGGCCGCGACGGTGCTCGCGCTGTACGCGGCGCTGATGGGGGTGATCAGTTCCCGCACCGGGCTGAGCACCGTCCTGATCACCAAGGCCACGCTCGGGCGGGCCGGCGGCAAGTGGGCCGCCCTGCTGCTGGGGGGAACCCAGGTCGGCTGGTTCGCGGTCACCCTGGCCGTGCTGGGCGATCTGATCGGGCGTGCGCTGTCGTTCGACACGACCTGGCCGCTGGTGCTGGTGTTCGGCGTGGTCACGGCCACCGCCGCCTACATGGGCGCCAAGGGGCTGGAGATGTTGGGGTGGGTGGCCATCCCGCTGCTGCTGGTGCTGTGCGTGTGGATCGCGCAGCGCGCGATCAGCGACGTCGGCGGCTGGGGTGAGCTGATGGCGACCGAGCCGATCACCGAGATGAGTGTCGGCGCCGCGCTCACCGTGCTGATCGGCACATTCGTCAGCGGGTCGACCCAGGTGGGGAACTGGTCCCGGTTCGCCCGCAGCGACCGGGGCGCCCTCATCGCGATCTTCGTCGCGGTGATCGGTGCCCAGTCGGCGATGTACTTCTTCGGCGGCCTGGGGTCGGCCGCCTACGGCGAGCCGGACTTCGTGCTCGCGCTCTACGAGATGGGGCTGGTGGCCGCGGGCGCCGGGCTGCTGCTGCTGGCGCTGTGGACGACCAACGAGAACACCGCCTACGCCTTCGGCGTGGCCGGCGCGGAGCTGTTCTCGGTCAACGACAAGCGTCCGTTCGTCGCGGGCGGTGCGGCGCTGGGCGTGGTGCTCGCGCTCACCGGCATCTACGAGTCGCTGACGGTGTTCCTGACACTGCTCGGCACGCTCGTGCCGCCGATCGGTGGCGCGATCATGGGCCAGTTCTTCCTGGTGTGGCGCGGCCGGTTGCCGCGGCAGTACCTGACCGAGAAGGGCGGCGTGACCGGCGTGCCGATGCTGCGGTGGAGCTGCCTGGCCGCGTACCTGACCGGCACGGTGGCCGCCGGGCTGGGGTCGGCGTTCGACGTCGGCATCCCCGCGGTGCAGGGCATCGTCGTCGCGGCCGTGGCCGCCCCGCTGTTCCACCTGCTGCTGTCCCGGGGTCGCGGCCCGGACACGGGGAACCCGTCCGGGGCGACGGGCACCGCGGACACGGGAAGCGTCGCGGAGGCGGGAAGCGCGGAGCCCACGCGATGACGACGAGAGGAGACGACCCGGTGGCACACGGGCACACCTGGCCGGAGGGGGTGCGGGCGGCGGCGTCGTTCACCTTCGACGTGGACGCCGAGTCCTGCGCCCTGGCGGCGGACCGATCCACCCACGACCGCATGTCGTTGATGTCGCACCAGTCGTACGGGCCGCTGGTCGCGGTGCCCCGGCTGCTGGAGATCCTGCACCGCCAGGAGATTCGGGCGACGTTCTTCGTGCCGGGGCTGACCGCGGAGATGTATCCGGACATGGTGCGCCGGATCCGGGACGCGGGCCACGAGATCGCCCACCACGGCTACACGCACGAGCCGATGGGGTCGCTGACCCGCGACCAGGAGGCCCGGGTGCTCGACCGGGGCCTGGCGGCGCTCGAGTCGGTGGCCGGGGTGCGGCCGTCCGGTTACCGCGCGCCGTGGTGGGAGCTGAACTGGCACACCCCGGAACTGCTGCTGGAACGCGGATTCGTCTACGAGACGAGCCTGCTGGACGGCGACCGTCCGTACGCGCTCGGCCCGGTGACCGGGCCGGACACCGGGGAGTCGCTGGTGGAGATTCCGGTGGACTGGGCCCTGGACGACTGGGAGCAGTACGCGTTCTACCCGGGCTGGACCGGCAGCGGTGTGATCGAGTCGCCCGCGAAGGCGCGGGAGCTGTGGCAGTTGGAGGCCGAGGCGATGCACCGCGAGGGTGGGTGCTTCGTGCTGACCAACCACCCGTTCCTCAGCGGGCGGCCCGGCCGCGCCCACGCGCTGGAGGAGCTGATCGAGCGGGTGAAGGACCTCGAGGGCATGTGGGTCACCACCCTGGACGAGATCGCCCGGCACACCCGGTCGCTGGGGCTGCCGCCGTACCGGCACCAGCGGATGTCGACCGAGCGGGTGCGGGACGCGTTCGCGCACCTCGAGGACTCCGGGGAGGCGTGATGGGTCCGGTTTCGACTCTCGACGAGGCGGACGCGGCGGGCCTGGAAGCGGCCTACCGGCAGGCGCGGGAGGGGTTCGCCGAGGGCGGTGTCCCGATCGGCGCGAGCCTGGCCGAGGACGGGCGGGTGGTGGCCACCGGCCGCAACCTGCGGGTGCAGGAGGGTGATCCCACCGCGCACGGCGAGATCACCTGCCTGCGCCACGCCGGCCGCCGCACCGGGTACCGGTCCACGACCCTGTACACCACGTTGGCGCCGTGCGCGATGTGCGCGGGCGCGATCGTCCAGTTCCGCATCCCGCGGGTCGTCATCGGTGAGGCCACCACGTTCGGCGGCCACCTCGACCTGCTGCGCGCGCACGGCACGGAGGTGCTGGTGGCCGACGACCCGCGCTGCCGCGACCTGATGGCCGAGTTCCAGCGCCGGTCCCCGCGGGTGTGGGCCGAGGACATCGGCGACTGACCGGCCGGGCGCCCGACGCCCGATCCGACGGGGCCGGACCGCGGCACGGGTGGTGCCGGCCGACGAGTTCCGTCCGCACGACACGGCGGACACGACACGCAGGAGGAACGATGAGCGAGACGCTCGAACGGCTGAAGATCATCCACAACGGGGAGAAGGAACAGCGCACCTTCTCCGACGCGGAGATGGAGCGTCGGCTGTCGACGCTGCGGAAGATCATGGCCGACGACGGGGTGGACGTGGCGCTGCTGACGTCGTACCACAACGTCAAGTACTACTCGGACTTCCTCTACACCGCCTTCGGCCGGAACTACGCCTACGTGGTCACCGCCGACGACGCGTTCACGGTGTCGGCCAACATCGACGGCGGCATGCCGTGGCGGCGCACCTACGGCGACAACGTCGTCTACACCGACTGGCAGCGGGACAACTTCTTCCACGTGATCAAGGAGACGTTGCGGTCGCGGGGTGTGCGGGTCCGGCGGGTCGGTGTCGAGGACGACACGCTGCCGGTGCAGCTGCGGCAGAAGTTCCAGGACACCTTCGACGACGCCACCCTGGTGGACATCTCGCAGGCGGCGATGCGGCAGCGCATGATCAAGTCGCCGGAGGAGATCGAGGTCATCAAGCACGGCGCCCGGATCGGTGACCTCGGTGGGGAGGCCGTGAAGGCCGCCATCGCCGAGGGCGTGACCGAGTACGAGGTGGCGCTGGCCGGGACCGAGGCGATGGTGCACGAGATCGCCCGCACCTTCCCCGCCAGCGAGATCCGGGACACGTGGGTGTGGTTCCAGTCCGGGGTGAACACCGACGGTGCGCACAACTGGCCGACCACGCGGAAGCTGCGGCAGGGGGACATCCTCAGCCTGAACTGCTTCCCGATGACGTCGGGCTACTACACCGCGCTGGAGCGGACCATGTTCCTCGGTGAGCCGGACGCGCGGTCGTTGGAGCTGTGGAACATCAACGTGGACGTGCACAAGCGCGGTCTGGACCTGATCCGGCCCGGCATCAGCTGCGGCGAGATCGCGCACACGCTGAACGAGATCTACATCGAGCACGGTCTGCTCGCCAACCGCACCTTCGGCTACGGCCACTCGTTCGGCGTGCTCAGCCACTACTACGGCCGGGAGGCCGGGCTGGAACTGCGGGAGGACATCGAGACGGTGCTCGAACCGGGCATGGTGGTCTCCATGGAGCCGATGATCATGGTTCCGGAGGGTGAGCCCGGCGCGGGCGGCTACCGGGAGCACGACATCCTGGTGGTCACCGAGAACGGCGCGGAGAACATCACGAAGTTCCCGTTCGGCCCGGAGCACAACATCGTCCGCGGCTGACACGGACCCGCCTCCGCCGCGCCCGCCTCGCCCCCTGGGCGGGTGCGGCGGAGGCGCCTCCGGGTGACACGAGAGGATGTCGGCATGGTGAACGACGTCGCGGACGCGGGCGAGCGGCCCGGTGGCGAGGGCCGGGCGATGTCGGTGCTGTCCAACGGCATCGCCGTACTGGGGGCCTTCAGCAGCGAGGAACCCGAACTCGGGGTGACCGAGATCGCCGCCCGGGTGGGGCTGCACAAGAGCACGGTGTCGCGCATCCTGGCGACCCTGGAGCGGGAGAACCTGGTCGAGCGGGACGAGCCGTCGCGGCGGTTCCGGCTGGGGCTGGGGGTGCTGGCGCTGGCGGGGCCGTTGCTGGCCGATCTGGACGTGCGGCGGGCGGCCTACCCGGTGCTGGCCGACCTGACCCGCCGTACGGGGGAGACGGCGGCGTTGATGGTGTGGAACGACACCGAGTCGATCTGTGTGGAGCAGGTGGCCAGCCCGCACCAGGTCAAACACACCACCCCGTTGGGCACCCGGTACAACACGGCGGCGAGCTCGTCGGTGCAGGTGTTCTGCGCCGCGCTGGAGGAGAACCGGGTGCGCGGCCTGCTGGAACGCGGGGTGCTGCACATGCCCGGCGTGGACGAGCACACCGTCGCCGCCTACGTCGACCGGCTGGGCGAGGTGCGCAAACTCGGCTACGCGGTGAACTACGGCGAGACGTCGCTGGAGGAGGCCGGTCTCGCCGCCCCGGTGGCCGACCACCGGGGTGAGCAGGTGGCCGCGGTGCTGCTGTCGGCGCCGCGGTTCCGCGTCTCCCGCGACCAGCTCGAGCTGTACGGCGAGGTGGTGCGGGAGGCTGCCGCGGGCATCACCGCCCGGCTGGGCGGGGCCTGACCG